>CAZFLD010000031.1:33627-46060 GCA_964519835.1 uncultured Spirochaetales bacterium
TTGGTTGTTCAGCTGGTACAGAATGCGTTGCCTATCGTGGCCATCGCTGTGATCTACGAGCGACTTGCGCAGCACTTTGCGCGTCTCAAGTCGACGTCGGCAGTGGCTGCCGGTCTTTTGTTCGGGCTTTTTGCCGTTCTTGGCATGCTCGTCCCGATTCGATTTGCGCCTGGGGTGATTCACGACGGCCGAACGATTGTCGTAAGCGTCGCCGGCTTTGTAGCCGGTCCCGTTGCCGGGTTTGTGGCTGCGGTCGCTCCTGTGGTCTATAGAATCTCCGTCGGTGGGGTTGGTGCGATTGCGGGTGTTTCCGCGACGATCGCCGCCGCGCTGATCGGCTCTCTTTTCTATCTGATTCGCCGGCGCAATCCACGGTGGGAAAGCTGGCCGGCGCTCTTTCTCATGGGCGCCTCGGTCCACCTGGTCATGATCACGTTGCAACTAACCATACCGGATGGCGTGGGCATTGCTCTTGTCCGTGAGACCGGGCTTGTCGCCTTTTGTGCATTCACCGTGACCGAGGCACTTGTCGCACGTCTTCTGTTGAACGGTGAGCGCCGACAAGCTTCCGCTGCTCGGCTCGCCCAAAGCGAGCGTCGGTATCGGGAGCTTTTTCAGTCGGCATCGGTACCCATGCTGCTTCTCGATCCGGAATCTCAAACTATTATAGATGCAAACGCCGCCGCCGCGGAGTTCTACGGTTACTCACTGGCGAGGCTCCGGGCGTTTATCCTTGCCGATCTGGAGGCGCCCGGTATGTCCGGCGACTCACTGTGTCATCGCCTGGCCGACGGCACGATCCGAGCCGTTGAGGTGGTAGAGGGGCCCGGTATCGCGAATGGAGAGCGTCGTCTTCTTTTGATCGTGCAGGATGTTACCGACCGCCGGGCGGCCGAGCGTGACCTTTATCTGAGCCGCCACTGCATCCGGTCCGCGAGCCTCGATGTCATTCAAATACGAGAAACCGATGCACGGATCATCGACGCAAATGCACGGGCCTGCACGAGTCTCGGATACTCACTCGACGAGCTCAAGAGCATGACGGTTTTCGATCTCGATCCCACCTTTACCGTCGAGAATTGGCGAGCGAATCGTGAGAGTCTGCGGCGGAGCGGTATGGTAAGCTTCGAAACCGTCCGACAGCAAAAGGACGGCTCGATTTTTCCGGTCGAGGTAACCGTTACCTATCTCGAGTACGACGGTGTCGAGTACAACTTCTCGTTCGCTCATGACATATCCAAACGAAACGAGGCGCTCGAGCAGATGAAATCGTCGCTGGAGCAAAAAGACACGTTACTCCGGGAGGTGCACCACCGTGTAAAAAACAACTTGGCCGTTGTCTCCGGGTTGTTGAGTCTCCAAATGGATCACGTCTCGACAATGGATGATGCAATTGCCGGTCTTGCGAAAAGCAAGGAGCGGGTGTCGGCAATGGCGGAGATCCACAGCATGCTCTACGAGGAAAAAAACTTTAGTGCCGTGGACTTTGGATCCTATTTGCGGCGCCTTGCGTCCGCCTTGGTCGCTGCCTACAAGAAAGGCTCCGACGTCTACATTCACTTCGACCTCGGTACTCTCAGCGTTGATATCGATGCGGCCGTGCCTTTGGCTCTTATCGCCAATGAGCTTATCGCGAATGCGATAAAACACGCTCCGCAGGGTGGCGCGATAGACGTGTATCTGCGGCTTTGCCGACACAAAGAGGGCGCTGATCTTGTTGTGGAAGACACCGGAGAAGGCATGCCCGATGGCTTTGATCCCGCAACAGCCGGATCGCTGGGTTGGCAGCTGGTCACGGTTTTGAGCGGCCAGATTTCCGCAAGTCTGCATACCGAGCGACGCGCTCCAACGGGCACCAGGATAACCGTGTCGTTTCCGCTGCGACCGGAACCCTCCGAACTTGAGGCCGTTGAACCTGGTCACAAAAAAGGAGCTCCCGCCAACGACGGGAGCTCCAGGGAGCGATGAAACGTCTTTTTACGGACGCTTGGAGACCAGTGTTAGGCCTGCAGCAGATTGATCATCAGCGCAGACAGCTTGGTTAGCGCAGGGAGGGTGGAAGGATCACCTCGTCGATGACGTGAACCAGACCGTTGGTGGTTTGCACGTCGGTCGCGACCACCGTAGATGCGCCGTTCAGAACGACGTTCCCGCCGGATACCGCTACGGCTATGTCCTCACCCTGGACGGTGGGTGCCGCGCTCAGACCAACAACATCTCCCGCAAATACACGGCCGGGCACCACATGGTAGGTCAAGATGGAGGCGAGGGTGGGAATGTCGTTCAGGAGCGACTCGACGGTACCGGCGGGAAGCTTTCCAAATGCCTCGTCGGTTGGCGCAAAGACCGTAAACGGACCCTCGCTCCGCAGCGTGTCGACAAGGCCTGCAGCCTGGACCGCTGCTACTAAGGTCTGAAAAGTACCGGCGTTTATTGCAGTGTCGACAAGATCGTCGCTGGGCGGAAGGATAACTTGGTCAATGACATGGATGATGCCGTTTGACCCCTCGATATCGGTGATAATGACGTTTGCTTCATTAACCCGGACGCCCTCGCCGGTGTAAATCGCGACGGGTAGACCGTTGATTGTCTGGGCGCTCACCAGGTCAACGACCTGTGAGGCGGGCACGCTACCGGAGACCACATGGTACAGCAGGATGTTGGTCAGGGTTGGAATATCGTTCAAAAGAGCTTCAACCGTGCCGGCAGGCAAGGCGCCAAACGCATCGTCGGTCGGGGCGAACACAGTAAACGGACCGTCACCACTAAGCGTATCGACCAAGTCGGCAGCCTCAAGCGCCGCAACAAGGGTAGTAAATCGGCCATCCTCAACGGCAATGTCCACAATCGTAGGCTCGCTGGGAACCTCTACAACGCCGGTGGCAAACGCGCCGCCGACAACCAGGGCCGTCAAGCCAAGAACCAAAACCATCTTTCGAAGCATCATTTTTCCTCCATCATGCTTACCTGAGTACCGAGCGCTCTGCTCGGTGTATATCAAAGCCAACTGCTTTGCTGTTGAGGAATCTAACAACACGGGTGCATAAAGGAAACAAAAACGCTGCAAAAACATCTCAAAATACCTCTGTTGCATGTTCGTTCTCTTTTTGAGACAATCATAGGATGAATCCGGGCGGTCATTCTGACAATCATCCCTATCCTTTGCCTGTTGCCGCACGCCTTGCAGGGCTTTCGCCGGCTACGCTTCGGATGTGGACTCGTCGCTATGAAGATTTTGTTGGTGTCGTCGAAGTGTCCGGACGCCGAGTCTTCTCCGAGGCCGACATAGGTCGATTGCGAACGCTCCGTTTGTTGACCGATCGAGGATTGCGAATCGGGGACCTTGCCGGACTCCCGGAGGACGATCTGACGCGGTTGCTTTCTGATACGCCCCAACATACCTCTGCGCCGGATCAACAACGCACGTTGCCTGGGCGTGTATTGCAGGACCAGACAGAGGACTTCTCGCTTGACGACGCGCTGACGGGCGCACTCACCGCCGTCGAAAACTACAATCCTCGGGCCCTGCGCGAGAAGGTCGACGCCGCCCTCGTGGCCCTTGGCCGTCTTCGATTCGCCGACGGTTTCCTGTTTCCCCTTGTCAAAGAGTCTCAAAGCCGACTCGTCGACGGCCGGCTCCGCCCCATCCACCAGACCTTTTTAGTCTCGCAGCTTGCCGCCGAGCTTGCCGGTATGCTCGCAACCGGCGCCTACGAACCATACCGCCGCACCCCGGCCGCCGGACACTACGACCCTACCGGACCTGCAGTTGTCGTGGCGTCTCCCGGCGGCGTCGGCGCCGAGTTGGGCTGCCTTGCCTCCGCCGTTCACGTGGCGGCGGCCGGGCTAACTCCCATCTACGTCGGTACCGGCATGCCCGGCGAAGATCTGGTGGACGCGGTTCGAAGGTGCGGTGCCGTCGCTCTTGTCCTTTCGGTCGTGCGGCCGTCATTCGACCAAAGGCTGCTCGCCGACATGGTCGCCCTTCGACGCAGGCTGCCCGGTAACACCTCAGTGTATGTGGGAGGGCGGTTCCCTCAAGACTTCAAGAATGCCTTAACCGCGGCAGGTTTGGAAATTGTTCCGGACATGACGTCGCTTTCCCAGGTTCTTCACCTTCTAAAAAGCGAGGCCGGCTGATACGATGAGCGTATGCGCGCATATGCTGTTGTAAACGCCTTTGGTGCCGACCGCGTCGGTCTTGTGGACGATATTTCCGAAGCGGTGCTCGGGTTGTCGTGCAACATCGAAGAGAGCAAGATGGCACTTCTTGGCGGGGAGTTTGCCGTCATCGCGCTCGTTAGTGGGGAAGCGGACCAGGTCGCGTCGCTCCTGTCGAACCTCGATGTGCTTGCTGACAAGCTTGGTATTGCGATTACCGGCCGCCCCACCTCCGCGACGGTCGAAGTGCCCTCGGGACGTCCCTACCGCATCGAATCGGCTTCCCTCGACAGTCCGGGGATCGTGCACGCCGTCACCGCGTTGTTGCGGGAGTTTTCCATTAACATCGAGGAGCTCGAAACGGAGACTTCCGGCGCACCTTTTACCGGTGCGCCGATGTTTCATATGCGCATCCTTGCGGTGGTGCCGTCTTCGGTGCGAATCAAAGATCTTCGCGTGCGTCTGCAAGATATTTCCGTCGACCAAGACCTCGATATTTCTATTTTGCCGGTGACCCAGTAGTCCGCAGAGCGGCCTGCAGCCCCGTTGCCGGCACACCACGATCTCTTCTATATTGCGATGATGCAAACCAGGAGGATTACATGACCGCTCGCCAAGGCGTCCTATCTATGTTCTCTATGTTCGCGATACTACTATCTCTGCTCGTTGTTACCGGGTGCGCTACTTCGCCCGAAGACGACATGAACGTTTACGAGTTCAACGAGGGTATGAGATCGCTGGCATCCGGTCTCGAGGAAGGGTACGACGCCGCCGCCCCGGCGACGTTTGGCAACGATGTAGGCCGCAAACGCCTGGCCGTCCTGCGCTTGGTAAATGACGACGGCACCGCCGGCCCAATCGGCCGTGAAGTTGCCAACAGTCTGCAGGTGCAGCTCTTCGACCCTGCGCGTTTTTCGCTTCTCGAGCGGGAGCGTGTCGACTCCCTTTTGAGCGAGTTTTCTTTTGGCGAGACCGGCCTGGTTGAAGAGCTTACCACCAGTGAGCTCGGCAATCTTTTGGGCGCCGAGGTGGTGGTGGTGGGTACCGTTCGCCCGGGCGCGGAAACAGCCACGATCAGCGCACGCATCGTAGACCTGGAAAGCGGCGAGATTCTTGGTATCGGCCAGGTCGTGGTCTACACCGACTTTATAGACATAAACGATGTTCGCGAGTCTGTTGATCGGCCGGCCGACGACGACGATGGTCCTGATGAGCCGGTTCTCGACGATACCGACCAGCCCGCCGGCGACAAGATCGCGGTGGCCGCGCGCGACGAGAGTCCGGAGGAGCTGTTCGCGCAGTTTCAAGATGCCGCGCTCGACGACGACCTCGAATTTGTCTTGTCCATCACCGACCTCGAAGCCGCCGCCGATCATCTCGATCTCGCGCAGCTTACGACCGACGAGGTGGAGGACTATCTCTTTGAGCTTCTTATGGAGCCGTATGGGGAGGAACTTCTCAGCCTTTTGGCGCTCGATACAGAGGTGGTGGGCGGCGATTTTGTCGAGGACGGCGTCTATTCTCTTGATCTCGAAATCCAATTGGACGGAGAGATCGTTGAAACGTACGTCGACTTCTACCGTATCGACGACGAGTGGTATATGGACCTCGTGGATCTCCTCCTATCGCTGGAGTAGCTTACAAGAGAAATTTAGAGACCAAAGTACAACACCATGCTGCCTGAGAACCTAGACAAACATTTTGACGAACCCGCCGCACGTAGGCGTCTTATCGCCACGTGGCTGAAAGATGGAATTTATTCGTTCGACGAGTCGGACCCGACCCGCCCGTTGTATCGCATAGACACACCGCCGCCAACCGTCTCGGGATCGCTTCACGTTGGTCACGTGTTTAGCTATACGCACACCGACGTGGCGGTCCGCTACCGGCGCATGCGTGGCTACAACGTGTTCTACCCCATGGGTTGGGACGACAACGGCCTTCCGACCGAACGCCGGGTCGAAAACTACTACCATGTAAGCTGTGATCCAAGCGAGCCATATATTTCAGGCCTCGCGATGGACCAGGCCAACGCCAAGACTCGCAAGGAGCGTCCGCGCAGGCTGTCTCGTAAGAACTTTATCGAGTTGTGCAAGGACCTGACGACGGTCGACGAGGAGGCGTTTAAGGACCTATGGCGAAACATCGGTCTTTCGGTCGACTGGAGCCAGGAATACGCCACTATTGGTGAGCGTGCGCGGGCCGTTTCCCAATACAGCTTTATCGACCTCTACAGCAAAGGGCACATCTACAACACCTGGTCGCCCACCATGTGGGACGTCGATTTTCGATCGGCAATCGCCCAGGCAGAGTTGGAAGACCGGGAGGAGGCAGGCGCCTACCATCACATTCGCTTTGGTGTGGAGGACTCGGACGAAAGCTTTGTTATTGCCACCACCAGACCCGAGCTGCTGCCGGCCTGCGTCGGTGTGGCGGCCCATCCAAACGACAAACGGTATTCGCACCTCATCGGCCGCCGTGCCGTTACTCCGCTTTTTCATGCGCCCATCCCCGTATTTGCCGCCGAGGAGGCCGATCCGGAGAAGGGCACCGGTATCCTCATGGTCTGTACGTTTGGTGATGCAATGGATGTTGAGTGGTGGCGACGGGAGTCGCTGCCGCTTCGCCAGGTCATCACTCCCGAAGGGCGAATGGTACAGGTCGAGTTTGGCACCGACGGGTGGGAGTCACTCGATCCAAGCGCGGCACAAATGGTCTACAACGAAGTTGCAGGCGGCTCCCTCAAGGCCGCAAGGCAGCACATCGTAGAGGCTTTGGGTGACGCCCTCGTAAACGAGCCCGAGCCGATTACTCACGCGGTCAAATACTACGAGAAGGGGAAGCGTCCCATCGAGTTTTTGTCGACAAGGCAGTGGTTTGTGTCGCTCCTGGACAAAAAAGACGCACTTATTCGGCGTGGTCAAGAGCTCGACTGGTACCCGAGCCACATGGGCGCGCGCTATCAAAACTGGGTGGAAAACCTCCAATTCGACTGGTGTATCAGTCGCCAGCGATACTTCGGCGTCGCCATTCCTGTTTGGTATCGCCTTGATAACGACGGCAACCCCGACTACATCAACCCCATCCTACCCAATCCGGACAGCCTTCCCGTAGATCCAATGAGCGATCCGGCGCCGGGTTTTGAGGAGGAAATGCGAGACAAACCCGGGGGCTTCACCGGCGATCCGGACATCTTTGATACCTGGTTTACGAGCTCGCTGTCGCCTCAGATTACGACCGGATGGATCGATTCTCCGGAACGGTTCACGCGTTTGTTCCCCATGGACGTGCGACCACAGGCGCATGACATCATTCGGACCTGGGCTTTCTACACCATTGCCAAGGCTCACCTCCATCACGACACCGTTCCGTGGCAGAAGGTCTTGATCTCCGGCTGGATTCTTGATCCGGACCGGAAGAAGATGAGCAAGAGCAAAGGAAACACTCAGACGCCGGCGGAGTTTGTGGAGACGTACATGGCCGACGGCATGCGCTACTGGGCGGCCGGCGCTCGCCTCGGGGTGGACACCGCCTTTGACGAGCAGGTTATGAAAACGGGCCGTCGTCTAGTGACCAAGCTGTACAACGCCGGCCGATTTGTTCTCGGCTTCGACGATCCGGACGCGATCGGCGGCGAAGAGAGCGCCGCTCCGGCGGGGGGGGCCGCAGCCGGCCCGCCACCCGACTCCCATGGCGCAATCCCCTCCGGCAAGGCTACCGTAAGCAACGAGGTCGACAGGACCTTCCTGGTCCGCGTCATCAAGACAATCAAAAAGGCAACCGCCGCATTCGAGAGCGAGATGTTTGCCGTTGCCCTGGAAGAGATCGAGACGTTTTTCTGGTCCACGTTTACTGACACGTACATCGAGCTTGTTAAAGAGCGAGCAAAACGTGGCGGCGCCGACGGCGCATCCGCCGTACAAGCGCTCAGGAACAGCCTCTCCATCCTGCTCCGGCTGTTTGCCCCCTTTGTTCCTTTTATAACGGAGGAGATATGGAGCTGGGATTTAGCCAAGCGAGACGGAGCTACAAAAAGCATTCACCACGCTCCGTGGCCCGGTGCTCACGAGCTTGGCACTCTTTCCGGCGCCGGCGGTGAGACGTCGTCGGGTGCCGACGATAAGTCCTGGGAGACCGCTGTCGAGGTGCTCTCCCTTGTTCGCAAGTACAAAACCGTCAATAAGCTTTCCGGCGGTACACCACTCGCCGAGGCGCACCTGCGGATTCCGGCGCCCCTTTCCGATGCCTATGTTTCGGATCTATCCGATTCGCTTCGTGTGGGAGCGCTGAAATTCGAGGTCGTTGAGGGCACCGCGGCAGAGTTACTAGACGCCAAAGAATAGGGCCCGAGACGCCAAAGAGATGCCAAAGAATAGGCGCCGCGCACGCATGCCGGATCCGCCAAGACGACGCGCCGTGCCGCCGGGGCGACCCACAGGCCAATTTGCATGGTCTATTTGTTTGGCCGGGGATGCTCTCCGCTCAAGTCCTCGAGTTGGATGTTGAGGGCGCCAATGGAAATCTGAATCTCCCATATCAACAAGCCCAAGGATATCAACATAAAGAGGAGCGCGGCTGCAAAAAGAATCTCCGCAACAATTGCGGCCTCGAAAAAGATGGCCGCGAGGGATGCCACACAGCACACAAGGCTGAACCCGCCTGCAAGTTGCATGTTCCTGATGAGGTAGATCCTCTTGCGCAGGTTTTTGATTTGTCGGGTTACGAGCGAACCACCCTGTTGCCGCTGCCGATCGTGAAGACGACGGATCAGGTCGGCGTATGTTACGAATCGATTTGTGTAGGAGATAAAAAGCAGGGATACCGCGGGGAAGAGGAGAGCCGGGGTGGCGTAGGTCAGTTCCATGCTCTACTCCTTTACGATGGAAAGTCCAAATCGCTCTGCACACTTACTCGTCGGAGGGTTTGTTGCAGATCCGCTATTGTTTTTCGTTGCGCTTGAATCATCTCCACCAACTCGGCAGTACTCGGTTCCGCCGCATCCGCCTCCCCGTAGTCGTTGGCCGCCTCCATTGCCGTGAGCTCAAACGAATCCGAGTACTCATCGAGGGCCAACGGCATGTCCGGGAATCGCTCCGATTGGGAAATCTTCTGGCTAATCCGTGTCATCTGCCGTGCGGCAAGGCTGTCGGGAGCTTCCGCAACCACCGGCATAAGATTCCGGGCCGACTCGTCCACGGCGGGATCCTCATAAATTAGCCCGAGGGACTGTAGGTGAATGCCCAGTTTTGCGTCCATCAGATCTCGGAGACCCACTGCCATATGGGCGTCGCCCGGCGTCTTGGCGCGGTTGATCACCAGCGAAGGCTTTATGTGAGAAAGATGCCGGTGCAGTTTCCGAGACGCGGTTTTGTCGATTGAGTTAATCTCTTTGACCATGTCTCCGATTTCCGGCGTTGTGCCCGGGCGCTTGTCCTTGACCGCCGACCGGAAATACGCGTCGAGACGCTTGTCACCGGCCAAGCTTCGCCTAACAAAGCGGAAAAACGCGTTCTTCATAAAGTTGTAGGCGTTGAGGATAGCCGGAGGCTGTGGAGTTGTGACGATTATCCCGGCATTGGACATCAGAAAAAAATCGAGTGCGGCGGCGGCGCTTCCCGAGCCGATATCCAACAGAACATAGTCCGCTTCCAATTCAAAAATCGAGTCGGATACCTTCTTTCGCTGCTGTGGCGTAATGTCTGCAAGGCCGGCGACCAGCACATCCCCGGGTACGAACTGCAGGTTGTCAAACGGTGTGTCCAGGACCGCGTCGCGAAACAAGAGGCGTGAATCCGCCAAAAGATTGCCGATGCCAATGTTGGTGTTCTTGATGCCTAGGTAGGAGTGTAGGTTGGAGCCGCCCAAGTCCAGGTCCACAACCACCGTTCGACAGCCGTAGGTGGCCAGCAGAACGCCCAGGTTGGCGGCGAGGACCGATTTGCCCACGCCACCTTTTCCTCCGGCAATCGAAATAAGCTTCCTGTTCGCCTTTTCGTTGAGTATCATAATCTTGCCACGATTATACCGATTACCGACCGTTTTCGAAACGGCGTGTCCTTCGCCGTAGTGCAACTTGTTTTCTTTCTTTGATTTGATATAGTCTGTTTGGGGGGCAATGTGGCGGAAAAAGCGGCTTTTGGGGGCGACCCGCGCCAACGGGTGTTCCATATCGACACCGAATGTTATGTGGTCTACGTAGGTTCCGAGCCCTCAGACTACAAGCCGTTTATCCGGATTGGTAATTCCGAAAACCTTCCCAAAGAAGTCAAGGACATCGTTCACTCCGTCGTTGTGACGGACAACTTCACGGGTAACCCCATTGTCGAACGGGCAAACATGAATGTCGAGAACCTCTCCGAGCCGAAGTATGTGGGCGATCCGGAGATTGTCTCGCGCTTCAAGACGTACCTTCGCCAGTTTGCGTTGCCCACCGAGGCTTTTCAGGCCTATCACGGAAGGCCCCGAGGCTCCGACGGGTCGTTGGCCTACTTCTATGAGAACGGCAACATCAAGCTGTTTTTCCGGCGCGCGGAGATCTTTGACCTCAAGGCTCGCGAGCGCGAGGATAGGCATTTTCTTCAACGGGCCCGCGACACCAAGGTTGCGCTCGACAAGAATCCGCTCCGGTACTCCCAGAAAGATTTGAGTCGGAACGGATTTCTTGTTGCCGGCGGACACTTCTACGCTTACTCGAAGGGGCGGCTCCTCGGCTGGGAACCGCCGACCGGATACTTCAGTAGCCTTGCCACGTCCGGCGTGGATCCGGACCGCGTAGGCGCCGTAATGGCGCAGGATGCCGGTGAAGGCTTGTTCCGGTTGTTCAAACGCGGTCGCGATATCGGCACAACCGTGCGTGTTTTGGCCGGAGATTCGGCGCACACACGGAAGGGTGCCGACTTGTTTACGCTGTCGGAGAAACTGCGGGTCGAAGTGGCTGCGCTCAACAAAGAACGTCGCTATCATTTCGGCGAGCTGAGTGTCGGGATGGATACAAGCCCATACTTGCGGTACCCCGGCGTCGACGGTGATGTGAGAGTTGTCCAATCCGCGTATGGTTCGGCCGATCCCGCCGGCGATAACGCCGCCTGGCGCATCGACCTCGACCGACTGGTGCTTACAAAGACCACGGATACGGCGGGGGGCGGTACCTCCGGGTTTGGGATCCGCGAAGGTGTATTGCACCGGATTGCCGGAGTCTTTTCCGATGCCGGTGATCTGGTGGACGGGTACGTTCCCGCCGCGCAAAAGGCGATCGTGCAGCTACTGCCGCCACGGGAAGTAGAGATCTTGGCGGCGTTGGCCCAAGTTGTTAAAGAGGCGTCGGCGGGTTCCGTTTCTCAGAAAGCCTCGAGCCGGCTTAGCACCGCGATAAAGGTGGGGTCCGACATCCACGACGTTACGCGTCTGTGCTCGGCCAACGCAGTAGCCCTGTTGGACGCCGTCTCTGCCGCATCGGATGATCGTGACCTGCGAAAGTCGATCAACGACAGGCTTTCCTCGATTCGGTCACTCGCCGCCGCCGACCGATTGAGCGCCGTTCCCGGTACCAGCATAGATTTGTACTTCCGCGACGGGAATCCCGTGGCTCTTTTTCACGTCGCGGACGGGATTACCCGTGACGATATTCGTACCTCCCGTGACGCAACTGCGGATCTTGCGGCGGTCGTGGCCGAATCAACGGAGAAATACGGGGCGGAGCGAAAGAGACTCCGCGAATTGGTGGCCGGTTTGGACCATCCCAGCGTTCAGCCTGCCGACAAAAGCGCCGCCGAGACACCACAAGCGGGTCGGTCGAGCCCACCGCCGGCCACGAAGAAGACCCAAACGACAAAGCCAAAGGAACAAACGCCGGCGGCCGAGACAAAGACCGCGCAGCCCAGCAAAGGTACGGCGGCGGCGACTCAACAAGGTCCCACCGGGCCGGTGGGACCAAGGCCCCGTCAGACCCCCCCGCCGCGATCAGACCGTGGCCGGGCCATACTTGTCGCGGCGGCGGCCGTTGTCGTGATCGCCGTGCTGCTCTTTTTTCTCTTGCCTGCATTTGAGCCTGTGCGGGCGAGCCTTTTTGGCGGCGATCCCGACAACGTAGTCGTCGACGGCACCGATGCCACCGATGCCACTGTCGACCCCGATGCCACCGACGCCACCGTGGACCCCGACGCCACCGTGGACCCCGACGCCACCGACGACCCCGACGCCACCGACGACCCCGACGCCACCGACGACACCGACGCCACCGACGACCCCGACGCCACCGACGCCCCCGACGCCA
>CAZFLD010000032.1:0-45391 GCA_964519835.1 uncultured Spirochaetales bacterium
GCCTCGTCGTGCTGTTCCAGGTACTCTAACCCGTCACCCCTGTCGACATCGACCACGCCACCCACCCCCACCAACTTGAAGCAAACCCCCGTTTCCACCGGTTATATCTCACGAGGCGTTGTCAAAGGAAAGCCGGCCCCGGCGCCAATACGGGACGGCGCAAGTCCGCCGATTGGAGTATACTGTTATGGGAAGTCCAGCCATGAACCTGACCGAAGATCAACTGTCGTCCATCGCCGACCAGGTAGCCGATCGCCTGACCAAAACGGCAGTGCCTGTACGGACCCAATCCGAGACGCTCCCCATGGTCCAACTGCCGCCGGAGTTCTACCAGCTCCAGCGCGAAAGCTCGGATCGCCTGGCGCGACTCGAAGAGCGGGTGGACCAGGGCTTTGCCTCCGTAGAGAAACGCTTCGAGGACCTTATCCACCAGATGGACCGACGTTTCGACCAGGTGGACAAACGCTTCGAGGACCTTATCCACCAGATGGACAAACGTTTCGACCAGGTGGACAAACGTTTCGAGCAGGTCGACAAACGTTTCGAGCAGGTCGAGCGGCGTTTCGAGGCGGTCGATCGTCGCTTCGAGCAACTCGACAAACGGTTCGCGGGCCTGGTCGCGCTGATCTCCGTCGCGACCGCCATCGTCGGCGGCCTCGTCGTGCTGTTCCAGGTACTCTAACCCGTCACCCCTGTCGACATCGACCACGCCACCCACCCCCACCAACTTGAAGCAAACCCCCGTTTCCACCGGTTATATCTCACGAGGCGTTGTCAAAGGAAAGCCGGCCCCGGCGCCAATACGGGACGGCGCAAGTCCGCCGATTGGAGTATACTGTTATGGGAAGTCCAGCCATGAACCTGACCGAAGATCAACTGTCGTCCATCGCCGACCAGGTAGCCGATCGCCTGACCAAAACGGCAGTGCCTGTACGGACCCAATCCGAGACGCTCCCCATGGTCCAACTGCCGCCGGAGTTCTACCAGCTCCAGCGCGAAAGCTCGGATCGCCTGGCGCGACTCGAAGAGCGGGTGGACCAGGGCTTTGCCTCCGTAGAGAAACGCTTCGAGGACCTTATCCACCAGATGGACCGACGTTTCGACCAGGTGGACAAACGCTTCGAGGACCTTATCCACCAGATGGACAAACGTTTCGACCAGGTGGACAAACGTTTCGAGCAGGTCGACAAACGTTTCGAGCAGGTCGAGCGGCGTTTCGAGGCGGTCGATCGTCGCTTCGAGCAACTCGACAAACGGTTCGCGGGCCTGGTCGCGCTGATCTCCGTCGCGACCGCCATCGTCGGCGGCCTCGTCGTGCTGTTCCAGGTACTCTAACCCGTCACCCCTGTCGACATCGACCATGCCGTGCACCGGCGATCACAATGCCGATCTCGTCGCACCGGCAACGTGAAAACGGCCGCAATCGGCCTATCGGGACGCAAGAGAGGAGTGGCCCGCGGACGTTGACGCCTCCGGCACCCATCAGAGACCACTTGTCCTGCTGAGCGAACTAAAAGATGCGACACGGTCCGCGATGTTTTCGTGATCGTGAATGTTGAGTACTCTAGACGTATGAAAACCAACAACGGACGAAAGCGTAGCAAGCGGCCCGGCAGGTCGAGGCTGCGTTCTCGTCGGCTTTTTTTGTCCGGGAGGCGATCGATCAACGAGCTGGAGTTTGTTACGGACACCTGCCCGGGCTACAACCTCGGAAAGGCCTACAAGCGGGTTACCCGCGAGTTCGAATCGGAGTTTCGGGACAGCGGGTTATCCCTTGCCCAGTTTGCCCTCCTGGTCAATATCGGGCGTGGCGAGCCGGCGAGCGGCTCCCAGATTGCGCGTCGCCTCGGCTCCGATCTTAGTACTCTGTCCCGTACTATCGAGCTCCTGGTAAAACGGGGGCTTGTTGCGCAGCGGCGGGGGGAAGATCGGCGTGTCCGTATCTATTCGCTCACGGAAGCCGGCCGCGCCTCCCTGGCGGAGTCGCTACCAAAGTGGCGTACCGCTAAACATCGTACCCTGCGGGAAATCGACGGGTCCCAGTGGCGCCGTACGCTTCGGCAGCTGCGACAGTTGGGGGCATGACCGGCATGCCGCGCCGGCGAATCGCACCGGACGGGAGGCGCGACATCCGGCGCGGAATCGGCTCACCGGGTTGGTCGTCGGCACAGAGGGTCTTTGTCGACGGTACCTGCAGTTACAAGTAAATTAGACGGTATGCGGCAGGCCACCTCCCAAGCCGGGAGCACCGTTAATACAGCTCGCGCCCCTGAACTGGACGTACAGGGCTTGTTTCTCGCCAAGAATCCGGGTCTGGCCGGGCGGCTTCCCCCGGTTGCCCTCCGTATTCTGGAACGGGTTATACATCAGCGGGAGTTGCGCCGTGTTATCGCGCGTTCCGCCGCCTCCTGCGGCTGCGATTTTGTGGACGAGGTGCTTGGTATGCTCCGCATACACGTCGAGTTCGTCGACGACCATCATGTCCCCGATCATCCGAGAATAGTAATCTGTGCCAATCATCCGACCGGTGGCGTGGATGGATTGGTGCTTCTGCACCTGCTTTGCCGACGCTTTGGCACGGTCCTTACCCCCGCGAACGACCTCCTTCTTGCCCTTCCTCCTCTGCGGGACTCGGTTGCCGCCATCGACAAGTTCGGCTCCAACCGCGGACGCTTTAGTGAGTTGGATGCCATGTACGCCTCGGATAGACCGGTACTGGTGTTTCCCGCCGGTCGAACGGCACGAGTCCGGGGTGGTCGCCTGCGCGAGTTTCCCTGGGAGAAGTCGGTTGTGAAATACGCGCGGCGCCATGGCCGGCCCGTGGTCCCCGCCTACGTGTCGGGGCGTAACTCTCCTCACTTTTACACCGTTTGGCAATTGCGGCGGGCCCTGGGCATACGTCTCAACTTCGAAATGCTTCTGCTCGTCGACGAGCTGTTTCGCAAGAAAAACTCCCATGTCACGGTTCGCTTTGGTCCTGCGGTGCCTTTGGGAGCGGCCGCCGGTCCTGAATGCGACCGCGCGCTGGCCCAAACAATCAGGCGCATTGTCGAGCGCGACCTAGGCTACGGCGGCCCGAGAACGGTGGCCGAAAAATGATGAGGACCTAATGAAGCAAACACCGCTTGCAGCTCCTATCGACGCGGAAGCCCTAAAGGCCGAGTTACGACCCGACATGCTGCTTCGAAGCTTTCGTGGATTAGAGGTGTATGTGACCACGGCCCGGGAATCGCCGGCGCTTATGTCCGAGATCGGCCGAATACGCGAGCGCGAGTATCGCGCGGTAGGCGCGGGACGTGGCGATTCCCGCGACATCGACGACCACGATACCTCCGAGGTCTGTTATAAGCAGATTGTCGCCTGGGACCCGGAGCACCGCCAGATCGTCGCCCTATACCGGTCCCTGTTTGGAGCCGAAGCCATGCAGCACCTGGGTCCGGAGGCGCTGAGAACCGGGCAGCTTTTTGAGTTTTCGCCGCGCTTCCTCGACGACTACGTGCCTGTCTCCGTCGAGCTCGGTCGATCGGTCGTTAATCGAGACGCGGCGCGGGCCATGGCCGGACTCTTTGCCGTCTGGGCGGGCCTGGGAGCGATCGTGGCGGAGTTTCCCTGTATCCGGTATCTGTTTGGAAACGTATCGATCTATCCGGTCTGGCCCCCACGGGCGGTGGACACCCTCCTGGCCTACCTTTACGAGGCGCACCCCGGCCCTTCACTCCTGGTTTGTGCTCGCCCGGAGCGGGCCTACCGGTCGTCTGCCATTGAGGCGTTGCGAGCGGGGTATCGTGGACTGTCGATCGACGAGGCCTTTTCAAAGCTCCTTTCGCGGCTAAAAGAACTGGGTGTGGCGCCGCCGCCGATACTCCTGTCCTACCTAAAGGCAACAGACGCCCTTGCCGTTTTTGATACCGTTCTGGACTCCGACTTTGGCAACTCCCTCGAAACCTTCCTGTGGGTGCCGACGGAGTCGCTAAACCAGCGGACCCGGCATCGTTTTGTTGAGAGCTACGGAGGGAGAAACGCGCCGGCCGTTCGCCGGCTTTGTCCCGTGCCTCTTCCGTCGCGGAGCTCGCAAGGCGGCCGCCGATGACTGAAGCTCAGGGAGCCGTTCTCGCCATGCTTGTCGGGGTTGCGGGCACGACGACCATTCACCTGTCCAAGGGAATCATGCGGCTCGGGCTCCTGCGAGTCAGGCAGCCTGAATATTCCAAGCGACGGGCCCGCCTGATCTACGCTCTCGGCATTGCCATGAACTTCACCAATCCCCTGTGGGTGATCGTAGCAAACCGGTTCGCGCCCACGGTGTTCTACACGTCGATGTACGGGCTCGGCCTCTTGCCCCTGTTGCTGTTCTCGCGATCTCGGCTGGCGGAGCGACTGTACCCCCGGCAATACGCGGCTGCGGGTGTGATCGTCGTCGGTACCTTGCTAATAGGGGTGGGTAACCTGCTCGGTGGTAAGCCGAGTCTTTTTGGGGCGAATCGGAGCGTGCTTGTGGGCGTTGTTATCGCGTGGTTTGTCGGCATGCCGCTGCTTGTTGCGCTATTTCGGCGGCGGCCGGTTGCCTTTCAGGAGCTGCTTTTTGGCGTTGCCGCTGGGGGCATGGCGGCGCTAGAAGCCGTCATGAAAGGGGTCTCCCAAGCGGGTGCAACCGAGAACACCTTTCTTCCCCAGTCTCCCGGATCGTGGTGGTTGTTTGCCGTGAGTTTTCTTGGTGCGTCCGGCGCGTTTGCCATGATTCAGTGGTCCTATCTTCGCCGCTGCCGAGCCTCCATGATGAGCTCGGTCTACAACGTCTCCTACGTAGCTACGCCGCTTGTGCTTACGGCAATTATCGTACCGGGAGCCTCGCTTCACGTTTGGAGCATCGCCGGTTTGTTGGTGATTTCCGCGGGAATAGTGCTTATCGGCTGGTTGCCCGCCCGGAGACCGGGCGCCGACACCACGCCTTCGTCAATTCAGGCAAACGAGGACTAAAACACCGATGCTGTCGCGGTGCGGTCAATTTTCTAGGCCGGCTCGCAGGGCGGGCCAATTCCGATCGGCTTCTTGAATATTAGTGTCTATGTCGGCGCGAAATTGATCCTGGAAATCCTGATTCAGATTTAGAAATAGGCGACCGTTGTGGATCGTCCAGAGCTGCGGGTCGGCCGGTTGTACTTGGCTCTGCGAAGCGGCGTAGGCGCAGTAGCCTCCGTAATGAGGTGCGTATCGCTGCGGATCGTCCGCAAACATGTCGCGATGCTCGGTCGAAACAAAGTGCCATTCGGCATTGTCCCACTCGAAGCTGTACTGGGGATCCCCTTCCGTTGCCTCGCCAAGAGTAAAATACGCAACGGGATCATAGCCCGCAATGGCGATGCCGTCGGTTGTGTTTACCACGCCCTCCGGGGTGCCGCCGGCAACCGCGAAGCCTGCAACGCCCATTAGCAAAAACGCCCCAACGACCATCACTTGTTTGCCTCTGTGCAACATCATTTATCCTCCGCGTTAATTTTGTATCTACAAGTAGAATACTATTCCTGAGAGAACCTGTCATCATTTACGTGAGACTTCATGATGATGTTGCGAAGGCCAAAGGGGTTAAACCGTCTTACTATCGCCGGCAGGGCCAGGACCAGCACGGCGATGAGGCCGCCGAGTACCGTTGCAAGCACCGGATGATCGAGCACTGCCGACCCGACGGTCGTGTAGAACCAGGTCCAGGGAATCATGCCGATAACGGTCCACATCAGAAAGCTTCGGAACTTCATGTCGCTGAGGCCGGCGCCATAGCTCACGAGATCAAAGGAGAGTACGGGAATCAGCCTGGCTACAAGGACGATGACGGACAGACCGTGCGGGGTACATCCCTCACAGAAACGGATGTCTTTGCCCGTGAGCGTGTGAATCGCCCGGCGCCCGAGATGTCTGGCGATCAGGAAGGCGGTTGCCGCGCCAAGGGCACCGCCCGTAACGGCAATTGCGGTGCCAAACACGGACCCGTAGACCATGCCCAGAACCGCCGCGATCGGCACATTAGGAATCGGCGAAATGACGACGGTAATCGCCATCACCAGAACGAGAATCAGCGGCGCCCACCATCCGGCCCGTTCCACGAAGTCCTTGAGCTTCTCTCGGGTAAACAGACTCCGAAGATCCGAAATTGCCAGCACGAGGACCGCCAGGACCACCAGGATCACGAGAGGCGCCGCGGCAAGCGCCCGCTTGTGGAGCGGCGCCACGTCAGAACCGTGCCCTTTCGGTGCCGGTATCTATTTGCGTATCCACTCCAATACTTCGTCGAGGCTTTGGGCAACGTAGGTCTCGTAATCGCGACCTCCCTCTTTGCCGCCCTTGATTAGGAACTCGATGGTCATCTGTTTTTTGGGCTCCGCAGTGACAACACCCCAACGCTTGATGCCGGCATCGTTTGCGGTCTTACCGGTCTGGAGCCACAACTCCTGGATCGATTTCCCCCAGGCGTTGTCCATTTGCACATCAACGATCATTCTGTCGATCTTTGGGTCGGCGACCTTCTGTTGGAAATCGGGGAATATCTCGGTAAACGTGTCCGGTCCCGCTTCCTTTTTGAAAAGAAAATACGCGATATTGCCGTCGATGATCTTGCTCTCCGCGTGCTCGCTCATGGTAGCGCTCCTTTGTCAAAGCTACAAAACTTGCATCTGCAAGCTAAAAATAGTCTGCTCGGTCAAACCGGTCAAGGAAAACTTTGTTCGCGGACGGCCTACGGCTTGCTGCGGAGAGCGTCGTGTAGCGCGCGAAGCTCCGACCGGACCTTCTCCGTAATCGCCGTAGACCCACGGTCGGCAGTTCCGTACTCCCACGAAGGGATTGGCGAGCCAAATGCCACCCGGACAACCCTGTTTTGCCCACGTCGAGTCATCATCGTGAGTAGCGCAGCACGGCCCTCGCGCGCAACATTGGAAACCGCGGATGAAGTCAGGAATCTCAGGTGGGGCGGCACCGCGTGAACTGCCTCCGTGTAGACCGGCACAACGGGGACACAAAGTCCGGCACGATTCGCTCGGCGGATCAAGAGGTCCACGACCGGGGGCCAATCGCGAAGCATATCGCCCGCGCCCGCGTCGGCGAGAAGCGCCGGGTCAGGCTCGATGCGGCCGGCCGGGTAGGCGACAACGGCTCCACCGTTGCGGAACGTATCGAGCATGGCGCCGATCGCGGCAGCTCGCGAGGCGAGCGATTCATCGATCAAGATACATCGAGCGAGGATTCCACGCATGTCCTGCATTAGTTCGCGCCGCTTCGCGACAAAAAATAGATCGTCCCGATCGATGATCACCGCGGCGGACGGCAGATCTCCGAGTCCTGGGTGGTTGCCCACGTAGAGGACCGGACCTCGCGGCTGATCGATGCCACGGCCGAGCAAGACACCGGAATAGTACCTTCGTAACACCCAGTCCATAGCCTGCGGTAGATCATCGTGTGTAAGTCGCCTGTCCAAGCTGATCAGCCGGAGCACAAAGCGAACGGTCGGCAGAAAAAACAAGGGCGCCGCGAGGGCGGAGGCAAGTCGAGCCCTGAATCGCGCAAAACGAAACATTTCTCGATAGGCGACTCGCAGCGCAGGAAAGAGCCTGGAACGAGAATGCAGCCATCGGCTACGCAACATGGCAGTAATGTCGAACTAAACGATCTCTCGGGCAACGGTTTTTGCGGCATGCACCCTTCCATCGCGCTCCGGCACACGCAAGCCGGAGCGTTTACCCGGAGACCGCGGCTTTACTCCCCGGAAAAGCGGAGTCCCGCCGCGCGTGCGACTCCCAGATCAGTCGCGGAAACATCGTGTCGTGACAGCTCGTGGATTGAACGGTGCCCGGTCATCCGAGTGAAGTTTGTAAGCTCGTCGCGAGTTACGGCAAAGAAGTTCCCGAGTCGCGCTCCCGCCGCCTCCACGTCGATGCGTGAGCGCAGCAGCAAATCCTGACTGGTAACCCCGGTGGGACAGCGGCCGGTATTGCATATTCGGTACTGCCGGCATCCTATCGCCATAAGTGCCGCGGTTCCCAGAGCCACCGCGTCCGCGCCGAGGGCCAGTGCCTTGGCGATGTCCGAGGAGACTCGGAGTCCCCCGGTTATCACAAGCGAGACCCCCGTAATACCGTGGCGGTCGAAGTAGTTACGTGCTCGTACCAGCGCGTAGATAGTCGGGATCGATGCCGCGTCCTTGATCAACTTGGGCACCGAACCGGTTGCACCGCCTTTTCCGTCTATCGTAACAAAGTCGGGTCCGGCGGCGAGCGCGACCTCGAGGTCTCGCTCGATGTTGCCGGCGGCAAGCTTGATTCCGATCGGGCGTCCGCCGGAGATGTCGCGTAGCTGATCCACTTTGGTTCGAAGTGTGTTGGCGTCCCTGATGTCGTGGTAGCGGGCCGGCGTTACGATGTCTCGATCGGCGGGACGATCTCGAACAGCCGCGATTTCCGGGGTGATTTTTGCCGCCGGATAGTGGCCGCCGATCCCCGGCTTAACTGCTTGTCCGATCTTGATTTCGATCGCGTCGCTTGCGCGGAGGTTTTCCTCCGTCACGCTGTACTCATTTTGTACGTATTCAAAGATGTAGCGGTATGAGGCGGTCCGGGACGACTCGAGTATCCCGCCCTCGCCGGAACACATCGCCGTTCGAGCAAGCGCGCTTCCCTTCGCCAGCGCCGTCTTCGCCTCGGCGGACAGGGCACCGTAGGACATGTGTGTAACGTAGACGGGAAGATGGATTTGGAGCGGCTGCCGTGCATGGGGACCGATTACGGTTGCAAGCGTCACCTCTTCGTCCTCGTTAACCGGCAAGGTTGCCAGCTGCGCGCCGTGGATCGTGATCGCTTCCCAAGCAGGGAGCGTTATCTCAGTGCCCATCGGCTCGTTTATCGAGGTGCCCGTGGCGGCCATTTTGTGGATGTGCGCCATGTGGCGTTCGGCCGGCCTCTCGACGCGGACGTCGGCTTTCTCGTCACGGAAGCCGTTGTACCAGTGTGTACCGTCGCAGAACGGTTTGTTCTTTGAGCCACCACACCGGCACAGCGTGTAGTGATCCGTCGTTTGCGGAACCGATTCGTCTTCGTCGTGAAGGGCGACGTGCCCCCGTACTTCGATCGGTCCGTTTTTCGAAAGCTCGATCTCCTGGTTGTCCGTCCATTTGCTAAAGTGTTCGCCGCGCCAATCGTAGGAGAGCGCTCCGGAAGGGCACATGCGTATGACCCGCGCGACCTCTTTTGCATCCGCCCCGTCCGGGTTGATCCATGGCTCGGTGCCCTGCAAAAAAACGGTGGGCAAGCTCGCCGTGCAGTGTCCTCGGTGGGAGCAGACTCCGCGATTGTCGAGGATGGTGATTGCGCGGCCTTGATATCGATCCACGCGGTCGGGTTGCCTGCCGTCTATTTTGTGCGTCCGGAACCCGTACTCCTCGTGTGTGTTGTCGCAAAACGGCTTGTTTTTCGACTTACCACAACGGCACAGGTGTACGTACGGGTCGGTGGCAACGTCGTCGCCCTGCGACGATGTCAGCTGAGAGCAACCCTCTACGACGTACGGACCGTGTCTGGTGGCCCGGATGCGGATGAGTTTTTCGCTCATAATAATCTCCTGGATTGTTGTATCTGCAAGGTATCGGCTCCTGTCGATTTGCACAAGGATGGCTGGAGGACCCTCCCTTTGGCCATAGTGGCGGTCATTTTGCTTGTAGTAGCAACTAAGCGTCTTGCCGAAACCGACGGTCCGGCAGTATCGTCACCACGAGATCAACGAGGGGGGCTCCATGAGTGCGATCGATCAAGCGAACGGAATAGGCCTTTGCGACGGGAGGCCACGATGAGCTACCAGCCAATCGAAAACTACGGCGTTATCGGCGACCTCCATACCGTGGCGCTTGTGGGAATCAACGGCGCAATCGACTGGTTCTGCTTTCCCGCATTCGACTCTCCTAGTGTATTTGGAGCTATCCTTGACGATGAGCGCGGCGGCACCTTCCGCATCTGGGCGGGGAACGAGAGCGCCCCGAGGAAGCAGTTCTACTGGCCGGAAACAAATGTCCTTGTTACGCGCTTTCTTTGTGAAGAGGGGGTCGGCGAGGTGGTGGACTTTATGCCGATAGGCGGTATCCAGGGCCGCAGTGGGTCTCACCAGCTGATCCGCCGCGTCAGCACGGTGCGGGGGACGGTGCATTGGCGGATGATCTGCGCTCCGGCTTTCGACTACGGCCGGGCGGAGCACACCGCACGGCCCGCGGAGAACGGAGTTGCCTTTCAGACCAATGACCTCGCGCTTGGTCTTGCCGCCGACACGCCGATCGCGGTGATCGCGCCGGAGAGCCTACAGGGCGCAGGCGGCGGACCGGGCGGAGCAGATGAGGCCGGCGGCGCCGACCGGAGCGTCACAAACGGTCACGCCCGGGCCACCTTTAGCCTCTCCGAGGGAGCGGCCACCACCTTTATCCTGCAGGAGGTGGAGCACAACAGCGGGTGCGGCGGGGCGATTCCCGAGCCCGAGTCTGAGGACCTGTTCCGGGATACCGTCGCCTACTGGCGGAACTGGATCTCGAAATCGACCTACACCGGACGCTGGCGGGAGATGGTCCACCGCTCGGCGCTCATTCTCAAGCTTTTGACCTACGAGCCTACCGGGGCAATCGTCGCCGCGCCTACGACAAGCCTGCCGGAAGGAATTGGTGGCGAGCGGAACTGGGACTACCGTTTTACGTGGATTCGCGACGCCGCCTTTACACTCTACGCACTGATGCGGATCGGTTTCACCGAAGAGGCCGAGGCCTTTATGGGCTGGATCGAGGAGCGTACGCACGAGATCCGGCCGGACGGCTCGTTGCAGATTATGTACGGGATTGACGGCCGACATGACCTTAGCGAGGAGACCCTCCCGCACCTGAAGGGATATCGCGACAGCAACCCGGTGCGAGTAGGGAACGGCGCCTACGACCAGCTTCAGCTCGATATCTACGGCGAGCTTATGGATTCGGTATACCTTTCCAATAAATACGGCTCCCCCATCTCCTATGATTTCTGGACTCAGCTCCGGCGACTTGTCAACTGGGTCGCTGAGAACTGGCGGAAGACCGACGAGGGTATATGGGAGGTGCGGGGCGGACAGCAGCACTTTGTCTACTCGAAGCTGATGTGCTGGGTTGCCCTTGACCGAGGCATCAGGCTTGCCGATAAACGGTCATTCCCGTCGGACCGGGACCGGTGGGTCAGGATCCGGGACGAGATTTACGAGGAGATTATGGCCAAGGGTTGGAGCGAATCACGTGAAGCCTTTGTCCAGGCCTACGGCAGCGAGGCGCTTGACGCGTCGAATCTCATGATGCCGCTTGTGTTTTTTGTCTCCCCCACCGATCCGCGGATGCTCAAGACGCTCGACGCCACAGTAAAGAGCCCCGACGAAGGCGGCCTCGTGGCAAACAGCCTTACCTTCCGATACGACGTTTCGCAGTCGCCCGACGGCCTTTCCGGCGAAGAGGGTACCTTTAATATCTGTAGCTTCTGGCTTGTGGAGGCGCTTACCCGGGCGGGCAGTGCCGACCGCGAACGGCTCGACGAGGCACGGCTTATGTTTGAGAAGATGTTGGGATACGCGAACCACCTCGGGCTCTTTGCCGAGGAGACCGGCCCGCTTGGTGAGGCGCTGGGAAATTTCCCGCAGGCATTTACACACCTGGCGCTGATAAGCGCCGCCTTTAATCTGGACCGCGCTTTGGGGTAGCCGCCGTGGCACACGGCCGCAGCTGGTCGCACATCCCCACGAATGCCCGCAAATAGAGGAGAAAGAGATGACATTGGAGTTTTGGTTTATGCTTCCCGCGGCATTTGCAATCTCGACGCTGGCAATGGCATCCGGGATCGGTGGGGCGACCTTTTTTGCGCCGCTTTTTATCCTGGCCCTCCGATTACCACCGGAGGTTGCTATCGGTACCGCGCTTGTGACCGAGCTTTTTGGGTTCGGGAGTGGACTAGTTGCCTACGGGCGGCAGAAGGTAATCGATTACAAGCTCGGGCTTCTAATGATTGCTGCTACCGTACCACTTGCAATCCTCGGCACGGTGCTTGCGGGGCTGATCGATCCGAACATACTCAAGGTAGTCCTCGGCGTAGGACTTGCGGCGGTCGCGATCAGTTTCCTCCACGCGCCCGGCAAGGAGGGCGTCAAAGAGCTCACGGCGGCGGCGTTCAAGCATGCCGAGGTGCACGGCGCCGACACGTGTATCATCGCCCGCGACGGCGAAAAGATCTGCTATCGGGTTGACCGCAAGGTGCAGGGTATGATTACGGCCGGAATTGGCGGACTCTTTGTGGGCCTTATCTCGACGGGACTCGGCGAGCTAAACGACTACTTTCTGTTGCGTCGCTGCAAGGTACCGAGCCGCGTGGCAGTCTCGACGAGCGTCTTTGTGATCGCGGTAACGGTCCTTGCCGCGTCCGGGAGCCACGTCGTCCGTTTTGTTCAGGCCGGCCCCGATACGCTGCTGCAAGTGGCAAGCATAGTGATATTCACGGTTCCCGGTGTTCTGATCGGCGGACAGGTGGGACCGGCGATTGCAAGCAAGATTCCCGAACGTGTTATGGAGCTCTCGCTTGGCATCCTATTTGTAGCGATATCACTTCTTACAATTGCAGAGGTTGTGCTTGCCCACTAACGTCACCCGTGGTTTGCAAGCAGTCACAATTGCCATTGCCAAATAGCTGCACCATGCCCGGAACGAACCGCTTGGCTTATGGTGTGGCCGTCTACCGGGCTTGTTGACCGATGAATGTAGATGCAACTATCCTTGAAGGCGAGCAAAGTACGCCACGCCTTATAGAGGCGAGCCAACGCGGCACATAGAGCAAGGAGCTGATCAGTGGAAAAGTACGATGTTATTCTTATTGGTACCGGCCAGGCGACGGGCACAATGCTGCCTGCCTTTCTCGAGATGGGTAAAAAGGTGGCGACGGTCGAGAAGTCCCGGGTGGGAGGCACTTGCGTAAACTGGGGCTGCACGCCTACTAAGACGCTTGTTGCCGGTGCTCGCGCCGCTCACATGGTTCGACGGTCCGGCGACTTTGGCATCGAAGTATCCGACTACCGGATCAACTTCCCTGCCGCAATGGCACGGCAAAAACGCAATCGCGACCGGTCCAACGAGCAGTTTGCGAAGTGGCTGGACGAAACGACGGACTTTTATCGCGCCGAAGCCCGGTTTGTTGGTCCGCACGAGGTCCGGGTCGGTGAAGCGACCATCTACGGTGAGACCATTTACATTCACACGGGTGCCTCCGCGCGGGTTCCGCCGATTCCGGGGATCGAGGATGTGGAGTACTTGGACAACAAGGGAATTCTCAGCCTTCAGGAGCTTCCCGAGCATCTTATTGTCATTGGTGGGAGTTATGTGGGGCTCGAGTTCAGCCAGATCTTCCGTCGGTTTGGGAGCCGCGTAACCGTTCTCGAACGCGGGCCGCGGATCATGAGCCGTGAAGATGCAGACGTATCGGATGAGGCTGCGCGGATTCTCACGGGTGAAGGGATCGAGATTCTGCTCAACGTCCAAGTCGAATCCGTATCTCCGTCCGGCGGGGTGACCGTGGATACGACGGTGGACGGCGGTCGGCGGTCGATCGCCGGCTCGCACCTGCTGCTTGCGACCGGCCGGAAACCGGAAACCGAGGCGCTCGACCTTTCGTCCGCCGGCGTGGACGTGGACAAGCGGGGGTTTATCACGGTCGACGACTATCTGCAGACGAGCGTGCCGCACATCTACGCGGTGGGCGATGTAAACGGCGGCAGCGCCTTCACACACACGTCGGTCCACGATGGTCAGGTTATCGTAAAAAACCTGCGCGGCGAGTCATGGCGTCGGAGTGATCGTATTCCCATCTACGCCATGTTTATCGACCCGCCGCTCGGCCGCGTCGGTCTTAGCGAGGCCCAGGCGCTTGAAAGCGACCGATCGATTCTCAAGGGAGTGATGCCCATGAGCGGTATCGCGAGGGCGCGCGAAAAGGATGAAACTGCGGGCATGGTCAAAGTGCTTGTCGACGCGGAATCAAGCCGGCTCGTCGGGGCCACCGTCTTTGGGACCGGCGGCGATGAGGTGGTCAACCTGCTGGCGGCGTGGATGTACACAGGGCTACCCTACACGGAGCTCCAGAAGGCGGTCCTGGTCCACCCAACCGTGGCGGAGCTAATGCCGTACGTGTTCGAGAACCTAAAGCCGGTCAAGGATTCTTGATTTGTTTCCCGAACCCACCGTGTGATGGGCCGCCCCGCGGCGTGTGCCGAAGGCGTCGACCGGCCCCTACCGCAACATAAATCGCCGCCGCAACGGCTTCGCGAACATAAGCGCCACCAACAGTCCGCCGGCGAGGGCAAGCAACGCCGAGGGAAGCGCCCCCACCACGTTGTATTCACCAACCACTACATCGGTCAGGGCGTTGAACAGCCAGTAGTTTGGAAACGGATAGAAAAATCCGTGCAGGTCTCGGCCGATAAAAATCGCGAGTACCGGCGGGGTTAGGTAGATCGGCATCGTGATCTTTGCCATGCCGATGGCCGCGATCTGGTCACTTGCATAGACGCCCATTGCAATCGAAAGGACCATGGGCACCGTAAAGGCCACAACAAGCGCAATGGCGAGTAGGCCGAGGTTCACGCCGGTGCCGATCGTGATCAGCGCCGAAAGCAGCCCGGCAACAAGGCTATACAACAGGATAAAAACGGCCTTTTCGAGCAAATAGTGCCACAGGCGAAGCGGCGATACGCCAAGGGCCCGCACCGCCCCGGTGGAACGGTCGTCTACCATGGTAAAGCCCGCGAGCATACCGCCGAGCACCGTTGTCATAAGGATAATCACGACGGCAACGTACTCCCCGGTTTTTGGCTCCTCGCCTGCGATGCGCGTCGTTTCGAAATCAACCGGAAGCTCAGGGTCCAAGAGACTTGTCACGCCGGCGGCAAAGGCGACCGCTACCTCGTGCTCTTCGTTGCCCTGCAGGATCAGGCGGTAGCCCGACGACCCAGCGCCGGTTGCCCCGCGCGCATCGCCCGCGCCGGCCGTGCCCGTGGCGCCGACGCCTGGGGCCACGTTCTGTGCGGGCACAACACCTGCAACCTCGTCGTTGGCGAGGACCCGCGCCTCGAGGGCTGCCATGTCTTTCACAACCTCGACCTCGAAAAAGCGCTCCAAGTCGGCACGCAACTCCTGTGGTGCTTCGGCCGTCACGACGGCGGTAGGCGCGATGTCCGTAAGGCTCGGCACAAAAACCCGCGCCGCCACCGACAACAAAACCGGAGCAAGAAAGATGTAGATCAGAATGCTGTCCCGGGTGATCAGGGTTATGTCTTGCCTAAAAAGCGATAGCAATCGTTTCATGGATTTTTCTACACCTTTGGGTTTTTCATAAGTCGAATGTGAGTAAGCGGCACGGCCACAAGGACGGCGACCGCCGCCAATACCAGATAAAGCAGAAGTGTTTGCGAGACCCCCGCTCCCGAGATGGCGCCGCTCGCGGGAGCGGTGCCGACGTCGGTTCCTGCGGCCGCGCCGTAGAAGATGTCCCGCATGGCAAATAGGGCGGGGTAGGACGGGATGGTCCTGATCCAGTCGGGACTAAACGAGGGATTGGCAAACGAGACCTGGGGAATCATGTTTAGCACAAGCAGAAGCAGTCCGACAAAAAACCACTCGGAGATGCTCCGGAAAAAGGTTGCGACGATCAAGCCGACCGCCGTCATAAACAGATTGATGAGCAGCAACAGAGCAAGGTAGGCCAGCCAGGCCTGCACGGACAGCGAGAACAGCAGTGTGGCAAAGACAAAGACAACGCCGTAGAGCACACCGAGGAAGGTCCACGCCCCGAGCTTCGCCACGACGTAGCAAAACGTGCCGCCGGGGGACACACGATACGCCCGGATCACACCGTCCTGCCGCTCCTGAAAGACCATCACGGCAACAAACATAAAGCCGAGTATCGCTACCTCGAACATCGCTATCATCGGCACATAGATTTGCGGAATGGTCAGAGCAGGCCGCGGAGCTTTCAGTCGGACGATCTGGAGCCGGTCCAATGCACCCGGTATTTGCTCGGCAATCGCGTAGCGAAGACCGGACTCCACAAGCGCAACGCTCCTGTCGCTCAACCCCGGCCCCACTACGAGCTCAAACCGGAGTGCATCGCCCGAAGCGTCGGCTACGATGCCGACGCGTCCACCGGCTACCGCCTCCTCGAGCTCCTCGCGCGTGGAGACTCTCTCGGCATCCTCGTCGATCTCGAGCTTCCCGGCCGGCTCGTCGCCGCCAAGCACGGCCACCGACGGTCCGGTGTCCACGGAATCCGGGAGTAGGTGATACACAACAACCAGCACCACAAAGATCCCTGCCAAGAAGATCAAAAAACCGCTTCTGAGCGCAACCAAGATTTCCTGGCGGATGAGTGTGAATACTGCCATCATCAGCTCAAACCTCTTCCCGTCATCGTTATAAAGATCTGCTCGAGGGTGGCCTCTTGGGAGTGAACGGTCTCCGCCTTGCCCGTTGTCAATAGCTCGTTGAGCTTCCGCGCGTCTTCCTCCTTCTCAGGAAAGAGGATCTCCGCGGCGAGCGCACCGTTGCTCTTGTACTCCACGCGCACCGACTTTTCGCCGTGGGCAAGCTTGAGATTGCGCGGTGTATCTTTGGCGATGATGGCACCCTCGTAGAGGAAGGCCACCTCATCGCACAATTCGTCGGCCGCGTACATGTTGTGTGTTGTAAGGAAAATCGTGACGCCGGCCGCTTTTTTCTCCAGGATGATCTCTTTGATCCGAGCAGACGTTGTTGGATCGAGCCCCGACATCGGTTCGTCCAAGAATAGTATCGAGGGCTTGTTGATTATCGACCGGGCAAAAAGCAGGCGCTGTTTCATTCCCTTCGAGTATCGGCCGACGCGCTTGCTTGCATCCTGAAGAAGGCCCACCGCGTCAAGCACTCGTAGTGGATCTTCCGTCTCGGTTTTGAACAGCCCTGAGAAGAACTTCAAGTTCTCGTAGCCGGTCAACTTGCCGTAGAGATTCGGCAGCTCAAACGAGTAGCCGACGGCATTGAAAAAACTCGGTTTGAGGTCCCGTACGGATAGGCCGTCGTATTGGATGTCTCCGGTCTGGATGGGGAGCAGAGCCGTCATGATGTTTTGCACCGTGCTCTTTCCTGAGCCGCTTGGCCCCAGGAACCCGAAGATTTTTCCATCAGGAATCTCGAATCCGATGTTCGAAACGGCGTACCGCCCCTTGCCCTCGTAATCATGGCTGAGTTCGCGTACTCTAATCACAGTGTTCCTCCGAAAACGATACCGACGGCGAATGCCGGCACGTGCCTACTCTGTTGTGTAAATCGCGTGCCGTAGCGCGCCGATTGCCTTATCCAAGCGCTCCAAAAACTGCCGCTTGAACTCTACGAGATTGTTGTCACCCGCAGGCCGTGTGTAGAGCAGCTCGATCTTTAGTCCGGCGTACACCCACGCGATAAGCTGCAAAGCGTCGCCCACCGGCATGCGGAGATTCTCCGTCTCGATGTCCTCCATCCAGCGAAAAAAGATCGCCAAGCTCTCGTCCATCTGCTCGCGCATATATCGTTCTCTGATTGCCGAGGCATCGGCGTCGAGCATCGAGCTCAACAGATGATAGGCCTGCGGCTCCTCAATCAACATGTCGAGCCCGATCACCGTGATGTGTCTGAGCCGGGAAAGAATCTCCCGGGGCCACTCCTTTGCTCCCGCCTCTAGACGTTCGACAAGCCTTCCCGCGGCCAAATCGACCGTGTGGGCAAAAAGATCCTCTTTACCGTCGAAGTAGTAGAAGAGGCTCCCTTTCGAGATGCCCGCGGCTTTTACAATGTTGTTGGTCGAGGCCACCCGCAGGCCGTGCTCAACAAACTCCGCAGTAGCCGCCGCGGAAATCTCAGCTTGCTTGTCTTTGTCGAGGCGGAAAAACGCCTCCTTCGGCATTTACTCGTCTTCGATGGGTTGCTGATTCTCCCGGCGCTTTTTTAACCACGCACCGCTCACTCTCACCTTGACAAAGCCGAGGAGGATGATTCCCGCAACGATCAAAACCCAATGCCACCACTGCATACACGTCTCCTTTGACCACCTGGTCAATCCATACATCGGAATGTAGCACGCTTCGACCACCTGGTCAATATTGTTCGCCGGTTTTTTTGCCGGTTTTTTTGCCGGTTGTTTGCCGGTTGTTTGCCGGTTGTTTGCCGAGTGATGCCGCGACAGCGGTGGACATCCGACGCCCTGACTGGACCGTGCCCCAGCCGCAAAAAGGCGTCCCCTTGACGGCGCTGCCTTCGCGGCGTAGGATAAAAGAAATCCCCAAGAGTCCTATCTCTAGCGTTACCAGGAGGTGTCAAATGAAGACTAAGGTAGATGCCGACGTCTGCACCGGCTGTGAGCTCTGCACTACGCAGGTGCCTGAGGTATTCAGCATGGGCGACGAAGTCGCCGAAGTAATTGTGGACGAGGTTCCCGCGAATCTCGAAGGCGCGGTCAAAGAAGCCGCGGATGCGTGTCCCGTCGAGGCAATTTCGGTCAGCTAATCACCATGCCGGCGGCTTGTCCGTCGGCGCTTTTTCGTCCTCTCTTTTAATACGTCGCAATCGTTCCGATACTTAGTGCAAGATGGTGCGGCGCTTAGTTGCCTTCACATTTCTAACAACCGCTATTGCCGCGGCTCTCTCGGGCCAGTACACCGTGCCGCCTATGGGCTCGTCGCCGCTTCACGTGGCCACGGCACGGGGCATAACCGAAATCGTTGAGCTGCTCTTGCAAAACGGAGCCGATCCAAATCAGCGCGACATACTCGGCCGGGCCCCTCTTCACTATGCCGGCAGATTCCTGGATATCGCCGAGCTTCTGGTGGCGGCGGGTGCCGACGTAAACGTGCGTGACCGGTTTGACGAGACCCCTTTGTATCGGTCGGTCGCGAACCAGGCCATGGTGCGGTTTCTCCTCGAGTCCGGGGCCCGTGTGGGTGTTCGCAATCACGTGGGGGATACCGCCCTCGATCGGGCTTTGCGCCTGCGGCTCCTGCCCCGAACAGTCGATACAATCCGACTACTCATCCAAGCACAAGGTGGAGCCGGCGACTCGCCGCCGGTGGGCGACGCACAGTGAGTCCAAAAGAGCTAACCTCGCGGGATTGCTGGGTCGATCACGCCCTACGGCCCTGCCCACTTCCTGATCGTCTGTCCGCTTCCTGATAGAATACACGAGTGAAATGCCAAGGTTTTTGGGGGTTTCTCGCGGTTGGCCTGATTGCGTTAGCGCTGACACGGTGTATCGCTCCGGAACGTGTCGACTTATCCGGCGAGACGCTGCGGGTAGGCACGTTTAACCTCCACTATCTGTCCGAACGGGTCCCGGAGATGGCGTGGGAGCCACGGAAGCGCGCCGTCAAGGAAGTCTTGGAAGCCGGCGATGCCGATCTTGTTACGTTCCAGGAAACGGAAACCCATGTTCATGGCCACCTCAACAACGAGAACATCCAACTCGACTATTTGATGACCGAGTTTCCGCGTTACGAGTTTGTCGCGGTTGGGGAGCCCGAGTCGTTTCCGTCGACTCAGCCAATGATGTATCGGCCTGATCGTTTGACCGTCCAAGAGCAGGGCTTTTTCTTCTTCTCGGATACGCCCGACACCATCTACTCGCGGTCGTGGGACGGCGGGTTTCCCGCGTTTTGCTCTTGGGTCAGGTTTATCGACGAGCGCGTCGGAGTAGCTCTGCTTGTCTTTAACGTGCACTTCGATTCTCGCAGTGCCGGCAATCGTATTAAGGCGGCGGAGTTGGTCGTGGAGCGTATAGAGAGCATGGCGCAACCCAACGATGCGGTGATCGTTCTTGGAGATTTCAACGGACCGTGGTTTTTTGCCGCCCTACAGACGCTTGCCGACGCGGATCTCTCGATCGCGCCGCCGCAAGGGTCCACGTTTCACTTCAATGTCGGACTCGATTTGCTCCCGGCGATCGATCACGTTCTTGCGGGGCGTGGGCTCACGCCTTCGTCCGCCGAGGTGGCTCGTGAGAAGTTCGACGACACCTGGCCGAGTGACCACTACCCGGTGTTTGTGGATCTGTATTGGCACGAGTAGGGTCGCGCCTCGCACGCCCACAAGCCGCTGCCGGAATGTGCAAAAACTCTATCCAGCAGTTGTTTTCCGCTCAATAAGCATAATAAATCGGTCAGAATTTGACGGCTGAGCGTACCTGCGATACGTTCCACCCCAACAGGTTCCACGGCGGGAACACTAACGGAGAAATAATTGAGAAAAAAACTCAATTTTATCCAGAGTCCGCCGATAATTAGACCGGAGGTAAAAATATGCAGAAGAAAACCCTAATCATCGCTATTGTTATGATTGTCGCCGCGTTTGCGCCCCTGTTCGCCCAGTCGGACACCGGCAGCATCACCCTGAGCGGCACGGTGCCCGCCCTTGCCGAGATCACCATCACGCCGATCTCCGGCCACGATACGTTGGATCTGACCACGAGTCAGACTGACCTGGCGGTCGCTACGGTCAATGAGAAAAGTAACGTGACCACGGGCTACACCGTCACCTTGGATTCCGCCAATAGCGGTGAGTTTGTTGGTAACGACTCGGGGAACTCCGACACGCTTGCGTACACCATCAGTTACGACGGATCGGTGGTCACACTCAGCTCGGGTTCCGCTACCGTTACAACCGCCAGTGGCCGTACCGCCGCGTCCGGTGTGGACAAGACGTTGGCTGTTTCGTTCACGGGTACGTTCTTGAATGCGGACACCTACACGGATACCATTACGTTGACGATCTCGGCGCCCTAGTACCGGTCCCACAAGACAATTCGGTAGAAAAAAAAGGGCGGCGGAAATGCCGCCCTTTTTTGCATCCGAGTGGATAATAGAGATGAAGACAAAGCACCTGTCCGTAATCGGTTTGCTACTCGTCTTGTTCGCTCTACCGGCGTATGGCTTTAACTTTTCGCCAATCGTGGCGGATTTCGAGCCGAGCGGACCGGGCGCTAGGCAGACGTTTCGCCTGACAAATCCAAACGCCGACTCCATCCCGGTCGAGATAACCGTCTTTGAGCGCCGTATGACCGTGGACGGTCAGGACGTACTCGAGCCGAGTGACGATTTTGTCGTCTTCCCCACCCAGGCAATCCTGGCGGCCGAGTCTTCGCGGGTGGTGCGTGTACAGTATGTCGGCCCGGCGGACATCAACACTGAAAAGGCGTACCGGATTATCGCGGAGCAACTGCCGGTCGACCTCGAGGCGTTGGAAGAGGGAACGGCGCGGCTTAATCTTCTTTTTCGATACGTCGGCTCGATGTACGTGGTGCCGACCAACGCCGCCTCGGACGTAGTGATTGAGTCCGTGGAACGAGTGGATGTCGAGGGAATACTGTCTCTGGCCATCGTGCTTCACAACCATGGGAACGCGCATGCTATCCTCGAAGATCTTGTTGTTGAGCTTTCCACACGTCCCTTTGCGTCAACCGACGGGGTTGTGCGCCTCGACGGCGATGAGCTCGAAGGCATGCGCAATCAAAACGTTCTGGCCGGCCACACGCGACGCTTTGTGCTTCCACTCCCGACCGAGCTTGCATTGACCTCGGGAAGACTCAATGCACGGATGTCTTATTCGCCCACGCGATAGGACCATTCTTTTCTTTTCCATCCTCGTCTTCGTGGGAAGTCTGTCCGTGGGTGCCCAGAACTCGACGGCGGAGGGCGACGAACGTCCGCAGACACTTTCCCTTGTCATGCCCGTAACGGTGCGAGAAGCGGGAACAATAGAAGCGCCGGTGCGCTTGACCCCTGAAGGAAATGCGGTGGCGGTGGAATGGGATGCGATCGAGCCCTTGGTTGCCACGCTCGTGGAGGGCCGACGTATTGCCGAAGTCGTCGGGCTCGAGTCAGAAGACGGATTTGTGACGTTTCCGGATCTCCGTTCGCTCGGATTTGTGGTCCGGTACAACGAAGAGCAGGTGGCGGTCTCGATTGAAACGCCTGCGCGGCTCCGGGAAGTGCGGACGATCCCGATCCGGCCGTCACGTACAATACCAGCGGATTACATCGAACGTGCGGATGTGTCGGGCTACCTCAACCTCGCCGTGGCGAGCGGCTTCCAGACGGAAGCCGGCGTGCTTGCCGTACCGGTATCGGTGGAAGTGGAGCCGGTTGTTTCCATTCTTGGTGTCGTGGCCGAGGCCCAGCTCTCCTACCGTTATGACGGGGGACACATCTTCGAAATAGACGATGTCCGGCTTACCTACGATGATCGCGACCACAAGCTTCGGGCCACCGCCGGAGAGGTGCACTACCAGCCGGCGCCGTTTGGTTCCGCGCCTACGATGTGGGGGCTTGCAGTTTCACGATTGCCGGGTCTTTATGAGCTCGAGACCGTACCGATACCGGCGGCCGTCGATTTTCTTGTTGACGAGGATTCGGACGTACGGTTTTCCCTCAACGGAAAGGTACTCGATGAAACGAGTCTCGGCCGGGGGCGATATCGGGTTATCAACTTTCCCCTTGGCTCTGGCATCAACGAGATCACCGTGCGTGGTGCGGGCGACCCGATTGTTGTGAACTATCCCTACGATGCCCGGCTCCTGCCCGCCGGCGAGTACGAATTCTCGTACGCCTTTGGTCTCCGAGATGCCAACCCGGCGTCGATTGTCGCAAGCATCAGACATGGAATTGGCCTGACACCACAGCTGACGATCTCCACGGGTCTCCAAGCCGACTTCTCCACGGTCCACGCGGGCGCGGGCGCCCTTTGGGCCACCGATATCGGCACGTTTGGTCTCGACGTTGGCGGCGGGCACTTTGGCGGATCAGGTTTCGACGGCGCCGTTCGGTTTGGCTATCAGCTCGCCTACCTGCCGCAGCCATTTCTACCCGTTGTCGGGGCAAATGTGCAGTATCTCGGTCCCGCCTTTACCCCGCTTGTTTCAGACGCCGAGAATACCTTTCCATGGACGTTTTCCGCGTCCGTTGCCCAGGCGCTTCCTGCCGGTATGTCCGTGAACCTAAACGGGCGCCTGCGGGCGAGTTTTTCACGCGACGTGTTTGTGCCGGAGATTCGCGTGTCTTTGCGCGCGCCGCTGCCCGAGCGAACCACGCTAACCGGTCGTCTTGGCATCGTCTTCGGAGGCGACGGCAATCCGGAGTTTTCCGGCACTATTACTCTCAGTTCGGCGGCGGTTCGGCAAACAACGGTGACGGTCCGCCATGACTTCTCCGACGCCACGGAGAATGTAAGCGCATTTTACTCGCCCCAGCTAAACGTCGGAGCGCTGTCGGTTGGGCTCGGAATCTCAGGAATGCCTTTTACTACCTCGGAGGACGGCAGGTTTAGTTTCCGAAGCTTCTACCGTAACCCGCGGGTGCAAACAAATGCGGCCTACGAGATGTGGTCCGCCCCCGAGGAGCCGGATTCCCCGGCCCCGAACGGTCCTGCCCCAGACGGTCCTGGCCCAGACGGTGCGGCGGCCAATCACCGCTTGCTTGTCGACGCGGCTACCGCGCTTGTATTCGCGGGCGGCTACTTCGGGTGGTCGCGGCCTATCCAGAACAGCTTTGCGCTTATCGTTCCCCAAGAAGAGCTCTCCAACGACGTGTTCCTGGTCGACCAAGTTGGGGACACACACGCGGGCAGCACCGCGATACTAAACCACGCAGTGGTTCCAAACCTCGGATTACACACGCCGCGGCGCGTTGAAGTAATCGGCCCCGACCTGGAGCTCGGCCGTCAACTCGATCAGACCGAGTTCGACCTGCTTTCAGGGTACCGAACCGGGACGTTGATCCGCATTACCTCCGATTCGCGTGTGTTTGTCTCAGGCCGATTTGTGGACAGTGATGGCAAACCCCTCTCCCTTCGCGCAGGCTACGTGCTTAGCGAGGGAGATCCTGATGTTCGCATCGAGTACTTTACCAACCGGGCGGGAGAGTTCTACATCTACGGACTTGCGCCGGGCAACTACGAGCTGTATCTGAGCGGTATGGACGAGATCGGGGTCTTTGGCATTGGCCGCGAGGAGTCCGGCGAGGTGGACTTAGGCGATGTGGAGCTTGGACAAACGGAGGAGGACTCTCCATGACTGCGAACAAAATGATTGTAGACAAACGCATACTTGTCGCTTGCGTGCTGGCCGTCGGTGCGGTTTGCTCTTCCTGGGCGGTCGGCGGCACCGAGTGGCGGGTGGACAACGCCACGCTGGGGTTCACCTACGATCCGGGCACCGGTCTTGTCGCGAATCAGCGGCTTGTCGTCCAGCACCGCGGACCTGAGTCCGACTACTTTGTTACCATATCGACCGGGCAATCCGGTACCTTCGCGAATCGAGAGCTCCGCGACGGCAGCGGCAACACACTCACCTACCAGCTCTACCAAACGACTGCCCTACAGGACGTTATTAAGGATCTTAGTGCGTCTCCGAACCAAGCGGAGGTTCTGACCGGCAGCGCACCGGAGTATACCGGTTTCCTGACGGAGGCTCTGGATGTGTCCTACGTGATCTACATCCCCCCCGGTCAGACCCTGAGCGCCGGCACTTATACCGACTCCCTGAACCTCACGCTCTACTCCGGCGCATTTGGCTCGGGAACTCAGGAAGATACCGGCACTCTGAGCGTCGAGGGCCCCGTCACCGCGACCGTCTCGATTGTATTGGTGAGTCCGGGTGACCCATGGCCGACCTACACGTTCCAGGAAACCGCCGACCAAACCATGGACTTTGGCGAGCTCGCCACCGGCGAGTCTCTCGGCTACGATCTCCTCGTGGAGTCAAACGCCTCGTTTTTTATCGCGCTGGCGTCTGCCAATGCCGGGGTCATGGCTCACACGGATGCGGGAGACGCAAGCATCGTGCCTTACAGCTTGACCTTTGACGGCGGCTTGGTTGATCTCTCGAGCGGAGGCGACGTGATCGTCGGGAACTCGCCCGGCTTCCGCTATTCCATTGTTGTCACGATCAACGAGTACGGGGCGGCGAGCCAAGGCTCCTACGAGGACGTGGTGACGATTACCGTGACCGCAAACTGACGCCGCTCGCGTGGCGCGCGGCCGGCTACACCAGCACGCGAATCCCCGCGGCGGCGGCGCGACTCAGCACCGCCTCGCCGACGGCGGTACGGACGCGCACCGTATCGGCTTGATCGGAACGCTCTGTGACCACGACCCTCGCGCCCGGCACAAGGCCCTGCTCTTTTAAGTAGCTGAGGAATCCAGGGTCGTGATGGTGTACACGGGCGATTGTGAGGTCGCTGTCGACCGGGGCGGAGGAGAGCTCGGTGGTGTCTCGCGAAAGCAGTGACCCGGCGGCGTTTGGGATAGGGTCGCCGTGGGGGTCGAACTCCGGATGACCGAGCACCGCATCGATGCGATCGAGGAGACGCCCACTCACCGCGTGCTCGAGTACCTCGGCCTCCTCGTGTACCTCGCTCCAGTCGAAGCCAAGCGATTCCACGAGAAACAACTCGATCAACCGATGGCGCCGGAGTACGCCCATCGCCTCTTTGCGGCCCCGACCTGTAAGCCGCACGCCCGACCGTGGGTAGTACGCCAAGAGGCCGGCCCGCTCCAGGCTTTTTACCATCGTAGTGATGGTTCCCGGCGTGACCTGCATGGCCCCGGCCAAGGCGCCGAGACCAACAAGGCTTTCACCGCTTTGCTCTTCCGCTGCGAGGATGCGTTTGAGGTAGTCCTCGGTAGCTACGCTCACGTCTCAAGAATAGCATGATGAACCTTGACACGTCAAATTATTTTGGTTATGCATATAAAAGACTTTGAGTATTCAAACATTTTCCTGTGGAAGGACAAAGATGAGACTATCAATGCTTGTAGCGGCCGCCCTGATGATTTTGGTGATTGCTGGTGGCTGTGGTGGCAACCGCGAATCGGGTGCTTCCGAGCAGCCGGCCGGTGTCCGCGAAGGCGGTGTTTTCCGGATTGTTGCGACGACCACACAGGCCGGCGACCTATCGCGTATCTTGGCCGACGGCGTGCCCGACGTGGAGATAACGGCGCTTATGGGCGCGGGTGTTGATCCACACCTCTATCAGCCGACCGAAAGCGACGTCAACGCCATGAACGAGGCGGACATGGTCGTTTACAGCGGACTGCATCTCGAAGGTCAGTTCGATGCGGTCTTCGAGGCACTGGGTGAGCGTGGCGTGGTCGTCTATGCGCTTTCTCGGGAGCCCCAACGCGCCGGGTTTATCGTGCCCACGAAGGGTGAATCCGAGTCCGATGACCCTCACTTCTGGTTCGATCCCCGAAACTGGCAGGTGACGGTGCAGGCATATGCCGAGCTCCTCGCCGGGGAGGACCCGGACCACGCCGATACCTACGCCGCAAACGCCGCCGCCCACGTCGAGCAACTCGAGCTTTTGTATAGCTGGGCCAACACCGGCATGCGGTCCGTGCCGGAGCAGCAGCGTTCCATCGTGACCTCCCACGATGCATTCCAGTACTTCGGCGCGGCCTTCGGCTGGACAATGGAGGCCATCCAGGGGATCAGCACGGAGGACGAAGCGGGTGTGGGCGACATCCAAGAGACGGTAGACTTGGTGATGGAGCGGAACATCCCGGTTCTTTTTGTCGAGTCGAGTATTCCGCCGGGCACAATCGAGGCCGTTATCCAGGCAATCCGGGCGGAAGGTGGCGAGGCGCGTATCGGCATTCGCGAGCTCTACTCCGATGCAATGGGAGCGCCCGGCACGTTCGGCGGCACGTACGTGGGCATGCTGGCCGAAAATGTGTTGACGATCCTGCAGTCCTATCGAGCGGCAGGTGTCGATGTTGTTATCCCGGAGTGGCCGGAGAGACTCGAGCCGCAGCCGCCCGAGGAGCTTTTGCAATGACAAACAACAAGCCCGTGCTTTGCATAGACGACCTCACCGTCGCGTATCACTCGAAACCCGTCTTGTGGGACGTGGACTTGAACGTGCCTGAAGGCGTGCTTCTGGCAATCGTAGGTCCAAACGGAGCCGGCAAGAGCACGCTTATCAAGGCTGCGCTGGACCTGGTGCCCCGTGCCGCCGGAACGGTTCGTTTTTTCGGCCAACCGTACAATAAGGCGCGAGGTCGTGTCGGCTACGTACCGCAGCGGGGGAGTGTCGACTGGGACTTCCCTACAACCGTACTGGACGTTGTGACCATGGGGCTCTACGGGTCGATCGGGTGGATTGCTCGGCCGAAGCGAAGGCATCGGGATCTCGCCCTCGAAGCGTTGGACAAGGTAGGCTTGGCGGAGTTTGCCGACCGACAAATAAGCCGCCTCTCCGGTGGCCAACAGCAGCGTACGTTCCTTGCGCGTGCATTGGTGCAGGATGCGGAGATCTATTTTATGGACGAACCGTTTGCAGCGGTGGATGCCGTAACCGAACGTTCCATCGTAGAAATCCTCAAGGAGCTGCGAAGCAAGGGGCGCACCGTGATCGTGGTACACCACGATCTGCAAACAGTCGCCGGATACTTCGATTGGGTGGCGCTCTTAAACGTTGAGATCATCGCTACCGGCCCTGCCTCCGAAGTGTTCACTCAGGACAACTTGATCCGGACGTACGGCGGGGAGGTGGCGGCGATCCACTCGGCCATGGGGGCCGGCGTATGAGGCTCGATGAGGACGACAAGCGTGTTTTCGCGGTGATCATCGGGGCGATCGTCGTTGCGGTTGGCCTGTTCCTCCTCGGAGGTACGTTGTTGGCCGTCCGGTACACCTACTCGGTCCGGGTTGTATCCTTGGGCGGTGGTGTGCTGGGCATGGTCAGCGGAGCTTTGGGCTCTTTTGCGGTTCTGCGGAAGCAGAGCCTGGTGGGGGACGCCCTTTCCCACGCAGCGCTTCCGGGTGTGGGTATTGCGTTTTTGATCGCCGGCAGGCAAATGGGATTTCTGCTTCTCGGCGCCGGCGTGGCCGGTTGGCTCGGGGTGCTTTTTATCCGTGCCGTAACCGATACAACGCGGATCAAGCAGGATACCGCGATGGGCATAGTGCTCGCCGCGTGGTTCGCAGGCGGTATCGCGATTATCGCCGCCATTCAGAATCGGCCCGACGCCAGTCAGGCGGGTCTGGACAGTTTTATCTTTGGTCAGGCGGCGGCCATGGTGGAGTCCGATGTGTGGCTTATCACCGTGGTTGGCGCCGCCGCGTTTGCGATCGTCGCCCTCTTTTGGAAGCAGTTCAAGCTTGTGACATTCGATTATGAGTTCGCCCAGGCAAACGGCTTAACGGGGCGCCTCTGGACGTCGTTGCTTTCGCTCTTGGTAGTTGTTGCGGTGGTGCTGGGACTGCAGCTTGCAGGTGTTGTCTTGATGGTGGGGCTACTTATCGCGCCCGGGGTGGCCGCACGGCAGTGGACAAACAAGCTGCTGTCGATGGTGATCTTGGCCGGAGTCCTCGGCGCGGTGGCGGGTGCCGTGGGCGCCATGCTCAGCGCCGTGGCGGCGGACATTCCCACGGGTCCGACCATCATAGTGGTTGTTATGGTGCTCGTTCTTCTTTCGATGATGTTTGGACCGGAGCGAGGTGTTTTGTGGACATTGCTCAGACGCCGCCGTGATCGGCATCGGTTTGCGACCGTCTCGATGCGGCGAACCATCTACCACTATGCATCGGACCACAACGATGTCGCTTCCGCCGTGCCTGACGACTTTCTGGTCGGCGTGGCCGGCCAAACCGCCCGCAGGGGCCTCAACGCACTCCGTGCCGACGGAGAGGTTTTTGGTGAGGAAGCGCACGTCGCAGACGATGCCGGTGGCGAAGGAATCCCCGGCAAGGAGCAACAGACCCACTGGCACCTAACGGACCTGGGTATCGCTCGTGCGGAGAAGGACATTGAGAACCTCGAGCTCTGGGAGCTCTATCGCGCGCACGGGTCTCGGTTGGGGCTTCCGAAGGTCGTGGCTGATCGTCACGAAGACATACGGCAGGTTCTCCCGCAGGAGTCGATTACGGCGCTGAAAGAGGAGGCAAGCGATGGAGCTGATTGAACGGGGCATCGTTACGCTTCTCTTGAACGTTGTGGAGCCGGATGCCATCAATGAGCTGTTTCGAAGCCCTCAGGTAACCGCCATTGTGGTAGGCGTGTGTGTTGCCGTGGCGGGCGCACTCCTGGGGAGCTTTTTGGTGCTACGCGGGATGGCGCTTACGAGCGACGCGATTAGTCACACGGTGCTTCTGGGTATTGTTGTGGCCTTTATAATCATGGTTGGAATGGACGGTGTGGAGCCGGATCTGTCGTCGCCGTGGTTGATGATCGGCGCGGCGGCCGCCGGTGTCGCGACCGTGGTGCTTACCGACATGATCCATCGTTCCGGTCTGGTAAAGCAAGACGCCGCGTTGGGCCTGGCCTTTCCCTTTTTGTTCGCCGTTGCCGTGATGCTTGTGGCCGGGGCGGTGGACGATGTACATCTCGACGAGGATGCGGTAATGGTGGGCGAGATCGGAGTGGCATGGGCGAATACCAACAGTCACTGCTTTGGCGACTGTGAGACGGTTGTGATTGACAAAGACGATCCGCGCGCTGAGCTCACCCGCCGCTGCACAAACTGCGGCGACCTCGGCATTAGTCCGCGAGACGAGCGTGCCGAATTTGAAACGATCTGCACCAACTGCCGTACCTACACGCCCGCGCAGGCCTGGCGGGAGGGATTCCTCGAAGAGAGGCCGTTGCTTGTGTTTTGGCCGAAGTCCCTGACCGTTACGGGCATGATGGCCTTGATCGCGGTGGTCTTTGTGCTCGTTTTTTTCAAGGAGATCAAAGTCGGTTCATTCGATGCCGGTCTGGCCCACGCGCTTGGTTTCAGACCAACGCTTTTGACCTATCTCCTTATGGTGCTGGTTAGCTTGGTTGCCGTTGCCGCGTTTGATGCGGTAGGATCCGTCTTGGTCATCGCTTTTTTTATCATCCCACCTGCGGCGGCCTACCTCATGACGGACCGCCTTGGGCTTATGCTTCCCATTGCTGCCGGCGTCGGCGGGTTATCCGCAGCCGTCGGATATGACTTCGCGCGAGGCCGCCTTTTTGGCCTAACCATTCTCCCGGGCTGGAACACGTCGATCTCGGCGTCGATGGTCCTCGCGATGTTTGGCTTTTTCCTAATCTGCTGGATGGCATCGCCACAGCACGGGCTTGTGGCTGCCGTTTTGCAACGGCGTCGGAGCAGGCGACTCTTCGAGGAGCAGATCCTCTTAGGCCACGTTTTCCACCACGCGGGAAGTGACGCCGAGAAAAGGGAGCTGTCTGCGGCCGGCATGGACCAACACATGCACTGGCCAAAAGAGCGCCTCGACCGGGTCCTGCGACGCCTGCGGGTTCGTGACCTGGTGCGCGACCACAAGGGTCTTATCTTGCCGACGGACTCAGGCGCGGCGACGGTCCAAGATTTTAGGCGGCGCTACCTTCGCGGTCCTTCAGGCTAATGCGGCGTCGGTCGCCCGGCTACCGCATGGCGGAACGGTTCCCGGCCGCGCGGGACGATCCGACAAAAAGGCGGCGGTCGACGACCGGCTCACTGCCGCGTCACCCGGTTGTGGCCCGTTCGGGCTCCTATTCGTTGTGGTGGTCGTCGTGGTTCGGGTCGTGCACGTGGCCGTGCTCGATTTCGACCGCCTCGGCATCCCGGACGTCGGCAACCTGAACATCAAAGTGCAGACGTTCGCCGGCCAGTGGGTGATTTCCATCGAGCTTTACCATGTCGTCCCCGATTTCCACCAGGGTCATGACGTGTTGGTTGCCCGACTTGTCCTGCGCTGCGAACTGCATGCCGAGCTCAAGTTCCTCGTCGGGCATCTTGCTGCGCTCAACCGCAAACAGCAGCGATTCATCGCGGACGCCGTAGCCCTGTTCGGGCTCGACGGTGGTTTCGACGGATTCGCCAATCGACTTGCCTTCGAGGGCGGTCTCGAGGCCCTCGACGATATTGTCGTGGCCGTGGAGGTAGCTCAAATCTCCGTTGTGCTCCGAAGAGTCTATGATCTGCCCGGCGTCGTTCTTTAATGTGTACGCTATTGATACAACTCTGTCTCTTTCTACGTTCATTAACACTCCTTCAGTGACTCTCCTACCTTAGGATGCTTGTCCCATTTGTTAAACCCCCGTTTCTGCGGGACGCCGTTGGGCCAGCCACCGCCGACGCACCCGCCGGGGTACGGAACGTGGGCCGCTGCACCCGGCGCGTGTACTGTCGGCGCCGTCAGCGGCCGCGCTTTTTTATCTGTCGGACCGCCTTTGCTATCCGCCGTCCTTCAATTCTCCGCATTTCGTTCCGCATTCTTTTGGTAAGAGCCGACTCCGCCACCATCTCGCGATAGGCGTCAACGCGCTCGGCGGAAAGCTCGCCTGTCTGTACGGCTTCGCGCACCGCGCAGCCGGGCTCGGAATCGTGGGCGCAATCGCGGAAGCGGCAGCTCTGCGCCATGCCGACAACATCTGCGAACAGATCGTCTGCCTGCACGTCGCCCGTGAGACCTACTTCTCGAAGGCCGGGGGTGTCAATAATCACGGCACCTCCCGGAAGGCAAAACATGGTCCGGGCGGTGGTCGTGTGACGGCCCCTCCCGTCGCCGGTCCGAACGGCCGTGGTTTCGATCTCTTCTCCCGTTAGGCGGGTAGTGAGGCTCGATTTTCCACAACCCGAAGAACCAAGAAGCACCACGCACGCTTCCGGCGGAAGAAGCGCGCGCAATTCTTCTATGCCCAGGCCTGTCTTAGCCGAGACCGCGACGATCTCGAGGTTCGGAAAGTCGCTACGAGCGCGATCGAGGCTCTGCCCGAGGTCGTTGACGCGATAATTGACGAGGTCGATCTTGTTGAGGACGAGGATCGCCTCGATGTCTCCGAATCGCGTTGCCAAAAACCGCTCAACGCGGCCGCGGCGATAGTTGTCCAGCTCGCCGGCGGCGTTATCTACGGGCGGGGTTGTGACGATAAGCGCGTGGGAGACGTTGGCGGCGAGCGTCTGCTCGATGCCACGACTGTCCGCCGCACGGCGAACGATTCCCGAGAGGCGAGGGTAGGTCGTTTCCACACGGGGGGCATCCTCGGTGATGCCGCCGACCGCGACAAAATCGCCCACCGCCGGCGCCTCGGCCACGCCTAAGTCTATGCGGTGTCGAAGCGAGCCCGACAAGGACGCCCGGTAAAGCCCGAAGGGGCAGGCAATCTCAACTGCCGCGCCGTAGTCCGTCACGACTTGGGCGGGAGTGGTGTCGTCGAGGTTGGGTAGGTGAGCGCACTTCGATGCAAATTGGTCGAAGGCGCGTTTGTTCCAGAGTGGTGTGGTCTTCAATGCTTTCTCCATACTGCCGTGTATAGGTCCGCGACGGCGCAGAACGTGTTTTGGGTAACGGTGTGGAGAAATAGAGAACGTTTGGATTGCGCTAAGGGATTGTATGCTTAGGCGAGAACTCCACACCAAAGGCCGACAACAGCTACGAGTCGTTTTGCTTTCATACCAGCCTCCTTCGCGGACCACTCCGCCGTGTGGAATACGGCAAGATTATCCCGGCTCGGCACCGTCGTCAAGAGGGCGTTCGAGCCTTAACCTCTGCTTTACACTCTTGATGTCGGTTTTACGCGGCCATAACCAAGCCGATCCCGCCTTGATGTAAGCTTGTCTCGACAAACGGCAAATCATGCTTAATAGGAGGAAACCAAGAGAAAGCACATGTCGTAATACAAACGAGGAGAACAGGATGAATTACAAGAAGATAGTAACTGTTTTGATTATTGCCATCGCTTCAGCCGGCTTTGCGTTTGCGGTGGATTCCGATGTTTCGATAAACGAACAGATCGTGGACTTCTTAACGGAAAACGGCGTTGACATTAAAACCCTGGACGGACTTGATAAACTGATGGTGGACGACAACCTTCGGGCAGAGCTAAACATGCTTGTGCATCGGGCCCTTGCCTGGAGAGTTCGTGGCGACGGTGACACTGCCAAGATGGAAATCGGTGACTACGACTGGACGCTCCACAATCCACTTCCGGAGTAGGGCGGTCTGATCAGTCGCGGCTTCGCGCCGGTACTCCGGAGGGCCGGACGATCGAGACGTCGATCGTCCGGCCCTTTTGTTGTGGATGCATCCGTGTGATGATGCCCGCCTCTCCACACCCGGGTCACTTTTTCGCCGCCGCGCGGTGGACTTTGTTTACTCCCATCACGTTTATCGTGGGTGTGTACGGCATGAACTTTGCGAACATGCCGGAGCTGGAGCTACGTTGGGCATACCCCGCCGTGTGGATCGTGATGGGTCTGGTCGTGACCGGAATGCTGATCTATTTCCTCGTTTTATTCCCGTCGGCGCCGACCGGCGTGTGTTGCTCCACCGCCGCCCCCGCCGAAAACAACCATAAGGCCGAGGACAAAGCCGAAGTCATACCAGCCGCCCGTGTTGTGGACTTCATAGACCGACACGTCGTCGGTGAAAAGCGAGATGACAAAGGTGACCGGCGTGATAAAACCATGCCAGAGACCGTGCAGGAAGCCCCGCGGCCCTTCTTCTTCGCCGACGGGCCCGCCGAGCTGCGGATTGGGGCCGGCCGAGCAACCGGCCAACACAACCAGCACCACAACCAACAAAACTGCCTTTCCGAATGATCTCATCGTGCTCCCCTTTAGGCGACGTGGACGTGTGTGTCGTCTCTGAGGTCATTGTACCGCCCGATCCGTCCACTGCAAGCACAAAAAGTCCACCACCCGCGGGCGGCGCTCGCCGGCACCGCCACTCGCCGTTTCTATTGGGCGGTGTAGCCCGCCTCGAAGAAGGCGGCCCTGAGCTTGTCGATGGTAAGCGGCGCGGAGCCCTCGTAGTGGTTGTTTACGTTAAGGACAACGTCCACACCACGACCCAGAAGCTCCGTGGTCCTTTCGACAATGCCGGGCAGCTCATCATCTTTAGGCCGAACCACGGAGTTCCACTCCTTGCCCGTATCCTCCTCGATGCCCTCTCTGTCCGGTCCGAGGAGCCGGATGATTAGCCGGTCGGTGATGTAGTCGCCGAACTTGTCGTAGACTTCGCGGATATCCGGCAGATAGTAGCCTTGGGACAACACGGGGATGAGGCCGTGCTCTTGGAAAAAGGCGAACAGCGGCTCTTTGATGTAGTTTGGATTACGAACTTCGAACGCGGCACCGGTCGGTATCGTGGTCTTGTCCAGAAACTCCGCGGTGCGGTCGAGAAACTCGCTGATGCCGCTCATCTTTTGCTTGCTCAAGTACTCGAACTGGAAGATAAAAGCGTGAGTCCGGTCGGTCAGATCGCCAAGCGCGGCTACAAAATCCGCAAACAAGGTTGGCGAGTAAAAACAGGGATTTGGTATGAGGCGTTTTCCGGAGACGCTCTTATAGAAATGTGTAAGCGTGACTGCGTTTGAGACCTTGACGGTGAAGGAGAAGTCCTTCGGAACGGCACCCAGATACTCGGCGATTTGATCCGACCGCGGCAGAGCTATCTTGTCCTCTCCGAAGAGCGACCAGAACCACTGATCGACTTCAACGGTCGAGTACTTCCGCGCATACTCTTTTAGATAGCTGGGTCGTTTTTGTGTGACGAGGCCGCGGCCATAGACTAGGTCGACCCACGAGGGAAACTTCCAACTGCACGTGCCGAATCGAAGCACGATAGAAAGCTACCACGACGACTCCCTCCTTGGAAGGTCCATCGCTTCACGAGATGCGTAATGGTCCGCGACGCTGCCGGTGATTCGCTCGACGAAGTCGTCTTGCTGAAAGACCGAGTCCAGGTAGAGCGTGATCTCATGCTGCTGCGTACGCAGCCGGTCGGCCCGCCCCAGAAGCTCTCCAACAACCGGAATCGCGACAAGCGTGCAAAAAAAGAGCGCGGCAGCCGCCGGGCTCGCGATGCGCGCACGCATTCGCCGCCGATCGATGCGTGCGTCCTCCAACTCTTCGGCGCAACGGTACACTGCGGCGAAGTCTATGGACGGATCATCGCTTCCTTGGTATCCGTTGTCTTGTGCCAGGGCGGAAAGCTCAGACGTCAATCGATTTGTCTTCATGACCAATTCTCCAAGAGCGCGACGCGAGGCGACGGGGATCCCGCCGGCACGTGAGACGCCATCTGCTTGCTGAGTTTTCTCAAGACGCGGTTGAGCCGAGACTTGACGGTGCCATCCGGCACGCCGAGAATCGAAGCAATCTCCCGTATGGTTTTTTCCTCCACAAAGCGAAGGGCGATGAGTTTGCTCTCATCGGGTCGTAGCCTGCGTGTCAACTCTCGCAGCGTGTCTCGGTGCCAGGCTCCTTCCGCCAAGCGCACCGGATCCTCCGGGATCGTAGAGGCGGCCTCCAGTTGTCCATGCCGCTCGAGTCGCTTCCGGTGCCTGGCCTCACTTCTGATGTGCGTTACCGTCTTGTTACGTGTATACCGGTACAAAAAGGTGGCCAGGGAGCTTCTCCCGCGGAAACGGGCCAGATCGAGAAAGAGTCCCGCGAGGATCTCCTGCTCGACATCCTGTCGTTCTTCCGGGGAGAAGGGCAGCAATCGATGGATGACCTGCCTGATCAGGCCGATGTGTCGCCGGATCAGCGCCTCGAAAGCGTCGTGGTCTCCGTGTTTTGCTATTCGAGCGACAAGGACGTTGTCGTTCATCGGGCGTTACGAGTCCTTTTACTATCTTCTGCGCGAGCGCTCCGAGAGTTCTCGGCGAAGACGCTCGATCCGCTCCCGAAGCTCGCGCTGGGCACCCCCAAGGCCTCGTTGGATCTCGCCAAGGCGCCTGTTGAAAAAGTCATTGGCCTCTCGAAGCATGTCGCGGCGCCGCTCCTCACCTTCCGCGCGTCTATCAAACTCGTCGGAGAGTCGTTCGACCTGGCGGAGAATACGCCGGGACTGTAAGAACTGCGCCCATCGCTCGTTGCCTATAATACCGCGGATCTCCAACTCTTTGCGAATCTCACCCATGCGGATCTGCAGCTCCCACTCGAGCACCTCGCGCATAAGCTCTTCGACCCGACCAAGGTCGGGCTCCTCATTGATAAGCTCCCGTTCGATTTGGGCGCGGAGAATGGCAATCTCGCTTTCGGACTCGCGCCGCTCGCGGGTGGTCCGTGCTTCGATCGACTCGATCTGCTCGAGCTCCTCGTCGCTGAGGTTTGCGACGGCTGCGAGGGGTGACTCCCGAATCTCGGTCAGGAGGCGCATGATTTCCGGCATAAGTGGCCCTTCGTTCGCCTGCGCGGTCATCGGCATCGCGATCACCAGCAGCATGCCGACAACCACACATAGACTTCTTGTTGTCATGGTCTTATCTCCTCGCCTATTAGTCGCTGCGCGAGGCCGGATAGTTCCCTTGGAAAGCTCAGCAGGCTGTTGCGCCCCGCCGGCTACCCTACCGAGTACCGTGGCCTACTGCTGCCAATGGCGCGCTGGTATCGAGAACGTAGATCATACAATGGGTGCACCCCGATTTCTTCTCGGCCGGCTTACGGCCTCGTCCATCTCCCTCGTCGCCTCTTGTAGTATCGCAAGCTCGTCTGCAGGAGGCTCTATGAACCCGTCGGGCCAGTCCCCCTCAGCGCGGCAACGCATGCGGCGGCGCCCAGCTATTCGCGCCGCGAATGCATCCCGGCCAGTTTAGCAAACATGGCGGCAAAGCGCTCGAGCTCGTCGGGAGTTATTGTAGCGCGCGCCAGGATGTCCCTGAGCAGGCGTGGCATGCCTTGGGGCCCGTCCTGGACGTGAAAGCCAAGCATCTGCAGGTTGCCGGCGATCATGTCCACCGCCACGTCGATATCCGCCGACGGAACCATGGGGGCCTCGGTCGTTGGCACGTGCAGGTCGTCGATGACCAGACGACCGCCGGCCGGACGGAGGAGCCGGGTGCGCAGCTCGTATAGCGCCACAGCAACTGCATGGGAGAGATTCATGGACGGGCACGACTGATCCGTGGGCAGGGAGACCGCCATATGGCAGAAGCCAAGCTCCTCGTCCGAGAGGCCCGATGTCTCGTTTCCGAACACCAGGGCCACCTCGTCGGCACTACTGCGGCGGTCGCTCCGACCGTCCTGTCCGGTCGACATTCCGTAAAGCTTCTCCGCAAGCTCCCACGGGTCGAACGAGCGCATCTTGCGTTTTTGTCCTAGCCGCCGCGTGTAGCCGACTGCGAGCTGAAGATCTTGCAAGATATCCGGCAGGGACGCGACGTGAGTTATGCCGTCCAGGACGTCGTCGGCACCTATTGCCGGTCCTCGTGCCGCGTTTTGATCAAAGTCCGGGTTGCCCACAACAACAACGTGTGTGCAGCCGAAGTTTTTCGCGGCGCGGCAGCATGCGCCAATGTTTCGCGGCTCCTTGGGCCGCGCAAGTACGATGGTCGGAGTCATGCTCGGATAGTACCAAACCCCGCCGATGCGTGCTTGTATCGCGCGCTTTATGTGCGTGCGTTCTCGCGGCGCAGTGTGGTACAGTGTCGCTCCTATGACCTACGCGGCGCTTATCATGGCGGTTCTCGGCTGGGGAAGCTCATTTGTCGCCACGAAAATAGCTCTTGTAACACTTTCGGCGGGTGTGATTCTCTTTGTGCGACACGCGGTTGCCGCGGTGATCCTGTTTGTGATCTTCAAGCGACGGAGGCTCGAGTTTCCCTCCCGACGACTCTGGCCCAAGCTCCTCCTGATGGGACTTTTCGAGCCGATCCTCTACTTCCTTCTCGAGACGGAAGGCCTGCGGCACACGTCGGCCTCCAGCGCGTCGCTTGTCATAGCCGCCGTTCCCGTATTGGTCGCCGTTGCCGCGTGGCCCATCCTCAAGGAAAAGCCGACTGCGCGGTCGGGCATCGGCGCGGTGTTGTCGGTGGCGGGCGTCGTGCTCCTCGTCCTCGGGGACAATAATCCTGACTATGCCGAATCGTCCCTGCTGGGCAACTTGCTCGTGCTTGGCGCAGCGGTTTCGGCCGTCGGCTACATTCTGATCTCCCGAAGTCTAAGTGGAAGAGTGCATCCCGTGACCATCACGTTTTTGCAGATGATCGTGGGTGCCGCTTTTTTCCTGTTTCCGGCCGGGGCTTCGACCGCGTTCGACGGCCTTCCGGTTTTTACCGTTGAATCGGTTCTCGCTCTGACCGCGTTGACGATTTTCGCGACGGTCCTGGCTTTTTTTGGTTACAACTACGCGCTTTCGAAGATACCCGCCGCGAAGGCCTCCGTGTTTATCAACGGAATTCCCCTGGTGACGGTGCTTGCGGCGGCGTTGTTCCTCGGAGAGTCGCTGACACTGCTGCAAGCGGGCGCCGGCGTCGTGATCGTGGCCGGCGTTGTTCTGGCCGGCAAGCGCCGAAAACAAAGGGCCGCGTCCCCGTCGTAGGGGCCCCGGGTGACCGCGGCCGCCCTTCGGGCGGCACCCCCGAAGACGGCTCCCTTCCGCGCGGCCTGCCTCGAAGGCGGCACCCGTCGGGCGGCCGGCCGCCGGGGCACCGTGCGCGCTTGATTGTTGAGTGGATCGATCGGTATAGTTGCCCTCATGGTCGATGCCCAGCAAAAACGCCTCAAACACCTCCACGAGCAGCTCAAAAGGCGGATTGTTTTCCTTGACGGGGCGATGGCAACAATGATTCAAGGCAATGCCCTTGCTGAGGACGACTTTCGTGGTGTCACCGGCAACAAAGAACGGGCAGAGATATGTGCAGCCGACGCTAAAACGGTGTCCGCAGGCGGGCTTGAGGAAGCCGCTGTTTGGACGCGGGTCCGCTCGGAGCTTGTTGCGGAGATTTCCGACGTTATCCCGCAGGTGCAGACGCACAAGAAAGCACTTTTTGGGAACAACGACCTCCTAAACGTCACACGGCCCGACGTTATTGCGAAGATCCATCGCCGCATGCTGGAAGCCGGTGCGGATATCATCAAGACAAATACGTTTAACGCCAACCGCGTTTCACAAGCCGATTACAACACCCAAGACTTGGCTGCGCTGCAGAACAAAGCCGGTGCGATGATTGCGCGAGAGGAGGCCGACCGGGTTGCAGCGCGTGATGGGCGTCCGCGCTTGGTGGCGGGGGTGCTCGGGCCGACCAACAAGACCCTCTCCATCTCACCCGACGTGATAAACCCCGCGTACCGCAACACGAGTTTTGCTGAGCTGGATAGAGCGTACTACGAGGCCACCGAAGCGTTGGTTACCGCCGGCGTCGATCTGATTCTTATCGAGACGACTTTCGACACGCTCAACGCGAAGGCCGCGATACATGCGGTGCTATGTTACTTCGACGAGTCCGGTAACCGCGTGCCCATCATGATCTCCGGCACAATCACCGACCTAAGTGGGCGCACACTCACGGGCCAGACGGCGGAGGCCTACTGGGCGTCGGTGGCCCACGCGAAGCCGCTCTCCATCGGTCTCAACTGCGCATTCGGTGCCGTCGAGCTCAAGCGCTACATCCGCGAGATTGAGCGAGTTGCCGACACCTACGTCAGTGTCCATCCAAACGCCGGGTTGCCCAACGAGTTCGGTGAATACGACGACACGCCTGAACACATGGCGCGCGTCCTGGGTGAATACGCGGACGAAGGACTTGTGAATATTGTCGGTGGCTGCTGTGGGACAACACCGGATCACCTGGCCAAGATTGTCGAGGCCGTTTCCAAAAAACCACCCCGAGAGCGACGGGCGCACCGACACATCACAACTCTTTCCGGCCTCGAGCCGCTCTACCTGAACGACACCACGGGCTTTGTAAACGTCGGCGAACGTACAAACGTCACCGGCTCGAGGAAGTTTTCGCGGCTTGTCACAAGCGGCGCCCACGAAGAGGCGCTGGAGGTTGCCCTCGACCAAGTCGAAAACGGTGCCCAGGTGATCGACGTGAACATGGACGAAGGTATGCTCGATTCGGTTGACGCAATGGCCACCTTCCTGCGACTCATCGGCGGGGAGCCGGCCATCAGCCGAGTTCCCGTGATGGTCGACAGCTCGCGATGGGACGTGATCGAAGCGGGCTTGCAGTGCATTCAGGGCAAAGGCATCGTTAACTCCATAAGCTTAAAGGAGGGAGAGGCCGAGTTCTTGGAGAAAGCGCGCATAATCGGCCGTTACGGTGCGGCGATGGTCGTCATGGCCTTCGACGAAGAGGGACAGGCGGATTCCGCGGAGCGGAAAGTGGAGATATGCAAGCGTGCCTATCACCTCCTTACCCACCGGGTGGGTGTGCACCCCGAAGACATTATCTTTGATCCCAACATCTTTGCGATCGGTACGGGCATCGATGAGCACCGTCGCTACGCGCTCGATTACATCGAGGCGACGCGCCGCATTCGCTCGGAGCTGCCTCACTGCCATGTGTCAGGCGGTGTGAGCAATCTCTCCTTTTCCTTCCGTGGCAACGAGACCGTGCGGCGCGCCATGCACTCCGCCTTTTTGTACCACGCCGTGGAAGCCGGCATGGACATGGGCATTGTGAATCCGGGGCAACTCACCGTCTACTCGGACATCGACTCGGAGCTCCTCACCGCAGTCGAAGACCTGATCTTCGACCGGGACGAGGGCGCGACCGACAGGCTCCTGGAGCTGGCTCAGTCCCACGAGGGCTCGGTGGCCTCGACGGCCAAAGACTCCGCGTGGCGCGAAGCTCCGGTACAGGAACGACTCAGCCATGCCCTGGTCCGCGGCATTACAAAGCACATCACCGACGACACGGCGGAAGCCCTGGAGGAAGTAGGCGACCCGATGGCGCTGATCGAGGGGCCGCTTATGGACGGCATGAACGTCGTCGGCGACCTATTCGGCTCGGGCAAGATGTTTCTGCCGCAGGTTGTAAAAAGCGCGCGAGTGATGAAGTCCGCCGTCGGCTACCTGCTTCCATTTATAGAAGAGGCCCTTGCCAAGTCCGGGGGAAAGGGCGGGCCGTCTCATAAGGCCGTCGTGGTGCTGGCCACGGTAAAAGGCGATGTGCATGACATCGGCAAGAACATCGTGGGAGTGGTCCTTCAGTGTAACAATTACAAGGTCATCGACTTGGGGGTGATGGTTCCCGGGGAGGAGATCCTCGACGTCGCTGCTCGTGAGGGCGCCGACATCATCGGCCTTTCGGGCCTGATTACGCCGAGCCTGCAAGAGATGGCACATGTGGCGAGCGAGATGGAACGGCGCGGGCTTTCCGTGCCGCTGTTGATCGGCGGCGCCACGACTTCTCAAATACACACCTCGGTAAAGATCGCTCCTGCCTACAGCGGCCCGGTTATCCATGTCAAAGACGCCTCCTTGGCGGCCGGCGTGGTCGGACGTCTGGTGGACAAAAAAAAGCGAGAAGCATACGAGGTCGAGCTTGCCTCACTTCATGAATCTACCCGAGTGGCCCGGGAGAAAAAACGGGACGATACGGTGCTCTTGCCGGTCGATGTGGTTCGTGCGAGGCGCCCGACCTTTTCCTGGGATCACTATACTCCGCCTACACCGACGTTCTTGGGTACCAAGGTGCTGCGCGACCATCCCCTCGACGAGCTCGCGCGGTACATCGACTGGACGTTTTTCTTTGTCGCCTGGGAGCTTAACGGCAAATATCCGGCAATCCTCGACGACCATAAGATGGGAACGGAGGCGCGAAAACTGTACGACGACGCGCAACGCATGCTCACTCGTATCGTCGATGAGAAGCTGTTGACGGCCCACGGTGTTTGTGGGTTTTGGCCCGCAGTCTCACTCTACAACGACGATATTGTGCTCTTCGAAGACGAGTCTCGGGAGGATGAGGTAGGACGCTTCCCCATGCTACGCCAGCAGCGCGAAAAGAAGAACATCGATTACTACCTGTCGCTTGCGGACTACATCGCCCCCGAAGATGCGCCGGCGTCGGACTACCTCGGTCTGTTTGCCGTTACCGCAGGCGTAGGACTCGAGACACTGGTTGCGCAGTTCGAGGCGGCGAATGACGACTACAGCGCGATTATGGCGAAGATCCTCGCCGACCGCCTGGCCGAGGCTTTTGCGGAGAGGCTCCACGAAATGGTCCGGAAAGACCTCTGGGGATACGACCCGGACGAGGAGCTTGGCACCGAGGAGCTTCTCCAGGTCCGCTACCGTGGGATCCGGCCGGCACCCGGCTACCCCCCGTGTCCGGACCATCGGGACAAGCTTCTTTTGTCGAGGCTTCTCGATATCAAGAACACCGTTGATATGGAGCTTACCGAGAGTTGTATGATGGTTCCCGGGGCAAGTGTTTCGGGCTACTACCTGGCTCATCCGGAAGCCAAGTACTTCGCGGTCGGGAAGGTGGACAAGGAGCAGGTAGCGGACTACGCAAAGCGCCGCGGCGAATCGGTCGAGGAAGCGGAGCGCTGGCTCGCTTCCGTCCTGGCCTACGCATAGCGGAATCGTCGAAGCCGTCGACTACGTGGATCTTCCCGGAAGAAGCGGCGCCTTGAACAACGCGCCCGAGCGGCTGTGTATCTCATAAAAAACGCCTGTTTGTCTCTTGTCGTCTATGATCACGAATACACAATCGTACCATCTATCCGTACCTTTGCGGGTATGAAGATTATTGGAGTATGCAGCCTTCTTGCCGGACTTGCCGCCGTGACGGCCTGCGCATCCGACGACGGGCCGGATGTCGATAGCACTCCGGATACTGCCGCGGAGTACAACACCGACCTAGACTACGCGCAGGTCGAGTTTGTGGAGGCGGTCGAAGAGCGCTCGGCCGGCTCCGACGTGACGGTCTGGCGGTTTTCGGTTCGTGTTCGTCATCGAGACCAGGGATGGGACCACTACGCCGACGCCTGGGAGGTCATCGATCACAAAACGGAGCACGTCTACGGAACACGAGAGCTTGCCCATCCCCACGACAACGAGCAGCCGTTTACCCGAAGCCGGCGGGGTATTGAGATTCCCGCTTCCGTGACACTGGTTCGCGTCCGGGCAACGTGCAACGTGCACGGCTTTGGCGGGCGTGAGATTGTGGTCGACCTCTCGGCGGATACAACCGACGCCGACGCGCAACGCCGGGACCCTCCGGACCGGGACTATACCGTCAATCGTCTTTGATCATGCTGAGCTCGGCGTCCATCAGGCGCGACAGCCACAAAAAAAACTCAGCTCGAACGCCGTAGATAAGGATGCCACCGTTTCCCGCGCCCAACCGGGCAAGTGATTCCACCAGTGTGACCAAGCCCGCCGCCGGGCGCGCCCAACCGCCGGGTCCTGCCTCGGGCGGGCCGGGGACGCCCCGGGCGAACACCTCACACGCGGCGGCCGCAAGACGGGGCTTCTCCGGGCCGGGAGTTATCGTGACAAAAAAGGCGTGGCCAAAAGGGATGTCCGTTGCACCTTCGGCTGGAGCCGCGGCGCTTGCCCCGAGATACATCGCCCCACCGTCCCAGTCCGTCGCAGCCAGGGTGACTGCCCGCGTATACAAACCGGCCGATGTGGCGGCTGCGTTGAGCCTTTTGCCGGCGGGTGTCGTTTCTCCGGTCGGTCCCGGTACGGGTAAGGCTACCGCCGCCCCCGCGGCGATGTGGGCCGCTTGAATCGCCGTCCGTAGCCGCCGCCGAAAGGAACCCTCGTCCGAGGAGCCGGCCACAACAACAAAGCGCCGCTTTGCCGGTGCAAGCGCCGATGTCAGCAACAACGCGTCGGCCGGTGCTTCCGCGATGACCACCACCTTGTGCTCAGGCGGAACCTGCTTGAGCCCCGTCGACCCGAAGCCTGCAACGCATACCTGAGAGGCAGAGGGGTCGTCGGCCGGCCTGAAACCAAGGTCCGCGATAAGGTCGAATGTACCGGTTTGTGAGCCCTCGGCAACAAAAACTGTCATGACGGGAGACTCACCATAATTTCGCGCTCTGTCAACGGCGGCGTCACGGCCTTGTGAATACTGAGGAGGCAAGCCTCGATCGTGATGTGTACCCCCTACCGCTGCCTCTGGCACAAATCGCGTGGAGCCGCTACGTTAGCGCCGTGAAGAAATCACAGCACGGGCGACAGACGACAGGCGCCGGGGGCCTCGCATCCGAAAAGGCTCGTGGAATACACGCCGTTGTTCTGCTCAAGCACTTCCTCGGCGGACTTGCGGTCATTCTCGCCGTCGCGGCGATTGTGCAGCTCGGGGCTCGGCATGGGGCGGACGAAGACGGCAACACCGCCCGGGACGGTATTGCCTACGTCCATCCCGAACCCGGTGTCCGGCTCGCCTACGAGAGACGGGGTGACGGCCCCACGAACTTGGTGATGATCCACGGCAGTCCCGGCAGCAAGTCGGACTTTGATCGACTTGTTCCCTATCTTCGCGACCGATTTACTACGTTCTCGTTTGACATGCCGGGCTTTGGTGACTCTTCGCGCCGGGTGGAAAACCACGGCTACCAGGCGGCTGCGGACTTGCTGGGGGAGGCGCTTTTCAAGCTTGGACTCGCGGAAGAGGGTGTTGTTGTCTTGGGATTCTCCTTCGGCGGCGGGGTTGCGATCGAGTTGGCCGCGCAGTTTCCGTCGGCCGTGCGGTCGCTTGTCCTTCTCGCCGCCGTTGGCGTTCCCGATGGTTTTCACACCGGGAGCTACGGCGGTGAGTTTGCGCGAACCGTGGCCGTGGCGCCCGTCCTTCTCGCGTACCCGGGCTCACTCGCGCCGGGGTTAATCGACTTTTCCGCGCGATACGGGTTCTGGCGCGGCTTTCTGGATAGCGACACGCGGCGCATGGAGGCCGCGCTTTCCTCCATCCCGGCACCTGCTCTTATCGTCCATAGTCGTGGTGACACGGTCGTAGGACCCGCAACAGCCGTCAAACACGATGATCTCCTGTCAAACAGTCGCTTGGTTTGGTATGAAGGTGGCCACGGGCTTATCTACCAACAGGGCGAGTTGCTCTCGCGCCTAATCCTAGATAACCGTGAGTTCCTGATCGAGGCCCCGAGTAGGCCGGAACAGGCAACCGAGGAACAGGGCGGAGACGCACCGGGAGAGACGCAGTGAATGCGCCGCGACGGAATGGTCCGGCCGCAGTTGCCGTGAAGGAGTCGTCGGTTCTACGGCGGATCATTCTCGACGTGTGGAGCATCCTCATTTCGTTGGGCCTACTGTTTGTCGGACTGCAGGCGTATTTGATGAGTGATGTACGGTTGCTCTTGATTCCGACCGTTGTGCTTCCCGTGGCCACCTTTTTGGGACTGCGAGCGTTCACAAATGCCGTGAGGCGCGACCGTATTGTCGCGCGTGTTACACTCCTTGTCATCGCCGCAGCGCATCTGCTTCCATCGATTCACATGCTTGCCGGAGGTTTTGCGCCTACGGTCGACGGCGTGATTACCGCTATTGTGGCGTTTCTGCTGGTCATTGCCGCATAGCGCCTATCATTTCACGGCAGAACGAAGGGATGTCTTCCACGACGCGCCCCCAGACGAGGTTGCCGTGGGTGA
>CAZFLD010000033.1:0-17194 GCA_964519835.1 uncultured Spirochaetales bacterium
CCAATCAGGTTTACGCGAAGGATTGTGTAGTAATAAAACGTGGTTAGCTCCGCCGCCGCCGCCGCCGGCACAGCCTGAAGGCGATTCCTCAGTACACCCAGCAGCCGGCGGCAACCGCGAGGCCGGCACCGGAGGCCACCGCCATGACCGTGGCGCCGCGCTTAATACGCCCCTCTTCCACGGCAGTGTGATACGCCATGGGAATACAAGCGCTCCCGGTGTATCCGTAGCGGTCCATGACCATGGTTGTCTTGGACATATCCTGATCGAGGATTCCCATCACCTCTTCGATGACGGACTTGTTGATCTGAGTAAACAGATAGTGGTCGATTTGGTCACGGGTTCGATCGATTTTCTCCAAAACCGTGTCCACCATGACCGGCCACAGCTTGACGTTACGATCTCCCGGCAATCGTTGGAGAAGCTCGAGGCCGTAGCGGCCCTCGGCCAGCCGCTCGGCCGTGACGGGTTGCTTTGTGCCGCCGGCGTAAACGCCCACGTAGTCGAATTGTGTTCCGTCGGCGAGGAGCTGCCCACCGAGGTAGCCGTCACCGTTTTCGATGATAAATGCGGCGGCGCCGTCTGCAAAAATCGAATAGCCAAAAGCGTCGCCGGGGCGCACAAAGGCGGGCATGTTGTAGAGACCCACTATGCAGGCGTAGCGGATGGACGTGTCGGAGGCAAGCAAGGCCTGGGCGGAGTGGAGGGCCGCCACAAAGCTCGAGCAGCTTGCATTGACGTCGAAAGTGCCACAATATCGCTGTCCCCCCTGAATTCGTCCCTGAAGAACCATACTCGTCGCGGGCGATATGTACTCCGGTGTGTCGCTGGCAACGACAAACAGCCCTATTTCTTTGGGATCTACGCCGGCGGTCTCGATTGCGGCGCGCGCAGCCTTTTCCGCAAAATCGGCGGAGGTCTCGTCGATGCCACGGAGGTGTGCGATGTGCCGCGTGCGGATGCCCAGTTTCCGTTCGGCCCGCTCCGCGTCGAACTCGATGCCGGCAAGCTCCATAAGCTCGTTGTTGTCTATCGGGTCGCCGGGAGCATAGAGCCCGGTGCCTACTATCTTCATGGTCCTACTCCTTTGCACATAAGCACGCTTAGCTCGCGAATAAACGCGGGAATATCCGGGATACGATTGTTGAGCAGCGCCTCGATGCCGACGTAGTGAGACAGCCCCATCAAAAAGTTCGCCGCCACCCTACGCGTCTGTTCGTCGGGAATGGCGAGGTTTTCCATGTACCCTTTCTCAAATGCATCGTAGTAGCGACGGACCCAGGGCTTTGCCACAAACTCCGCTTCACGGACGATCGAGTAGTACTCCGGATGCCGATTGAAATACGACAGGAAGTGCCACACGCCGTAGGCCTCTTGTTCGAGGCGCCCGGCATGAGTCCGCGCCCGCTCACTCAGAAAGCGACGCGTTCGCCTGCCGATTTGCTCCACAATTGCCGAGAAGAACTCTTCCTTGCTGCCGAAGTACGTGTAGAAGGTGCCGACCGCCAGTCCCGTTTCGCGGGCGATGTCGCCCACGCCGATCCCGTGGTAGCCACGGCGACCGATAAGCCGCATGCCGGTGGCCAGCAACCGACTGCGGCTGTCCTGCGTCGTCTCCTCGGCGATTGGCGGGTAGGTGTTCGGAACGTCCACGCGCGATGCGTCTTCCGCGGCATCGGGAAACACGCCGTCGAGCACTAAGTCCGCGATGATCTCCGCCTTCCGTGGCAGGCCGTCGTAGATCGCACGTGTCGAGTTGAATCTCAGGCCCGAGATTGCATACAAGTATTCGGCCTCGCTGATCGATCGCTCGAAGACCGCCTCGCAAGCGCGGACATAGATCTCCCGCAACCTCGCCTCATATTCCGGAAGGCGGTACTGTCCCTCGCGATACACCGCGACGAGCGGCGCGTAGTGGACACCGGCGGAAAAAACGGCGTTGAATAGGCAGACCAGCCGATCGCGGACGGACTTTCCGTTGACTCCCGCCAGTGCGCCCTCGAAGAGGTCCAGGAACTCATCCAGCAAGTCGCGGACAATGCCCGTCTTATCGCGATAGTAGCGGTAGTAGACCCCGTTCGACAGACCGGCCGCGCGGCAGATCTCTGCAATGGATACGGTCTCGAACCAGCGCTTTGAGAATAGCTCCAGGGCGGCGTCGCGCAGCTTTGTCGGGGTCGTCGTGGTCACTATGCCTCTCCGCGGAGAATTGTCCTTATAAGCTCGTTGAACTCGTCGGGAATCTCGACCATTGGTGAATGGCCGGAGGCCGGAAACCGATGCGCGCCGCCGCCGAAAAAGGTCGCCATTTCGTGCGCCCGCTCGGTGGTGATAAGAACGTCGAGGCCGCCGCTAATCACATCGGTGGGGATCGCCACACCTTTGAGCTTCTCCGTGTAGACCGCGTCGGCAAGTGCTTCGGCATGACCGATAAAACACTCGCGATTCATGGCCCAGGCGTCGTCTACGAGCTTGGCAAAAAATGCTTCGTCTTTGATTGTCGGTACTACGGTCCGTAGGGCCTGGGCGAGGATGTTTTTGTCCGCCTTGTAGGCCTCGATGGCAGGGTAGTGCTCCTTGGGAGTGACAAGTCCGTCGATGGGCGAGGAGTCCACGAGGATCAGCCTCTCCACAAGCGCGGGCTTCCGGACGAGGAGCTCCATAGCCACCGCGCCGCCCAGGCTGTGTCCCAGCACCGCAGCCGACCCAATGCCAAGCGTGTCCATGATTGCCGCCACCCACCCCGCATAGGCGGGAATAGTGCAGGCGTCGATATGGTCGCTTTGACCAAAGTTCGGCATGTCCGGAGCAACGGCGTGGCCAGGATAGTCGGCTAGCAGCGGCTCAAACCACCGGCCGCTGCCGAGATTGCCATGGATACACAGGAGAGTGGGATAGGCGGAGTCGTGCCCTTCGGATTGCCTGGTGTGAATCGATTTGCCGTTTACGCTGATCGTTTCTTCTTTCATTCCTAACCTCGTTTCAAAATCAATGCCGTACCCATGCCGCCGCCTACACAGAGTGATGCGAGCCCCAGCTTTGCGTCACGCCGTGCCATTTCGTGGAGCAGAGTCACGGTAATACGATTGCCGGAAGCTCCCAAGGGATGACCCAAGGCGATGGCGCCGCCGTTGACGTTGGTTCGCTCGAGGAGCGCTTCCTTCGATTCGCCGTGCTCGTCGGCAAGCTCGGTGAGTACGCCGAGGCTTTGTGCGGCAAAGGCTTCGTTTAACTCGATTAGTTCCATAGCCGACAACTGTAGGCCGGCCCGGCTCAAGGCCTTTTTGATTGCGGGTACAGGACCAAGGCCCATGATGGAAGGATCAACCGCCGCCTGAGCGCCGGCCACAATTTCCGCCAGCGGTGTAAGGCTGTGTTGCACGACCGCCGCCTCGGAGGCAAGTACGACGGCGGCGGCGCCGTCGTTTATGCCGGAGGCGTTCCCCGCGGTTACCGTGCCGTCTTTCTCGAACGCGGGGCGCAGGCTTGCGAGTGTCTCTACAGTAGTGTCGGGCCGAATGTGCTCATCGGCATCCACGGTAACGGTCTTCTTACGCTCTTTGACATCAACCGGCACGATCTCGGCGGCAAACCGCCCTGCCTCGCGGGCGGCGGCCGCGCGGCGCTGGCTCTCCGCGGCAAACTCGTCTTGTTGTTCCCGCGTAATGGTGTGCTTCCGCGCAATGTTTTCCGCCGTGACCCCCATGTGGTAGTTGTTGAAAACATCCGTCAGGCCGTCCTGCAACAGGCTGTCCTCCATCTGCAAGCCACCGAGTTTTGCGCCCCAGCGGATGGTGCCGGGCATGCTAAAGGGCGCAATGCTCATGTTTTCCATACCGGCCGCAACCGCCATCTCGTCCTCGCCCAAGCGAATACGATCAGCGGCGAGCATGATTGCCTTCATGCCGCTACCGCAAAGCATGTTGACCGTGTAGGCGGGAACATGTGCGGGAATGCCCGCGTAGATAGACGCCTGCCGTCCGGGACCCATGCCCTGCGCATTGGTCAATACGTTACCAACAATGACTTCATCTAGTGCCGCCGCGTCCACACCGGCATCTTCGACTGCCGCCTTGATGGCAGCGGCGCCCAGTTGCGTAGCCGGTGTGGTTTTGAAGCTTCCACCAAATGTTCCGATGGCGGTTCTTCGCGCCGCCACGATGTACACTTTGTTCATGACTCCTCCCTATATGTATCCGAGCTTCTCCGCCGCCTCGGCGAGCTCGCCGCGATAATCCGGATGTGCAATCGATATAAGCGCCCGAGCTCGCTCACTCACGGTTCTGCCCAAGAGCTGGACGGCGCCGTATTCCGTCGCTACCCAATCCAGGTCCTGGCGCGGTACGGTAACAGCCGAGCCCTCCGGAAGCATCGGCACAATGGTCGATATCGTTCCCTTTTTGGCCGTCGACCGTAGTGCAATAACGCCTTTCCCGTTTTTGGCCTTTTGGGCGCCACGATGAGTGTCCAGCTGACCACCGGTGCCGGAGTACTGCACGGGTCCAAGGCTCTCAGAGCACACTTGGCCGGTCAGATCTACCGTGATGGCGGTGTTGATGCTTACCATGTTGTCGTTTTGAGCTATCACGTAGGGATCGTTTACGTAGCTGCCGCGAAGCTCGAGCACCGCCGGATTGTTGTCGAGCCACTCGTACATACGCTTGCTCCCGAGTGCAAATGTAAAGACAAACTTGTCGGGCCACAGTGTCTTTTTGTGATTGGTGATCGCCCCTGAGTCGAAAAGATCGATCATGCTCTCGGCAAACATCTCGGTGTGGATACCAAGATCCTTTTTGTCTGAGAGCAATGCGGCGACGGCGTTTGGAATGCCGCCGATCCCGATCTGCAACGTTGTCCCATCGCCGGCAAGCTTGGCGATGTGGCCCGCGATCTCTTTCTCGACAGGTCCCGGCTCCAGCACGGGAATTGTTGGAACGGCGGCGTCGTATTCCACCACCGCATCGGCGCGGCGGATGTGAACCTGCGTGTCGCCGTGCAAAAACGGCACGTGCTTGTTTACCTCGAGGATCACCATGTCCGCCGCCTCTATGACCTCACCCTCGTAGACATTGGAGAGGCCGAGGTTTAGAAAGCCGGTAGTTTCCTGCATGGGGGTGACGGGACCCCAGTAAACGATTGGTACGCCTTGAGCTTTGAGCGCGCGGAGCTTATTGCCGCCCGCCTGATGAAGGTTGTTAGGAATGTAGTCCACAAGACGATGGCCGAGCTTTGCGGCGCTCCGGTTCGAGGGGCCGAAAAACCAGTTTTCGTTTATAAACCGCCCGTCATACCGCGGGTCCTCGCAGAACCTGTAGGACTGCATGTTGAGGCAGGAGAGGATCCGCAAGTGCTCGAACTGATCCGCAAACTCGTGGATGCGGGACATAAATCCCTGGCTCTCCATGGATGCCATTCCCATGATCACGGCCGCCCGCTTTGGCAGGCGCGATATCGCCTCCTCCATGGACAGCAGCTTGCTGTTGTACGTCTCTCTCCACTGTGGCATCTTCTTGCTCCTCGTTTGTGCGCGGTCCGTTCGGGCCGCTGCGGCCCGGCCTACGGCCCCTGCGCCGTTGCAGCCGGCCTATATCACCAGGCCGCCGTCCACGCCGATGACCTGGGCGGTGACAAAGCTCGATAGATCACTCGCGAGCCATAGAGCGGCGTTCGCGATGTCCTCCGGTTCGCCCATGCGCCCGAGCACGGTCTTAGCCACCATCGCGTCGAGGATCTTTTCGGGCACCTTTTCGGTCATCGGCGTACGAATAAAGCCGGGGGCGATTGCGTTGACCCGCACCTTGGCTCCCTTTCGGGCGAATTCCTTGGCCCAGGTTTTTGTCATGGAAACAACGCCACCCTTTGTGGCCGCGTAGTTTGATTGACCAACGTTACCGGTGAGAGCGACGATGCTCGCCATATTGATAACGGAGCCCGCACCCTGCTCCATCATGCGCGGTCCAACGGCTCGCGCCATGTTAAACACGCCCGTGAGGTTCACCGCTATAACCGCACTCCACTCGTCGTCCGTCATCTTCTGAATGAGGTTGTCGCGCGTGATCCCCGCGTTGTTTACAAGGACGTCGACGCTTCCCTCCACGTTCCAGATGTTTTCTACTTCCGTATTTACCGCGCCGGAATCGGTAACATTGACGACAACGCTTTTTACCGTCGGATAGTCGTGTGTGACTTCTTCAAAACCGTCAAAGCCCATGTCCAGGGCGTAGACAGCCTTTGCGCCGGCGGCCGCATATGTCTCTACAATCTTTCTTCCAATTCCCCGCGCGCCGCCGGTCACGAGGCATATCTTGCCTTCCAAGTTCATGTGTTTACTCCCCACCGCACAGCCGCCGCCGCCCACACAAATCCTATGCCGGCGCCGACCATTACAATGTTGTCTCCGTCCTTGATCTTGCCCGCTTTAAGGCCTTCGAGGATCGATATAATCTGATCGTTCTGACCAACGTGACCATAGTTGCTCAGGTACGTTGTTTGATTCTCGTTGATTCCGAGCTCCTGCAGCACCGTCTTGTGTGTGCTGCGCTTGAAGTGCAGAATTGCCAGGTAGTCTATGTCCTTGTCCGTGAGGCCACCTTTTTTGAGGCTCTCGCGGATCACCGCGTAGAAGTTCGGGAGTGTTCGTTCCCCAAGCTTCTTTTTGAATCCATCCACGTCGTCGATAACAAAGTGGAACTTGTCGGTATCTGTGTGTTGCGGCGGCCAGTTTTGTGTGCCGCCGACTCTTACAACACAGTCCGTTGAAAAGCTGCCGTCCCCGCGGAAGGCGGTGCCGAGGATCCGATTGCGACCGGCACCCCGACGCAAGATCATCGCCGCGCCGCCGGCGCCGATGTCGAACATAAACGAGGTTTCTTTCACCGAGTAGTCGACCATGTCGCCGTTTCGGTAGCCGCTTACGAGGAGGATCGTTTTGTAGTCCTCGTTGGCCACCATTAGGCTTCGGGCCACTTCCATTCCCGCCATCATACTTCCGCACATGGCTTCCATATCAAAGCTCCAGGCCCGCGTGGCACCTATCGCGTCGGCTACATGGAGGCCCGCAAGCCAGTTCAGGTAATCCTTATGCTGACCGCCGTTCCAGATTACCACGTCGATATCGGCGGGCGCGACGGCCGCCATTTGGATTGCGTTCTTGGCGGCCGCGATGCCCATGGCGCTTGTTGTGTCGTTGGGGCCGGGCACGGGCTTTTTTTCTACGCCGAATTTGGTTTGTATTACCTCTTCCGGTATGTTCGTCTTGGCCGCAATTTCGGATGCGTCCATCGTTTGCTCGGGAAAGGCAACGCCAAGCCCGATTATTCCTACATCAATCATCGTCGCTTCCCAAAACCCAAAATGAGAGGTAGTTCAGTCAGGCGCCAAAAAAATGATCGGCCCAACAGGGCGGCCGGAGCGATGCCCCTCCCCGCGCCCCCGGGTGTCCGGAAGAGAGGACATCGGCTCCGCTTTGCCGCCTACTCTAATTCAAAATGTCGGTGATGGCCTCGAGAGGCTGATCAACGACCCAGCCCGGACCGTCCTCGTAGGTTGCCTGGAGAAGAGACATGGCCTGGGTGCCGACGCGCCGACCGCCTGCGTAGTCGACCGTACCTCCGAGGGGTATCTCCACCGGGGTCTCTTCCATCGCCGCCACGTAGTTGTCCCAGGTCAGGGGATCGTCGCCGACGCGCTCCAGACCCTGGACAAAGATCGATGCTGCAATCCAGCCCGCCTGAGCGTAAGGATTGCCGGCAAGCGCGGGGTCAATCCTAGAGACCTCTTCCACGTATGCGTTGAGGGCTTCGGTGGGATTGCCTTCGTCGTCTACGACCTGAAGCCACGCGTTGGCATAAACGTCAAAGGATCCCAGGGCCTCTTGTACGCCTTCCACAAACGTGGGTGCCGCGTTGACGTAGCTTGTGATAACCGGCTTGTCGTTTCCGGCGGCCGCAAGAGCCTTGATGGCCACCTCAGCCGGAACCTGGTTGGCCGCCACAAGCACAACGTCTACGTCTTCGCTGAGAATGGTCTGGGCGGCCGAGCTCATGTCCGCGGCGTCGGGGGCGACCTGAGCGGAGACCACCGGCACGCCGAGCATCCCGGCACGAAGCTCGATACCGGCGAGGAGTCCCTTGCCGTCGTCGGCATTGGGATAAATCACACCGATTTTCTCAGCGTCGAAGTTGGATACCGCCCGAGCGACCATAACTTCGCCTTCGGCGTCGTAGATGGGCTGGACCGGAAACGATGCCCGAGCGCCTCCCTCGGCGTCGAGGTCGAACAACGACCTGAGTCCGGTGGCATAATACACACGGGGAATGCCGATCGTGTTCAGGTACTCCTGCGTAGCGGCAACCGTGGGGGTTCCAAAGTGACCGACAAGCGCGAAGATCTGATCGTCCTCAACAAGGCGCTGTGAATACGTGAGGCCCTGCGCTCCGTCGAACTCATCGTCATAGTGCACCCACTCGATGGTCCGGCCCGCGACGCCGCCCGCGTCGTTTACCATGCTAAAGTAGGCCTCGATGCCCTGATTAAAGGGGACGCCTACCGCCGCCAAAGCGCCGCTTGTGGCCGCGGCATTTCCTACCAGCACGCTGTCTTCCGTCACGCCCTGCGCCAACTCGGCTTCGGTAGTGCCCGCAGCCGGCAGCACAAACACCACTGCTGCGATAAGCAGCAAAACAACCGTCAGTTTTTTCATTCCTTCCTCCTACAAAGGTTCTGTATTGCTAAGCCGCTATGCGGCTTGATTCCACGTTTAAGCCCTGCCCTCTTTGCCCAGGTAAGCTTCAACAAGCTCCGGGTCACCTTGGAGCTCTTTTGCGCTCCCCGACTTCACTACGCGTCCGACCTGCAAGACGTAGGCATAGTCCGATATCTTTAAGGTTTGAAGGGCGTTCTGCTCGACGATAAGGATCGTGGTCCCCTCGTCCTGAAACTCTTTTACTATCTTGAAGATGTCCCTCACGATAAGCGGCGCCAGTCCGAGGGAAGGCTCGTCCAAAATCAATAGCCGAGGTGAGGCCATCAGTGCCCGACCGATTGCAAGCATCTGCTGCTCACCGCCGGAAAGTGTTTGCGACACTTGCTCCTTTCGCTCTTTGAGCACCGGAAAGTAGGCAAACACACGTTCGAGATTCCGCTCTCTATCCTTTTTGTCCCGCACCGTAAACGCGCCGATCTGCAGGTTTTCAGTCACCGTCAGCTCGCCGAAGATTTGCCTTCCCTCCGGCGCCTGAACGATGCCTTTTTGGGTGATTACCTCGGTGCGCATTGTGGTAACGTCTTCACCGGCAAAGAACACACGGCCCGCCGTTGCCGGCACGAGACCGGAGATCTTTTTGAGCAATGTGGTCTTGCCACCGCCGTTTGCACCGAGGACCGCGACGATTTGGCCTTGGGGGACCGAGATGTTGACGGAGTTCAACGCTTCAATGGCGCCATAGGAAACGCTTAGGTCGTTGATTTCCAGAAGTGCGCTCATGCGGACTCGTCCTTTCCTAAGTAGGCCTCTTGCACCAGGGGGTTGCGCTGGATGTTGACAGGCTTATCCATGGCTAAAAAGCGGCCGAAGTTGATGGCGCACACCCGATCGCATATGTTCATTACCAGCGACATGTCGTGCTCGATAAGCAGAATCGAAGTGTCGAACTGCTCGCGAATCTGGTAGATCAGTGCGTCGAGCTCCCGCGTCTCTTGATGGTTTAAGCCGGCCGCCGGCTCGTCCAGAATGATAAGTCGCGGTCTTGCCATAAGGGTCCGTGCGACCTCGATCTTTTTTAGGATGCCGTAGGGTTGTCCGGCCACGTAGAGATCCTTTATATGGCCGATGCCTAAAAAGGCGAGAACTTCCTCAGCACGCTCACGCATTTTGCCCTCTTCGCGACGAGCGGCCGGCGTCTTCAAGAGGTGTGAAATAACGCCGGTTTTGAAGTGGGTGTGGCCGCCTATCAATACGTTGTCGAGAATCGAGAGGTCGGGAACAAGATCGAGGTTCTGGAAAGTCCGGGCGATGCCGTGGCGTACAACCTGGGTGACGGCAAGTGTGCGCAGGTCGATGGTCTCCCCGTTGCCGTTTGTACCGGCTTCCCCATGCGCCGCACCACCGGTATACAAGATCGACCCCTCATATTCCTTGTAGAACTGGGTAACGCAGTTGAATACGGTGGTTTTGCCGGCCCCGTTGGGGCCGATTAGGCCGACAATCTCTCCGCGCTCCATGGAGAAGCTCAAGTTGTCCACGGCGCGCAGACCGCCAAAGGTCATGGTCACGTTTTTTACCTCGAGAATGGGCCGCGAACCGCTCACGCTGTTTGTGTCCTGCGAGCTACTCATGTTTTTTCCTCTCGTTTGGCATCTCGCTTTGGCGATTTTCGACCCCCGGGCGCCCACGCCCCGGCCCTGGATCACCGGTTCCCGGCTTTGCGCCGTCGGGCTTGCCTATCCGGCGCCGCAGCCCCGTGACAAATCTGCGTATGTCCGTGCCCACAAACACAAATCCCTTTGGGTAGAAGAGGATGACGAGGATTATCAGTACGCCGGAAAAGACGTAGGAGATGTCGCCGAGCAGGTCTTTCAGGAAGAGGTTGGGGAGTCCATAAATAATAACGGCCCCCAAAAACGTGCCCATGATCGACTTGAAGCCGCCGACCACAACCATCGCGATAATCAAAAGGCTGATGTTGAGAGTCCAGGCGCGGGTCGGAGCGTTCTGGAAGTACAGCGCGTAGAGGATGCCGCCGGCCGTTGCGTACAGGGTTGCCGTTACAAAAGCGGTGAGCCGGTACTTCAGGATGTTCACGCCCATCGCCTGCGCTGCGTGCTCGCTCCGGCTCATTGCCATAAGTGCGCGTCCCGTGCGACTCGTGACAAGGTGGTGCATCAACACCATAGACACAAAGAGCACCACCACTACCACGCCGTAGAGCACGCTCCGTTGTACCTGGAATATCTGGTTGAGCTCGACAAAGCCGAGGAGCTTGACCGCTCCGATAGGGATAAACTCGCCGCCGAAAATCGGCACGGAGGTGTAGATCTGTCGAAGGATCTCTCCCACAAACAACGTAGCTATGGCCAGGTAGATGCTCTCGACCTTGAGGGAAAAGAGCCCGATCAGCGCGCCGAGGGCACCGGAGATAAGGAGGGTAAACACCGCCGCAAGCTCGAAGGGCAGCCCCGCCTGCAAAAAGACCCCCATGCCGAGTGCACCCGCACCGATAAAACCGGCGGTACCTAGAGAGATAAGACCGCTAAAGCCCAAGAGGATGTTCATGCCGAGCGCGACAACCGTGTAGATAGCGGTGTAGGCAAATACACTCATCGTGGAGAATCCGATAACACCCACGTGTGGCAAGAGACCAATCACGAGCAATAACGCGGTCAGGAGCGTAAACTGGAGGATCGGACGGGATTTGAGACTGGACCTCATCACTTACACCTTCTTCACGATCTTCTTGCCGAGGAGCCCGTACGGCTTGAAGTACAAGAACACAAGGATCAACGAGTAGACGATCACGTTGCCCCAGATGTCGGACACGTAGAAGGCGGCAAAGTTCCGCGCAAAGGCAATGATAAACGCACCGACAACCGGTCCGAGGAAGGTGGAAAAACCGCCGAGGACACCGGCAAAAAACGCGCTTACTTGGACGTCGAGGAGCATGTTTGGATTTACACTGGCCTGGGGTGCAACGATCAACGCGGCGAGTGTGCCCATCATCGCGGCACTTGCCCACGAGATCATGGTGACCGTGCGCGTCGGCACGCCCATAAGCCTCGCCGTTGTTTCATTGGCCGCGGTAACACGAATCGCCAAGCCCCAGCGTGTGTTTTTGATAAACCAAAACAAATAGAGCATTAGCGCCAGGCTCACACTGATCACAAACACGGTGTTAAGACGAAGTGTGGCGCCGGCGATGTCCACACTCGCCCCCGGAATAAAGCTCGGGAGGCGGTAGGGGTCTACGCCAAAGAGCAGAGGAATCAGTCCAACGATGACCATGATCAGACCGAGGGTGATAATCTGTTTTGAGATCGGACTGACCTTTGAGGCGGGCCTGATGATAAAGGTGTCGATGACAATGCCCGTCAAAAAAGCGGTGAGTAGTGAGGCAAGCGCCACAAGCCAGATGTTCCAGCCCCAGCTCAATAGCAAAATGCCCGCAACGTAGGCGTTGAGCGTCCCGATCGAACCCTGGGCAAAGTTTGTGGTTCTGCTCGTCTTCCAGATCAGAGCAATGCCCAACGCCGCGAGAGCGTAGGTGCTGCCCGTTTGCAGGCTGTTGAATAGAATCCGAAGGATATCCGCCATTCCAACTCCGAAACAATGTAGTCGCGACCGGCCGCCTTCACGTCCGACGGCGCGCCCAAGCGAAGGGTGCGCGTCTGTACGATCAGCGGAGTGAAAACCGAATCGGTTCTCACTCACGCCATAAGACGATTCTCGACCCAGTCCAAGGATCTGTCAAGAAAAAAATGAGAGGTTATTCGGTTTGCCGCCGGCACCACGAACAAGCCTGGATTTGATAGATTACCTCCCATGAACACCAGCCGATGGGACGAGCGCTACGGCGCGGACGAGTTTTTCTTTGGGACGGAGCCGAACGGTTTTCTGGCCACCGTGGCGCCGGGCCTAAAGCGTGGCAAGGCCCTTTGTATCGCCGCCGGCGAAGGGCGTAACTCGGTGTTTTTGGCGCAACTCGGCTTTGCCGTTACCGCAATGGACGCCTCCTCGGCCGGCATGGAAAAGACGGCACGCTTGGCGGCTAAGCGGGGTGTCACGGTGGAACCTGTTGTGGCGGACCTGGCCGAGTTTGCGATTGGCGTCGAGGCCTGGGACCTTATCGTTTCCGTGTTCTGCCATATGGCACGAGAGTTGCGAACGGACGTGCACCGGCGCGTTGTTGACGGGCTCAAGCCCGGCGGTGTCTTTGTGCTCGAGGCGTACACGCCGGATCAGCTTGCCTACGGTACCGGGGGACCGCCTGTTGCAGAGCTCTTGGCCCACAAAGACGAGCTCGAGTCGGAGCTATTCGGCCTCGACTTCGAGACTCTGCGTGAGACCGAGCGAGACGTTACCGAGGGGCGTGGCCACACGGGACGTGCGGCGGTGGCTCAGATAGTCGCCCGCAAGCCGATGTAACCAATCGCGCGCCGGTACTCTCGTCCGCTCGTGAGCCTGCGCCGTACCTGCCGGCGCGTCTTATGGCCAAGCACCCGGGCCGCAATCGAGCCGTTAAGGCTACAAAAACTCTAATAAATCTCGTTTGACAGTTAAATCTAAAAATGGTAGACTCGTTTCTCATCCAGGAGGTACGAGTATGCTACGTCTTCGAGACATTAAACTTCGGCCGAAGCTGATCATTCTGTTCTTGGTTGTCGGCCTTGTTCCCCTTGCTGCGGTGGCCGTGTTTAGCGCCCTGCAGGCATCAACGGCGCTGATGCACAGCGTCACGGCGCAGCTTACGGCAATCCGTGACATAAAAGGCCGGCAAATAGAGGGCTACTTCGCCACGGCCGGCGAGGATCTTGAGGTTCTCATTCACACGGTAGAGAGTCTGCAGGATTCCGCGTTTGATCGTTTGGAAGCTGTGCAGGATGCTCGTGCGACCGCGGTCGAGCAGTATTTGACCCAGGCACAGCTAACGCCTGAAAACATGACTCCCGGCGGTCCGGTCAATCGGGCGATGTCCCGCATTGTCGAGGGCCGCACCGGTTTAGGGGAAACCGGCGAAACCTACCTCGCCGAGGAGCTCAATGGTCGTGTCCTTTTTCGTAGTGACATGGTCACCATGGGTGGGGGCGATTTTGTCTTCGGCTACGATGCTACCAGCATCGCGCCGGAGTATCTTACCAGCGCTCTGGCGGGTGAAGAGGCCCGCGACGTCTACACCGACAGCGCCGGTGTCCTTGTGATGGTCGTCTTTGAGCAACTCGATGTGCCCGGCCGTAACTGGGCCATGGTCACAAAGATGAACCTCGAGGAAGCCATCAACTCGGAGCTCGAGGGAAAGGAGGGAGACTTTTTCTCGAACTACATGAGGGCATTTGGCTACTACGATCTGTTTCTTATTCATCCCGAGGGCAAGATTTTTTATACCGTGGAAAAAGAGGCGGACCTGGGAACCGATATCATAGACGGTGTGTACTCCGAGTCCAGCCTCGGCGAGGCGGTGCGTGCGGCTATCTCCAACCGCGACCTCGCCTTTGGCGACTTTGCCCCCTACGCCCCGTCGGGAGGCGCTCCCGCTTCATTTGTGGCCCAACCGATCGTCGCAGGAAACTCCGTCGAGCTAATCGTCGCGTTACAAATGCCCCTTGATGAAATCAACGAGATCATGCAGGAACGGACCGGCATGGGAGAGACAGGCGAGACCTACCTCGTTGGTCCCGATTACCTTATGCGGTCCGATTCGTATCTCGATCCGGAAAACCATAGTGTGGCCGCGTCATTTGCGGATCCTGAGAGCGGAGACGTGCGTACCGTTGCCGCCGAACAGGCGCTTGCCGGCACAACGGACGCCGGCACGATCGTCGACTACCTGGGAAGTGAAGTGCTTTCGGCCTACCGGCCGGTCTCCGTGTTTGACACCACCTGGGCGCTGCTGGGTGAGATGGACATGGAGGAGGTATCCCGGCCGGTTGTCACACTGATAACGGGCATCGTGATCGCCGGGCTTGTTATTGCTGTTTTGGTCGCCTTGGTTGCACTGGCGGTTGCCGGAAGCATCGCGTCACCGCTGGCGCGCGGCGTGAGATTCGCCACGACGGTCGCCGGCGGCGACCTCACAACCACCATCGACGTTGCACAACGAGATGAAGTCGGACTGCTTGCCGACTCGCTCCGCTCGATGGTAAGTCATCTTCGAGAGGTTGTCGGTGAGATCTCAACGGCCGCGGACAACGTGTCCTCCGGCAGCGAAGAGATGGCCGCGAGCAGCGAGGAGATGTCACAAGGCGCGACCGAGCAGGCCGCCAATGCCGAAGAAGTCTCCTCCTCTATGGAGGAGATGGACGGCAACATCCAGCAAAACGCCGATAACGCAAAGCAAACCGAATCCATCGCCCAGCAGGCGGCGCAGGATGCTGAAGAGAGCGGCACCGCGGTGCGGCAGACGGTGGAGGCCATGCGTCAGATTGCCGACAAGATTTCCATTATCGAGGACATCGCGCGCAACACCAACCTGCTGGCACTCAACGCGGCCATCGAGGCCGCCCGCGCCGGAGAACAGGGCAAGGGTTTTGCCGTCGTGGCCAGCGAAGTACGAAAACTCGCCGAGCGCAGCCAGGCGGCCGCCGGCGAGATCAGCGAGCTTTCCGCATCCAGCGTAGATGTCGCCGAGAAGGCCGGCGGGCTCCTCGAGTCCTTGGTGCCGAACATTCGTCAAACCGCGGACTTGGTGAGGGAGATCAGCGCGGCGAGCAATGAGCAGCGCTCCGGAAGCGATCAGATCAGCAAGGCAATCAACCAGCTTGACCAGGTCATCCAACAAAACGCGTCGCAGGCAGAAGCGATGTCGAGTATGGCCGAAGAGCTTTCCGGTCAGGCCGAGCAGCTCCAGTCGAGTGTGGCGTTTTTTAAGGTGTCGTCCAACGGCTCGAGCGGCGGGTCAAATGGGTCGGGCGGCGGATCCAACGGTCGCGATCCGGCTCTCCTGCCGGCGCCGGAGCAGCATGCCGCCACGCGGCGTGGCGCCGAGGACAACTCGGTGCCCGAGCACCGGTACGACGAGGATGCACATCCCGGGTCGGCGGAGTAGTCCGTCGACCCGACTACGGCTGTCGGATCGACATATCGGCGCAAATGGCTCCGTGGAAAGGTCCTTGTAGTCCCAGCTGCGGTGCCGGTTGTAGTCGCGTTTTTGTTCCTCGAGGCGGCTTATGAAGCGGCGAGCCGGCGAGAGTATGCCAAGCATGTTGCGACTAAGTCTGTGTGGTACGAGCGAACCGGCGCGGCCGTCGAAGTAGCTACACGCGTGCTCGCCGGCCATGTAGGGTGACGGGCGGTACTTGCCCACCAGAAAGGTGCCGCTGACGTTCGACGATCGAAAGGCCGACTTCGCCTCCCTTTCGATTCGGTGTGCGGATACTCGAGCCGCTTACTGTGCACGGAAGGTTCGCCGTGGCCTTCGGGGCCGAGGCGAAAACGACGGTGCTCTTTGGCATCGGGTATCGTGCTCGGGGTTCGAGAGCAACAGGATTGCGACCAGCAAGTCGGGAGTGCCGAGGACTCGTGCCGGAGCCACCGCGATACGGATTGGTGGACGTTTGATGGAGACGGGGACGCGGAGTGCACTCCGTGTGAATGGGGCGCGCAAAAACAAATTCCCGCTCCCCCATGGGTGCCTTGTTTCGGGCTTGGTCCGATCGTTTAGCCAGTGATCATCTCCTGTGGCAGATGGGCAAGCTGGTTTACAAAACGAAAAGAGATCTCATCGTCCGGTCCAAGCCGAATGTGCGCCACGCCGGTGTTAAAGAGAGTAAACCACAGCGGCCGGCTGTACAGGCCGAGGAGCCGTCGGCAGATCGCTTGGAAAAATCCCTGGTGGGTGACAAGGGCGATCCTGGCGTCTTCGGCGTGGCCGGACTTGACGGACGCAAGCCACCGGTCTGCCCTGTCATCCCAGTCGGCAGGCGCTTCGGGCAGATTGCGCACCCACCATCCGTGTGGAGTAATGGCCTCCGGAATGCGCGCACCGGGGTAGTTGTCCTCGAAGTACGCGCGACGCAATCCGGGCACGGTAACAATCAGTCCCTCCTCGGTCTTGAACGACAACCCCCCGCACTCGTGGGTGAGCGGCTCGAATATGATGGGCAGGTCGAGTGCGATGGATAGCGAGCCTGCGGTCTCGGCGGTACGTTGCATCGGTGAGGCATATAGGTGAGTGAAGTAGAAAGCCACCTTCCCGTAGGTGCCGGTGCCGACGGGATCCCATCGTTCCGCCACCCAGTCGGCCAAGTGGCCGGCCTGGCGCCGTCCAAGCTCGGTTAACGGAGCGTCGAGGCGTCGGCGGATTTCCTCCGGGCTTATGGGAGAGGTGTCTATAGGGAGATTGTTGTGCCCTTGGGCGTGGCGAAAAACAAACAGGTCCATGTGCGGTGTACTCTATCACTCGATGTGTAAGGATTTGGTTATGACAACCTCAGCGACCGTTCCCGTCGGTGTCCCGGGCCGCCCTCCGGAAACCATTTGCTGTTG
>CAZFLD010000033.1:17294-43061 GCA_964519835.1 uncultured Spirochaetales bacterium
ACCGTGTGGGATACACGGCGGAACGGTATTTACCACGTTCACCACATCAACAGGAGGCTCAGTATGAGACCACGGGCAACGTTATTTTGGTCGGCTCTGTTGCTGCTGCTACTTTTTCCCCCATTGGCGGCCTTCGCCGGCGGTCAAGACGAGGCGGATGACGACGGGGAGGTCACCGTCACACTTGGGTATAACGCCTTTTTGGCCAACTCATTCACGGACGCGCCTGCGCCTATCGACGCGATGAGGGCGGCTCTGGCAGGCGCCCATCCCAACATCACCCTCGAATATGAGACCATGTCGCAGGATCTGCTCGATCAGCTGGTTATTTGGATGACGTCTCAGGATAGCACCGTGGACATCTACGGAATGGATGAACCGTGGGTCAGCCAGTTCGGCCGAGCCGGCTGGGCGGTGCCCTTGAACGACCAAATACCCGAGCTGGAAGAGCGGTTTGCGACGGCGGGGCTTGCTACCTTCTCGTACCAAGGTGATCGGCTCGGTGTCCCCTTCTGGGGCAGTCTCGCCGGCCTCTATTATCGTAGCGACATTCTGGAGGAGTATGGCTTTGATGCGCCCGAGACCGTCGACGAGATGGTGGAGATTGTAGAAGCGGTCCAAGCGGACAATCCGGACACCATCGGCTTTTTGTGGCCCGGCGCCCGAGACGAGGATCTTGTTATGTACTACTCGACGTTGCTTCACGCCTTCGGTGGTACCTACGTACATCCGGACGGGACGTATGCGTTGGATACCGAGGCAAGCTTGGAAGCGGTCCGGTTTATGCGCGAAACCATCGAAACCGGAGTGTCTCCCCAGGGTGTCCAAAACTGGAACCGACAGGAGGGGCGTCAACGCTTTGTAAACGGCGAAGGGATTTTCCTTTGGGACAACGCCGACATGGTCACTTGGCTCGATGATCCAGAACAGTCGCAAGTTGTTGGCAACTGGGACTTTATTCCGTTTCCCGCACAGTCCGACGGCGAGTCGGTCTCGATCACCGGTGGCTTTGCGTTTTCCGCAAATCCCTATAGCAAAAACCTCGACGCGGCAATCGACGTTCTGGACGTAATTGCAGGCGAAGCGGTCCAAAAGGGCTTTGCCTTGGCTTGGGGGCCCGTGCAGTATTACGACGGGCTCTACGAAGATCCTGAAGTACAGGAGTATAACCCCAATGTCGACAAGCTTATCCCCCTCACCAACGTTGCGCGGAACCGGCCGCCCTCCCAAAACTACGCCGAGTTTTCGGGCATCCTGCAGGAGGAGCTCAACGGCATTGTAACCGGAGTGACCAACCCGGAGGAGGGGCTCGAGTCCATGACCGCGCGGGTGAACCGACTCCGCGACTGACGCGACGCATAGCGGACATGTTTGGCCGCCGCCGTTTGGCGGCGGCTTTTTGTTTCTGCGCCTAAGTCGGACCGGAGGGGCGAACCCACCGCCCGACAGGGCGCACCCACTTGGAGGAGTCACCGTGATCGCCAAAAAACTGGAAACACGAATCGGCATCGCCATGGTGGTCCCGGCTCTTATCGGCCTTTTGATCTTTAACTACTGGCCGATACTACAGAGCTTTGTCTACACCCTGTTTGACCTGGAATACACCACCGATATAACTGGCGCGGAGTTTACCGGATTCCAGAACTACGCCGACGTCATGGCGAGCGGGGAGTTCTGGCGAACGTTCCTGTTTACCGTGGGCTTTACCGTCGTTGTGGTTGTCCTCGATCTAACTCTTGGCATGCTTCTGGCCCTGGCGACGTTTTATGTGCCGAAGGGCATGAGGGCGCCGCTACGCGCGGTGATTATCATTCCATGGGCCATCCCCAAGGTCATACAGGCGTCGATGTGGCGCTGGATGCTGGACGGCGATGTCGGGCCGATCGGCGACCTTATGGTGCGTATAGGCTTAGTGGACGAGGCTCCTCTGTTCTTGGTGGACCAGACGCTGGCAATGGGTAGTGTCTTTCTGACCTACACCTGGAAGGGCGCGTGTATCGCGGCCTTTTTTCTCATGGGAGGCTTGGCGTTGATCCCGAAGGACGTCATGGAGTCCGCAAAGGTAGACGGCGCGGGGCCGCTGCGGCGGTTTTTCCGGATCACACTTCCTATGTTGCTTCCCACGATTCTCGTGGCACTCCTGTATCGATCACAAGATGCGCTACGGGTCTTTGACGTCATCTATGGGCTTACCGGCGGTGGCCCGGGCAACACGACCGAGACGCTGAGCTCCTTTGCCTACACGTCCTATTTCCGCTACGCGCAGTTCGGCAGAGGTTCTACATATGCCGTAGTGACCTTTGTCCTGGTTGCGGCGGTCGGCATCTTTTACATCGGCCGCGTCCGCAGAAACTTTCGGTTCAGGGAGTAGGGGGCACCATGAAACCGCAGCAAAGAAAGATGATTCATCGTACCGTTTCCGTGGGGATCTTTGCGGTTATTGCCGTGTGGTGCTTGGGCCCGCTCGCCTGGATAGGAATTACCTCCATCAAGGCTCCCGGAACCGAGTATCGAATCCCCGTGGAGTACTGGCCTGAGAATCCCACGTTGGAGAACTACAGTACCATCATGCAGGAGCCGTTTCGGATACAGCGCTCGATCCTCAACAGCATGGTCGTGTCGACCGGAGCGCTTATCGGGACCCTCTTGCTTTCGACCTTGTCGGCATATGCCATAGCAAGACTACGGTTTCGCTTTCGGTGGACCACCCTATATGGCATGCAGATCGCCGGCATGATTCCCCCGATCGTAGTGATAGCGCCCACCTTTGTACTGTTACGAAGCCTGGGGCTTATCCGAACCTACTGGGCGATGATCATTCCCAACATGATCTACGCGATCCCTCTCTCCTCGTTTTTGATCGCGAGCTACTTCGCAAACGTTCCCTTCGAGCTGGAAGACGCCGCACAAATCGACGGGGCGAGTCCCCTCCGTACGATCTTTCAGGTCATTCTGCCGGTCGCGGCGCCGGGCATTTTTTCCGCCGGAGTCCTGGCGTTCTTGGGCTCATGGGGAGAGTTTATGCTTGCGAATACCGTTTCCATCGGTAAGTGGGAAGTGGAGACGGTGCCCGTCGCCATTTTGAGCCTGAGTCGAGCGCTCAACCTTCAGTGGAGTTGGGTTGCGGCGGGAACCATGGTAACACTGGTACCAATTGTGGTGGCTGTTTTGGTGTTTCAGCGCTTTGTTGTAACAGGGCTCTCCGCCGGCGTGGCAAAGTAGTGCACGTGGGCAAACGCAAAAAGGACGTGACGATACACGTCATCTCTCACACGCATTGGGACCGGGAGTGGTATCGGACCAACCAGGAGTTCCGGGTCGAGCTTGTCTCCGTGGTAGATGCCGTAATCGATGCGCTCCAGCGCCAGGAGGGTTTTTACTGCTTCACGTTGGACGGGCAAGCCATCCTACTGGAAGACTATCTGGCTATGCGGCCCGAGCAGACTGAGATTGTTCGCACGCTAGTCCGGGGTGGAAATCTGCTCGTCGGCCCGTGGTACACACAGCCCGACGAGTTCCTGGTGTCCGGGGAGAGCCTGGTGCGGAACCTGCAGGCTGGAACCCAGACCGCGGCCCTTCACGGTGGCACCATGCGCGTGGGTTGGGTTCCCGATGCATTTGGCCACATTGCCCAGTTGCCACAGATCCTCCGCCACTTTGATATAGACTGCGCCGCGCTTACCCGAGGGATCGGCAACGAGCTCCCGGAAATGGAGACGGATTTTGTGTGGGAGAGTCCCGACGGCAGCTCCGTGTTTGTGGCCCACCAGGTGCAGGGGTATTACAGCGGTGGATTGCTCGGCTTTCCATATTTCTGGGGGAGCACCTACAGCCGGATACCCTCGGTGGAAATCGCGAAAGAGCGACTTTTGCGCCTTGTAGAGCCGGGTGGGAAAAAACCCCGGTCATCTCATGTTGCTCTCTGGAACGGGGCCGATCATCTTCATCCCGAACCGGACCTCGCGCATACGCTCGACCGTCTAGAAGAGATTATGCCGGGCTATCGGATCATCCACTCCAACGTGCCGGAGTATGCGCGTGGCGTCCGGCGGGAGAGGCCCGAGCTTCCGGTAGTAACAGGCGAGCTGCGCGGAAGCCGCTACCATCCGCTCTTACCGTCGATCCTCTCCTCCCGCATTCACCTGAAGCAACGAAACGCCGCCGTCCAGCGGCTCTTCGAGAGGCAGACCGAGCCTATCGCCGTTATGGCGTCCCTCATGGCGCCCTTTGCCGAGGACGCGGATCAGATGCCTCGCTACTACTACCCGGCCCACGCCTTGCGAGAGGGATGGAAGTTGCTGCTTCAGAACCACGGTCACGACAGCATTGGTGGCTGCAGCATCGATCAGGTCCACAAAGAGATGCTTCCGCGATTCGATCAAGCCGAGCAGATCGCTCGGGCCGTCTGTAGCATCGGCATTCGTCAGGTGGCGTCCGCGGTAGCTACCGATTGGGTTCCCGAATCCCGCCCGGTCTTTGTCTGTTTCTCGCCGTTTGACCGCCCGGGTATCCACACGGTCCGTCACGAATTCGTGTGGTCCGAAGAGCTCGGAAACGGCTTGCAGGTTGTGGATCGGGTCGGGGAAGTGATGCCGACGCAACTCCTCGACGTTCGCAAGCAGCGCTATCTGTGGCTCGAGACGCGTACCAACTCGCGGGATGTGGCAGATAACGCATGGTGGTGGAACCAAGTGCTCCACCGGATGGACCGCCTGGGAATTCATCGCTTTAAGGTCGAGGATGATTCGGCGGAAGCGCGCCTGCTATTGTTTCTGGCGGACGAATCGGCCTGCCGGGACGACACCCTCGTCGAGCTCGTGCAAAGCTTCCGCGGCCGGCTCGCCGACTCTACGGTTGCGATCGAGGCAATCTACTACCGCCACCGCCTAGCGTTTGCCGCCTCGCTTCCGCCGCTAAGCGTGACGACGTTCTCCGTCGCCGTTCCTCCCGGCGCCGGTGACGCGCAGCCCGTCGTGGCCCTCGCTCCGGTCCGTGCGGTCGACAACAAGCTACACTTCGGGGGCAACGTGCTCACCGTCGAGCCCGACGCCGGCTTGACCCTCCGCACGTCATCCGGACGCGAGTATATTGGTATTGTCTCCTTCTACGACGAGGGCGACTGTGGTGATACCTACGATTTCTCTCCCGCGGCGGACGGTCCGATTCCGCTTCGGCCGGAGGGAGAGGTTGCGGTGACGCCGGAGGAGCTCGGCCCGGTCACGGCATCCCTTGAAGCTGTCTTTAGCGCCCAAGTTCCCGCCGGCCTTGCTAAGGATCATCGCCGGCGGTCCGCCCAAACCACTACGCTTGCCGTTCGATTTTGCGTCTCGGTTCAGACGGGATCGGATCTGGTGCGCGTGGACGGCAGTCTCACTAACAACGCGCGGGATCACCGTGTTCGGGCGAAGTTCTCCGCAAAAACCCGCGCAACTCATGTGGTGTCCGAGGGCACGTTTTCCGTTGAAAAGCGGCCCATTGCCGGCCCCGAGACGGCCGGCTGGGCGCAGTCCGTGACGAGTACCCGGCCGCACCAAGGCTGGGTCGCAATAGGCGACAAAGAGACGGCTATCTGTGTTCACACCGACGGTCTTCACGAGCACGAGGCCCTTCAGGATACCAACGGCCCGGTCGCTGGGACTCACTCACTTGCGATAACACTTCTTCGTTGTGTTGGTTGGCTCTCGCGTGGTGATCTCGACACACGACGGGGACAGGCCGGCCCGATGATAGCAACGCCGGATGCCCAGCAGCTTGGTCTCAACCGTTTCCGATTCGCCTTTGCCGTGATGCCGGGCCTCGGTTACCTCGACCCGGCCCGATGTACCGCCGGTCCCGCCTACTTGGAGACCGTGACCGCCCCGGCGGGTCCCGGGCGAGCGGGCCTTGATCACCAGATCCGGCTTCTGGACTTGAATACGACCAGCTTCGCCCTCACGGCGCTAAAAGGCTCGATACGGGTCCCCGGGGCGATTGTCGTTCGCTTGTTCAACACAAGTCACGCACCGATTGTACAGTCCGTCGGTGTGTCGCGACTCTTCGATCGTGCGACGCGGGTCCGCCTCGACGAGTTGCCGATAGAGGATGAGGAGATCGACGACGGCATCATGACTCTGGCCGCGGGGCCGGCGGAGATTGTGACCATTCGCCTGGAGCGTGCACCTCAGCATCGTATTCTGCGCGGTTGGAAGCGGGACCAACAGCCGGGCGCGTTATGATCCGGCCGGGCCGATTGCTTCGTTGGCTTGTTGCCGATTATCGCCGCCGGACAACAGAGGACCCACAGGCGGTGATTGCCGAGCGGCGGAGAGAGGCGCGGCGAAATCGTTTTTTTCACACTGCAGACGGCGTTTCCTACTGGGCCGGCATCAACGCCGTCTCTTACAACACGGTCGTTCCGCTTTTTGTCAGCAAGCTCACTGACTCGCCGTTGTTGATAGGTCTTGTGGCGGTGTTTAGCCAGGCGGGATGGTACCTCCCGCAACTCCTAACCGCCGCGGCAACGGAGCGCGTCGCCTACAAAAAGCCGATTGTTGTTCGTCTCGGCTTTGTGGTGGAACGGGCGCCGGCGATCCTGTGGCCCGTTGCCGCACTTTTGAGCGCCGCACGATCGGACCTTGGGCTTGCGCTTTTTTTGTTGGCGTTTGGGTTGCACTTTGTGGGTGCAGGGATTATTGCACCTGCTTGGCAGGACCTCATCGCCCACACATTTGCGCCTGAGGAGCGCGGACGATTTTTCGGGCTAACCACGTTCTTAGGTACGTCCCTCGGCGCGGTCGGGGGCCTTGGGGCGAGCCGTGTCCTGGGCGTCTTTATGTTTCCGGTGGACTTTGCCCTCGCCTTTGCCTTTGCCGCGGTTTGTGTGCAAGTCAGCTGGGCTTTCCTCGCCCTGGCCAAGGAGCCTTCGCGGTTGGCTCGGTCGAGCGCCGCGAGTGCCGGCGCGGAGCCGGGAGCCGACTCCGGACGGGACTCTCGGCCAATCGAACGGTGCGACGGCTCCCATGGCACAGATGTCGACGGGGTAGCGGCCGATGCGGCCCGCGGCCGACCGATAGCGCGTCGCGCGTCGCTCGGACGCAACGGACTGCGCGGTGCCATGGGGGCGGTAAAGGACGATCCGGCATTTGCTCGGTTTCTCGTCGTGCGCACGCTTATGGGCCTGGGAACCATGGGCTTTGGCTTTGTCGCCGTGCACACAACTCGAGCGTTCGCCGTGCCGGACGCGACGGTGGCTATCTTTACCGTCGTGATGTTGGTGGGGGAGGCGGCGGGAAACATCTCCTCGGGTACCGTGGCTGATCGGTTCGGACACAGGCTTCCGCTCATGCTTGGGGTCGCCGCCGTCACCGCCGCCTTTGTGATTGCCCGATTTGCCGGCGCGGTGGGTTGGTTCTTCCCGGCGTTTGTACTTATGGGGTTTGCGGTTGGCGCCGGCCGAGTGTCCGCGATGATGATCGCCATTGAATTCGCGCCCGACGATCGCGTCCCTACCTACGTAGGTATTACCAACACTCTGGCCGGGGTAGGCGGATTGGTAGCGCCGCTTATCGGAAGCGCCCTGGCCGCCGGCTCATATTTGCTGCTTTTTTTGGTGACCGCCTTCATCAATCTACTCGCACTTGTTGGGCTTATCACACTCGTGAAGGACCCGCGCCGCGGCCGACCGTGCCACTAAGCCGTATTGAGCGGTGTTCCACCGGGAGGATCTTGTTTCCGTGCTCCCGATTCCCGTGGCCCCTTGCCCCATGCGACATCTACGGCTACTTTTCTGAGAATGTCTCGAATCGACGAGTTCAACATCTACGAGAAACTCGGCTACGACAAGATAAAAGATCTCTCTCGGGCCTTCTACACCCGTGTCTATGCCGATAACGAGCCGTCCTTCCGCGGGTTGTTTCCCCGCGACATGGAAATGGCCATACAAAACCAGTACGAGTTCTTTGCCCAGCGATTGGGCGGACCGATGTACTACAGCAATCGCAAGGGCCATCCCGCCCTCCGCGCGCGTCACGCCCGGTTCCACATCGAGCGCCGGCACGCCGAAAAATGGCTCGGCTACATGCGGGAGGCGATGAAGGAAGTCGGCATTCCCGACGACATTCGAGAGCGCATGGACGAATATTTCACCGACGTCGCCTACTTTATGCAAAACGTCGACGACGAGGGCAAGCGGATCTACTAGCCGCCCCCTACCTCGCCACTCGCCGCCAGACCCTTCGGACGGCCCGGAGGTTTGAGCCGACGAGCATCAGAAGATACACCGTCAACGCGATGCCGAGAATCATGGCCAGCGCCACGTCGATGCCGGGGCCAAAAAAACCGCGTAGCCAGTCCACGACCTTATTGAACTGAACCACCACAAAGCCTGCTATAATCACGGCACCTCCCACCGCCCAGCCTCCGAGGCTGAGCTTTGGATCGAGGTCGTGAGGGGAAGCGGCGGCTTGGTGAATCGCGCGCATTACTTGCTCGGTGAACGCCGCTTGCCCGATGGCGGCAACCGGGTGTTCGGGGGTGCGTGCGCCCCCGCCGTTGTGAGCCGGTATGGCCGTTATCTCGCCTGCGACCGGTACACGAGGAGCGTGCGATGAGGTTATGCGAGCGGCGCTCTGAAGTCGCGTCAATTTCACAAACAACGATCGACATGCGGAACACTCCGCGATGTGCCGAACAAGCGCCGGCGACGGAGTTTCGTGGCGGTCTAATTGTGTTATTTGATCATAAGCCTGCTCGCAAGTCATGAGCTGCCTCCTGAGCCGTGGTCGGCATCGCCGCCGGAAAGGCGTGAGGCCAGCAAGTGTTTGCCACGCCGTATGTGGGAGCGGACCGTGTTGAGGGGAAGACCGGTCACCTCGCTGATCTCCTGGTAACTGAGGTCGAAAAAGAAAAAGAACCCGATACAGTCGGCGTAGCCGGAAGGGAGCCGGCCAACGGCATCCAGAACCGCGCGTCCGGCCTCCCTACGCTCGAGGGCCTCATCGGGCTGAGGAGCCGGGTCAACCAAGCGTGCCCAGTCAACCGCTTCCGTGCTTGGTGTACTGCGTTGCCGTCGGGTTCCCCTGTTGTATCCGATTCGCATGAGCCAGGAAAAAAAACGACCGGTTCCTTGAAAGGTATCCAGCTTGCGGAACGCCTGAAGGAAAACGTCCTGGGCGAAGTCTTCCGCATCCTCCCGTCGACCAAAAAACCGGTAGCCCAGTGCCAAGACCTGTCGCTGGTACCGGTCAACAAGAGACGCAAATGCGTCGATGTCGCCTGCGCGGACGCGGCGGACGATGGTTTTGTCATTGCCTCCGCCCGCGGATTCTTCATTGCTTGCGCCCATTCTGATAAAACATAAAGTAGGCGAGCAGGCTCATGCCGACACTCAGGGGAATGAGGCCACCTAAGAGGCTGTAACTTGCACCGTCCTTGAACAGGATAAAAATCGTCAACACAAACCCCACGGCGCCGGACACAAGGCCGGCGAGCAGGCTGAACGACAGAAGGTCGAACGTATCCTTCGGCTCCATTCCGTTGCGGATTAGTTCCATCCGCTGCTTGTGGCGCCACAAGAGGAAGAAAAAGATGATAATGCCGCCGATGACTATTCCTGCTATTGGAATAACCGTGATCATTACTTGCGCTGCAGGAGATGGCTCGCCACCCATACCGGACTCCTCTTTTTGTCTTCATCGTATCACGGCGCTGAGTCGTAGGCCACGGCCGACGGTGCAAGTGAGTGTGCCACGGCCGCCGCAGGACGGTCGGCCGGCGCCGCCTCCGTCGTGGGACGCTCGGCGCGCTTCCCCACCTGCGCATACGCCGCAAACTTGCGCACCATCTTTTTTGTCATAGTAAAGTAGTGGTGACCGATCACCGCATACGTCACGACGCGAACCATAAGCGACGGGCGCCGCGCAATGCCGAGAATGATGTACCGCAGATAGGATAGGCCATAGCGCGAAAAGGTTTGGCGGAGGAGGGAGTGTATCAGGCCCTTGAGCTCACGAAGCCGTATCTTTGGTGCCGCCGCAGGAATATCGGAACGCTTTGGAAATCGTTTTAGCAGATCGAGACAACGGGCGAAGTAGCGGCGAGGGTTGTACACGCTCTCGAGAACCCGCCGGTACCCGTCCTCGAGCTGAGCAGCGGGAATGTGAGAAACAAAGTTAACCAGTGTGGCATGGGTGTTGTTCCCGTTCGACTCAGAGAGAATTCTTCCCTCTCGATCCAGTCGCTCATAGAGCTTTGTATTTGGTAGCGCCATCAGCAAGCCGATCATAGCGGTGGGAATCGCAAGTTCCTGCACAAAATCGATCTGCAGATCAAAGATATCAGGCGGGTCCGAGTCGAATCCGATGATAAAGCCCCCCGTCACATCGATGCCACGCTCCTGAATCGTACGGATGCTTGTGGCGATGTCGTTTCGAAGGTTCTGTTTCTTTCCGATGGCCGCTAGGGAGTCGGCGACGGGGCTTTCGATGCCGACAAAGACCATTCCGAATCCCGCGTCTACCATCAGATCAAGAAGCTCGGGGTCTTCGGCCAAATCGATGCTGGCCTCGGTCGATAGCTTGTAGGGGTATCCACGATCGCGCTGCCAGACGGCGAGCTCCCGGAGCAGCTCTTTTACCGCGCGACGATTGCCTATAAAGTTGTCGTCCACGACAAAAAGCGAGCCGGTAAACCCGGTAGCATAGGCTGCATCCATCTCCCTGACAAACTGCGCCGGCCTCTTTGTGCGCGGCTTGTGGCCAAAGAGCTGGACAATGTCGCAGAACTCACAGTCGAAGGGGCAGCCCCGTGAGAACTGCAGCGGTATCGTGTCGTACCAGTGCATGTTCAACAGATCGAATCGCGGTACCGGTGTTGTGGTGATGTCCGGACGACCGTCGCTGCGATATACGCGACGAACCGTGCTCTCACCACAGCGGTGTGTCGTGGCCGCTTCGGCGCCGTCTGCAGCGTGCTCCAGGTAGTCGGCCAGAAACTCCGGAAAGGAGACTTCTCCCTCGCCGAGCACCAAATAGTCGGCTCCGGGAAGTTGGTCCGGGCAGCTTGTTGCGTGCGGACCGCCTACCGCGATCTGCGTGCCGACGGCGTTGCAGCGCGCGATTAGGGCGTCTAGCGACTCTCTTTGCACGATCATCGCGGAGGCAAGCACTAGGTCGGCGGCAGCCACTTCATCGTCCGAGAGTGATTCTACGTTGAGGTCGATAATACGCAGGTCGATATCGCGAGGGATCATGGCGGCTATGGTTGCAAGTCCAAGCGGCGGCATAAGCGCTTTTTTGCCGACAAAGGGCAGGGCGTAGCGGTAGCTCCAGTAGGTGTCGGGGGTTTCGGGATATACGAGTAGAAATTTCATAAAAAAGCGGTGCTCCTTTTTGTAGACAGAGACGTCCGCTCAAAAAAAGTTGCAACGAGGTGGGAACGTTTTGGGCATTCTGTTAATGCGGCGCGATACACAAATACGCGGCTGAGCTCGACGAATGTCGGTGCATCATCGCGCCAATCTTGTTAGTAAACTGAACGATACGGCCTTGGTGCCGTCGACTAACCCAAACGGGTTATGTCCCTGGGCGTGTCCCGGCGGTACCATGTGGGTAGTCATGGGTTTTTGGGACGATCTGTACTCCGGTTTTGCGAGTTCACCAACGGAAATCATTCTGCTGCTGGTCGCGATAGTTTTGTTTGTCGGCCTATTGGTAACCGTGTTTGCCGTGCGCACGTACCGCGAAAAAAAGGAGCGCCTGGAGGTGGCGGGCAAGACGTTCAAGCAGCACGCGGACCGACGGGACCTCACATGGCCTGAGCGAGAGGCACTCGCGGCGCCGGCAAAACACCTCCACGCGCCCGAGCGGAAACACCTCTTGGTGGTCAGCCAGGGCATGTTCAACTCCTGCGCCCGTCGGGCACTTGATGAAGATGAGATCACCGAGCAACAGGTAAGCTCGCTCCGGGTCAAACTCGGATTTGCCGGCAAACAGACGGACAAGCCCCCCAAGTCCACCACCGAGCTGCCGGCCGGCGCCGGCCTCCTCATCGAAGCGGAGGGCACGGAGCCCGTGCGGGCGCGAATACGTGAGCACCGGGCCGACTTTTTTGAAGTGCAGCTCGACGACGACACGCGAGGTTTTGCGCTCGACACGCCGGTGACGGTGGTCTACCAGACAAACAGCGACGAGTCGCCAATGCTCACGCACTTTGTGGATGCGGGCGGAGGTGGCGCAAGCATCAAAAATCCGGACGGCAGTCATTGGAAGGGCTCGGGCATCGAGCTCACCTTTCATCCGGATAGCGAACAGCGCTTGAATTTACACGGCCGAGTTGTTCGCGCCTCCCGGAACGGTCGTGTTCTGCATATTACGTTCGAACGACTCCGCGAGTCCGCGCGTGACAAGATCTACAGAATCCTTTTCCGGCGCGAGTCTTCGTAGAAGCCGCCGGCAGGGGTAGCGTCCCGGCGGCGGCGTGGCTATTCCACGGACCCTACTCGAATGTGGAAGAAATGCTCAGCATCTGAGTCATCGCCATCGTCTTTGATTCTTGACGTGTCGATGTCTTGGACACAACGAAAACCATAGCCAAAGTAGGCGATGTCCGTATAATTCGCCTCGCGGTAGTCGATTTGTACTTCCCGGTAGGTCGAGTAAAACGCTCCGCCTCGCAAAACGCCGACGTCGTCCGAGCTTGTTCCGGCCCGCGGAAGGTCGTTTCGCGCAACCAGGCTTGCCGCCGGATTTCCGGAGTATGCCGAGTTGGTCCATTCGAAGGCGTTCCCACCGAGGTCGTAAATCCCAAGCGAGTTTGGTGGGTACTGCCTAATTGGCTGGAGGCTGCCCGAGTCGAAGTTGGCAAACCGGCGGTCGGCAAACGGGCCGGGCCATGGGAAGAGAGCTTCGTCGCCGCCGGCCACACCGGACTCGGCGGCAAACTCCCATTCGATCTCGGTTGGTAGTCGCCTGCCGGCCCATTCGGCGTAGGCCCGAGCGTCTGCGAGGCTCACGTTTACAACAGGGTAGTCCGCGGTACCGTCTGCAAAGGTCCGGGTTGTTCCGTCCCAGCTGTAGCGAGCCGGTCCGGGCCCGCTCGAGCGGGGGAGGACGTCGTATCCCGTCGCCTCCATAAAAGCTTTGTACTGAGCGTTGGTTACCTCATGGGCCTCCATGTAGAAGTCCTCGACCTCTACCATCGTCCCTCCCGAGCCTCTGTCTCCAAAGCGAAAACTGCCGCCCGGCACAAGCACGAGTTCCGATAACACGGAGATAGGAGCCTCCGGCACGTCATCGACGCGTTCCTCTTCCTCTACACGTAGGGCACTCACCTCGGCAACAGGCGGAAGAATCATCGGAGCCACGGCCAACTCGGGATCGGCTTCACCCTGTGCGCTTGGCCGAAGGTCCGATACGTCGGGTGATTCCGTTTGCTGCGGGACCGCCGGGCGAGTGGGTGACGGCAGGGGTTCGGCCGGCACCATCAAAGGTGCCGCCACCGCCACCGGCTCCAGGACCGGCGACTCCACATCCTCAGTGGTTCGACGACTGTTCTCTTCCGGCAGCGTTGTTTCAACGGCCACAGTTTCGCCCAGGACGCGACCAGCCTCGGTTGTTTCAACGGCCACAGTTTCGCCCAGGACGCGACCAGCCTCGGCAGGAGTGTTTGCGACTCCCCGAGTGGGACCGACCCCGACCCGCACGGTAGGCTCCGCGACGACCTCCTCCGCTTCCGTCGTCGCGGCCTCGGCCTCGGCTTCAGCATGATCAGCCGGCGTTTGTGTGTCGTCCGGCACGGGGGCTTCAGGAGCTTGCTGGGCAGGGGCTTCAGGAGCTTGCTGGGCAGGGGCTTCGGGAGCTTGCTGGACGGGGGCTTCAGGAGCTTGCTGGACGGGGGCTTCAGGAGCTTGCTGGACGGGGGCTTCCGCGGCGGCTGTGTAGGCGTCCGAAGTGTCATTGGCGGCGGTTCCCGCAGTTGGCGCCGGAGGCGCCGGTTGAGAAACCGGCGTTGATTGTCCGGTGGGTTCTTCGACCGAGGCGGGCGCCGGCCACCAACCTTGGGCACGGCCGACAAAAAAAACGGCCGTCAAGGCCGCTGCGGCGGCTGCGGCGGCAATCAGGATTCGTGTGGGGCGCCGGGCGCGAACCGCCTTTTCCGATGCCTGCTCAGGTCCTCTTGTGTCCGTTAGTTCTCGAATCTTGCTGCGATAGTCGCTCATCGTTGTGTATTCTCCGCAACGGCGGTCGTAGGCGATTTTATTGCAACCACCGCCAGCAGAGCATCGACGGCGGCGGCAATGCTGGGGACCAACCACGGGTCTTGGTGATCATGCAAGCTCAGGTTCTGTAGATCATCGCTCAAGGGCAGAGCGGTCGAAATGCACTGTTTTCCATACCGCTCAAAAACAACATCCTTGGCATCTCTTTGTTCCTGTTGCTCGTCATCGTATGCATTTATAAGAATCCGCAAATCCTCGAATCGTGAGCCGGCCGGAGGAGCCCCGGCTCCGTTGCCAAGCATCGCCCAGAGAATACTCAGCGCACGCAGCGCCCAGACCTCCGCGTGCGTCACGAGGATCATCACATCAGCTGTCGCGAACCCCAGGAGTGACAACGTAGACACTGCCGGTGGCGTGTCAATAACCACAAAGTCGAAGTGATCGTGCATCGTGTGATGTCGAAGCCGCGTCGCCAAGAGCTTGGGTGTGGGCCGTTTGCCGAGGCTTAGATCCAACAGCTGGGCGGACCCGCCGAGCACACTGAGACCCGGAATCCCCGACGCGCTAACAAGTCGCCCGCCGCGCCCGGGCCGAGAGGCCAAAAAACCATACAAATTGCGGTTTACATTTGGAAAACAGACGCTTAGCGACGCCTGAGGATCCAGGTCGACCGCAAGGACTCGTGCGCCGGTAGCCGCGAGAGCTCGCGCGGCAAGGAAGGAACAGGTTGTCTTCCCAACTCCTCCTTTCAAACTTGCGAACGTTACAATGCGGCTCACATCGACCCACGAATGTGCTGAAGCCGGACGCCTCCGCGCTCCACCACCGTCACGGATCCACTTTCGCCGATGTCAATGCTGACGGGCTCGTTGAACCGTCCCTCAGCGACACCTCGACTTCCATGCTCCGCGAGCACAACCATTTCGTTTACATCAAGGACCACTAGCCGATGTTCGCGGTCAAGCGCACACACCAGCGCCGGAATCCCGTTGAAATCGGCGAACGCGATGTCCAGGATCGACCTCCCCGCGAGAGTCTCCGGAAGGGCCGCCTTTCGTAACGAGCGCCCGGTTTCCAGCTCGAAGACGGTTACCTCCGCGGCCAGATAGTCTAAAACGTAGACGTTGCCCTCGGGCGAAACGGCGACCGATGCCGTGATGTTCTCAATCTCCGATTGGCCGAACGAGCCGACGAGCTGGTACTCGGTGTCGAATACCTGGACGCGGTGGTTGCCGGCGTCGAGCACAACCAGTCGGTCTTGATGTGTCTGCGCCCGGGACGGCTGCTCGAACATCCCACCAAACCCCGCTCCGCGGCTGCCGACGATCCGGAAAAATCCCAAGTCTTCGTCCAGGACCTGTAGTCGATGGTTTAATCGATCTACAACCACGAGCTGTCCGCCAAAGAAAGCGAGGTCGGACGGGGCCCTGAACTCAAGTGGTCCGGCGCCCTCGAATCCCGCAACTGCGACCGAGTTGCCTTCTTGGTCGAGCTTTACTATACGGTTGTTGCCCGTATCCGCCACGTACACAAACCCGCCCCGCTCAATTGCGGCTTCCGGAGCGGTTATGGTCAATCCGTCGGCCTCTACGGCAACCGAACGTAGGATTGTCTGGAGGGCCATAGACGGGGGAGGCGCCTCGCCGTCGGGCACACTCGGCTCAGGCTGTTCATCAGGCACGCTTTCAGGGGTTCGCGTCTCAGGCAGCTGCGCCTCGACGTCGTCACCGATTTCGAGGCGTGCCAGACTACCCTCGAACTGGTCGTAGGCGCCGAGGGGGATCGCGCGCATTCCGCGGGCTACCTCCGTGTCGGCATCCACTAGTCGGGCGACCGAGTAGTTTGGGTAGACCGCTTCGACCCTAACGGTGCCGACGCGTGGGCGGGCAACGGTTACGATCTCTAGTGTTACGGGGTGGCGGAGCACGGCGGAGTCCTGGTAGATGATCAGTTCGTCGTCAACGGCAATCCCGCTTGATTCGCCGAGGTCCGTGTAGATGTACTCGCCGGTGTTGCTTAACACGTACCCATTGGATCCTTCCAGAATGATCTGTCGCGCAACTCGGCTTTCACGGGACGGCTGGAGACCGATCTCGGCCAGGACGTCTATCATCTTTCCGAGTTTCCGTTGCCGCCAATAGATATGGGCCAGCAACCACCGAGGTTCGAGGCTGTCGGGCTCGTACCGAATCGTCGCAAGGGCCGCTTGCTCCGCCAACTCCAGGTTTCCGACCTCATATTGCCACGACGCCCAATCAAATCGACGACTGGTTCCTCGACGATATGAGAGGCGATCTACCTCGAATAGCGGCAATGCGCCGTCGGCCTGAGGCGTCTCGTCGTCGGGGGTGGCCGTCGTCGGTGAGTCGGCGGACGGTTCTGTTTGCACACTCCCGTCGGCCGGTTCGGATTCGGGTTGCCCACCAGCGAGAACAGGGAACGAGCAAATCACAATAAGAACAAGAAAAACAGCGCTAGCCTTCATCGTCGGCCTCCTCGATATACGCGGTTTGTAGTGTGTCGTCGATTTGGACCTGGAGTCCTTCCTGCAAATCGTATACTTCCGCAACGGCATTCTGGGCTTCGGTAGATACAATGCGTGCTCTGGCGATTGGTGTTCGATGGGTACCGATGACCTCCAATGTCTCGACATCTCGGACCGCGTTACCCACCCGGTACACCACAAACTCCATTTCGGGTCGTATTCCATCATCAAATCCCCGATTGATAACCACTCGGTTGCTCCCTTCGACGCGAACATCCCGGGGAATGGCCGTGATACGAGCTGTAACGGGGAACAGCGACAGCATCATTGTTGCCGCTTGGAAGTAATCGATGTCATAGGGGAAGAGTCGCTCACTTGGGCGGATGCGCCGGAGACAGCGAATTGCTTCCGTAAAGCGACTTGCTTCGTAGTGTAGAAGTGCAAGCCCGAAGTTCGCCCGGGAATTGTTGGCGTTGTACTCCAGGGTCTGATTGAAGTAGAGGAAGGCCTCCATCGCTTCGCCCCGGGCGTAGAACTGAGATCCGAGCTGAGAAAACAGGATTTCCTGTCGTTCGTAGAAGCTCATTTGGCCGGGGTCGGGCTCCATGGCGTCTACATCGTCATCGCGCGAAGGTACGCTGAAGAGATGGGCATCTTCCGGTAGCTCGACCGGCGTCTCCGCGGTAGCGGTAGAAGCGCAAGCACCGACGGCAAGTACGATAACCGCGCACAGTATCGCAGAATAATAAGGTCGCCGGCTTCGGCCGGTTATGATCGGCATGAGGTCCTCCAAGAATTGCTTAGTTGCAGCGCAGTAGCGAGAATCGGGCCAAGTTCTTTGGAACGTGGCGCACAACGAAGCTTATGTCGGACAATGACTTAGGCGCTCGGTAGGATCGCTTTGGGTCCAACAACGCCGATGGTCCTGCCGTTGCTGCCCATACCGTGGTCATCAACTGACTACAGCGTGGTCAGTAATGGGCGGGCGCATGTTCGTGGTATCTCACCCCGACGCACCGTGGCGCGCCGCCGGCTGGTGGTGTCGCGACGCCGGCTGGGACGGGTTCTTTCTGACGGTTCGTGGCCAACCGGGTTCCTACTACCTGCACCTCCGCGACAACAGGACAATTCTGCCGTGGTCCTACTTCAAAACGGCCATAGACGTCGAAGAGTCCTGGCAGACCGTGTTTGTTCCGTTTTCGAGCTTTCAGCCGGACAGCATGCCTTCAGGGAGCACGCCGAACCTGTCACGCCTTCGATCGGTGGCGCTTGTTGCGGCGGGTGAGGACTTCCGTGCGCAGGTGGACCTTCGGGAGATCGGCCTGTACCGATAGCCGAGCGGGGTGCCGGCGAGAGACCCGGGGTCAGGACGGGAAGCTCGTACACCAGGTATGGATCGCGTGGGGCGTAGTGCGTGACCATCGACCTGCGTCGGGCTCGATTCCGCGCCGCATTCGCCCCAAGAGGTTGTTGTGGCAAACCAGAGCAACGCGCGACTGACCGACAGTAGCGACGGTGCGGACAACGCACCGGAAATTGCGAGAAACCGGTGGACTCGAGTGTGTCGGCCTGCTACAGTCCGATCGGCCAGGCGATCGCTGAGCGAATCAGGTCGGCCGACCGCCGGCGAAGTGCGGAACGACGCGACCAGATTCAGCCGTCTCGGGAGGCCCTGGAAAGCCCTGACTCACAACTGTTTGAGGAGTTGGGCGTCCTGTCGCAGCGGGTGGACTTCCTCGAGCGGCTCCTCGAATCAACTCCCGAGGCGGAGCGTGAGGCTCGACGGTCATAGGGCGGCGCCGGGACCACAACAAGCCTGGAACCACAACAGGAGGGACGGCCGCGCCATGAAACGCAACATTCCCTTACTAGTAACTACTCTCCTATTTGCCGTATGTACGATAGCGCCGGCTCAGAATGCCGAGTACAGCCGAACTGAGTATCGCGGCGACGTAGGTGGCACGGATCTGAGAATGATTCTGTGGCAGCCGATCGACTCACAGGTAGCCCACGAGTATCACGCCGAGCTGCAGATACTTGTCGCCACGTCCACGGATACATTGGCTATCGATGTAGACGACGGGATCTATACCGACGGGTACATGGAGTATCGATTCTCGGACAACGGGCTTGTTATGGCCGAACCGCAATACGAGTTTCGCCTCGACCGGCTCGGTGACCCGGCCGACGACATTCTTGGAGTCTACGAGATGCGGGCGAACGAATCGAGCCTCGAGCCCGATCCGGACGGAAAGATGCGTGTGACTGTAGAAGTCCGCCGAATCGCCGACGGCTTGGAGGCGGACATGCGCTCCTGGTTGCCTACCCTCGAGCTCCGGCTTTCCTCACAGTCGAGGACCACCTACGTTTCCGCCGACGGGCAAGATGTGCGTGTGATAGCCGACAACAACCGAATAACCGTAGACAGCATCGACGGCGAAACCGTGACCTTGCCCCTCGACGCTCAGTATCGAATCACGCGACGGCTTCCACCGCCGGCGCCTGAGGAGGGTATGCTCGCCGTGGGACTATCGCCGCAGGAGTACCACGCCGGGCTCTACGGTCAACCATTCCCCGGAGCCGTCGATCTGGAAACCGTGGCGAGCTCCGTTGAGGCATGGGAGATCGAAGTACCCGGCATCGCAATGCGGGTTGCTCGGGCAACCGGCTACCTTCTCAGTTGGAATCCCGCTGAGGTATCGGTCGTCGATATCACATCCGGCAACGTCGTACACAGCTTCGATTTGAACGAGCTCGATGCTCCGATCGACGGGCAGACGGGACGGTGGTCTCCCGACGGCACCCGTTTTTTGGCGACGCAGAACTTTTTTGTCTACCTTCATGAGCCGGACGTCTACCTCTTTGATGTTCCCTCTGCGCAGATCACGGCAATCGCAGAGGACAACACCTCCCGGGTGCTCTACAGCGGCTCGGGGGGGCCTGTACCCTCGCTGGACCTAACGCCGACGTGGGCAGGGCACAACATTCTCTATCAACACCTCGAACGGGGTGCTGATGGGTACACCTCGGAGCTCTTGCTTTTGGCTCCCGAGCAGGACCGCCCCCGACTCGTAGTACGCACGCCCCATACGGTGCCGTCCGTGGTTGATGTGCTCGTCTCTTCTTTGGACGGCGTCGTCTACTACACCTCCGTCGGGCGCCGCTCCGGTGACGACGACACCGGCGTGTGGCGATCGGTCCCCGGCCGTCGGCCGGAGCGAATTATCGAGGCGACCGGAAACGCAGGGTTTCCCATTGCGGCGGAGGTAAGCCTCTCCGGTGAGCATCTGTTGGTCCATCATCGCGTGAACGACCTGGAGGGCACCGCCTCTCGATTTGTCGTTTTCGACATCGAGTCCGGGAGGGAGTTCCCCATTGTCGATCCCGATGGTCCCTACGGTGATCATCGAGTGGTCAACGCCACGCTGTCTCCGGATGGGAGATACGTTGCAGCGGTCATGTATCATGGCGAATCGGGAACGTCGCTGGTGTTGATCCGGGAGATCAAAAGCGGTGCCGTCCGCACCATCTTCGAGTCCGAGGATTCCTCCCTGGGCGTGAGTCGCGGCAACTCATACTCGCACATCGGGATGGGCTGGACGGTGGACGACGAGATTGTAATCTCAACCGACTTCGGCGAACGCGTCTTGGTGTTGGGCTTCGAGAGATAAAGGGCCGAGCGCGGGGGCGCGGCCGTCTCCGCGGCCCTGCGCTTCGCCTAAAACGTCGCTACGCTCTCGCCGACAAGCGCCGCCCCGGCATGCAGTGCTCTGAGGTTTGCCTCGAGGATCGCCCCGTGATAGCGTGTCTCGAGCACCCGTTGCAGCGACTCCAGCCTGACTACGGGGATCAGTTTCGCGACCGCTCCCAAGAGGCACATGTTGATGCCCACCTCCGAGCGCCTCTCGCCGTTGAGCTCGAGGATTGTCGCACGAAGCGGCAAATCGATTTCCCGGGAGTTGGCGTGTTGCCAGCGGTGTACGTAGAAGGGATCGGTAATCACGACTCCGCCGGGGCGGACCAGCGCGCTAAAGCGGTCGTAGGCCATCTGGCTCAGGCAGACCAGGACGTTTGGCTCGAGGACCTTCGGAAACCAGATCTCCCCGTCGGCTACGATCACGTCGCTGCGAGCGGAGCCTCCGCGTGCTTCCGGGCCGTAGACCTGCGTTTGAACGGCGTTTAGCCCTTCGTGAAACAAGACGGCTTCGGCAAGGACCACCGCGGCGGTGATCACTCCTTGGCCGCCGGAGCCGGAGAAGACAAAGCGCTGGATCATTTGCAGGCCCCCGGTTCGAGTCGCCTAATGGCGGCGAGAGCTTCTGCGGGGTCCGGTTCTGCGCGCCCCGCACGCCGAGCCGCCGGCTCGAGGATGCGCTCCCGGTAGGCGCGGCTGTACTCGATGCGCTCCTCCTCTTTGAGGATACCGACGGTGATAGACTTGCCCGCCTCTTCCTTGAAGTACCGCATCATTTCTACGGCATCGCCTTTTTGGTTCTTGCGCCCGTAGTAGGTGGGACACTGGGACAACACCTCCACGACGGAAAATCCCTTGTGAGTAATGGCCTCTGCAAAGATCTTTGCCATGTCTCGCGCGTGGTAGGTGGTGGTGCGGGCCACAAAGGACGCTCCCGAAGCGACGGCCAACTGAACGGGATCAAACGGTGGGTCGACGGTGCCGTACGGGGCGGTTGTTGCCGCCTCGCCACAGCCGGTGAGGGGAGAGTATTGGCCACCCGTCATGCCGTAGATGGAATTGTTCATGATGATCGCCGTAACGTCGATGTTCCGCCGCGCTGCGTGAATAAAGTGATTGCCGCCGATGGCAAGGGCGTCTCCGTCTCCCATCGGTACGATGACGTTCAGGAGGGGCCATGCCATCTTTATCCCCGTTGCAAAGGCAAGGGCCCTTCCGTGAAGGGTGTGGAGGGTATGAAAGTCCACGTAGCCTTGCATGCGGGCTGAACAGCCGATGCCGGAGATCATCACCACGTCGTTTTTCTCGATACAAAGCTTCTCCACCGCGCGAAGCAAGCTGTTTAGAACAATGCCGTGGCCACAGCCCGGACACCAGATGTGGGGCATAAAGCGTGTGCGCAGGTAGTCGGTTACCGGCATGTCAAACCCCCTTGCCTTGGATTATTCGGATGAGATTTTTGATGTCGGTGGGAGTTATCATCTCTCCGTCCACGCGGTTTGACAAGTAGACCTTGCGTGGCTCTTCCACAGCGGCCTTTACCTCCCGGACTACCTGTCCCAAGTTCATTTCGACAACCAGTACGTAGTCTGCGTCCCTGCAGCGCGCTCGAACTAACTCGGAAGGGAAGGGCCATAGCGTCTGTAGCTCGAGGAGTCCCACCCGCATGCCTACGAGGCGCCTGTTCTGCATGATGTGCCGGGCGCTCCGAGCGGCGGCGCCGTAGGAGATCAGAAGGATCTCAGCATCTTCCGTATGCCACTCCTTGTAAAAGGTGAGATTGTCCTTGCGGTTCTCCAGCTTGTTTACAAGGTGATGCAAGAGATCGTTTGCCACACGTGGATTGTCCGAGGGAAAGCCCCACATGTCGTGGACGAGGCCGGTGACGTTGTAGCGGTGGTCGCCGCCGAAGTGGGACATGGGAAGTCTTCCATCCTCCCGAGGGAAGTAGGGATGGTAGTTCACGTCACGAGGCACGGAGGTCAAGAGTCGCTCGGTGAGGGGGATGGCTCCTTTGTCGGGAATACGCACCGCCTCGCGCATGTGGCCGACGATCTCGTCGATAAGCACTACCACCGGTGTCCGAAAGGTCTCGGAGACATTAAAGGCCTCGACCATCATGTGGAAGAGGTCCTGGTGATTGCCGGCCGTAAGGCACACGATGGAGTGGTCCCCGTGGGTGCCCCAGCGAACCTGCATAACGTCGCCCTGGCCGGCGTGCGTCGGCAGGCCCGTGGAGGGGCCGCCTCGCTGAACGTCGACGATGACACAGGGCACCTCCGTCATGACCGCATAGCCCACGGCCTCCTGCATCAGCGAAAAACCGGGGCCGCTGGTGGCGGTCATGCTCTTTAGGCCCGTAAGGGAGGCCCCGATGACTGCGCAGAGCGAGGCGATCTCGTCTTCCATCTGAATAAAGCTGCCGCCGACCTCGGGCAACCGGGAAGAGAGGCGCTCCGCGATTTCGGTGGAAGGGGTGATGGGATAGCCGGCGAAAAACCGCATGCCGGCGTAGAGAGCAGCCTCGGCGCAAACCTCGTTGCCTTGCAAGAAGCGCAGCCCTTTGTCGGCGCCGCTCACGACGCCACCTCTCGAACAATCCGTATTGCCAGATCCGGACAGCGAATCTCGCAGTCGCCACACCACACACAGGCGTCCGGGCGAGCAAACACCGCCTTGCCTGCCTCATCCAGGCCAAGTGCGTCTTTGGGGCAAAAGGCGACGCAGATACTACAGCCCTTGCACCAGTCCCGGTTGATTTCGAGTCGGCGCTGTACAGCCATAGAGGCTCCTTGGTCAAAAAAGAGTGATTACTCTAATCATAGCAGCCCCCGGTGGCTCTGTGAAGGCGTTTTTTTCGCCGTGACGTCGGTCTCGGCCCTGTGGTAAGCTCGCGACGTCGGTTTTGAGGCTTTGTCACTGCCCGACGGCTAAAGGAGTCCCCCAATGAGCAGGTCCAAGGATGGGAAAAACCGCGCTCGGACGATTCTTCTTGTGGAGGACGAGGCGATTATCGCCATAAACGAGAAGATGATGCTCGAGCGCCACGGCTACGTGGTCGTCACGGCGTCTACGGGTGAGCACGCTGTCGAGTTGGCGGCGAGCGATCCGAGGATCGAGCTCGTGCTGATGGACATCAATCTTGGTTCGGGAATCGACGGGACCGAGGCCGCCCAGACGATCCTCGCCGCCCGAGACCTGCCCATCGTGTTTCTCTCCTCGCATACCGAACCCGAGGTCGTTGAGAAAACTGAGACGATCACCTCCTACGGGTACATCGTCAAAAACTCCGGAGAGACCGTCCTGACGGCCCAGGTGAAGATGGCGTTTCGCCTCTTCGAGTCCAGGAAGCTCGCCGACGACACGTTCCGCCACTCGATGAACGGGTTGTGCGTCCACCGGATGCTCTACGACGCCGCGGGTGCGCCGGTCGATTGTGAATACCTGAAGGTCAACGATGCGTTCGAGCGACACACGGGCCTGCCTGCCCAGAAGGTCGTCGGTCGCTCGATTCGGTCTCTCTACCCGGACGACGAGGCTCGTGAAGTCATCGAGCTTTACGCCGGAGTCGTCTCCTCCGGCCGACCGATTCGCCACGAGCTCTACTTCGCGCCGATGGAGCGGTGGTTCGAGATCAGCGTATTCCCCACGCGGGACGACGAGTTTACGGTAGTTGTTCAGAACATCACGGCGAGGAAGCACAGCGAGCAGATTATCGCGGCGGAGAAGGAGTGGCTGAACGTAACGCTTCAGAGCGTGGGCGACGCGGTGATCGCGACCGATGTCGACGGCAACGTCGCCGTGATGAACCCGGTGGCGGAGAAGCTTACCGGGTGGAGGGCGGACGACGCGCAGGGTCGGCCGCTCTTGGAAGTCTTATGTATCGTGAGCTCGCTTACACGCTGCGCCTGTGAGAGTCCGGTGGAGCGGGTGATTCGCGACGGCGGAGTCGTGGGCCTTGCCAACCACACCGTGCTTATCTCGGCAGACGGATGCGAGTATCAGATTGCGGATTCGGCCGCTCCCATCAAGGATGCCGCCGGAGCATTCTTAGGCGTGGTGCTTGTCTTTCGCGATGTGACCGAAGAGCATCGGGTTGCACAGGCGCTCGCCGACACCAAAGCCGAGATGGTCCGAGCGCAGGCTATGGCGCAGCTCGGCTCGTGGCGGTTTGATCTAAACGCCGGACTCGTCACCGGCTCCGACCAGGCCCGCAGGATATACGGGGTGGGCGAGGAAGAGTTGACGATTGACTATGTCCAATCGCTCCCCCTCGCGGAGTACCGGCCGAGACTCGACGCGGCACTCAAGGCGCTTGTGGAGGATGGAGCGCCTTACGACGTCGAGTTTTGGATACACCGCCCGTCGGACAATACAATCCGGTGTATCCACTCGATCGCCGAGTACGACGCCGAGCACAACCGGATCGTCGGGACGCTTCAGGACATCACCGCGCGCAAAGAGATGGAGGAAGCGCTGCGGGAGAGTAGCAGGATCTCAAATCAGTTCTTCTCTCAGTCTGCGGCAGGAGCCTTCTTTATGATGCTCGATGAACCCATAGAGTGGAATCACTCTGTGGACAAAGAACAGGTACTCGACTATGTGTTCGATCATCAGCGCATAACCCGAATCAACACGGCCATGCTTGACCAGTATGGCGCCCAGACAGAGGACTTTCTTGGGAAGACTCCCAACCAACTGTTTGGCCACGACGTGAAACACGGCCGGTCACTGTGGAGAAAAATGCTCGATCAGGGATTCCTTAATATTGACTCAGACGAGCGCAGATTCGATGGAAGTCAGTTGTGGATCGTGGGCAGCTATCGATGTATGTACGACGAGCGTGGAAGAATCACGGGGCACTTCGGGACCCAGCACGACATCACCGAGCGACGGCAAGCCGAGCAGCGGATGGAAGTGCTGGTGGCGGAGAAGGAGCGGGCGCTTTCGGAGGCGCACCACCGTGTTGTCAACAATATGAGCATCGTCACGAGCATGCTCTCGCTGCAGGCGGATGCGGTCGGCGACCAGACTACACGCCGCATTCTTGGTGAGGCCGCCGCGCGCGTGTATACGATGGTCGGTCTCTACAACCGCCTCTACCGCCGCGACGCCGGCGGTCCAATAAGCATCCGGGAGTTTCTTCCGTCTTTGGTGGACGAAATAGCCGGAGTGATAGACCTCGGAGGTTCCTTCTCCGTAGATGTCACGGCGGACGATGTGCGGCTCGATTCAAAAGCGCTCCAGACAATCGGCATTGTGGTCAACGAGCTTATGACAAACTCCGTAAAACACGCCTTTGCCAAAACGGAGACCGGCCGCATAACCCTTACCGCGTCAAAGAACGGCTCGAGCATCGTGATCGTCTACCAGGACAACGGTCCCGGAATGCCG
>CAZFLD010000034.1:0-18266 GCA_964519835.1 uncultured Spirochaetales bacterium
AAGTTGGGGAAACCTTATGTGGCAAGTCGCGGAAACTCCTGCTGGCGGGGAACAGCTACCCACCTGATCGAGAGCGGGCCCCAACAACGACATTCGCACGATTCAAGAACTCATGGGCCACAGCGACGTCTCGACTACGATGATCTATACCCACGTATCCAAGAGAAACAAACTGGGCGTGGTAAGCCCAGGAGACAGTCTGAGTTTGGAGCGCCAAGACTGAGCTACGGAATTCTCGACACGCGGCTCCATTCGGTGTTGAAAGGAATTAAGCGGAAGCGCCGGACTAGTCCCAAGACCAAGACCAACAGCACACACTACTCGCTTGGCACTCTTTGCTCCGAACGCGTGAGGGGGCGCAGGGGCCGCGAAGCGGGTCTGACGAATGGCCTGCCGTTCGTCAGACGGGACCCCCGGAGCACCCGACCTTCAGGCGCCTTTGGCGACTGAAGGGCACGCCCAAATCCGACTTCGTCGGCTTCGGGCCGGTGTGTACAGGTCGCCTCTAGGCCGGGTCACCGGCTGCGTGAGCCGCGCCCAGCGACTCGAACGGACCGCACCTCGCCATCCGCCGCCACGATCTGAAGCCTTCAGCGACACTGTTTCCCACAGAACGCACTTTTCTCTTGACAGATAATCGATTCAACAGTTTAATACTTATTGAACAATCATATTATCGATACGCGTGGAGTGATTCCAGCGAGAGGGACGGTCGGAGTCGCCTATGAGGCGAAGGACGGCAATCGGCTCAACGGGTGAGGTCTGCGCTCGATGCCTGGGAGAGACGATGAAACGAGTCATCGGCAGAATCACCCTTGGGGCTGTCCTTCTAGCTGTCTGGTTGCTCCTTACACGACCGGTAAACACGCCGGAGCTGGTTGTAGGCCTGATCGTTGCCGCCCTGATTGCCGTGTTGCCGGCGCCGGGAGCGGAGGTGTACGAGGAGCTTCCCCTCACGCCCAAGCGAATCATCTTTGCGATTGCCTACATCGGAGTGTTCCTCGCGGCGATGGTGCGAGCAAACCTCGACGTAGCGTTCCGTGTCTTGCACCCACGTCTTCCGATCAATCCCGGCATCGTACGTGTGAGAACGCGCCTAAAAAGCCGCCTTGGCCGCCTGATCCTTGCGAATTCGATCACGCTTACTCCGGGAACAATCACCGTGGACCTGGACGGCGAAGACCTCTTTGTCCACTGGCTCAGCGTCGGCTCGGACGACATGGCGGAAAACACAAAGATTATTGTAGGCGGCTTTGAGAAGTACCTGGAGGTGATCTTTGGCTAACGCTACCACCATACTCTTGTATGTGGCCGGAGGAATCACACTCCTGGCGATGTTCATCGGCTTCGTGCGGTTTTTGATCGGACCGGACTCCTTGAACCGTGTCGTGGCCTTTGATGCGATGACCATCATGAGCCTCAGCGCAATCGTTTTGCTTTCGTACTTCCTTGGAAGGCGGATCTTTCTCGACGTTGCACTTGTCTACGCACTGCTCAGCTTCCTTGGTGTTGTCGCCGTGGCTCGATTTGGTGAGAGGGGGCTATAGTGGAATTGCTTGCATTCATCGGCGCGCTCTTGGCTGTTCTTGGAGCATTGTTCCTATTGCTCGCGGCGCTGGGCTTGGTCCGTATGCCCGACCTCTACAGCCGCATGCAGGCGGGTACAAAGGCAACCACACTCGGGACGATCCTTATTGCCCTCGGGGTGGGGTTTGTTGTTCCCACCATGTGGGCCAAGCTCCTGCTGCTGGCGTTGTTTGTGTTCCTTACGAATCCTGTCTCCTCCCACGCCTTGAGTCGGTCCGCCCATCATCAGGGCGTCGATCCCCTGGCCGTCACGTTGCCCGGTCGGACGCTGACCGGCTCCGATGCTCTCGCGGAGGAAAGGTCGGAGAAGGCCGGATGAGTAACGTTGTTCTTGTAGCTCTGGGCATCTTTATGATCGGTGGTGCGGTGATGGTGGTGTTTAGCCGAGACATCGTCGGAGCGATAATTGCTTCCGGGCTGGTCTCCCTGATGGCAAGCATCGTGTATCTCGTTCTCGGCGCCCCCGACGTGGCGATGACGGAGGCGGCGATCGGCTCCGGACTAACGACCGTTGTGTTCCTCCTTTCCTGGAGTCGTATCACTAAACAGATTCGGCGAAACAAAGAGATTGACTCCGACACCGCCGGCGGGATCACTCCGGATCCCGGTGCGGTCGCCGAGGAGACCGACGATGCTTAAACGTGTACTTGTGGTGTTGCTGATGGTGGCAATTGCGGCGTTGTTCTTTCCCTTGATGATTGTGGTAGAGGATGCACAGACGGTGGGCCCGGTCGCGGCACAGTATTTGGAACATGGGACCGATGAGCTTGGTGCGGCCAACCTTGTTACCGCCGTTGTGGTGAGTTACCGGGGCCTTGATACACTTGGCGAGGTAACCGTCCTGTTCGCGGCGGCCGCAGGTGTTGCCGTGGTCATTGGTCAGGGACACCGGCCGGCGGGCGCCGACGCACCCGGGCGAACAGGCGCCGACGCGGGCGCCGACGCACCTGCGCGAGCAAAAAACGCCGCCGACGGTGGGTCCGGCGCCAAGCCGCCGAGTGAAATCCTGACTACCTCCGCAGGTATCCTGTTTCCCATAGTGCTTCTGTTCGGCGTTTACATTTTTGTCCACGGGCACCTGACGCCCGGCGGCGGGTTTCAAGGTGGTGTGGTAATCGCGTCCGCGTTACTCCTTGCCTTTCTTGCAAACTCCATTCAAGAGCTCCGCCACGGTGTTCTTACGACACTGGAGACGGTTGCCGGCGCCGGGTATGTTGCCATCGGTTTCCTGGGCCTCTGGCTTGTAGGTGGTTTTTTGGATCCGCGTTTTCTGCCGGCGGGAGAGTTGGGATCGCTCCTCAGCGCCGGGGCGATACCGGTGATCTACAGTCTTGTAGGCATCAAGGTCGGGACCGAGCTGTCCGGTGTAATCGATACGCTGAGGGGGCGGGTGTGACAACGGCGATTGTAGTTGTGATCAGCAGCGCCCTTATTCTCCTGGGCATCTGGGGCCTTTTGACCCGGCGCCACATCATCAAGATCGTTCTTGGATTCTCAATCTTAGACACGGGAATCCATTTGATTATGGTTGGCTTGGGCTATCGCGAAGGAGGGGCTGCGCCGATTGTCGACCCGGACCTCTCGGCGGCGGAGCTCCCTCAAGCTGCCGTCGACCCGATACCGTCGGCCCTGGTGCTCACGGCAATTGTTATTGGGTTGGCGGTAACGGCGCTTATGCTGAGTTATGCGGTAAAGATGCACGAGCAAAAAGGCTCACTCATGATCGATCGAAATAGGGAGCTCAAATGGTAAGTCCGATCTTTCTTATCGCGGCATCCCTTGGCTTTGCCTTTCTATTGCCCGTGTTCGAGATCCTGGGCCGCCGCATCGCCGCCGCGTTTGGGGTGCTCTTGGCCTTGGCTATGGCCACGGCGGGCGTGGGCTGGGTCGCCGCCATCGCGGCAGGTAGTGGTCCCATCGTCGCCGAGACCGCAGGGTTCTTGGCGCCGCTCTCGATTCGGCTCGAGGCAGGTATTCTGGAGGCGGCGTCGGTCGCAGTGGTTAACCTGGTTGCCGCGCTTACGGTTGGCTACCACTGCTTTCGTCGTGACGATCCGTGGTGTGGCAGGCGATTGGTTCTCCTGTTTGTTCTTGTTGTGGGTGCGAACGGACTGATTCTCACTCGTGACCTCTTCAACGCCTTTGTGTTTATGGAGATTGGCTCCATAGCCTTTTACGGTTTGCTGGCCACCGGCTCCGATCGTCGTCGCTTTGAAGCGGGTTTTAAGTACATGATCGCCGGCGGAATCGCCTCGGCCTTCTATTTGATCGGCACGATTTTCTTGTATCGGATAAGCGGAACTCTCTATATCGACGAAATTGTGGGCTCCGCGGTCGCCGAGGCACACGGAGTCGCGGGGCTTCTGGCCACCGCCTTTTTTGCCGTCGCGATCCTGATCGAGCTGAAGCCCGCTCCGGCAAACGGCTGGGCGCTGGATACCTATGAGGCGGCCGATGCCGGCACCGGTGGGCTGTTGAGCGCCGTCTCCACGACCGCCACCGCCGTGCTCCTCATCAAGGTGCTTCCTCTGTTTGCCTCGACCGCGCCGGCGGTTACCTCGGCGGCATCCGTTATTGGAGCGGTGAGTTTCCTTGCCGCCTCAGCTATGGCCTTGCCGCAGGAACGTGTGCGGCGCATGCTCGGCCTATCGTCGGTGGCGCAGACCGGGCTTGTGATGTTTGTCGCGGGGCTTGTCTCGCACTTCACTACGGCGCCGGTGCTCGGGGCAGGCGGAGCGCCGCTTGCCGTACTTGTCGCCTCCGCCGGTCCCGCCGCGATAGCGGTGGTTCTTCTCTTGAATCACGCGTTGGCAAAAGCCGTGCTCTTTTGGATAGTCGGTACCGCGGGTGTGCGGTCCGCGCAAAACCCGATGTCTCTGCGGCACAGACCGTTTTTGCTCTGTCTGGCCGGCTCAGCCGTGTTTGCCTTGATCGGACTGCCGCCGTTCCCCTCGTTCTGGGCGAAATGGGCGCTTCTGAGCCTGCTTGGTGGCCAGGGCCTCGCGTGGCCGATTGTGGTTATCCTCCTGGGGTCGCTCCTCGAGGCGGCCTATCTTGTGCGGTGGTTCTTGGCATTGTCGCGGAGCCCGGGGGACGAGCTCGAAACGACGGCAGAGGCGGTACCGGCCGACTTTGCGGCCGCCGCCGGCGCGGCAGGAACCGGCCGTTTGAGAGAGGGCACTATCCCCGCGCCCGCCGGGATGCCGGCGGAAGACCCGGGGCGTGCGATCCGAACCGGTCGCTTGGTTTTTCCCGCGGTCGCCGTTGTGGTGTTGGTCGCCGCCGGAGTAGGCATTGCCCTCTCGCATGCGCTTTCCCTTTGGATCCTTTTGCCGATTGTCGCGCTTTTTGCCTTTGCGCTATTGGACCTGCTGCATCTACCGCAAAAGTTGCACGTTGTCTTGGCAGTCGGCGCGCTTGCGGTAGTCGGCGTTTCCGTTGCCCCCGGCCTCCCGCTTCTCAAGCTTGTCTTTGTTGTGATCTTTCTCGGGGGTACCGTAATCCAGTTGTTTGCTTTTTTTCCGCGCAAAGGTTCTGGGGAGGGCACAGTCGGTTTGGTCGTGGCCATGGCGATGTCCCTGGCCGCAATCGTTCTGGCCGAAACTCGACTCGAGCTCTTTTTTGCCTGGGAGTTCATGACGATCACGAGTCTACTGCTCGTGCACAAGGGGCGCCGAGGTGGCGCCGGTTCCCTGCGCTATCTGCTCTTTTCGCTCTTGTCCGCCTATTTGCTGGTGACGGCCCTGGTTCTCTTGCCGGCCGGAGCGCTTCGCTCCGCTACCACCGCGGCGGCGCCGCTTGGTGCCGCCCTCGCCGGAGCCGGACCGCTTCCCGTCGTGCTTCTGGTTCTCGCGGCGCTTATTAAGCTCGGGAACTTGGGCTTCCACGTCTGGCTCCCGTCCGCCTACGCGGAAGCGCCTGACGATGTGAGCTCGCTTTTGTCTTCGGTCTTGAGCAAAGCGGGAGTGTTTTTGTTGCTCGCGTTGGGAGGGGCGGCGGCGGTCCGGCTTGTTCCCACGCTTTCCGACACCTTCCTTGCGGGAGTGAGCATAAACGCCGTGATCGGCTGGGTGGGAGTCGCTACAGCACTAGGTGGCGCGCTTATGGCGCTGTTCCAAGAGGACATCAAATACGCCCTTGCCTACAGCTCGATGGGGCAGGTCGGCTACATCGTTCTTGCGGTATCGATGCTGACCCACCTGGGTCATGTGACGGGTCTGTACCTGACCATTGTACATACCGCGGTGAAGGCGATGCTCTGGCTTGCGATCCTGGGCGTGATCCAACGGACAGGCACTCGACTGATGTATCGGATGGGTGGACTGATAAAGCGTATGCCTGTGAGCTTTATCGTTGTCCTTTTTGGCATTATCGTGGTCTCGGGCGTGCCCCCTCTTGCGGGATTCGGCGGAAAGTGGCTTATCTATACGGCGCTTATCGAACAGGGTTGGTACCTGCAGGCGGGTTTGGCCTTTTTCGCCGGCGCCGTCGCTTTTTTATACCTCTATCGACTTATCCACAGCATCTTCCTCGGTCAGCCCAAAGACCGGTTTGCCGAGCTCAAAGAGGCGCCTGTCATCCAGCTCGTCCCGCAGGTCATTCTCCTGATGGGTCTGATGCTTGTCTCGATGTATCCGCAACTCCTCCTCGAGCCGCTGCAAGCGGCGGTGGAACCACTTTTTGCATCGACGGTTGTATGGGAGGAGTCGACCGTCGTCAGCTCCCTTGGCTACTGGAGCGGGAGCGCGGTGATGTACGTGACCATGGGTGTGTTCGGGGCCCCTTTTGTGTGGCTTTTGATCGTAAACGTCCGCAAGGTGAAAAAGGTCAAACAGTTCAACATCGTCTATGCGGCTGAGCGGCCGTACAAGCCGGAAACCACCCACTATGCCTTTAACTTTTTTGGCCACTACCAAAAGGCCCTCGGCTTTTTGGCCCGGCCCTGGGCCGAGGGGGGCTGGACCGGTTTCGCACGACTGTCGCGAACAATCGGCGACGGCTTGCGGCGCTGGAACACGGGCAACGCGCAGACCTACGGCTTTCAAATCCTGCTGTTTGTCGTGGTAGTAATCCTCGCGGTCACAGGAGGCTTCTGATCATGTTGGAGCTGATCGCCCAAAAGGCGCTGTTTATCGCCATATCGCTGTTTGTGATTCTCAACTACGGCCTGCTCTTGACCGGGACCATGGCCCGGGTTCGCGCCAAGGTGCAGGGGCGCATCGGTCAACCGGTTTGGCAGCCCTACATCGACATCATCAAGAACAACGCGCGGCGAAGCTCGATCAGCCACGGTGGTATGTTCTACCTCGGTCCGGTGTTTCGGTTAGCGGGAGGATTGGGCACCTACCTGTTTATTCCCGTGCTTTTTGGTTCGGCGGTGTTTGCCAACCTGAGCTTCTCCGGGGATCTCCTCTTGGTCATGTACTTTATCTTTTTTGGGCAGCTCGGCATGGCACTCGGGGCCAGTGAAAGCGGCCATCCGTACAGCCCCATCGGTGTCAGCCGCGGGCTGGCTCAGATGACCGCCTTCGAGCTACCTTTTGCGCTATCCGTCATTGCGATCGCCGCCCAGCACGGAACGCTCTCCATCTCTGAAATTGTCGCGGCGCAGCAGGGTGGGGCGGCCAACTGGGTGGCCTTCACAAACCCCCTGGCCGCCGCCGCGGGTATGCTTGCCTTTTTGGGAATGAGCATGGGCAACCCCTTTAGTGTTGTTCTCGCGCCCCAGGAAATCCCTATCGGTCCACCAACGGAGATGCAGTCGAGTTTCTTGGGAATGCTTCAGACCAACAGGGCTATCTTCAACGGCGCAAAGTTGGTGCTGTTTATGAATCTTTTCTGGGGAGGGGCGGCCCACCCCAACATCGTAGTGGCGATCGGGATCATGATCGTGAAGACCTTCCTGATCTACCTCTACGTCGTAATCGTCGGGGCCTCGTTCCCGCGGTTTCGCACCGAGCAGTCCATTCGATTTTTCCTTGGAGTTCCGACGCTGCTGGGAGTCGCAGCCGTTGTTCTTCAGATGATCAACTAGGAGAGGGCATGAGCGATACAACAACATTATCCGGTGGCCTTAGTGCCGCACCGACGGCGGGCGTGCCGGTCTTGAACCCAGATCCCCGCACCTGCCCCGGCACGGGTGACGAGTACGCCGCCGGTGGATCGTACGTGAAGATTCTCGGTGAGGACGGGCGTCTTTTGAACCTCGACCTAACCGACGAGGACCGTGCGCACTTCAGCGATGTAAAGCCCGATGTGGAAAAGCCCTTTCGTGGGGCCTGGGAAAACTTTCTCAACTGGGCGCGGTCGCAGAGTATCTGGATCCTCGGCTTTGGTACCGGCTGTGGCGCGATCGAGCTCAGGCCCCTTATGACCTCGCGCTTTGATATGTATCGCTACGGCGTTCAGCCACGACCCACTCCGCGGCAGTCGGGACTTTTTGTCATCGGCGGCTATGCCAGTGTAAAAACCATGAAACGTATTGTTCGGAGTTACGAACAGATGCAGGGACCAAAGTTTGTGATGGGCCTCGGGAGTTGCACGATAAACGGCGGCATGTACTGGGATAGTTACAACACCGTAAATCGGCTGGACCACTACATCCCGGTGGACGTCTACATCACCGGCTGTATGCCGCGGCCCGAGAGCTTGCTTGCGGGCATCAACTACTTGAAGTCACGGATCCGCGAGGGCAAGGCGAACGGCGCGAACATCTATGCCGAGCACTTCCAATGGTACAAGGCAAACCAAAAACGGATTATCAAAGACTGGAACATGCCGGATTACAACTGGTAGGAGCACCCCATGGCAAACGCACTCTCCGGCCCGGCAGCGGCCGAAAAGCATAGAGATCTTATTGACGGCATCGCGCTTCGCTTTGGTGTGGCGCCCGTCAAGCAGGTTCGCCCCGACCTTCTCTTTGTCGGCGTCGATAGAGCGGATGCCCCGGCCCTCATCACGCACCTCAAAGAGATGCAGGACTTTACCCACCTCGCGTTTTTCACCGCGGTGGACCGCATCGAAGAGGGCAAGTTTGAGTTGAAGTATATGCTTCACAACTACAAGCGCAACCTCGACCTCTGTGTGTCGGTTTTTATCGCTCGCGACTCCGCCTCGATGGATACCATTTCCCACCTCTGGCCGGCGGCGATTACCTACGAGCAGGAGCTTGCCGAGATGTTCGGAATCGATTTTCCCCGGAGCCCCCGCGTAGGGCAGAGCTTTATCCTGGAGAGCTGGGAGGGTATGCCTCCGATGCGGCGCGACTTCGACACCCGCAAGTACTCCGAAGAGACGTTTTATGCTCGCCCCGGTCGTGCCACCAACGACACACGCGACCACATGCAAAACGAGCTCTATCCCAGCGAGGCCGAACGATGGTAACAAACGCCGCGCACATCAATAACAATCCCAAAATGCCTGCCCTTGCCGACGGCCGACCGGTCTACGACCTCGAAAGCGGCAAGTACCTAAAGCTTTGGCAAGGGCCACAACACCCGGGCATTACCGGGAACATGAGCCTCGAGCTCGTGATCTGTGGAGACGAGATTGTGGAGTGCACGACCCACGTCGGCTATCTACATCGCGGCTTTGAGAAGCTTATGGAGCGCCGGAAGTTTATCCAGTGTTTTCCAATCGTCTGCCGTATCTGCGTCCCCGAGCCGGATTTCAACGAGTATCTCTTTGCCGCCGTTACCGAGGACCTCGCGGATGTGCAGATTCCGGAACGGGCGGCATGGATTCGTACTCTAAACCTCGAGATGGCGCGCCTTACGAGTTACCTAATGTGGCTCGGCGGCCAGGCCGGCGCCTTTGGGATGGGCACCATAGGGCAATGGACCGTCACAATGCGGGACTATATGCTCGATCGGTTCGAGGAGCTCTCGGGCGGTCGTATCTATCACATGTACATCATCCCCGGCGGCGTGCGTGCCGATTTGCCGGAGGGGTGGTCAGCGCGACTCTTCGAAACGCTCGACACCGTAGAGGCCACGCTCAACGATGTGCGGCTTGCCCTTATGAGCAACGCCGTGTTCAAGAAGCGGGCGAAAGGACTTGGGGTGATAGAGCCTGAAATGGTGGACCGGTACGGCGTTACCGGGCCCAACGCTCGCGCCTCGGGTTTGGCGCGGGACCTACGCAAGGACAGCCCCTACCTGGTCTACGATCAGCTCGATTTTTCGGTCATCACCGAGACCGACGGTGATGCCTATGCCCGTGCACGCGTTAGGCTTCGCGAGATGTACCAGAGCATCGATCTCCAGCGGCAGATGGTGCGTCGCTTGGACGCCGACCGGGCCGGAACGCCGTTTCACACACAACTGCCCAACGTGCTCCACTGGAGGATTCCGCCCGGCGAGACCTACAGGAAGGCCGAGTGCACCCGTGGTGAGTACGGCTTCTACCTCAATGCCGACGGCACCGACAAACCTCGGCGGATCTACGTGCGCGGCCCAAGCTACACCCATGCAGTGGCCCTGATGGAACGCCTCGCCATAGGCTGCAACATCGCCGACACGGCGGGGCTTATGGTCTCGCTACACACCTATCCGCCGGAGGTAGAACGATGAGCCTCAAGGACTTGGTTGCCCCCTTTTCCGTGTGGAAAAGGACGCTGGCAAAACCGTACACAAACAAAAAGCCTCTCGAGACCCGCCCCGGTGCGGAGCGCTACCGGGGCTTTCACCAAAACGACATCGACCGCTGTATCGGTTGCGGCACCTGCGAGACCATCTGTCAGAATGAAGCCATCGACCTGGTACCCGTGAACAAGGCCCGCCACGGCGACTCGGGTCTCAGACCTCAGATCGATTACGGACGCTGCTGCTGGTGCGCGCTCTGCGTAGACATCTGCCCCACCGGCAGTCTGGGCATGAGTAACGAGTACCAGTGGGTGGGTTCCGATCCGGAGGTCTTCCGTTTTACCCCGGGGCACGACGACAAGCCCTGGAACGGCAACCGAGCCGGTTATTCGCGCGCAGCCGGCTACGAGCTCCTCGAAGCGGACCGTGTTCCCATGCCCATGCTCTCTTTCAAGGAGAGCCAAACGAGCTTTGTGGAGATGGTCCAGGGCTATAGCGCCGAGCAGGCAAAGGCCGAGGCCGACCGATGTGTTGCCTGCGGCATCTGTATCGCCACGTGCCCGGCCCACATGGACGTTCCCGCCTACATCGAGGCGATTCGAAACGAGGATCTTGGTGCCGGCCTGCGCGTTGTGTACGACGCCAATCCGCTGCCGGCAAGTTGCGGCCGGGTTTGCTCACACGCCTGCGAGGCGGTATGTGCCATGAAGCACAAGGGCGAGGCCATAAGCATTCGTTGGCTCAAGCGTTACATCGTGGATCAAATCTACTCCGGCGACTACGAGGGCGTGTTGCAGCATGCCGAGGCGGAGAACGGCCGACGTATTGCGGTTATTGGGAGCGGGCCCGGCGGCCTTGCAGCCGCTTACTACCTACGACTCATCGGCTACGGTGTCACGGTCTTTGATGCCAACGAGAAGGCCGGCGGCATGTTGCGCTACGGTATCCCCGAGTATCGTCTGCCCTACGAGCAGGTGGACAAGGACGTCGACTACATTCGCCGGCTGGGGGTTGAGATCCGTCAGGATCTTCGAATCGGTATCGATATTCCCTTTTCTGAAATCTATAGAGACTTTGATGCGGTGTTTTTTTCGACGGGCTTGAGCAATCCGTACGCCCTCGATATATCGGGCGAGGATCTACCCGGCGTGATCCCGGGACTAAAGCTCTTAGACGATGTGACCAAGGGCACCAAGCCCGACATCGGCAACTCAGTCGTGGTCATAGGCGGCGGGAACGTTGCCATGGATGCCGCTCGTACCAGCCGCCGTTACGGCGCCGAGGTTACGATCCTGTACCGTCGGCGGGAAGAGGATATGCCGGCGGACGAGGAAGAGGTTCACGAGAGCCGCGGTGAGGGCATCGGCATCACCACACAGGCCATCCCCCTCCGCCTGGAGAAAGGCGAGAGTACGCGTCTTGTTCTCTACTGGGGCAAGGCGGAAATGATCCCGGATGAGCAGGGTGGGCGCCCACGGCCGCGCCTGATCGAGGGTAGCGAGGAACGTATCGAGTGTGATACCGTCGTTCCCGCAATCGGTCAGGATGCAGATTACACCTTCTTGCCCGAAGACATTGTGTCCGGACTACGCTTTTCACGCGGCATGGTTGAGGTCAACGAGTTTAGACAGACCGGCGACCCGCGGATCTTTGCCGGCGGCGACATAACAAACCGCCGCCGCGATGCCATCAGCGCCATTGCCAACGGACACTCCGCCGCAAAAGGCATAGACATCTACCTCCGGAACTTTGCTCGAGGAGAATCCTGATGCACAAAATCGTCGCCAAAAAACGGCTGTCAACCGACGTCTACAAGATGGTCTTTACGGCCGAGGTAATCGCCGAAGCCAGGAAGGCCGGGCAGTTCTTGATCCTGCAGCTCGACTCGAACTTCGGCGAACGCATACCACTTACCATTGCAGACGCCGATGAGAAAGCCGGCACCATTACCATCATCTTCCAGGCCGTCGGCAAGACAACGATGAACCTCGCTGCCAAGGAGCCCGGAGATACCATCCAGAATGTCCTTGGGCCCCTCGGTCGGCCTACGCACATTGCCAATGTCGGCACAGTTGTTTGTGTAGGCGGCGGAATTGGAGTGGCTCCTATGCATCCCATCGTCCAGGCTTACAAGGCCGCGGGCAACAGGGTGGTGACGATTATGGGCGCCCGAAGTCACGAGCTTTTAATACTCGAAGATGAGATGAAGGCATTGAGTGACGAGTTGATCATCTGCACCGACGACGGAAGCTACGGCCGGAAGGCCCTTGTAACCGAACCGTTAAAAGAGCTCTGTGATGCGGGCGTTCCAAACGAAGTTGTCGGCATAGGCCCACCGATTATGATGAAGTTTGTGGCCGAAACCACACGTCCCTACGGCATTCATACCGTGGTGAGTCTCAACACCATTATGGTCGACGGTACCGGCATGTGCGGCGGCTGTCGGGTAAGTGTCGGCGGCGAGACCAAGTTTGTGTGTGTCGACGGGCCGGAGTTCGACGGACATCTTGTTGACTTCGACAACATGATGCTGCGCCTGAAAGCGTACAAACAGCAGGAGCGGACCGCCGCGGAGAACTGCCGCGCTACAAAAGCGGCGCCGAGCACGGGTGCGGGAGCGGGAACCGCGGCCCAAAAAGAGGCCCAAAAAGCCAAAAAGCCAACAGAAGGATAGACAGTGGAGTACAAGACAAGGAAACAACTCGATGCCGAGGCGGAGACCGTTTGGCAGGAGTACGGACTGCGAGGCGGTGAGACGCCGCTAAAGCCAAAAGAGCGGCTTGCCATTCCTCAGCAGGACATGCCCGCGCAAGACCCAAACGAGCGGAAGAGCAATCAACAGGAAGTTGCTACCGGGTACACCGAGGCACAGGTCCTTGTGGAGAGCTTGCGCTGCCTGCAATGCAAAAACGCGCCCTGTATCGAGGGCTGTCCTGTTCGTATCGACATTCCGCGCTTTGTTAAACATGCCGTGGAGGGCGACTACCAGGCGTCGGTCGACGTTATCAAGGAAAGCAGTCTGTTGCCCGCGATCTGTGGACGCGTGTGCCCACAAGAGGTGCAGTGCATGGAGAAGTGCACCGTAGGCCGGAGTCTGAAGGACACCATGAAGTCCGTAGCCATCGGTCGTATCGAGCGCTATGTCTCCGACTGGGAGCGCGACCATGGCCACATCAGCGTACCAAAGGTCGCGCCGGACACAGGTTTTCGAGTGGCGATTGTCGGTAGCGGACCGGCAGGCCTTACCGCCGCCGCCGACCTACGGAAAGCCGGCCATCATGTCGAGATATTCGAGGCCTTTCACAAGCCGGGCGGGGTCATGATCTACGGCATTCCGGAGTTTCGCCTCCCCAAGGCGATTGTCGAGCGGGAGATTGCTACGCTCGAAGCGATGGGAGTTGAGTTTTATGTCAATTTCCTTATCGGCCGGACCAGAACAATTGAGGACCTTATAGAAAAGGACAAATTCGACGCGATATTTATCGGAAGCGGCGCGGGACTACCTCGATTTATGAATATCGAAGGCGAGAACCTGGTTGGTGTGTTCTCCGCCAATGAGTATCTGACTCGATCCAACCTGATGAAGGCCTACGACAAGGACCACGTTGACACGCCGATCTACCCGTCTAAAAAGGTCGCCGTCTTGGGTGGCGGCAACGTCGCGATGGACGCCGCCCGAATGGCGCTCCGCCTCGGCGCGAACGAGGTCAACGTCATCTACCGGCGCACACAAAAAGAGATGCCGGCCCGCGCCGAGGAAGTAGAGCATGCCATCGAAGAGGGAATTATCTTTCACTTTTTGTCGAACCCCACTCGAATTCTCGGAGACGACGAGGGCAAGGTTCGCGCTATCGAGTGTCAACGCTACGAGCTCGGCGAACCGGATGATTCCGGCCGTCGGAGGCCCGTGCCCATCGAGGGGAGCGAGTTCGAGTTGGAGATGGACACCGTGATACCCGCCCTCGGCAACGTCTCCAATCCGCTGATTAGGCAAACCACTGAAGATCTGAGTACCAACAAGTGGGGAAACATCACGGTGGATGAGAACAATCGGACGAGTATCCCGCGCGTTTACGCCGGCGGGGACATTGTTCTTGGCGCTGCAACCGTAATCCTGGCGATGGGTGAGGGCAGAAAGGCCGCTGCGACCATCACGGAGGATCTTTTGGAGGGCCGATGGGCTTAGCAGGGGCCGATTCTCGGCCCCAGGTCATCGACAAGATCAAAGAGCGCTTCACCGATATCCGCTGTTCCCGCGTTATGCAACTGATCAACGTGATGGCTAATCCCGTGCGCACCCACATCCTCTGCGCGCTTACCATGCAGCCGTTTACCGTTACCGAGCTTGTAGAGATTTCCGATTCCACCGTCTCCAACGTCAGCCAGCAGTTAAAGATGATGTGGATGGCCGGCTACGTGGATAAAGAACGTCACGGCAAGAAAATCGTCTATCGGCTCAAGGATGAGAGAATCTCGTCGCTTATCGGTTACCTCGAGGGGCTGTATCCCCCGGAGATCGACGGCTGCGATGACCCGGAACCCTGACGGCGCCCGGCGAGATTCCCTTGATGCGCAGGCCGCCGAGCCCTTGTTGTGGACAACAAGCTCGCCCACGAGCATCATGCCGGTGGGCAGGGTTCCGTTTGGAAGCTCAAAGTCCGTAACTGCCTCGGCCTGCGCCTCGGACAGCTCATTAGGGATTGTTATCCAAGGGCGGAACTCTGCCACGAACGCTTCCATCGTGATCTCGAACTCGACATTCTGTGGCGCCGGTTCAGTTCCTGTACTATCGATGTCGGGTGAGTGTATCTGAAAGACAAAAGGTGAAGCACCGATGCGCTGGCCGGGAACGGCGGACAGCAGACAAAAAACGGTGCGCGTATGTCAACTCATCTCTGAAAACAGCTTCTCGATGTGGGTCCCCAGCTCGAGGAAGGCGGCGACTACATCGGCATCAAAATGGCTTCCGGAGAGGCGCTGGATTTCCCGCATGGCCTCGTCGTGGGGCCAGGGGTCTTTGTAAGGCCGCTTGCTCCGAAGTGCGTCGTACACATCAACAACGGCAACAATCCGCGCCGAGAGAGGTATGTCTGGGCCGGCCAGTCCCAGTGGGTAACCCGAGCCATCCCACTTTTCGTGATGGCCGTGGACGATCTCCGCGGCTATACGGAGCGGCTCTTTGTTCGCGAGAATCTTGTAGCCAAGGACCGTATGCGTTTTCATAATCTCCAGCTCTTCCGCGGTAAGCCTTCGCTGCGCGAGAAGTATACTGTCACTAATGCCGACCTTACCGATGTCGTGGAGTGGCGCGAAAACCTCGATGTCCTCGCAGAACTTGGACGGCCGACCGAGTCGTTCGGCGACCATCCGCGCGAACCGGCCCACGCGATTTATATGTAAGCCGGTATCGTTGTCTCGCGTTTCGGCGAGGGCTGTTATGGCGTGATAGATGTCGAGTCGGATCGCTCGTTCTCGTGCGCGGTCCTCCGAGATGTCCAGCGGCATTCCGAGGTAGTGGTCAACAGTTCCGTCAGCGGACTTTACCGCGTTTACGTACAGATGCACCCACGCGATGGATCCGTCGGCGCGGCGGTTGGGGACTTCGCCTTCCCAGAACCCCAGGTGCCCATCTTGGACACTGTTCCAGAGGTCCGAGAACTTGGCGTTGTATTCGTCCTCGGCTATGCCCAGGTCTTTGTACACTTCGCGACCTGGATTGAGCTTCGACGCGGGGATCGGGCCCGATAGCTGTGGATCGACACCGTATTGGCGGACAAACTCGGGGTTTGCAAACACGATGTTGCCACCGGTGTCGGTGATAAAAATGGGATTCCGCGAGAAAGAAAAGGCCTGATAGTATAGTTCGCGCTCCTGGCTAACTCGCTCGAATTCCGTTACATCCGTGAGTGTCACCATACATCGCTCTTTGTTATCGAGGGGACTGATTTTTGCATCGTAGATGCTACCACGGTCCTGGACGGTATAGGTCTTTGCAAGGCGCTCATCGCAGGATCCATGTGTCATCGACTCCAAGTCGACAGGGAGCAGGCGAAAGAGCGCCTTGGCATCCTTTTCCGGCGAAGACTCGAGCCACGCGTGTGCCGCGGGATTCCCGTACACTATCTCCTGTCGACGGCTAAGTATCAGAACGATATTTGGATTGGCCTCCGGAAGCAGCGAAAGAAGCTCGAGCTCCTCAGTCATTTCGCGGACCGGCGTTACGTCAAGTGTGGAAAGAATCACGCAGCCCATGGGCGGCTCGTAATCCGGCACCACGGAGAGACGACACATCAGATGTATTGCTCTGCCGTCCGGCGTGTTGTGTTTTGTCTCCGTTTCATCGCTCTGTTGGTCCTGCGCGAGAGCAGTCATGCTCGGAAGCATCTCGGCCAAAGACTCAGCAGGGATGATAGTAGGGAGAGCATCGACAAGCTCTTCGAGGCTGTTGAGCCCGTAGAGATCGAGGGTTGCGCGATTGACTCGGCGTAGTATCATACGCGAGAACAGCTCTGCCGGGTCTTCGTAATTCGCGACCCGCAGTGGGCCTGCAATGCCCGAAAGGTCAAACTCCCACAGCGGCACCGGCGAGTACTCAAAAAGCGTCTCCGCCATTGCCGACGATGTATTGGTTAGGTGCGGCACCCTTCAAGTATAACAGCCGGCCACCATACGGACCAACCGTCAGCCATGCCGCAGCTCGTCCGCGGCGACACACGGGGCCGGCGCCCTCCCCCTCGCGTCGGCCTTGTGCGCAGGCGCTACTCCCTTCGTCCGGCCCGTCGTTCGCGCCCGCGACGGCGGCGTACAGGCTTCCGCCCCCCGTCTTGTTGCTGTTCGTGACAATCCTTCCCGGCAGAATCGTAAAGACCGTAAAGCTCTCGAGGCTATCTTTGTAACCTTCGGCGATAGCGATCGCACGCACGGTATGGTCCGTGCTCCCCGAGTCGTTTGTAGTCAGCTGAAACGGTCCCGTGTACACCGTTGTTGTGCCCGTCGGCACAAATGTGGCCGGTGTGCCGGAGTAGGCAGGGGCGGTGCCGTCCTGGGTGAAGAGGATCGTAGCACCCGAAGTCCCCGTCGAAAGGGTGGCGTACCTGCCCGAAACGTGCGGCTTGGGCATGGTGATGTCCGGCCCCTCGGCGCGTGAGAAGTCGATCTCGAAGGTGGCCTCGCCCACCGCGCTGTTCTTGAATCCGGTGGCCACGGCAATTGCCTTGATCGGTGTTGTCGCTGCACACTTGGTATGGTTCCCGTCCACAATCGCCCCCCAAACATCGGTGATGGTGTAAAAAATACGCCGTAGTAGGAAACTAATCCTCATAACTTTGGTAACATTTTGGCACTGCCGCTCGTCTGGAAGCGCGTGAGAGGAGGGCGTATTCGTTGGCTCTTATGGTTGCCACAGGGAAGCGCGTCGCCGTCGTCGTGTTCCTGTTTTTTTATGCGTGGCTTGTTGCTCCTCCGGTACGCCTGTTGGCCGATGATCGTCCGATGGCCGGAGACGGAGTGATGGACCTCTCAACGTACGATTTCTCGACTTCCGGGGCCGTGGACCTGGCAGGAGAGTGGCGCATGTATTGGGACCGAGCCCCGACATCCGGCCCGTCGGACGGTCTGTTCTCAATGCCGAGCACCTGGGACGATTGGGAGCTGGAGGGAGAACCTGCCGGTGGCCTCCAGCGGCCTCCCGGCCCAAGGGCGCCTTGCTTCTTGCAATCGCCCTTTTTGCCATGGCCCTGAGGATGTTTGTGACGGGACAGATGCCGGCCACCCGGCTCTTTCCCGGCTTTCCCTGGGGGCTGCAACTCCGCGTGGAATACCTCGCCGCCCAATCGGTGTTTCTGCTGCTGGCCTGGATTATCGACATTGTGTATCCAAAACTGCTTCCTAAATGGGCTATATGGGCCGTTACCGCCTTTATTGCAGCGAATGCCATCCTGACCGTGTTTTTTCCGGTGCTGACATATTCTCGCCTGGTCGGCTATTACAATCTGATCAAGGGGTCGGCACTTTTTGTGATCGCCGTTCGATTTGTCATTGCCGCGTTGAAGGGCAGGAAGGACGCATGGGTCATGGTAGGCGCGATTGTCGTGTTTA
>CAZFLD010000034.1:18366-21668 GCA_964519835.1 uncultured Spirochaetales bacterium
TAGAGAGTTCGCGCCCCTTGGGTTTATCATCACGCTGATCGCCGGTGAATCCTCTCGCCATACGGGTCTGTACTTTTTGTCGACGATGCTTACGCTTGGTGTGATTATCGTCCTATTCAACCTTGTTGTATTCAAGATATCACGCTCGTTCTTGACGGTTGAGTTCAAGCAGACGCCCCTCGACCCGTCGAAGCTCGCGGCGGAGTGCGGTCTGACAAAACGCGAGATCGAGATTCTAATGACGGTCGCCGAAGGTTTGTCGAATAAAGAAGTCGGGTCCAAGCTTCATATCTCGGAAGGCACCGTCAAGAACCACCTACACCGGATCATGAAAAAGACCCGCGTGGGAAACCGGACCGAGTTGGCGCTACGACTGCGTTCATAGTCGGCGATTGCTTCCCTGGCAAAGCTCCGGTACTCTAGGGACATGGATACAGTAAAAGACTATTTCATCTGGCTCGCGGACGCGGAGTTTTCGGGCGGGTCCATGAACGGGCCCACGTTCATCGAGACCCTCGAGTCACTCAGTGCCGAAGAAGCAAGCTCGACGGACACTTACGAGGGGTATACAGCCTGGGGCGTGACGCTTCATACGCTCTATTTTAAGTACAAGGTCGGACTCGCTCTTGGTGCCAAGATGCCGGAGTACACCTACGACGATAGCGCGTGGCCGTCCACTCCCGACGGTCCCGACGAGGCCAAATACAAAGCGATGATTGAGGACTTCAAGGGCTTTCACCGTGGTGTCGTGGACGCATTCACGGCAGCCTCGGAGGATAGGCTTGCCGAAGAGATGCCTGGCTGGAAGATGCCGATCGGAAAGGCCTTTGCCTGGCTGGTGGCTCACGATACCAATCACTACACCCAAATCCGCAATATGGGTCTTGCGTCTCTAAAGAGCAAGTAGAGCTTCACCGGGACCCCTCTTTTGAAGCGCAAATCGAGTCCTGATTGAGCGACGCCAAAAGATCTGAGTTCCTGGGCACCATGCCGTTGGGCCGGCTGATCTTCAAGCTGGCCCTTCCGGCGTCGGTCGCCCTTTTTGCCAACTCGGCCTACAACCTCGTAGATACCATCTTTGTCGGACAGGGCGTCGGCGCCCTGGCGATCGGTGCGGTTGCCCTGCTGTTCCCGTTCCGGATTGTTGTTATGTCTTTTGGGAACCTGTTTGGGATCGGCGGCGCCTCGGTGGTTTCCCGGGCAATGGGAGCGGGCGAGTTCCAACGGGCGAGAGATGCCGCCGGTGGGGCGCTCGGGGCCGCCGCGATAGTCGGCATTCTGATCGGCGTTTTTGGTAGTCTGTTTACACCTGCGCTGGTTCGTGCCCTCGGCGGCACGGGAGAGCTATACGCGCCCACCTACGAGTACACGCGTATCATCGTTCTCTCGGAACCTTTTTTGTGCTTCAACTTCGCCGCCAACTTCCTGATTCGAGCCGAAGGTCGAGCGCGCGCCGCGATGTTTGCGCTTATCTCCGGGATAGTGCTCAACATTATTCTCGACCCGATTTTTATCTTCGCCCTAGACTGGGGTGTAGGTGGGGCCGCCCTTGCCACGTTGTTCGGCCATATGCTGTCGAGTGTCATTGCGGTCGTCTACTTTGTACGCGCCAAAGGAGTGCTTCGTATCAGCCTCCGCTCCCTGGTCCCCAGGTGGCGCCATCTTTCTGAAACGCTGGCGGTCGGCGTGTCCGGATTTGTCCGACAGTTAACTCAGGGCGGTGTGCAGGTAGTGCGCAACAACCTGTTGGTGGTTATCGGCGGCAGTATGGCCGTGAGTGCCATGGGTGTAGCATTTCGAACCATCCTGATCCTGGCGCTTCCGGCGATGGGAGTTGCGCAGGCGCTTCCTCCGATCGCCGGGTACAATTTCGGCGCCGGCAACGCAGACCGTGTGCGCCGCTCGTTGCGGCTTGCCATTGGTGTCACAACGCTGATTACGAGCATGGCGGCGCTTGTTTTGTTCCTGGCGCCCGAGGCCATCTTGCGGATTTTTAGTGACGACCCGGCGCTATTGGAGCAGGGAGTTCTCTTCTTGCGGGTAAGCGCGTCCGTGCTCCTGTTTTTTCCCAGCTACTTTATTGGAGGCGCATTCTTCCAGGCCATCGGTCAAGCGGGAAAGGCCTTTGTGCTGGCGCTTTTGCGTCCAGGCATTGGTCTTGTGGGGATTTTTGTCGCGGCGTCTCTCGGGAGTGCCGCCGGTGTGGTCGCCTCCGACCCGATATCTGTCATTGTTGGGGCCGCGGTGGTCTATCTTTTCTTTGCCATGACGTTTCGAAAGGACAAACGCCTAGCGCCGGCGCCCGATTAGGCGGTGCGGCGTGTGGCCGATAAACCTACACCAAGTTAAAAGATGAGAAAGCGACTCAGAAAAATAGACATGGTCGCAGGGATTGCGTATAGTCTGTTGCATTAGTACGGAGGGCATACATGAAAAAAGCAGTTCTTGGAACGGTGTTGTTTGCAGGTGTTGTTCTGGCGGCGGGCGCCCAGAGTATCGCCGTTATCGATCTGGAGGCCGGATTTAGTCCTGATCCTACTACCGTGGAGATTGTGGCCGAGGTCTACGACAATGAAGAGGTCGAGTTCGACTTTGGGCCGGCGGAAGTCTTTATGGACGGCGCCGAGCCACATGTTGGTATCAACTACGAGGCAGGCAGTTATCCCCTGTACATTCAGTTCGTCAGCGCCATACAGGCGGACACTGTTATCATCGTTGTAACACCGGATGGAGAGATTCTCACAAACGACGACGCGGTTGGCCTTGACCCCGGTGTTATTATCGAGTCGCCCATGAGCGGCTCGTATGCCGTTGGCATCGGCTCCTGGTCCGAAGGCGAGGTCTTTGGTACTCTCTATATCTCAGAGATCGGCTTTCAGGAAGAGGGCGCCGCCATGTCCGGAGAGGCGCTGGACAGCTACGAACCGGTGCTGTTGTTCCTTGGCGACGAGATGCAGCTCTCCTACACCGATGGGTACGCGGTTATCGAGCCTGATGCGGGGCGGCGCGTGGCGGATATTGTTCGCTACTACATCAACGAACAGATGTTCGATGAATACTTTCCCGCCGGTTACAGCAATAGCGACGGTGAGTGGCAAATCGAAGGGTACATCATTCGCACTCTGCGAGCCGAAGACGGCGTCCGGCCGGTAGATTCGCGGTCGCAGGCTCCCGCGGGCGGGTTCTCCGTTCGTGACTACGAGGTTCTGATCATGGACGCGTTCCCCTCGGGACGGTGACCTTCTGAACTGATCCAAAGTCTATTGATCTGTCGCTCTTAGTTGGGCCTAGTTGGTCCTACT
>CAZFLD010000034.1:21768-40447 GCA_964519835.1 uncultured Spirochaetales bacterium
CAGAAGGGAATCGTCGCACCGTGCCGGCGATCCGGGTGTGGTAGGTGCCGTGGCTGGTGAACCATCCGACCGCCGGGCAATTGGGCCGCCGGGCAATTGGGCCGCCGGGCAATTGGAAGGGACAAACCGCGTATCCCCGTTGCGACGTCACAACTCTTTACCGCCGAACCACCACCGTTACTGTACCCAACGGGCATTGGATCAGTTCAGTCGGTTGCGCAAGCAGCGGGAGCCAAGCAGAATAGGACCATGATCCAAAAAAACGACGTTATTGTCTTTCAAGGCGACAGTGTTACGGATTGCGGTCGGTCCGCATCGCCCAGCGGACTGGGCCACGGCTATGTACTTATGGTGGCCGGGGCGCTTCTGGCTACAAGGCCGGGACTAGACCTTACAATCTACAACCGTGGTATTTCCGGAAACCGGACCAAGGACCTCATCGCGCGATGGGACGACGACTGCATCGCCCTGCGGCCGACGGTGCTCTCAATCCTGGTCGGTATCAACAACACCTGGCGCCGCTACGATTCCGCGGACCCCACCGACGCCGAGGTGTTTCGTGGCGAGTACAAGCGCCTCCTGTCGAGTGCGCGGGATGGCGGGGTGAGAGAGATTGTCATGCTCGAGCCCTTTTTGCTTCCCGTGCCTGAAGACCGAAAAGGTTGGCGTGAAGACCTCGACCCGAAAATCGTGATGTGTCGTGAGCTTGCCGCCGAGTTTGAGTGCACCTACGTTCCCCTCGACGGCATCTACAACGCCGCCGCGGCAAAGACCGGCCCGGCCTACTGGGCGGATGACGGGGTTCATCCGAGCGTCGCCGGTCACGGCCTCATCGCCGACCACTGGATGCGAGCGACCGTGCGGGCCGACGGTCCGGTCTAGATGCATTGTGCGCTGGCGATCGATCAACTTAGTGTCGATTACACCGGCACCGCTGTCCTGAAAGAGGTATCCTGCACGGCTCGTGATGGGGACGTGGTGGCGCTTGTGGGGCCAAACGGCGCAGGTAAGTCCACGCTGCTGCGAGCGATTGCAGCCGTCCGTGACGGCGCAACGGCAAAAGGTTCTATCCGCGGGAACACGTCGGTCTCCTACTGCCCCGACGCGACGCTGGGGTTCCTCGATCTCTCGATTGCCGAGAACATAGAGCTTTTAATGCTCGCTCTCGATTGGGACCAAAGCACGTGCGACGATCGTCGCGAAGATCTGATTGCGCTTGTGGGCCTGCCGGGCAAGGAAAACGAGACACTTGATAGGCTGTCGTCCGGTATGCGTCGTCGACTCGACATTGTGCTCAGCGTCGCCAAAGACGCCGATCTGTATCTATTTGACGAGCCGTACAAGGGGCTGGACGCGGAGTGGGTAAAGACACTATCGAGCCTTTTGCAGAAGCTTCGTGCGGAAGGCAAGGCGACCGTTGTGGCGACGCACGCGGTCGACTTGCTTCTGCCCCAGGCGACACAGCTCTGGACACTCGATGGCGGGCGTCTGTCCGCGACACCATGGGTCAACAAAGACGCGCCGGTGAGCTGATCGCAAAGGTGGTCGCCGGCGCGCTGGCTCGTGACCGGTTTGCCCGTGTGTTGTCGATCGTGCCGGCTTTTGGACTCGGCGTCGTTTATCTAAGAACCATCGCTTATACCACGCTTGTTGCGGTGCAGTTCGGCACTTACGATCTTGGTCCCTTCCTCGTGGCAGCAGTAGGCACCGTATTTGCCGCTACGTTGGTGTTGCTGATGTTCTCGTGGACGCAGCTGCGTTCAAGGGCGGCCCCTGCCCTGTTTTTTCACGGCACGCCACGAGGACGGCGATATCTGCGACGGCTGTCGCGACGAACGGTGTTGCGACCGGTACTCGTGATTGTCGCCGTGGGGTACTGCGCTGTTGTGGTGTCGATCGTAGTGATTAATGTGCGCGCGAAAGTGTCCACGACGGTCCTATCTATCGTCGGCCAGATCACCATTTCCGGGTTGCTCTTTGTGTCCTACGCCGGTGTCTCTCGGGCACGCAAAGACCCGCGAGGCTTAGCAGAGATAACAAGTCTTGCGCTTGCGCTCCTGGCCTTTGGCGGACCAGACTTCCGGGTACAGGACGAGCAGGTCCACGCCGTGTTCTTTTTCCACCAATTAGGTGCCTCGGATTTTCCCGGCTATCTCCTGTTTTCCGTACCGGCTCCGGGGGTAGTGCTTGTCTACGAGTTGCTTGGCGTGGTCGAGGCGGCCGTCGGCCGTGGCCTCCAACGGCGTCTCGCGGTCCGTGGGCGGACCGTTATGATACGTGGCGGAAGGGCGCGCGATGGGGCTGCCCGCCGCAGGGCGTCCCGGCGGTTTGTGCTATTTGCGTCCTACATACGCCGCCGGCGCGTTATCTACTGGTTTGGATATGCAGCACTGAGCGCGGTACTGTCGTGGGTGGTTGCCCCGGCCGCCGTAGTCGCTGTTCCTGCGGCTGTTGCCACCGTGGTGTGGCTTGTTAGGGCGAACAGCTATCTTGTGGATGTAACCGAACGGTGGATCGGTGGCGCACCCCCGCGCCGCCTCATCCGCCAGGTTGCCGCCTCGGCCGGGCTGGTGTTTTTGGCACACGCTGCCGTGTTATTGGCGACCGTGGCGCTTACGCGTGGCGGCTCGGTCGGGTGAGGCGGGGCGATCGTGGCTGCGCCGTATCCCGGGCAGTGATAAAGGGGTTGTGCACCGGTCTGTCGAACGTGGTGGCCGGGACCGAGGTCCTCGCCGAACATGACAGTGTCGAGGCGCAGGTTTTTCCCACAAACCGGACACGAGGGAGCTTCGCCGTCGTAGCAGTAGTCGTTTTCAATCGGCGCAAAGGAGCAGGCTCGATCGGAACAGCGGGTGCGTATCAAACGACCGTGGATCTCTATCACGTTCTTGGAGCCGGCTCGGACGTGAAGCTCCGGCGCCGGTGAGAACAACAACGTGGTGGTATTCGCGTAACCGAATTGGATTTATGGTCTTCCTTCCGGAATGGTTTTTGCCTTCGCCATGATCCACAAAGACTATCGGTCTTACGGCAAAACCGTGAAGAATTTGCGCCCGCGAGAACGTCGTGGCCCGAAGTCTTGGGCAACGACGTCGGGTCTGTTTGGAACCAAACTTCCGGTCCGCTCGCTACCAAACAGGAGATAAAAACGGCGTGCCGTGAATAAAGACGAGGGGTTTGCCCTTGCCGCCGTCACGTGCTCCGTTTTTCGTTCGGGTCACACCGGGGGCGTTCAGGCGGCCTGCGGGTCTCCGGTCAAAAAAGGCATCTGCCAACTGGAGACTCTTACCCGCAACTCGGGAAATTGTTAGGGACGTTGGAACCAATTTCGTCACCGCTCTGTGGACTTGTTGCGGTTGTACCGGTCCGTTCCGGCCGGCATGTCCGTCCTGCTGTGCATTAACACACCATTCGAGTCGTATTCTCAACAATAAGGTCGCATTCTCCATAACGGCCGCACCGCGACGGGCGCTACGCTTGGCGTATTACTGCCGGGGGAGCGGGCAGCGTCGGGCTCCGGTCGATTGGCCGGCGGTGGCCGCCCGGCACGACGCGCCAACTCGGCAAACACCACCGAGGGAACTCGGCACCAAGGAGAATGCACATGACCTTCACCACGCTCGCTATCGACAATCCTTCCAAGCTCGCCTTTGGAACGGCGACAAAGCCCGTGACGACCTCACACGGCATCACCATTGGCGGCGGCGAGGTTATCCCCGAGCTCAACTTCACGTTGCCGCCGATGGCGGTGAACCCCGACACGCGCTCCGAGGTCATCGACCAGTATCGTGAAATCATCACCGGTGCCATCGACCGGTGTAAGGACCTCCATCAGGATAAGGTGATCTTCGAGTTCGAAACACTTCTCGAGATGACCCTCGATCCAACTCTGGGGACCGAAATCGTCGCGGTCATGCGAGAGCTTTGTGACAAAGCCGAGACCGCGCATGGAATCAAGAGCACCATCCGCCTCACGCCAAACGACACCCGAGATTTCGACAGGCCCGTAAAGATGCGGAGTTCCGACAAACTCGAGGCAATGATGAGGCTATTCGAGGACGGCGCAAAGGCCGGCGGAGATCTTTTGTCCATCGAAAGCACCGGCGGCAAGGAGCTCCACGACGATGCGCTTATGTACTGCGACGTTCGCGGAATTATCTTCTCACTTGGAGTCCTGGGCGTTCGTGACATGCGGTTTTTGTGGGAGAAGATCGTGGACATCGCCAAACGCACGGGCCGCATTGCCGGCGGCGACACCGCCTGTGGCTTTGCCAATACCGCCATGGTGCTTGCGGAGAAACACTACATTCCGCGCATCGTTGCGGCGGTCGACAGGGTGGCGTCGATCGGTCGATCCCTGGTTGCAATGGAGTGCGGGGCGACGGGGCCGGACAAGGACTGTGGTTATGAAGGACCCTTTATCAAGGCCATAACCGGTATCCCGATCTCCATGGAAGGAAAGACCGCCGCCTGTGCCCACTTGAGCCCCGTGGGGAACGTCGCCGCTGCCTGCTGTGACTTGTGGAGCAACGAGTCGGTGTCAAACATGAAGCTCCTCTCCGGTATGGCTCCGACCGCGTATTTGGAGCAGTTGGTCTACGACACTCGCTTGATGAACCGATCGATATCACGCGGCTCGTCCGCGGAGCTCCAGAGCCTCTTTGTAGAGTCCGACGTGTCCTACGACCCGCAGGCGTTTATTCTCGCGCCCGATGTGGTCGTTCCGATTGCCCAGGCTTATGTGTCCGCACCCTCGGCGCTCGCCGGTACGGTCGCCGCGGTGGGTACCGCGCTGGATGAAGTCAAGAAGGGAATCGATTCGGGAAGGCTGGTTCTCGAGGAGCGCGAGCGTGATTGGATCCCCCAGATCGAGGACGCGCTCGGCACGATTCCAACGGACGAGTCCGCCTTTGTGGACGAGATGGGCGCGGCAATCGATACCTCAGTGGTGACGCTCTCAGAGTACGGGCTATAGGCTGTAACGGCGCGCCGCTTTTGCGGCGCGCTCTGTTAGCGGCGCGCCGTCGGCGCGCTCCGATAGCGGCGCGCTCCGATAGCGGCGCGCTCTGTTAGCGGCGCGCCGCCCGCTGTCCGTGGCGGTCGCCGCGGCGCGCTCTTAGAGCGGCGCGTCTACCCCGGACGAGGTGCCCATGGCCGTGCTACGCTTCCGCCGTGGGGGCAGAAATGACAAGATACCTGGCGGTGGCGTTGTTGGCTATTCTGGCGGCGTGCGCTACCAATGACACCGACTCGACTTCTGAGGCTGAGGTCGGCGCCGGCGAGGCGGTTCGCGATAGCAAGGCCGACTACAGTCGTTTTGTGGCTCGCCAAGCAGTGCTTGAGCTTAGTGAAGATGGGCCGGACGGTTCCGGCCTCGGTTTGCATTATACTGAGCTCGGCGACCCGGCGGACCCGGCAGTCGTACTGCTCCATGGTGTTCCTACGTCCTCCTGGATGTTTAGAAAGGTGCTCGACGAGCTTGGATCGTCCAATCTTAGGTTGGTTGCTCCCGATAACATTGGTTATGGAACAAGCACAAAACCCGACCCTCTCGACGGCCGCGCGGCCGAGTTCTTTGGGCCGGCGGCCCAGGCTCGACGTCTTGACGAGTTGCTTACGCATTTGGGAATTGACAAGGCGGTTTTTGTAGTACACGACATCGGCGGTCCGATTCTTTGGGAGTTGGCCGAGAGCCGTCCGCAGCTCGTGGCGGGTCTTGTTGTTCTTAACACGATCGGGGCTCCCGGCGGATTCAATCCACCCCCGGCGCTGGATGACCCGCTGGTCCGTGCGATAATGGAAATGGTCGGTGTTGAGGATGAGAGAACGATCAGTGACCTCATTTGCCGCATGGTTGCGGAGCCCGAAAAGCTCGACACGCCGGAGCAACTCGAAGGTTATCTGGCTGGGTTCCGTCAGGGTAGTGGTGACGCCTATTTGGCGTTCCTGACAAACCTCGACTTGGTCCGCGCCAGACTCTATTCCTATCAGCAAACGATCGCAGAACTGTCGGGGGTTCCTGCTTGTGTCCTTTGGGGCGGCCAGGACGAAAACCTGCCGGCGGAACCCGGCGCCGGTTGGTTCTCCCGAGTCTTGGGCGTTGCACCGGAGGATACCTATGTGTTTGATGATGCCAAGCATCTTGTCGCCGAGGAAAAGTCTGGTCAGATCGCCGATCTTATTACACAAATAGCCGCCCAGGCCTATTAGATATCCTAATTGGGTTGTGTACGGCATGTCGACCTATTCCAGCGATAACAAAGCGCCCGGCGAAGCGATCTACCGGCGCGGTGGCGTTGGCGAACGCGAATGTCGGTCGGATCCAATGATTAAACGATGATAGGAGTTGTTCGTGATGCGGCAAGGCATCTCGCGGTCGTATTTGGACTTGACGTGCATGTTTTTTGCGTCGAGGAAGGCGGCGTTCAGGGAGCGGGAGATCGCGGCGCAGGAAATGCCATGCTTATCAGTGGAACCGCCGGTCCTACGCGGCAGACGACCCCCGGTGGCGCGCCGGGCGAGGCGGAGTGCACCATTTGTGACCCCGCCCTCCGCGGCCACGTTCCCTCCACAGACCCGGGCCGAACTCATCGGTTTGCAGCTTATCAGGCCGAGCGTCTCGGCGGCAGCTACGTGTACCTGTGCCCCTTTGGTCTGCTCCACCTTGCCGCTCCCGTAGTGTTCGATGAGCGGCTCGCGTACGCCTTGGTTTGTGGACCCGCCGTGTTGGACGCGATCGACGATGAGGTTATAACCGCCGCCACCGGTGCTCTTCCGGCGTCGCTCTTGTCGAAAGACGCTGTCGCGGCCTGGTTGCACTCGGTTCCCCGTAAGTCGCCGGGAGAGGCGCAGAGCCTGTCGTACCTTCTTTCCCGCGTTGCGCTTAGTCTCTGCGATGCCGCCGGCGTCGCCTACCTCCGTAGGGCATCCGAGCAGTCGCGGGCAACCGAGACTACCGAGTATCTCGATTACTTGTCGACAATGGCCGGGTCCGGCGACGGGGTGTATCCGGTAGAGTTGGACCGGCGGCTTACCGATTGTGTTGCCCAAGGGGACAGAGCGGGAGCCCTTGCCGAGCTCGATCAGATCGAGGCGGCCGTTCGGTCCTACGGTTCCGACGTCGAGGCCGCCCGCGCGCGGATTCTCGAACTGGTGGTGCTTTTGTCTCGTGCGGCCATTGCCGGCGGCGCGGACGTCGAACAGGTTTTTGGCTTGGAGTACGGTTTTCTATCGCGCCTGCGCGCGCTGGACTCCGTCGAGTCGCTGGTTGCCTGGCTGCGCCGCGTTTTGGCCCGCTTTACCGACCTGGTCTTCGACCTCCGGCATCTTCGCTACAGTGCTCACCTTTCCAAGTTACTCCGCTACGTCCACGATAACTTCAGGGACGAGGTGAGTCTGGATGGGGCGGCCAAAGCCGTGGGCTTGAGCTCCGGCTATTTGAGCCGCATCCTGAAGAGCGAGTTACACACAAGCTTCAAGGCCTATCTTGCACGGGTGCGGTTGCAGGAAGCACGCCGCCTTTTGCGTTCAACGACCCTTCCCGTGGGTGAGGTTGCATATCGATGCGGTTACCCCGACCACAGCTACTTCACCGCTGTGTTCCGCAAAGCGACGGGTAGATCCCCGTCGGAGTTTAGGCAAAGCGTCGGCGGTTAACGGCGACAATTGGCCCGGCGAGTACGCGAGTGCATGGCCGCGCAGTGATTCTTGCCGAGCAGCGAGCGCGTCAAAGAGACGGCGGCCATTTCGCCCCATGCACGGAGATACGGCTCGTTTTGCTCCATAGGTTTGACGCTGTCAACCGGGTGCATCATGGCACCGCCGGCGCCCGGCAGTAGCCGTGCCCGCGTCTTCCCGCCGGCGAGCTCTACGCCGATCGGCCCACCACCGACGATCAAAACGGTTTTTGCCTGCGATAGCTCTCTTTGCTGATTCCGAAAAAGATCAACGCGCGAATCGACGGAGAGCCTTTAGTCCGACGATGCCCCCGCCGATAATTGCAATTCTGCTCATATCCTATCCTCCTGTACACACGTCCCGGGCTTCTCGAGCCAATTCGAACGCGTCTGTTTCCTTACTGGTTCGAAGATTGTTGTTACATCGCCGTGAAGTCAATGAGATACCGCCTCCTCTCCTACAGCCGCCCCGCATCGATGATCCGCTGCAAGAATTCATGCGTGCGTGGGTTTTGCGGCTCTCGGAAAATCTGCTCCGGTGGGCCTTCTTCCAGTATTCGACCGCCGTCCAAAAAACAGACACGATCGGCAACGTCGCGAGCAAAACTCATCTCGTGGGTCACGATAAGCATTGTCATGCCGCGAGCTTTGAGATCTTTGATGACTTGAAGTACGCCACCGATAAGCTCGGGGTCGAGCGCCGCGGTAACCTCATCGAGCATCAACACGTCTGGGCGCGTGGCCATAGCGCGTACTATCGCTACCCGCTGCTGCTGGCCACCGGAAAGCTGCTCGGGATACGAGCGTGCAAACTCCCGCAGACCAAAAAGATCGAGAAGCTCGTGGGCGTACGCCTCGGCTTCGGCGCGAGAGGCGTTGTGAACCTTTCGTGGAGCAAGTGTGATGTTGTTCAGGACGTTTATGTGCGGGAAGAGGTTGTAGGCCTGAAAGACAATGCCGACACGTTTGTAAAGCCGCCCTCGGGAGAATTGCTCGTCGAAAATCGACACCCCGTCTAAGCGGATCTCACCGGCATCAAACTCCACCAAATCGTTTACGCACCGCAAGAGCGTCGACTTTCCCGAGCCGGAAGCGCCGATGAGGCAGACCACTTGATGTTCCTCGACTGAGAGACTCACATCGTCTAATACGAGGTTCTTTCCGTAATATTTTGTGAGGTGGTCGATTTCGAGTCGGCTCATCTATGCGGTTTTCTGCAATCGGCGCTCACGGTCCTTGCGCGTAACGTAGTCGGTTAGGCGTGCCATCGGAATTGTCGCGAGCAAAAACAGAATCGCCGCGGCCACGAGTGATGAGTAGTTGAAGGTGCGCGCCGTGAAGATCTGAGCTTCCCGCACGGCATCTCGGACACCAAGCACGCTCAACAGTGCCACGTCTTTTTGCAATGCGACGGCCAGGTTCAGAAGCGACGGGATGACATTTCGTATTGCCTGGGGAAGGATGGCGTAACAAAGGCTCTGCCACTGCGAGAGGCCTAGGGCCTTAGCGGCCGCACCCTGTCCGTCGTGAACCGCCTCCATTCCTGAGCGGTACACCTCCGCGGCGTAGGCGGCATAGCTCAAGACCATCGCGGTCGCTCCCCAGAACAGGCTGCTTCGTGGCAGGCCGGGAATCTGCAGAGCCGGTACGCCAAAACCAAACAGAAGCACCATCAGAAGTGAAGGAAGCCCGCGCAGCAGGTCGATGTACACCACGGCAAAGACCCGAAGAGGCGCAAACCACGGTCCGTCGAGCGTGCGAAGGACCGCGATCAAGAGTGCCCACAAGGCTATTGCCACGAGCGCAACACCCCACACCGCCATGTTGATGCCAAAGCCGCGGAGGACGTTGGGAAACACCTCCACCATGGCGTCGATGTCGAAAAACTGCCGCTGAATACGAGGCCACTGCGGACTCGACACAACAGCCGTTCGAATGATCAATACGGCCGCAATAACCGTTGCGACGCTGATGGTGGGGGGGAGATACTTGTCGCGCGGGCGAACGACGCGCCCGGCCGGCCGCTTGGCCGGCCCGGGGCGCCCCGAATTCACTCCGTGATCTCCGGAATGTCTTCGCTGCCGACGAGGTAGGTCTGGGTAAGCTCCTCGACAATACCTGCATCGATAATGGCCTGAAGACCGTCGTTGATCCATTCCACAAGGGGATTGCCCTCTTCAAAGACCAGCCCAAAGCCGGCGTCGTTGGGGTCTCGTGGCAGGATAGCCGCCACCTCCGCCTCGGGAATCTGAACGGCGGTGGCAAACAGGGCCGTGGGAAGAGAGATCACCGTGGCGTCGATCTGGTCGGCGAGCATCGCCTGAAAGGTGCCGATCTGGTCGTCGAAGACCGCTACGTCGCTCGCGCCGACGACTTCCTCGATGTAATCAAGATCCGTCGTTCCGATTGTTGCGCCCCAGCGCGCCTCACGAAGGTCGGCAAAGCTCTCGGCGTCGGAAATCCCGCTGTTCGGAAGCGCTACCACCGCCTTATCCGGCAGGTAGTAGGGAATCGAGAAATCCACAAACTCTTCCCGAGCCTCGGTGATCGAGTACTGCTGGATGTTGAAGTCGTACTGCTTGTCACCGGGGGCGATTCCCTGGTCGAAGGTCACGCGCACCCAATTAACATCCTCAGGCTCGAAACCGAGCTCCTCGGCCAATGCGTAGACAAGGCCGTTTTCAAACCCGACGCCGCCGGCGGGATCGTCGTCCATCATCCACGGCGGGAAGACCGGCTCACCGGTAGCCACGGTGAGCTTTCCCGGCTCGTAAAGACGCGGATCGTCCGAGGTGCGCTCGGCGCCCTCGGTCTCCGACGGCTCCTCGGTCGTGCCGGTAGCAAAAAGCGGCATCGCGACAAGCGCGATCAGTAGAAACAGCAACAGTCGTTTGGTCATCGATTCCTCCTGTGGCCATGCCGGCCGAGAAACTGTCTCCCGTGGTTTTTAATCGCCTGCCCACGGTGACCGGTCCGGCCGGTGGACCTGTTTTGTACGAAAAGAAATATGACAGGTATGTTAGCGATGGACAAATGGTAGAGCTTACGCCAAAAACGGCTGCTGCTCGGGCCATTTGTCGTACACGCGTTTTTGCCCGAGGATACACCACAGGCTCCGAAGGTGGGAGTTTGTGTGATTGATAATCCGCAGGACGCTGTGGATATATGGCTCGGGACCGGGTGATTCTTGAAGCGCGGACTCGCCGATTGACTCAACGTGGTTGCAGATCCAATCACACACCTGCTTCCACCGGTCAACGATCGCGGACGGCGTTTGATACTCGTCGCCCGGCTGCGGCGGACGTTTTGGCCACCGCGCAACCTGATCGTGGTACTCGAGGAGCGGCTCGCCGTGAATTGGCGCGACAAGGAACCGGTCCGCGGTGGCGGTGACATGCTCCGCAATCCACGCGATTGGCCAGTGCCCGGCGGGTTCGAAAGAGAGCATGTTTTCTTCCGAGACATCCTCGAGGGCGATTAGCAGCTCGCGGCGCATTTCTCGGAGTTGGTGGAGTACGTATTCCTTAAACGTCATGTAACCTCCTCGGCACAGTCTACCATGCAGCGGGCCCGCGCGCGCCGCGATGACGGGCCCAGAGCCGCGGCGACCGGCCCAGAGCCGCGATGATCGCGCGCCGGCCCAGAGCCGCGATGACCGGCCCAGAGCCGCGGCGACCGGCCCAGAGCCGCGATGATCGCGCGCCGGCCGGAGTTCCGTGGTAAAATGCTGGTGCCGTGGCATCGAAAGCACCACCTGTTGTAGAGCGTCCCAGCCTCAGGCCAAGCCGGTCTTTGAACATCCGGCAGTTTGTCTTGTTTTTGGTTATCGGCATTCTGACGATCATGGTCGCGATCGGTATCGGCTGGTTGGTGGCGGAACAGAACACCATCTTTAGCGACTACCTGGATACCTACCTCGCGATTCACCGTTTTCGTGTGATCCTTTCCCAGAGCGAGCGTGCCATGGAGCGATACCTCCGTGAACGATCGGAGGCCGACTTACAACGTTACCACGAGCTCACTCCCAGCCTGCCGGATCTCCATCGGATTCTCGCGCGCTCGCCGAGCAACAAAGTCGAGGATTACTTCCAGCTCCGTGCCATCCAATTCGGTCTTCTTGCGTACACGTCGTCCATGAATCGTGCCGCGGCCGTTGTCGGCACCGGCGACGGTGAGGCCTACGGACATTTTGTGCGTGGCGCTCGGATCGGGCGCTACGTTGACGGCTACGCAGAGCGGCTCTTACAAGTTCGCCTCGACATTGCGGAGGAGGACGTCGAAACGCTCTCTCGACGTGCCCGTGTCGCAACCGTCGGCGCCGGGTCGGCGACCGCGCTTCTCTTACTTGTTATGCTCGGTTTTGCGCTTGTGTTTTCCCGCACCGTGACCCGGCCGATTATTTCGTTGGCACACTCCGCCCACGAGATCGCGGAGGGAAATCTGAACGCGCCCATAATAACGGTTAAGACCCGCGACGAGATTGCCACCCTTGCGGACGCGTTTGCTCACATGCAGCGGAATATCAAAGATCTTATCCACGACGTACAGGGTAAACGCGAGCTCGAGGTCCGAACCGCTCGCCTCAGTCAATCGCTTAGGGAGGCCCAGCTCCTGAGCCTGCAGTCCCAGATCAACCCACACTTCTTGTTTAATACCCTTAACACGATATCCAGAACGGCTCTATTTGAGGGTGCACCGGAAACCACAGGCTTGATTCAGTCGCTTGCTCGTGTCTTCCGGTACATGTTGCAGGAGCCGCATACCACGGTCACTCTCGAGGACGAGCTTACGATCGTCGAGGAATATGTGACACTCCAACGCCACCGTTTTCACGAGCGCCTAGCCTTCTCGCTCACCAACGAGATTGACGCCGGCGCGGTGAGCGTGCCGGCTCTCACGATACAGCCTCTCGTGGAGAACGCGATACGTCACGGCATCGAGCCGCAGGAGGAGGGGGGAGTCGTGAGTGTTCACTGCGGCCTCGATGATTCGCAGGTAGTGATCACAGTAGCCGACACCGGCGTAGGAATGAGCGCGCCGGAGAAGGCTTTCAGTGACTCGAACGTGCACATCGGCGTAAGCAACGTAAGAACAAGGCTCGAGCTCTTGCATGGTGAGAACCTCGGCTTTGATATCCGCTCCAAAACGGGCGAGGGCACGCTCGTGACAATCCGCTTTCCCGTACAGTAGGAGCCGGCGTGTACCACGTGCTTGTTGCAGACGACGAGCGGCTCGAGCGTGAGGCGCTGCAGTTTGTCCTCCGGCAACTCGACGACATGGTGGCCGACATTACCTTGGCCGCGAACGGTCGAGAGGCAATCGAGATTGCAACGCGATGCCCAGTCGACATAGCAATCATCGACATCAAGATGCCCGGTATCAACGGCATCGAGGCCGCCCGTCGGATCAAGGAGATGCATCCGGGAAGTCATGTTGTCTTTCTCACCGCCTTTAACTACTTCGACTACGCGCAGGAAGCGATTCGCCTACGCGCCGACGACTTTATTATCAAGCCCGCGAGCAACCGCGACATCGAGGGAGTCGTTCGTGCCGCCGCACGGCGGTTGGCCGCGGAAAAACCGGCGCCGATTGATCCTACTCACAAGAGTGACGAGCGAGACCTTGCCGAGAGCAAGCTCATCGGAGATGCAATCCTCGGCCAAGTCGATGAGTCCTTGTTGCGACGATATCTGCTCATCGAAGACGACACCGATCCTCCCACCACCGCGGTGGTGCTCCGGCTGGACGCCTGGAACGGTCTGATAAAACCCGAGACCCACGAGCACCGCCGCATGCTGCGTCGCCGCGTGCTCTTGCTGGTCCGAAGCGAGTGCGCCTGCACAGAACGGAGGCTCTTGGCAAGCGCCGAAGCCTCTTCTCTATACGCGCTCCTGGTGGGCAAAGCCGGCGAACTCCCGGGCCAGGTTGAAGGCTCGCACCGTGCTCTTCTTGTGGGAGTATCATCGCGTGCGGAACGAGAACTGGGCGTAACGGTCTCGTTTGGGATCGATGGACCGGCGCCGGGTTTCGCCCGGCTCGGACTTCGCTTTGCCAACGCTAAGATCGCCCAGCGTACCACGGCGGGCGTGGGTGGCGCGGTTTTGGGCGGTGTGGCAATATCTTCCCGCCGTGCAATGCTCGAGGCCGAGCAGAAGATGGTCCGAGCGCTCCTTGCGGGCGACCACGACGATATGGAGGCGCTAACCGGAGCACTGTTCGCCGCCACAAAACGGGTGGCGTCCGAGAAGATGTTTCGCGAAGAGCTTATCAATGCGCTAACCTACGTCGCTCATGCCATCGCAATGCAGATCGGTCGCCTGCCGAGTGACGTCGGGATTCTTATTAGAGATCTTGCAGACCCGGCGACCGAACCGACGGAGCGGGACCTCCTCCTTGCTACCGGTGCTATTGCCGAGCGGCTTGGTCATCACGCCGCCGAGGCAGTCCAATCCATGCACTTCGCAGTGAGTGCGGCGCGTCGATACATCGAGCTGCACTATGATCAGGATCTCTCCCTCGAGCATATCGCGCAACAGGTCCGGCTTTCCCCTTTCCACCTTTCTCGCTTGTTCAAGAGTGCCGGCGGAACGACGATCCTCGACTATCTGACCAAACGGCGCGTCGTAGAGGCGCAGCGCTTACTGCGGGAGAGCACCCTTTCGATCAAGGAGATCGCTGCTCGGGTAGGCTACGGCGATCAGAACTATTTCAGCCGTGTCTTCAGGCGCGTCACCGGCATGACGCCTACCACCTATCGACAGGCCAACCTCGAGATCGACCCTCAATAACGTGCTAACTTCGCAAGTCCGTCCACGAGGCGCCCGTGCCACATCAACTTTGTCCAGACTTTGGCACGATTGTGTAATTGCGCCCTGCCGACTTGGGGTTGAGACTACATCATCTTACTAAAGGAGGAGAAGATGAAAAAAACACTCATCGTTCTCGCAGCTCTTGTTTTAGTCGCGTCGGTAGGTTTTGCCGGCGGTTCTCCCGAGGAGGAGACCGACGAGCCGATAATCATGCGGCTCGCCGAGACCCATGTTCAAGACTACCCGACTACGCGCGGCGATTATCGCTTTGCCGAGCTCGTGGAGGAACGGACAGACGGTCGTATCAAGATCGAGGTCTACCACTCGTCGCAGCTCGGAGAAGAACGGGACGTGATCGAGCAGGTGCAGTTCGGAGCGATCGACTTCACCCGGGTCAGCATCTCACCGCTTGCAGCCTTCTCGCCGCAGTTGGATGCGCTGCAGATGCCGTACCTCTATCGTGACAGCGATCACATGTGGAGCGTCCTCAAGGGCGAGATTGGAGATGAATTTCTCGAGAGTCTCGAACCTGCGGATTTTGTCGGGCTGGCTTGGTACGACTCCGGATCTCGCAGCTTCTACAATTCCGTACGGGAGATTACCAGTGTTGCCGACATGGAAGGCCTCAAGTTCCGTGTCCAGCAGAGCGACCTCATGGTCGGTCTTGTCGAGGCCCTCGGCGCCGTGGCCACTCCCATGCCCTTTGGTGAGGTGTACAGTGCCCTGCAGACCGGCGTGATCGACGGTGCGGAGAACAACTGGCCGAGCTACTACTCCACGAGCCACTACGAGGTGGCGCAGTACTACACCCTCGATCAACACACTCGTGTGCCCGAGATTCTTGTTGCCAGCAAGATCGTGATGGATCGTCTGAGTGAGGAGGATCAGGAGATTATCAGGCAGGCTGCTCGCGATTCTATCGACTATCAGATCCAGCAGTGGGCCGACTTTGTCGAGGTTTCCGAGGAGGAGATCCGGGCCGCAGGGAACGTGATCACCGAGCTAAGCCCCTCGGCCTACGAAGAGTTTCAGGAGGCAATGCAGCCGCTCTACGACGCTCTGAGCACCGAGCTCCAGGACGTTGTCGCGCGCATTCGAGCCGTCCGGTAAAAAACACGTATTTGCGCCGCCGGCTTGTTGCTTGGTTGCAGAGGCCGGCGGCGTGCTATCCTGGACTCGAGGTTCTTATGCTCAAAAAGGTCGGCGAGATCCTGGTCAAAATCTTCGATGCTCTGTACATCTTCTCGTCGGTGATGGCGCGTACACTGCTGGTTGTTATGGTGTTGATCATCAGCGTCAACGTATTTATGCGCTATGTTCTGGACTCCGGCTTGAGATGGGGCGAGGAGATTGCGCTAGTCCTGGTGGGCTGGTTTGTTTTTTTGTCTATCCCCATGGGGGTCCGCAAGAAACTGCACATTAGCCTCCACCTGTGGCGCCGGTCGATTCCGCTACTCGACCGTATCCTTGTGCGCATCGCCGCCATAGGTGTCATCGTTGTGGGCGTTGTCTTTTTGATCTACGGCAACCAGCTTATCGCCGTTGCCATGCGATCGACGATGCCGGCATCGCGTCTGCCGTCCGGCATCCTCTACTTTGTCTTGCCTCTATCCGCCGTCCTGATGATCTACGAGGGAGCAACGGACCTGGTCGGATACGAGACCGACCCGGAGCGCCGCGCCGCCGCCGCAACTGCCGTTTCCGATACCGCCCCGCAGGAGAGCGAAAATGCCTAATCTCGCAATCGCCACGGCGATACTGCTCGGCGGTTTTGCGCTGCTTTTGATTCTGAAGGTCCCCATCACGTTTTCGCTCGCAATCTCGTCCATCGCTACGGCCCTCTACCTCGGCATACCCATGCTTGCGATTGTGCAGCGGATGATCCAGGGAACCCGAATCTTCTCCTTGCTTGCAATTCCGTTTTTTATCCTCGCGGGAGAGATCATGAGCAAGGGTGGCATTTCGCGCCGGCTTATTATGTTCAGCAACCTAATCGTGGGGCGGATGCGCGGCGGGCTCGCGCAGGTAAACGTTCTTGCGAGTATGTTCTTTGGCGGCATCTCGGGATCGGCAGTTGCGGACGTTTCGTCCATCGGGACGATTATGATCCCCGTTATGAAAAAGAAGGGCTACGACGCCGACTACTCCGTGGCGGTCACCGTCTCAAGTGCCTGCCAGGGGATTATCATTCCACCCAGCCACAACGTTATTATCTATTCACTAGCGGCGGGCGGAGTGTCCGTCGGTCGGCTCTTTCTCGGCGGTTTTGTTCCCGGTGTTACGCTTGGTCTTGCGCTGATGGTCATCAGCTTTATCATCGCCGTTCGTCGCGGATACGCAAAAGAGGAGCGCTTCACGCTCAAGCAAGCGCTTACCATCTCAAAAGACGCAATCCTCGGTCTTTTTACCGCCGTTATTATTATCGGTGGCGTGCTGTCAGGGGTGTTCACCGCAACCGAGTCCGCCGCGATTGCGACGATCTACGCCTTTGTTATTACCTTTTTTGTATACCGCGAAATTCCCCTTAAGGCATTTTGGGGAATTCTTCGCTCGAGCCTCCACACGCTTGCCATCGTGATGAGCCTTATTGCGGCCGCCGCCGCGTTCGGCTGGCTCCTTGCGTATCTGCAAGTTCCGTCGAAGGCTACCGAGCTTCTCCTTACCATCACGCAGAACCGAGTGCTGCTGTTGCTGCTAATAAACGTGCTGCTTCTGATCCTCGGCATGATCATGGATATGGCGCCGCTTATCCTAATCACCACACCCATCCTCTTTCCGGTTGTTGTCACCGAGTTGGGAATGAGTCCCGTTCAGTTTGGGATTGTGATGATGCTCAACCTCGGCATTGGTCTTTGCACCCCGCCGGTCGGCTCCGCTCTCTTTGTAGGCTGTGCCATCGGTGAGACATCGATCGAGGAGACGTCAAAAGCACTATTGCCGTTTTACCTGACAATGATCGTGGTCTTGCTCCTCGTAACCTTTATCCCGGACATCGTGATGTTTGTGCCGAATCGGTTTATGGGGTAGCGGGCTCGGCGCCGCTACGCCTCAGCCTCCTCGTCATCTTCATAGCGGTTCACCGCCTCTCGGATCGCGGCGATGCCGTACTCGTATTCTCCGGGAACGCCGTAGGAGCCCCTGCGGCCGTCGGTAGTTTTTAGGCGTAGTCGCCAAACGCTAATACGGCGCGTGTTTTGGTCCCGCAGACCCAGGAGCGAGGCGCGGGCGATCTGGCCCAAGGGAAAGCTCTCCACCTCTTCGAGGAGACCGGACTTAGCTTCCTTTAGGAAGATGATGCGTTGGTCCGTCAGTCGCAGCACATGGTTCGGAAGAATAGCACCGCCGGTTCCCTTGCCGGCTCGAACCGACGTCAGGATGTTCTCGCCCTCCTTTATATACGCACGCTTGGGAGCAATGCCCTGTGCGTGCAGAGCCGCGAGAATCCGGGCCGCCTCCTTGTCCGGATCGTTTTCGGCGCCGGGTAGGGCGGAGCGAAACGTGGCAGTTTCGGTATGACCCCCAGGCCAGGCGAAGGCGAGCTTTATGGAGTCAAAGCTTCCTGGGTACGCGTCGAAACCGGAAAGATCCGTGAGGTCGCGTTTTTCCATTACCTCGGCCGGGCCGTCCGTTTTCGCCGTCGAGAGCTTGTAGAACCGTTTGTCCGTAATGCGAATCAGACCCTCGCGCGTTTTACCGGTCTGCAATATCGTCTCGTCATCGTCCAGATACGAAGGGCGGTCCGCGATCTTCTCCTTCTCCACAAGCTCGAGGAACTCACGAACGCGGCGGACGGGGTCATCAGGTCCGATCAGGGGCATGGTGATGCGGATGCCACCCGACGAACCGCGGATCGACAACTCGCCTTGCACCTCGTTTTTGTTTGTGAAGTCGATTTCTTCCAAGTCGTCCGCCTTGGACGCAAACACGATCTGGGCGCTACCAAAAAGGGGCACGTTTGTCACAACAAGCCGTCCCGAGGTGGTCAGTGCCACCGCCTTGCGGCCGGCACCAAAAAAGTAGCGTAGGTCCTCTCCGGCTTCCACTACCTGCCGGAGCACCGCTTCGATATTCTTCCGTGTAACGCTTAAGGGCATAGCAACTCCTCAGGCTGAATGTATCAGTCAGTTATCGTCCGGAGCAAGGTGATCCGGCCGTGGGGCTGTTCCGGGGCGCAGCGTTGTGCCGCAAACCGCG
>CAZFLD010000035.1:0-40444 GCA_964519835.1 uncultured Spirochaetales bacterium
AGCGTGCCGCCGGCCTGCCCGTGCGCCGGCCCGACGGGACCCTCGCCGCCGCCCCCGACCCGACGCCCGGACCGGCAGGCACAACCGGACCGGCGGGTACAACCGGGCCGGCGGGTACAACCGGACCGGCGCCAAAACTCGAGTGGAGTCCGGAAGAGGGCGCGACGGCGCCTGCATCAGTCAGCGCCGCGCGCCCCGTCGTCGGTACCTCCCCCATCCGAAAGGACGCGGTGGCGAAGGTCCGCGGGGATCGTGTTTTCGCCGACGACTATAGCGCTCCCGGCATGCTCCACGGGGCCTTTCGCCTCGCGGGGGTAGACCGTGGGCGGCTTCGATGCCTCGACACACGCGACGCAGGTGCAGTTCCGGGTGTGGTGCGAGTGCTTACGGCAGAGGACATCCCGGGACGCAACGGCTTTGGCCTCCAGCTCCCGCACCAGCCCGTCCTTGCGGCGGATGAGATTCGCTATCGTGGCGAGCCCGTCGCCTTTGTGGTGGCCGAGACCATCAAGGCGGCGCGGCAAGCGGCTCGGAAGATCGCCGTCGATATCGAGGAGCTTCCCGCGGCGGCTACACCGGAGGCCGCACTCGCCGACGGGGCGCCGGAGTTACACGAGGGAGGCAACATCGCCGAGACCGTGCGATTTCGCAAGGGCGATGTGAAGGCTGCCTTTGCCGAGGCGGATCTGGTGATCGAAGGCGAGTACACAACGCCCGCGGTGGATCACGCCTACCTCGAACCGGAGGCGTGCCTCGCGGTTCCCGGCGGCAATTTCGCCGTGACGGTCTACACGGCGAATCAGGGATCGGGGGCATTCCAGGAGATGATTGCCAAAACGCTTGCTATCGATCCTGAAACCGTGCGCGTGGTCTTCACGCCCGCCGGCGGCGGATTCGGCGGCAAGGAGGAGCCGACCGTCCAGATCCAGGCGGCCCTCGCGGCGGTGCTCACCGGCAGGCCGGTCAAGGTAGCGCTTGCTCGGCGGGAGTCCCTCGCCATGAGCACCAAGCGCCACGCCTCTACCATAAGAATACGACACGCGGTAAAGCGGGACGGAACGATCCTCGGCATGGAGTCCGACGTCGTCGCCGACGCCGGGGCCTACCTCTCCCTAACGAGGCCCGTAGTCTTCAGAACGGTTGTCATGGCGGGCGGCCCCTACGAGATTCCAAACGTCCGCCTCGAATCCCGCGGTGTCTACACAAACACCAACCCCTCCGGCGCATTTAGAGGCTTCGGCAGCACACAGATCGCCTTCGCCTCCGAGCTTCAGCTCGACAGAATCGCCCGTGAGCTCGAGATCGACCCCTTCGAGATCAGGCGCCGCAACGCCCTCGAGCGTGGGAAGGTAACGGTGATGGGCCACCGGCTCTCCGATGGTATTGGCTACCTCGATACGCTCTCCGCCATCGAAGAGGCGCTTCGCAAGCAGCGCGACGAGATCGAGGCGAGTCCGGGAGCGAAGATCGGCGTCGGCGTGGCGAGTGCGTACAAAAACGTTGGGATTGGGAAGGGGTTGCCCGACGAGGCGAGCGCCGCGGTTGAGATAAACGACGAGTCGAGCTACACGATCTACGTCGGTGCCACCGATATCGGCCAGGGCTCGGACACGGTGATGGCCCAAATCGCGGCGGATACGCTTGCGGTGCCCTATGAGTCGGTCACCGTTGTTTCGAGCGACACGGCGAGCTGCCCGGAGGCGGGGATGACAACGGCGAGTCGGCAGACCTACATCAGCGGCAACGCCGTCGCCAAAGCGTGCCGGAACCTGCGAGCAAGAGTCGTCGAGGCGGGCGGCGCACGCGCCTACCTCGCCTCGGTTCCGGCCGACGAGCGGCGGGTGGAAGAGCGCTACAGGCCACCGACCACCGAGCACCTGCCGGAGGTTCTCGAGGAGGCGGACAGCTCGGGCGCCGAGGGGCTCTCGGTGCACTTTGCCTACTGCTTTACGACCATGGCGGCGATCGTGGAGATCCGGCCGGACGGCACGCGGCTGCGAGTCCTCCGGTTGATCACGGCCCAGGATGTTGGGAAGGCGATTCACGTACAAAACGTCTACGGCCAGATAGAGGGTGCCGCGGTGATGGGCTACGGCTTTGCGACCAAAGAACAATTCGAGAGCGGACGCAATGGTCGCGCCACGCTCACTCTCGAGTCACTCGGCATTCCCCGATCGACCGATGCGCCGGAGCTCGAAAGTTACATAGTGGAGGTTCCCACCACGTCGGGCCCCTTTGGCGCGAAGGGGATAGGGGAAATCCCGCTCAATCCGGCGGCGCCTGCAATCTCGGCGGCGATACACGACGCGATCGGTCGATACGTCTACGATCTACCTCTCACGAGCGCCCTCAAGAGCTAAGAACGTCCGCGTTGAACTCCTCGATCATCGCGTCGATCTGACCCGCCTGTGCCTGCACTCGAGTCCAGTACTCCCGGTCGTACCACTGGGCGTTGAGCTCCTCGCTTGTCATGCCCTGTTGCTCGATCCAGGTGTAGTACTTGAGGTTGTGGACGCGCAGGCGATCGTAGTAGCCGAGCTCGGCGACGTTGTCGATTCCCTGGTGCTCGATCGCACCGGAGGCGAAGCGGGCCGCATCGATCTCCCGGAGCGGACCGTGCTCGGCGACCAAGTCGTCGACGCGCGAATTGTAGAGCTCCATCGAGTCGGTGGCGACGGTGACGATGACATCCTCCGGGCCGAGCTCGAAGTAGCGGGCGGTCTTGATCGCTGAGAGCAGGTTCCCGATTCCCGAGATGCCGAGCTTGTCGAGGGCCGCAACCGTCTCGGTCGGTACCCCGGTCGAGGTGAGGTAGTCGCGGCCCGCGGGTTCGTTGAAGAGCCGCATGAGGTCGATGGTGTCCTGATCACGGATCGAGGTGACCACGTCGGTGTTCCGCACATTGTGAATCCACGGAACGTGTTTGTCTCCGATGCCCTCGATCCGGTGCTCGCCAAAACCGTTGCGCAGGAGCGTCGGGCACTCGAGTGCCTCGGAGGCGATCACCTTGCTTGTCGGATAGCGCTGCTTGAGGTAGTCACCCGCGGCGAGCGTACCCCCGGATCCCGTGGCGGCGGCGTAGCCGAAAAAGCTTCCGCCCGAGGCGACTGCGCCTTCTATCACCTCTTGAAGGGCGGGCCCGGTGACCTCGTAATGCCAGAGATAGTTCCCGAGCTCGTTGAACTGGTTAAAGATGACAATTTCGTTGCCGCGCTCACGATCGAGCGCGTGGCAAGCGTCAAAGATCTCCTTGACGTTGCTTTCGGTGCCCGGCGTCGGAATGACCTCGCCGGCGATCCGGCTCAGCCACGCAAAACGCTCCTTGCTCATTCCCTCCGGCAAGATGGCGATGGAGTCGCACCCGAGAAGTGCCGAGTTGTATGCGCCGCCGCGGCAGTAGTTGCCCGTGGAGGGCCAGACAGCCTTCTGCCGTTGCGAGTCGAAGTTTCCGCTCACGAGGGCCGGAGCGAGGCAACCGTAGGTGGCCCCCACCTTGTGTGCACCGGTGGGAAACCACTGTCCCACAAGAGCGATGATCCGCGCTTTGACTCCCGTAAGCTCCGGAGGAATCTCCATTGCGTTGACCTCGCCAAAGGTGCCGCCCTTTTCCGTGGGCTCATTCTTCCAGGTGATCCGAAAGAGGTTGGCCGGGTCGACATCCCAGAGGCCCGTCTTCCGCAGCCGCTCGAGCAGTTCCGGCGGGATCGTCTGTGGATTCTTCATCTGGCTAAAGGTAGGAAGGAGAATTCCCTTCTCCCTGCAGCGCTCGACATTTCGAGCTCGAACCTCGGGGTGAACGTTCAGATCTATCATCTATCTCTCTTTTTGGCCTCTTTGAATCCGTCTACTATAGGGAAATCGGGCGGCTGCGCCCATAGGCGGCAATAGGTGCCGCCACAGCCGCGGTCACTGGTGCTCCACCGACGCCCCTACTATACTGTGTCAATGGACTCACACGCCATCGACTCATCTATTAGTGCTCTGGACCGTGTCGACGCCTCAGGTCTCTATGGTCGCGATTTTCTGCTCACGTGGGAGAAGAGCAGCGACGAGCTTCAAGCGGTCCTTGCGGTCTCGGACGCGCTCAAGGGGCTCCGCGCCGGCGGCGTCTCCCCCCGCGTCTTCGACTCGGGTCTTGCCGTTTCGCTTTTCCGCGATAACTCGACGCGTACGCGATTTAGTTATGCGAGCGCGGCCAATCTGCTTGGTCTGGCGGTACAGGACCTGGACGAGGGAAAGAGCCAGATAGCCCACGGAGAGACGGTGCGAGAGACCTCGGTGATGATCTCCTTCCTCTCCGAGGTGATCGGCATCCGCGACGACATGTACCTCGGTGCCGGTCACGAGTACATGGTGGAGGTGGGCGAATCGCTTTCCGCCGCATGCGCCGATGGTCTCCTAGACCGCCGCCCGGCAATTGTGAACCTGCAGTGTGACCGCGACCACCCCACGCAGGCGATGGCCGACCTCCAGCACCTCACCCATGAGTTTGATGGACTCGAAAACCTTCGTGGCAAAAAGATCGCCATGACTTGGGCCTACTCTCCCTCCTATGGAAAGCCGCTGTCGGTGCCCCAAGGCATCATCGGTCTGATGACCCGTTTTGGCATGGAGGTCTCCCTGGCATATCCCGAGGGCTACAATCTGATCCCGGAGATCGAAGAGATGGCGGCGAAGCACGCACGGGAGTCCGGCGGATCCTTCAACGTCGGCAACTCCATGGATGAGGCCTTCGAGGATGCGGACATCGTCTATCCCAAGAGCTGGGCGCCGTTCCACGTGATGCAAAAACGAACCGAGCTCCTGCGAAATCGCGACTCCCAAGGCCTCGCCGACCTCGAGCGCAAGTGCCTTGAAGAGAACGCCGCCCACATGGACTGGGAGGCGACCGAGGCGAAGATGGCCACGACCCGCGACGGGAAGGCGCTCTACATGCACTGCCTCCCTGCGGACATCTCGGGCGTAAGCTGCCGGCAGGGTGAGGTCGCCGCGAGTGTCTTTGACGCCCAGCGTGATGCGACGTACCGTGAGGCAGGCTACAAACCTTACATCATCGCCGCCATGATTCTGCTCTCCAAGTTCGAGCATCCGGCCGAACTGCTTCGTATCCTCGCCGACGCAGGATTACCACGGGTGCGGTAACGGCGGGGCGGACGCCGGCGTGGCGGCCCGCGCCGGGCCGCCGCTCCAAAAAAAGTGTATTGAAGTCGGATCATCCCCTCGGCTACTATTCACTCATATGAAACGTAAGCTCGCACTTCCCCTCGCGGTATTGGGACTCTTCGCCGTCGGCAACCTCGCTGCCGAAGGTACTGCACTTCGTGCCGAGGTGCTTGTTGTCATCGACTGCGACGCCGAAATGGAGGTGGTGGAAACGGACATCCATGGCTGGGGCGCCGTCGTCGGGCCCAACTTCTCCGCGGTCCGGATGGGAAGGCAAAGCGCCCGGGTTGACTCGATGCGAGGAATCGCTGAGCAGATCTCCGGAGTACGCTTTCTTTTCGGCGACAACGGTGATGTGGAGCTCTTTTTCCCCTCCATGACCGACACGGCGCTTTCAGGAGTGAGGACGGTTGTCGACGAGGTGTTTCCCCTCCCGACAGGCTACGCGCAGGTCGTCATCTCCTCGGTCGCCGCAGAGGTCGAGCTGCCGACGGACGATTCGACGATGTCCGTGGAGGTGAATCTCCAAGGCGAAGACCCGGAGCAACTACTGTTCGACTTGCTGTTCGAGGCTGTCCAGATCGCGACCAAACGCTTCGAGCCGGCCGGTCCGATGGAGGGCCGAGTGATCGTCACAGACCTATCCCTCGAGGCTGTTGAGTAGGCGCGCTCGCCCTTACCGCTCCCAGGCCGTGGGGTAGAGCCCATCTTCGATAATCCTCCCGTAGTGATCCGGATCCGTATCCCCCTCTGTTGAAACAATCAGAACTCGCGACTCCGATGTGAGCTCCAGGGCCTCGCGTACGTTCCTGTGTTCCGGGTCGTGGGTCGCGGCGAGGAGGATCCCGAGGCCGGCCACGGCGCTTTCACCGGAGACGATAGGCGCGTCGTTGCCGCGCGGTCGGGCAAGGGCGCGCATGCCGCTTGCCGCGATCGAGTCGCTTACACAAAAGTAGAGATCCGCGTGGTCGCGAAGGATCGGCCAGGCGATACGGTTCGGCTCACCGCAGGCAAGGCCCGCCATAATCGAGGGCATCTCGCCGCCGACGTCCCGCGGCGTGCCGTCGCCTGCGGCAACCGAGGCGTAGTAGCAGCCGGCGCTGTCCGGTTCCACCACCGCAACGTAGGGGCGCCCGGCGCCGTAGTGACTTGCAAGGAGCCCCGTGGCGCCACCTGCAAACGAGCCTACGCCCGCCTGCAGAAAGACGTGGGTCGGCGCTTTCGCACCGTCGGCCTCCATCTGCTCGATCGCCTCGAGCATCAATACCGCGTAGCCCTGCATGATCCAGAGTGGGATATCACGATAGCCCTCCCAGGCCGTGTCCTGCACGATCACGCCGTTGTGGGCCTCGGCGTAGCGGCGAGCGCTGCGGATGGTCTCATCGTAGTTGCCGTCGGTCTCGTGAACCTCCGCGCCCTCTTTTTTTATGTTGGCAATCCGCGATGCGGAGGTGCCCGAGGGCACAAAGACAATCGCACGCCGGCCGAGCTCACGAGCGCTCCAGGCAACCGATCGGCCATGGTTGCCGTCGGTTGCGGTGACAAAGGTGATCGCGCCGGTGCGCTCGCGAATCGAGGGCTCTTTGAGGCGCTCAAAGCTCAGCTCCGCGGGGCGGATACCTGCAAGCCCCGCAAGGTAGCGGGCGATGGCGTAGGAGCCGCCGAGGACCTTAAAAGAGTTGAGGTCAAAGCGCTCTGACTCGTCCTTTATCCACAGTCGCTCGACCCCGATCTCGTTTGCCAAGCCCGGAAGCCGGACCAGGGGCGTCGGCTTGTATTGGGGGAAGGTCGTATGAAAGCGACGCACCGCCGCGATGGTGTTTGTAGAGAACTCATCCCCCACCGGCAACGATGGGACGGGATAGTCGGGACGCGTCATGAATTCGATTTCCTTGGCCACGATTACAGTATGGCAAAGTGAGAATCTCGCTGCTACCCGATTGCGAAGGGCGTTGCCCATCCGCGCAGCTGGCATTTTGGCTTGACTCGTGTCATTCTGAACGTGGGAGCGACTATGCGAGTACTTTTTATCGGCGGCACAGGCAACATCTCCACGGCATGTACCTACGAGGCGCTTCGCCAGGGAATCGAGGTTTTTCACCTTAATCGAGGGAGCGCCAAGGGCCGCGTGCCCGAGGATGTCCGGACGATCGTCGGCGATATTCGGAATCCGGACGAGGTGAACCGCCTCCTCACAAACATAACGTTCGATGTGGTCGTTGACTGGATTGCCTTCACGCCGGAACACATCCAAACAGACCTGGAACTCTTCCGGGATCGAACCCGGCAGTTCATTTTTATCAGCTCCGCGAGCGTCTATCACAAACCGGCGCGCGACCACATCATCACCGAGGGCACATCGGCCTACAATCCATACTGGACGTACTCGAAGAACAAGATTGCCTGCGAGCGGCTCCTCATGACCGAATATGAGGAGCGCGGCTTTCCCATGACGATTGTGCGTCCGAGCCACACCTACCAGACCGGGTGGTTCCCCACCTCAATGGGACACGACTTCACGTACCCGGACCGGATGATCAACGGAAAACCCATCGTGGTCCACGGAGACGGCAGCTCGCTCTGGACGATCACCCACGTGGATGACTTCGCCGTCGGGTTTACCGGACTCCTTGGCCACCCATCCGCAACCGGCGAGATCTTTCACATCACCGGCGATGAAGCACCTACCTGGAATGAGATCCACCGGGCGATCGGCGCTGCCTTCGGCGTGGAACCGGAGATCGTCCATGTGCCCAGCGAGGTAATCGCACGCTTCGACGAGGAGCTCGGATCCGGCCTTGTTGGGGACAAGGCGAACAGTGTGGTATTCGATAACGGCAAGATCAAGCGCTTTGTGCCGCGCTATCGGCAGACGATCGCCTTCCACGAAGGGATGCGGCGGGGCGCGGAACTGGTCGCGGAGCGTCCCGAGCTCAAGAAGGTAAATAAAAAAGCCAATAAGCTTGTCGACACGCTGATTGCCGCCATGGATGCCGTACGGCCATAGGATTCCCGCGGGATTGTTCGTGTCGCCTGCATGTAGTGATCTCCCTATTAGGAGACGTATTTCCTTTTGTACATGGAGATACGTTGTCAATCGGGAGGTCCGAAGGGTGCGCGCAAGCAGTTGTATGCTGTGCCAAATCGGCTGATTTTATGCGTGAGACCGCGCCAGAGTGTGCTGTGTAGGGCAAGTGGATCGTGTAAGGAGCTCGATTTTTTTGTCCACGAGGACAGTCCGACACGATCGCCCGCCGACGCCGAGCCCATCGCTCGGCGTCGCGGAGCGTCTTAGATGTCGTAGTACAGCGCAAACTCCCACGGGTGCGGGCGAATGTCCACCTGCAGAGCTTCGTTGTTGATCTTGTAGTCCACCCAGGTGTCTATAACGTCCTCGGTAAACACGTCGCCTTTGAGCAGGAAGTCGCGGTCCTTATCCAGATACTGGATTGCTTCGCGGAGGCTCCCCGGTGTCTGCGGCACCCGTGCAAGCTCCTCGGGCGGCAGGTCGTAGAGGTCCTTGTCGAGCGGCGAGCCCGGATCGATTTTGTTCTGAATGCCGTCGACCGCCGCCATCACCATCGCGGCAAAGGTGAGGTAGGCGTTACCGCTTGCGTCGGGGCAGCGGAACTCGAATCGCTTTGCCTTCTCCGACGTCGAGTACATCGGGATACGTACCGCGGCGGAACGGTTGCGTGACGAGTAGGCCAAGTTGACGGGGGCCTCGAAGCCCGGAACCAGTCGCTTGTAGCTGTTGGTGGTCGGATTACTAAAGGCCAAGACGGCCGGCGCGTGCTTCAAGAGACCGCCGATGGCATAAAGCGCAGTCTCCGAGAGCCCGGCGTACCCGGAACCGTAAAACTGGTTCTTGCCGTCCTTCCAGAACGACATGTGGGTGTGCATGCCGCTTCCGTTGTCGTTCCAAAGCGGCTTTGGCATAAATGTCGCACTCTTTCCGTACTTTCTGGCGACGTTTTTGACAATGTACTTGTACTTCAAGAGGTTGTCGGCCATCTGGACAAGCGGGCCAAAACGCATGTCGATCTCACACTGACCGCCCGTGGCAACCTCGTGGTGCTGCGCTTCAACTTTTACGCCGATGCTCTCGAGGATAATCATCATCTCCGAGCGAATGTCTTGCATGCTGTCCGTGGGTGGAACAGGGAAGTAGCCCTCTTTGTAGCGAGGTTTATAACCGAGGTTTGGGCCCTCCTCACGACCGGAGTTCCACCGGCCTTCCACCGAGTCCACAAAGTAGTAGCCGGAGTGCTCGTTTTGGTCGAATCGAATGTCGTCGAAGATAAAAAACTCTGCTTCCGGGCCAAAAAAGGCGGTGTCCGCAATGCCCGTCGACTTTAGGTACGCGTCGGCCTTGCGTGCGATGTTTCGCGGGTCGCGAGTGTAATCTTCACCGGTAATAGGGTCGCAGATGTTGCAGATCATGATCACGGTCTTAAACTGCGCGAAGGGATCGATAAACGCGCTCTCGGGCACGGGCTTCACGAGCATGTCCGACTCGTTGATCGTTTGCCACCCGCGAATGCTTGAACCGTCGAATCCGAGACCGTTTTTAATGGCCTCTTCGTCGATTTCACCGACAGGAACCGAGAAGTGCTGCCAGATTCCGGGAAAGTCCATAAATCGCAGGTCAACCACCTGGACCTTCTCTTTTTCGATGAGAGAAAGAACATCCTTAGCCGTCATACTCATTTGTACTCCTTGTAACAATTGCGTTTCTAACGAACAAAAAGGCCAACCAAGCCACTCTAGGCCCGGGACCCGCCTTCCGTTCGAGATTTTCCTAACGCTAAGATAGCAACTTCCGTGCCGGCAAACTCACGTGGGTTGAACGGCGAAGCCGGTTGTCTAAATAAATACCGGGAAGCGAATTACATCTCCGCATCGTGCAGCGGTCCGGTTCCGCGAACTCGTAGCGCGGTCGATATCCTACGCATAGGTAGGAAGACGTTTTCTATCCCACGCGAATGTAATCGGACTCGCCACTCCCTTGGTTTGACCGCGTTCGCCGCCGGGCCTATTATGCAGAAGACGTCGTAAGGCGAACACCCGACCAAAGGCAAAAACGATGCAAAGCTTGATAGAAGATCAGGAATGGTTCGAACAGGACGTGCTCGAACGATTTCTTCGCTACGTAAGGGTCCACACCACGTCCGACCGACACGGTACGGAGGCGCCGACTACCGCGCGGCAGTGGAACTTGACTCGGATGCTCGAATCCGAGTTGCGCGACTTGGGAGTGAAGGACGTAACGGTCGATAAGCGTGGCTACCTCGTCGCACGCTTGCCCGCTACGGGCGGACCCACGGCCGGCACAAGCGCCGGTGCGGACGACGACGCAATCGCCGCCCCGGTCATCGGGTACATGGCTCACGTCGACACAACGGAGGACTACGCCGGCGAAAACGTAAACCCGCAGGTCCACCGGAACTACGACGGCGGTGTGATTGCTGTCGGCAGCCTCCGGCTCGACCCGACGGAGTTTCCCGATCTCCTCGAATACAAGGGCGAAACGGTCATTACAACCGACGGCTCCACTCTCCTCGGTGCCGATGACAAAGCCGGTGTGGCCGAAATCATGACGGCGGTCGGCTATCTACTTGCTCATCCCGAAATCCCACGGCCGGTTATCGAAGTCATCTTTACTCCCGACGAAGAGACCGGAAAAGGGATGGATCGATTTCCCCTGCAACGTATCCGGAGCACCTACTGCTACACGGTGGACGGTGGTGATGAAGGCACGATCGAAGCGGAGAGCTTTACCGCCTATAAGGCCACCCTCGAATTCGAAGGCGTCATGATCCACCCCGGCACTGCTCGCGGCAAAATGGTAAACGCCGCTCGTATGGCGGCGGCATTTGTCGCCATGCTGCCGCGGTCCGAGAGCCCCGAGGCTACCGATGGACGCTACGGCTTCTACCATCCGCTTCGTCTGTCCGGATCGGGGGAGTCGGCACTGGTCGAGGTCCTCATCCGTGACTTCGAATCGGATCTTGTGGAGCAACGAGTCGCGGCGGTACACGCCTTTGCCGATGCCGTCCGCGCGTCGTTCCCCGGCGGCAAGGTTACCGCGAGCGTCGAGAAGCAATATCGGAACATGTACGATCGTATCGCTGAGGAACCGGATGGGCTCGACCTCCTGGCGAAGGCGGTCCAAGCAACGGGTATTGAGCCGGTGTTTCACTCGATTCGCGGCGGTACCGACGGATCGCGTCTGACTGAGATGGGCATTCCCACGCCGAACCTGTTTGCAGGCGGCCACAACATGCACGGCAGATTTGAGTGGGTGGCCCTGCGCAGTATGGTCCGAGCCGCAAAGACCCTCGTGAACCTCGCCGAGCTGTGGACATTCACACGCGGCTAAGCACCCGAATCTCGCCGGCCATCCAAACCGGACCGGCCGCCGGCACCCAGAGAACCGCCGGAGGACCGCCGGAGAACCGCCGGACATCTGTAGAGTACGGCGGTATACTTCGGAGTGAATTGGGGGAAGTATGATGTGTAAGCGCGTATTGTTGTCGGTGCTATTTGTTGTGATGTCCGTGGCTCTCTTCGCGGGCGGCGGTCCCGAACGGGACCCGGAGCCGACGCCCCAACCGACGCAGCCGGAACCCGAGCCCGAGCCAACCCCACCCGACCAGGATCGTTCCCCGAGCGATCAATCGGAATCGTCGCGTGAAACAAGTCCCGCCGGTTCGGCTGCCGCCAATAACACAATCGGCACCTTGGTCTACTTCGACGGCCGAGTCGACCTACAGCGGGAAGGCGTCTACATGACCGGCGATTCGGTGGACTTCGGCCTCGAGATCAACAACTACGATTTAGTTGCCACACACGCCACGTCGTACGCGGAGGTGGAGCTATCCACGCCGGCGGCCCCCGGGGTGTCGGTGTCGATCGAGGAAAACACCGCGTTCTACTTCGAGATTGCGGAAGTCGGCGGCACGCCGCAGACCGATTTTTCCTTGCTCTCGGGCAGTATCTCCTTCCGAGTTGCCCAAATAACCGGAAACGGTCGCCTCAACGTGCGGACGGACTCGGCCGTCTTAGGGGTGCGCGGCACCGACTTCAAAGTCGACTCGGCGCCCGACGGCTCGCTCCTTGTGAGTGTCACCCAAGGGCGTGTTGCCGTGGCGGATGCGGAGGGAGAAGAGCTGCTTGTGGAGCCGGGCAGGGTCGCCCAGAAGCTTGCCGACGGCACACTCGAGGCTATCCCCGTCTCCCTGTCCGATGTAGAGACGTTTCGGGAAAACTGGTACTCGGACCGCATCGAGGCGTTTCGAGGAAACGCCCTCTCGGCCATCCGTTTTTACGCGAACCTCTACCAGGAGCAAATGGAGCGGTTTGTGGATGCCTACGACCGCATGATGGGGAATCGTGAGATCCTCAATCGGTGGGATAGCCTGTACCTGGACGGACGTCGTCCGGGGACGGCGCAACGGCTACGGGACAATCGGGAAATGGGCCCGGCGCTCCTTGCCGTACGACAAACGCTTGTTATCTTCGAGCGTGTCTACTATCGACTCGTTCAACTCCAGGATCTTCACGACAACGAGGGGCTTGGTCGCGGCTCAGTCTCCTCAGGCTACTCGACAACGGCGTTTTTCCGAGATTTCGAGGAGGATGCGCGCAGCCTGAACACAATGATGGCGAGGGTGCGCCATGCCTATGATTTGTACGCATACGTGAACCCGGATTCGCCGCTGCGCGACCTTTTTGGGGATGGGGACGACGGCGATTTCTTCACCGATCCGGACAACTTTTTCGGCGGCAGTTAAGACACCTCGGCCCGAGCCCGGGAACCTATTCGGCGGCCCGCACGGACGTCGCGCCGCCCAGGTACACGCGTGGCACCCGCTTGCTGACCGCGCACGTGATTTCGTACGAGATTGTGCCGGCCAAGTCTGCAAGCTCTGCCGCGGTGGGGGCGACGCCGCCACCGTCGAAGAGCACCACCTCGTCGTAGCGCCGCGCCTTGAGCGTCGGGCCCAGGTCGATCATCAGCTGGTCCATGCACACTCTGCCCACCACCGGATACCGCGCCCCGTCGACGGCGACCCAGGCCTTGTTGGAAAGCGCGCGAAAGTATCCGTCGCCGTAGCCCACCGGAACCGTGCCGATATATGTTTCCCGCGTTGTTACGTGGGTGCGCCCGTAGGAGATCGATGTGCCGGGTCGCACGCGCTTGATAAACACCAGCTCCGACCGGAGCTGCATCACGGGCTCCAAATCCGGTAGCTTTATCGGAGGATACCCGTAGGCTGCAATGCCGGGCCTCACCATCGTAAAGCCGGCCTCGGCAAGCGCGAGGCCCGCCGAGTTCGACGCATGAATCTCAACTCGTTCGAGAAGTCCTCCCTGCTTTTTCCGTACTTGTGTAACGGCTTGTTCAAATCGATCGAGTTGCAGCCGGGTGAACTCGATATCCTGGTCTGCGGCGGCAAAGTGGGTCGATATTCCTTCGACCCTGAGCTCCCGCATCGCCCCTACCGCCTCGATCAAAAAGGGCAGCGCCTGCGGGGCACAACCGATCCGTCCCATGCCGGTATCAACTTTGATGTGAATGGGCATAGGCTCTTTTCGGGCGGAGTTTGCTACCGCCTTCGCCAGGAGCCCGGCAAACTCGATGTCACACACCATTGGGGTTATCTCGTGAGCGATGATGTCGGGGAACTCGCGAGGGTGGGGAAGGCTGTACAACAGGATTTTTGTCGCCTGGTCGACACCGCCGGCACGGATAGCGGCCGCCTCGTCGACCGTGGCAACGGCCAGATATTCAACGCCTTTGTCACGGGCGGCCCGGGCTACGGCTTCGATTCCGTGGCCGTAGGCGTCGGCTTTTACCGCCAGGCAGATCTTTGGTGATGCAAATCCCTGTTTTGTAGATATATATGTCCGTATCGACGCGATGTTGGCACGCAGCCGACCTAGATCAATTATTGCCCGCGTTGATCGCATTGGATCTCCGTCTCCTTTGATTTTGTCGCTTCCCGTGGTACCATTTAGAAGGATGAGTGTGCAACGGCGCCGGCCACCAGTGTATCTTCTCGCCGTAGTCGTTTGTTCGGCTGTAATCGTCGCCGGATGTAGCGATAGCTCTCTCCTCTTTCCGCGGATCGAACAGCCTTCGGAGGCGCGCGTCGACTCCGTTGAACAGGGATCGGTCCTAACTATGGGCGACGTCATCAACGTGGAGGTCACCTACTCCGACCTGATCGGCACGGATCAAGACGGCGACGACACCGTACTGGTGGAGATTAGAGATTCTCTCGGGGCGCTCGTGGCGGAGTTTGTCTTCAACGAGGAAGCCATTATCGGCGCCGAGCAGTCCGCAGGCGGCCCTGCCATGCAGATTTCCCTCTCAGACCTTCCCGGGCTTTCGGCAGGGCGATACCTTGTCACCACCATCCTCTATGACGGGGACATGCAGGTTGCCACGGGGGAAAGCAGCTTCTTTTATAATCCAACGCCGCTCTTGGTAAGCGCCGTGTCCTCCTTTCCCGCATCTTACTGGCCCGGGTCGTCGGGTTTGCTGGTGGCGGCGGTCTCTTCGGCACCCGGTTCGGACCCATATCTGCGGTGGACGCTCAGCGGCGAGCTTATTGCCGAAGGCTACTTGAGCGAGGGGTTGGATCAGGTGCTTATTCGCGCCCCGGAAGCGGAAGGTGTATACCCCGTTATCCTGTCTCTGTACCCGGTAGATCCTTCGGGCTCGGCGGGTTCTATCGCATCGGACTCGGATGCTCGGTATGCAACCACCCTCAGGCAAAGTGGCGAGGTTGTGGTAACACGAAGCAGGCGCCTGGGCGAAACAGACCTGGTGCCCGAGGATTCCTACTACTCGCTGTTTCACTTCCTCGGAGACCTGCGGGACGACGGAGCCCGATTTTCCGTCGTGGGGGATAGCGAGCTATCCCGATCCGCGCGACTCGTCGGCGATCCCGACTTGCAGATCCGGGGAGACATCTTTGGCTACGCTCTGGACGGCGATGATGGGTTTGCCGTAGACAGCTACCTGATCCCCACTCCGGCCGGTTTGGCTAGTTTGGCTGACGTGGCCGCGTCCGCGGAAACGGTAAGCCCCTTTAGCCTCAATCTCCGGATGCTTGTTAGCGACCTCACAACCGGCGGCAATATCCTGTCTACGACAAGCGCCGACGGGAGCTTTGACTTTGACGTCTCCGTCGACAGTTTTGGAGTCTTGGAGGCATCCTTGGCGACGCCTAACGGAGAGTTCTTTTCGAACTCCGGGCTTGTTGCCGTACAGGAGGGTGTTCCGGTTTCGGTAAGCCTTTCGGTTATCCCGGACGGAGACGTGTTGCACATGATGTGGTTTGTCGACGGCCTCTTTCTCTCGGCCTCGGCCCTTCCGCGGAGCAATCCCGGCGGCCAAGCCGACCAGACCGACCAAGCCACGGACCCGACCACCGCCGGCGGGATGTCCAACGAAGCATCCGGTGGCGACCTCTCCGGTGGCGGCGTATCCGATGGAATGCCGAATGGCATGTTTGAGGGGGAGACGAGCGCTGACTCATGGGCCGGCCGCGCCGGCATCGCCTACGTCGGTTCCGACGGTGTGGACCCCGGGTTTCGCGGTATCATCGACGAGCTTGGTGTCTACTTCCGCGACGCCGGCAGCCGTCCGGCAAGCGACCAAGAGATTTTCTTGCGAGCCATGGAGGACGAGCACGGGCTCTCCCTTGTGTATGCCCAGGGTTTCGAGCGCCTGGATTTGCCGGAGGAGCTCGTGAGCACCGGCCAGGTGGCAATTCAGTCCTCCCGCCTGACGCTCTACCCCGGCGCCACCGTAACGTTGCCCGCCTTTTTGTTTGACGGTGACCAGCTTATAGTCGAGGTGGACTTAGACGACGATGCATTTTCCCTTCCCGGCCGATTTGTGTTCTCGGAAGTAGACGACCGCAATGATGCTGTCGAGGAACCGTTGTTTGTTGCCACAAGCGACGGACGACTTTTTGCGGGGAACGACGCGGACAGCAGCGGAGATCCGGTCGCTACATTAGAGGACGCAGCAGACATGTACTTGAGAATGACGCGAACGGCAACGGGCCTCGACGTTGCAATGATCGGCGGAATGATCGGCGCCGCGGGAGCGGGAGACGTCGAGCCTGTTTCCATGGGCACCACGCTTGATCCGTTTTCCGGTCTGCAACTGCGCATAGAGCATCCCACCGCATTGGAGGTGCCCCTGCACGTCATTTCGATTCTTGCTCGTCGGGATTCTGATGAGCTCGGGCGCCGGCTGAATCCGTTGGCGGATAACAACAACGACTCACGTCGTGGTGGTGAAAACAACCCCGCCGCAGATTCGGATGGTACGGGCGCAAACTAGTACAAACACGATGGGCGCAAACCAATAATATCGATAGAATGCTTCCAAACCGGTAAAGGAGGGTCCCATGAAGACTCGGTTCTGTAGAGTTGCTGTGCTGCTTTTGGTCTTTTTTGTTTCCGTTCCGATCTTTGCCCAGGAGATTTCGGAACGGCGTGAGGTGGCCATTTTTGGCCTTAATTACTTCGGCGCGCCAGTCGGGAGGCCACCGGAAACCACTTCAATCACGGTCGAGACGGACGATGTTAAAGTCCAGGTCGATGTCCGAGGCAGTGGAGACGAACAGACCGACCAGCTCTTCCAGCAGACCCTTGGGGCGGTTGACCAGGAGATTCGCGAAGTCTTTGTAAACCTCGGTCGCTTCGACATCATCGGCTTGCCTCAGAAACTCAGCCAGGACGACGTTTCCGACTTTATTGACGCGATTCGCGAGTTCAAGGAGGCCGATGCCGAAATGCCGGAGGCGGTCCTCTTAGGCCGTGAAGCCTTCACGGAGGCGGACTTCAACCGACTGGTGGGTGGCTTTGTCGTGGTTATTCCGTCGGTCACCTATTACAACGCGTTCCGGAACGACAGCGGTGACTACGAAGCGGAGCTCGCCACCTCGTTTACCATCCTCAATGTAGACACGCTGCAGACAATCGCCCAGTTCACGGTTGAGACGGACGGATACGATGCCAACCAGGCCACCGCCGTACGTGATGCAGTGGACGAGATTGCTAACGAGCTGCGCTTTGAGATCACCAGTATCGACGAGTTCCGCCTACGCACGATTATCGCGGAGGTTGACGGTTCCGAGATTGTTATGCAGTTCGGCCAGGACATGGGTGTGAGTGTTGGTGATGAGTACAACATCGTGCGGCAGCGCACCACAAGCGCCGGCTTCGAAACACAAGAAGCAACGGCACTTGTTATCGTCAAAGACGTGCAAGATGTCTTTTCCACCGGCTACCTGGTCTACGCCGATCCGGAGGCGTTCCCCGGCGATCAGCTCGTGGAGATCCCACGGTTTGGCTTTGAGTTTATGCCCTATGCCAATTTCCTTATCGACGTCGGTACCGAGAGTATCTCGGCGCCGATTATCGGTTTTCGCGGCATCGCGTCTCGTGGCTTTTTCGACTTTCGGCCCGTGGCAAACATCGAGGTCAACCTCGGTCCGCTTATCGCCGGGGCCGGGCTTCCGCTGCTCTTATCCAACGTGATGGTGGGCGGTGAGCTCAACCTCTACTTAGGCCGATTGAAGATCGTGCCGTCCGCGGCCGTAGGAGTGGGACTCTTGGTACCGATCGAGAATCCGGAAAACTTTGCCGTAAGCCACCTCGGCGGTACGATCAAGGCGCAGGTGCAGTTTCTTGTCGAGGACAATCTTCTTGTCTTTGGCGAGGCCGGGTGGTCGCAATGGTTCTCGTTGGTTTCAGGGTATATCAGCTCGTCCTACACGGACACCTACGGCGGTCCGACTGTCGGCGCAGGTGTAATCATCAAGTAGTCGAGCGGGGGCTCCAAGACCGACCGCCAAAAAACCGGAGGAATAAATGAATCGACCTAAGATACTGATGCTCCCAATTGTTGTTGTGGCGTTGCTTGCCGCCTGTGCCACAACCCCTGAAGGGGGCGACCAAACTCCCATCTCTGATCCGGACGTGTTTACGGGCGCAGGGCGGGGAGACTCCCTTGGGGCCGCCATGAGTGATGCCAAGGTGGACGCCATCCGCGCGGCCGTTGTGGATATTATTGGAGCATCCGCGGAGGAGGCCAACCGGGACCTCCTCGAAGACGTTCTCTACTCCACCAACAACCCCAATGCCTACGTTGTCAACGAAACTATGGAGACAACACGGCGAGAGAATTTGGGCACCATCGACGAGATGGACATGGTCTACGAAATTCGCATTCGTGTTAATCGTGAATCCATCGAGAACGCTTTGCGAGCCCAGGGCATCCTCGGCGACGGTGGTGCGGTGGCCCAGGCCCAGGATTCGACGCCGGAAACCGATACGCAGGATCGCGACGACGATTCGTCGCCGTCGGTAGAGCGCCAAGAAGGGGATTTTGAAGAAGCCTCCGAAGAAGAGGCGCGGTTTGTTCGCCGCTATGTGGACACAATGACCTACATGGTCTACTACGACGAGGAGACCATCGACAGCCGTGACCTTTTCGATCGTGCGGTAACCCAGGCCAACAGCTACCTGATCAACGAAGGTCTGACGGTCATGGACCTTGGGCGTGTTCAGTCGCTCGATGCAGACGCTCGGCTCGTCGGCGAAGAAGAAACCGGCCAGGCGACCACCGCAATCCAGTGGTTGGCGCAAGAGCTCAATGCCGACGTGTACATCGAGATCGAAGGTTCAACCACCAGCGAGGAGCGGAACAACAACTTCTACGCAACCGCCGAGATCACGCTCAAGCTGTACGAAACGTCGACAGGGCAGCTATTGGGATCGATCCCGTATCGAAGCCAGCGGACCCTGAGCCGTGTCGACGCCTTTGATGCGCAGCTGAACGCGGTCCAGTCCGCCGTGTGGAGCGCCATGGGCTATGCCGTTGAGCAATCGCGTACACAGATGGCCCAGCAGTTTGCGCGCGGCATTCGATACGAGGTGACCATCCAGAATACCCCCGACTCTCGTCTGATGAGCGATTTCCGACGACGACTGCGCAATCGCGTTTCCGACGTCGAGACCGAATCCCAGAGTCAAGAATCGACACAGTTTATCATTTACTTCTATGGTCGTATCGATGAGCTCGAGGACACGATTTACGACGTAGCCGACACAGTTCCCGGGATGCAGGATATCTATCAGGTACTCACCCGGGGCAAAGCCATAACCTTCAACTCGGGGCTTTAGGATTGTGGTTGAATCACAATCTGTCCTGTCGAAATGAGGCGAATGGTATACAGTATGGATCACGTTCCTTCTCCGACGCCCGGCGTTGCCGTGGCGGGAAGGGATTAACAGGATCACACAGCTCAATCTGCTAAGGAGGCGAGCAATGAAGACAGTTGTTCGTATTGTAGGCGTGGCGCTTTTGGCCGGTGTAATTCTCGGCGCATGTGAGACCACTGATGACAACGATGGCGGGGCCGTCGCCGAAGTCGACGAACTCGAGTTCCGCGTAGTTCAGCACAAAAACAGCACCCTCGGTGGGGGCGTTCCCGACTGGGTCACCCAGGATGAAGGTGCGTTGGAAATGAGCTCCGACTTTGAAGGTATGTATGTCTTTAAGTTCGCCGAGACCGGTGAAAGCCTCGAAGGTGTGCGCGCCATTGCCAACAACATGAGCGCTCCCAGCGAAATCGCGCGTCTGATCAACACCCGTGTGGAGCAGAAGTTTGCCGGCGCGCAGGTTGGTGATGCCGACTTCGTGGAGACCTACTTCGAGAACGTTGTTCGCACGCTTGCTCAAGCCCAGATTTCCGGCTTCCGCAAGTATGGTGACTTCTGGGTTCTTGTCGAATACAACGACGGCACCCGTGAGTACCAGTACTACACCATCTATGTCATGGAAGAGGAACGAGTCGAAAACCTGATCGAACAGGCTATCTCGGGAACCGAGGTGGACACCGAAGAAGAGCAGACGGCGCGCGAGCGCGTCCGCGAGATCTTCGCAGACGGTCTCTAGACCGGCGGCGAAAACCGGGGCGTTCCTCCTGGCGGGGAACGCCTTTTTTTTGCCACGCCGACGGAAAGGCGCCGGCCCGGCAAGTACAAGTAACCCAAAAGGAGGAACCTCCATGCAGGCAACAAAAATCCTCGCCTTGATCGGTGCGTCGCTGCTCGTTTTGAGCTGCGCCACTACGCCCTCCGAGCCCGAACGGCCGGACTGGGTCGATAGCCCACCCTTGAGCGACGACGACTCGGAGATCTTTGTGGTTTCGGGATCGAGCCAAACCGGAGACGTGGCGGAGGCTGAAGAGACTGCGAGCCTAAACCTCATCAACGAAATCAACCGCGCCCTCGGCGTCGAGATCACCGCGGAAAGCAACGCGGAGGCTATTGCGACACAAGACGAGTTCGAAGCTACCGTGCGGCAGCAGGTTAGGCAAAGCGGCTCCGGTCGTATCACGGGACTTCGCATCGAAGATCGTTACGTTGATCGTCAGGACGGTCGAGTGACGGTGTACTTGTTCGGTGCCTACGACCGCGCGGCGTTTTTGGAAGAGCAGCGAAAGCGTGAAGAACTGCAGCAAGAGAAGATCGATGCCGTGGCGATTCCCGAACAGCAAGGGCGTAGCGCCGAGGATGAGGGGCGATTCTTTGACGCCCTCGGTCGATTTATAGAAGCTGCTATGGCCGCTTCGAATAGCGACATTCGAAACGCCGAGATCTACTTTGAAGAAAACATCAACAACGCCCGGCGGGTTGTGTCGCGTTTTCGCCTGGAGAAAGAGACGGATAATCTGTCCGGAGTTGTGGGACGGCCCTTCGAGGAGGATTTTGTGGCGCGCCTTACCTACGACGGACCGTCCGGTCGCCGCCCCGTGCCCAACGCAACCCTTGTGGCAAGCTACCCGATTCTCCGTTCAAACGGCCGGACCGGTATTCAGACCGCTCAAGTCTCTACCGACCAAGACGGCATCGCCCGATTCGACCATCCTGTGCCGCAGACCGTGGGCCGAGAAACGGTAACACTAAGCTTAGATCTCTCATCGTATCTACGGCCTCTCGACGATGTCGGCAGGGCATTTCGGTCCTACGTCGACGGTCTTATGGACGCGGTTGCATCTACGCGGGCTCGCTTCGAGTATGAGACCATTAGTCTCGCCAGGGAAATCCCAACGGGCGTCGTGGTTCTCGATCTCGGGCTCGAGAGTAATCCACGATCGTCTGAGACCGGTGGAGCCGCCGTTCTGGCCGCGATGTCGGACGGGGGCTTTCGGACCCGCAGGCTTTTGGTAGCGGCCGAGGACCTACAGGCCCTGGACGACCAAGCCGTGATCGACGCCGGCGCCGAGGCGGGAGTGCAGCGTGTTGCGTTTGGTGTTTTTCGGGTCGAAGAGGTCGTGGATGAGAACAACCGTATCTCGGTGCGGGTCTCCGGTGAAATGAAGGTTATCGACGTCGAGACCGGTGACCTTTTGTATAGCGACAGCCTTATCAAAAACGGTATTGGCTCGGCGCTGCCAAGTGCCGTAAACGACACGTTGCGCGCCCTGGGTCGGGATTTTGGAAACGACCTGGTCCGGTCGCTTCGGTAATGGTAACGGCGGTTGCGCTTCCCCGCCTACGGGGTGGCGTGCCGTCCGAGCAGCTTTGTGGGGTCGTCGGAGATAATGCCGGCGGCCCCGCGTTTGATAAGGGCATTTGCAACAACCGGATCGTTTACCGTCCACGGAACCACCGGCAGGCCCCGTCGGGAAATCCTCCATGCAGGCGCGGCGGTCAAGAAGGTCGCGTAGTCGGGCTTGAGAATGCCCGCCCCGCTAATGCCGGCCCCCTGGCCGCGACGCAGAAAACGCGGCATTCCCGGGCCGTTTGTGTAGATGGCGGCGCACGGGATGTTGCGTGCCAACCGACAAAAGGACCGTAGCGCAAACGGATCAAACGATGACACCATGACTCTTCCCGTCATCGCGGCGTCGGAAAGGCGAATCGCGAGCTGTTTTTGCAGCCGTGTGGATCCGAGGCGCACCGGCTTGATCTCGATGTCGAAGTGTATTGTGGGTCCCACCGTTTCGAGCACCTCATCGAGTGTGGGCAGGAGGGGATAGGCGTCGCGGAGCATCGCGGCCGGGCTTTCGCCTACCGGCATATCTACGCCTGCAACACGGAGAAGGTTCTCGTCGTGAACAACCACAATAACGCCGTCGAGCGTCAGGCGAACATCCAACTCTACCGCGGAAATCCCCTCATCCTCAGCGGCCGAAAACGCGGAGAGGGTGTTCTCGGGAAATCGGGCGGAGATACCGCGGTGGGCAAAGAAGATGGGGCGAGCAAGATGAGGAAAGAGAGCCGGCTTTGGCACCGTTCTACGTACCGCCCTCTTCACGTTCCATCTTTTCACGGAGCGCCTGTAGTGCCGACTCGGCTTCGAGGTCTTTTAGTGCATCGGAGGTGGGGTCCGGTTTGCCCGCCACGGACTCCAGCTGCTCCAATAGCGCATCGGCATTGACCGAGATCTGCGGCTCCTCCTCCACCCGTCGGAGTTTTGCCTTGAGGTCCATCACGTCTTTTTCCAAGGCACGAGTTTCGGCGACCAGCGACTGGTGCCGGTGCAGGCACTCGACGCGCCGGGTGACGGCCTCGGCCTCTAGGTCGCTCCGGCCCTTCTCCTGTGCCAATATGACACGGCGGTGCCACATTCGGGCGTCTTCGTCGGCCTTGTCCCGCTGTTGCCGCGTCTCTTTCAGAGCCAAGACGTAGCGGTAGACGTACTCTCGTGCTTCCTGTTCGGTCATGCCGTCCAGGTCCATGTGCTCCATCATGGCTTTATCCTACGTTGGTCTTGTGCCGTTGCCAAGCTACAACAAGAGTGATTAGCCTTGCCACGTGCATACACAACAGAGTGACATCATTTTCGCCCTCGCGACAGCCCCCGCACCCGCGGCCATCGCCGTCATTCGGATATCGGGTGCCGGTGCCGTTGCAGCGGCCGCGAAGGTCTTTGATCGCCCCGAGCGTCTCCTGTCGAGTGGAAGCGGCCGCGTCCACTTCGGCCGGATCATCGACCCGCTCGGCGGGGAGCCCATAGACGAGGTGCTTGTTACGGTTTTTCGGGCTCCGGCCGGTTACACGGGAGAGGAAGCGGCGGAGATAAGTTGTCATGGTAGCCTCGCGGGAATCAGGAGGATACTGGACCTCTTGTCCGGACTGGGCCTGCGACCGGCGGAACCGGGAGAGTTTACCCTGCGAGCCTTCCTGAACGGCAAGCTCGACCTGAGCAAAGCCGAGGCGGTCGCCGAGGTGGTTGAGTCACAGACGCTCGAGGCCCACAGCATGGCCATGCGGCGCCTCTCCGGCGGGGTCACGGATGCGGTGAACGCCCTAAAATCCCGGCTGGTGCGCGTGTTGGCAGCGGTAGAGGTGCGGCTCGACTACGCTGAGGATGACATCGACGAGGATTCCGGCCCCGATCTCGCCGAGGTTCGCGCGCTGGCGGCCGATATCGGGGCCTTGGCGGGAACGTACGGAACCGGGCGACTGTACCAGCAGGGTGCACGCGTGGCGTTAGTCGGTCCCACAAACGCCGGCAAGTCGTCGCTTTTTAACAAGCTTCTGAAGGAGGATCGGGCGATTGTTTCACCGCTCCGCGGTACAACCCGCGATGTAGTGGAGGCCGCCGCCTCCTTGGACGGTTTGCCGGTCCGCCTCTTTGACACCGCGGGCCGCCGCGAATCGGGCGGGGAGGTCGAGCTGGAGGGCATGAGGCGAGCACAGGCACTCGAGGCAAAGGCGGATCTGCTTGTGTTTGTGGTGGACGGAGGTGACCTCGACGCAGCTGCGGCTCTGGACGCGGCCGCCGCCGTGGATGCTCCCGGCGCCGGGTCGACAGGTGTGCCGGTAGTCCGGGTCTGGAACAAGTGCGACGTGGAGGGTGTGCCGGCGCCCCCGGCCGGCGCAATTGGCACGAGCGCAACAACCGGCGTCGGTCTTGTTGAGTTGGCACGGGCCGTTAAGGCCACGTTGGTAGCAGCCGGGGCCCCTCAGGCGCCGGCCACAATGGGCGAGCAATCCGTCGTAGTCGGCAACGCGCGGCAAGAGCAACTGCTGCGCCGGGCGGCGGGCGCCGTTGGGGCCTATGCGGCCGAGGCGGAAGCGGGCGTGGCCGCCGACCTGGCGGTACTCCACCTGCAGGAGGCGCTGAGCTGTCTGGGTGAAATCACCGGGGAAGTAACAAGCGACGATGTCCTGGATGCGGTGTTTTCCGGTTTTTGCGTGGGAAAGTAGGCGTATTGTGGCAAGGCTCACCGCCCCGCCGAGGTTCTCTAAGCCTCGCCCTTGAGCCTTAGGAGTGCTTCGTTTGTCTCACGGAAGCGCTTGACTACCACCGGCAAAATCTCGAGAGCAACCTCGGTGTGGCTTTGAAGAAAACTGTTGAAGGCCCACGAGGCAAGAACAAGGCACCGTGTGTCCTCCACCGCAACGACGCTGGCCGTCCGCGTGGCGCCGTCAAGCACGGACATTTCGCCGACAACTTCGCCGGGGCCGTGTTCAGCGATATCGATCTCGTTACCCGAATCGGTGGTCTTGACAATTTTGATGCGACCGGAGACCACGACAAAAAGGCCGACGCCCGGATTGCCTTGCCGAACAATCACCTCCCCGGCGGAAAAGCTGCGCTCGGTGCAGGAGGAAGCAAGCGTTTTGATGTGCCGAGATGCAAGCCCTGCAAAAAGTGGCACGTCTTTAAGAAAATCGGCGTTGTTCATACGTTTTTGCCCCGAGGTATCCGAGTAGTTCGTCAAACTCTACATCGGCGGATTCGTCATGTCAATGAATCTGAACCGGCGGCGGGACGGGTCGCGCGCGCCGCAACTCCTACCGGCGCACCAACCCCCGTGGCCTCCGCGACCTTGCCAAAGGATCGCAGGCTCAAGAGGTTGGCCGAAAGGCGTGGATCACCTATGGCAGCGAGCTCCTGGGTCAGAAGCTCCTTGGCGCGCTGCAGGTCGTCCACCTCTGTTTGAACGCAGTACTCCGAGTCGGCGCAGAGCAGATGCCGAAAATAGTGGTACAGGATCAGCTCTCGCCGGGGGAGGATAGGTCCGGCCTGCACGTAGAATGATGCTTCATTGACAAAAAAGGTCGCGTCGGCGTGCCGCGATTCGGCTATGTACAACTCCGTAAGGCTTGTGAGGATGGAGAATGTGGGATAGTAGGCGGAGTGTCGCAGCCCGATCGACAGGCCCTCGAGTGCACCGGTCTCAGCCTCCTTATTGTGGCCCAGAATTACGTTCGCGGTGGTTAGTGATCGTAATGTGTCGATGTAGTCGAAGTCGTTTTTTAGTTGAAGTGAGTGGTACTCGGCCTGCTGTAGGTATTCGCTAAAGCGATGCTCCTCGCCGGCGTAGCGACAGGCCACTGCGGCCGAGGCGTAGATCTGCCCGAGCTGCGCGTGGCTCGCGCCCGGCTCCTCGACCATGGTCTGGAAGGTCTGTAGCAGCTTCTCGAAGTCACAGATATACCAGTAGCACAAACAGGCAAGCACATAGGTGCTGAGCCGATCGGAGCCACCGCCCGCCGCCGTAACCGACTCAATCCCCGACACCGCCTCGGTGTAGTTCCCCTGAATAAGACAAACCTCCGCAATTGCTCGAGCGGTATAGTTGGGGTCGCCGTTCTCCACGTTTTTGAGCGACTCGAGAAGCTCTTCCGCCTCAGCTCGGTTATTGTGAAGCGTTTCTGAAATGGCGAGGATGTGCAGTACGTTTTGAACCTTTCCCGCGGAGGCTCCGGACCGGCGAAAGTAAGCCAGCGCTTTTGTGCCGCAAAGGTAGGCCTTATCAAAAGCGTAGGCCTTCATGTTGTACGCCGTCAGCAGGTGATAGGCAACGGCGGTGTAGGCGATGTTTTTCTCGGAGACGGCAATCTTCAAGACATCCTTGAGAATGGTGTCGGACTCGGCACTGTGACCGTTGTTGAACAAGATCGCAGACTTAGTGAAAAGAAGCTTGACAAGCATTTCCTTTGATCCGGCCTGTTCGCCGATGCCCTGCCTAATACGATCCAGGTAGCGGACATACTCCATGTTGATGTTGCTGTCGGGCGCGTTTTGCAAGGCATCAAATGCCTGGTTGTACTCTTCCGCGCGAGCCAAGTGGTGGAGCAACCTGAGTGTATTGGGTCGCTCCTGTGTCATCATCAGCTGCGCAACGATGCGATGCAGGATGCGCTTGTTGTAGTTCAACAGCGAGTCGTAGAGGGCGCGCTTTACCAGGTCGTGCCTAAACAGATACACGTCGCGCTCGTGGACCAAAAGACCCTCTCGCACAAAAAAAGAGATCGCAGCCTCCACAATCCGCGGATCGCCGTCGGTTTTGGCTTGCATGCTTTTGGCGTCGTCGAGAGAAAAAGAGTGCCGAAACACGGCGAGCTTCTTGAGCAGCTCTCGTAGCACAGGATCGTAGCCGTCCACCCGCGCGAGCACGATATTTTGGATCGTCGCCGGCAGGCTGGAGTTGTTCTGAGTGGCGCGCGCAAAGCGAACGTACTCGCGGATGTACAGCGGATTACCCAACCCGTTTGCGAGAATCTCGCCGCCCGGCTCACTTTCCCCCAACTCCGGCCACAGCTCGGCCACGAGCTCGGCGGACTGCGCCTGTGTGAGGGGTGGAATCTCGATGTGCTCTATCCGCTCGAAGAGGTCCTCGATGACCTGGCTCAGCCGCCGATCGGTCAGCACAAAAAAAGGCTTGTACTCGCTGTTCTTGATAAAAAACCGGAAAAAGTCGCGGCTCTGGCGGTCCATGTCCGACGCGTTGTCCAGGAAGATCACCGGGGCGTACGGTCCGGGATCCTCGCTTCCAATTATGTGCTTGAGGACGATGTACAACACTACAAAGGCACGGCTTTCGGCAAGCCGTCCGCTTCGATTCAATACAAGCTCCGCAAACTCGTCGGCGGTCTTCTCCTCGATGTTTATGGCGCCGACCAGCCGTCGGCGAATTGTCTCGGGTCCGACAGACCGGTCGATTTCGAGATAGTTTCCCAGCATATCCACCACGACGGAGAAGTCGGTGCCGCCGTAGCGGCGACCACGTGCGTACAGGATCCGCGTGCGGGAGTCCGGGAACTGCCGGAGCTTGCTCACAAAGTGTCCCACCGTCGCCGTCTTGCCGATGCCCGCCTCGCCGATTAGCATTACGCCGCCGAGGGTCTTGGCGTCGTGCCGCAGGTAGAGGCGAATCATCTTTTCGATAATCTCGTCACGACCGATAAAACGGCCGTCATCACTGAACGGCATGGAATGGCGGCCGGTGACGACGTAGGCGGTAATCGGCTGTTCGAGGCCCTTTACGCGGTACGTTTGTCCGGGCGCGAACACAAAATCGGATTCGGCTTGCTCCTTGGTCGAGGCGGAAACAAGTATCCCGTTTACCGGAGCTTCGGATTCCAGGCGCGCGGCGACACTCATGGTGTGACCGGTCACCACCTCGAACTCCCCGCGACGGCCGGTAGTAATAAGCCCCGTGTTGATTCCCGTTCGAAAGGAGAGGCTCAGGCCCCTTGGAGACAGGGTGGCGTTGATGGCCAAGACTTCGCGGAGGAAGTCCTGCGCCGCAGTGATAGCCCGGCTCGGGTCGTCTTCGTGCAGGGTCGGAACGCCAAAGACCGCCACTAACGCGTCGCCAATGTACTTCTCCACAGTGCCGCCGTGTTCTTGGACCACCGACTCGAAGGCGCCGTAGATGGTGTTCATGACTCCGTCCATTTCCTCGGGGTCTAGTCTTTCTGAAAGGCTGGAAAAGTCCTTCATGTCCGAGAAGAGGACGGTTACGGTCCGGCGTTCGCCGGACTTGAGATTCTCCTGGTCGTTCAAAATAGCCGTTCGAGCTCGAGTCTCACCTGATCGATTACTCCACGATACTGCTGTTGCAGCTGCTGGAGGTTCCGGTTTAGGGCAGTCGCAAATTCAGGGTGTGTTGTTGGATCAATACGACGACCGGAGGATCTGCCGGCCTGCTCCTCCTGTGCCTGCATCGCCTGGGTAAAGCGCTCGCGCAGCGTCTCAATAAGGTTTTGCCTGTCCTCCAAGTACCGCTGCATGTACTCCTTGAGCTGCTGAAAGAGCTGGGTGACCGTTCGTCGATCCTTGGTGATCTTTGCGAGCGCTTCCTCTACGTGGTCGTAGCCGGAAAGATCCTCTTCCGTTTGCGGCAGGGACAGGTTTGCGAGCGCCACGTCAAAAAATCCCTTCCGCACTGTTTGCCGATGCTTCCTTTCGATCTTGTCGATCTCACGGGGGACATCGAGTTTTGGCTCCTCGCGCAGACGAGAGAAGAGGCGCTTTCCCCTGTCTTCCATCTCCCTGCGGACAAGACCTTCTTTGTCGCTTTGCACATCGCGCGTCTTTTCCAAAGCAATCTCGAGCGCGCTTTTGATCTCACCCATCTGCTGTCTCCTTCTCAGTGTGCCGCGCCCCCGGCAAAGGGGGCCAATCGCTCCGGGGGCCCTCCGGGACCGCGGGGCCGCCGTTGCCCCCACAAAAATGTAGCCGAATCAGCGGCCCAAATCAACGACCGTCACGCCCTCCTCCGTTGCGATCGCGGCGACAGGTCTGTCGTGGGACTCGGTTGGAACCTCGTCAACAATCTGGCGGGCGTACGCGATGCCGATGCTAAAAAGGGTAGGGCAGTCGGTGAGAAGCCGGTCGTAGTGTCCCCCGCCACGCCCGAGACGACCGCCGGACCTGGTGAACGCGCGACCGGGCACGAGGACACAAACCGCCTGCGCAGGGTCGACCGCCCGGCCGGCCGACGTGACGTAGAATTTCAGGGCATCACCTACCACGTATATCACTTGGGGAAACGCGAGACTAACTCCTCTCTGCTCAAGAGCATGGTGGACGGGCTTTGTGTTGATCTCGTCGCCGTAGGACTCGAACGAGAGAACAAGGTCGCCCGCTTTCAAGGGGCGTGCGAGTCGCCCGCCTGTAGCCGCTGGACCGGAGCCTCCGCCATCGGGTCCGCGGTGCCCGCCGGCGGCGGATTGTCGGCTACGCTCGTTTGCAGGCGTTGCACTCGAGGTCAGGAAGGCGATTAGGGCGGCGGCCATGGCGTTCGAGGCCTCGTGGCGCTTGTTCTTGTCTACACTTCGGGTTAGCCTCTTCATCGCCGCGCGAAGTCGCAGCTTTTTGCTGTCTATCTCTCGCTTGTTCACACAACCGATGGTAGCCCACGCGGACTTGCTCACCAACTGCCCAAAAGCGTAGGATGCCCTCGTAGTCACAATGCGCTCGAAGCGCTCCGGCGTGGCGCTTCGAGGTCCCCAAGGCGACTTCGATCCCCACCATTTCTAACGAGGAGCAACAATGATTCGTGTAACGGTCTGGAACGAGTTCCAGCACGAAAAGATGGACAAGAGCGTCAAACAGATCTATCCCGACGGCATGCACGAGGTGATCGCGGGTCATCTCCGGCACTCTTCCGATATGGATGTGCGCACCGCCACCCTGGAAGAGCCCGAGCATGGGCTGGCACAGGATGTCCTCGATTCTACCGACGTGCTGACGTGGTGGGGTCATCGGGCCCATCACGAGGTCTCGGATGAGGTGGCGGCGCGTGTCCACCAGCGGGTGCTCTCCGGTATGGGCTTTTTGGCACTCCATTCAGCGCATTTTTCTAAGCCCTTTCGCCTGCTTATGGGTACCAACTGCTCTTTGAAGTGGCGGGGCATCGGTGAGCGCGAGCGTATCTGGAACATCGCGCCGGGCCACCCCATTACGCAGGGTGTGGGCGAGTATTTTGAGCTTCCGAAGATCGAGATGTATGGAGAGCGATTCGACATTCCCGAGCCCGACAAGCTCGTCTTTATCTCCTGGTTCCAGGGCGGAGAGGTGTTCCGAAGCGGCTGCACCTGGGATCGCGGTAACGGCAAGGTCTTCTACTTCCGGCCCGGTGACCAGGAGTTTCCCGTCTACCACGACGCGACCGTACTCAAGGTCATAGAAAACGCGGTCCGCTGGGCGGCTCCGCTTGTTACCCAGCCCACGGAGGCCTGTCCTCGGGCAGATGCTTTAGAAAACATGTCGGGGGCGTGATACGCTCCACCCCTGTGCATGGGAGACGGGAACGGGCTTTGTTTCCGGCGGCGGTTGGCGCGGACGGCATTGTGCCGTGCACCGACTTGACGGCGCTCTGCCATGCGCCTAGAGTTGGGCGCGGAGATTCGACATGAGACGTATTGTAGTTACCGGTATGGGCGCCGTCTCTCCTTTGGGGGTGGGGCTAAAGCATAATTGGGAGGCCCTGCTCGCAGGGCGATCGGGTGTAGTAGGAGTAGATCGCTTTGACGTGTCCGACCTCCCGTCCCGTATTGCCGGCTTTGTGCCCAGGGGACACGCGGAACACGAGTATGATCCCGATCGATTCTTTGGGAAGAAAACCCAAGCACGCAATGACGAGTTTATCCTGTTCGGATTGGTTGCGGCCAAAGAGGCTCTAAACGACGCCGGGTGGACACCGGAGACCGACGAGGACAAAGATGCCACGTCGGTGATCATTGGCTCGGGGGTGGGCGGCTTTGGTGGGATCGAAGAGGGGCGGGTAGCCCTGGACGCCCGCGGCCCGCGGGCGGTATCGCCGTTTTTTATACCTTCTATTCTGATCAACCTCGCCGGCGCGCAGGTCGGCCTTGAATACGACCTGCGGGGCTCGAACTATTCCGTCGTAAGCGCTTGCGCAACCGGAGCCGAGGCCGTGGCGTGCGCGGCTCGGTCGATTCTCCTCGATGAAGCCGACGTAGTATTGGCCGGCGGGACCGACGCTTCCGTCGACAGGCTCACGATGGCCGGCTTTGCTCAGGCGCGATCGTTATCGACGGGGTATAACAACACGCCGGCGGAGGCTTCTCGCCCCTTCGACATCAAACGCGACGGATTTGTGATGGCCGAAGGCGCCGGAGTCTTGGTGTTGGAGGAGTACGAGCACGCCAAGCGTCGCGGCGCCGACATCTACGCCGAGCTTGCAGGGTACTGTTCCACGAGCGATGCGTTTCACATTACCGCCACGTCGCCCGACGGAGCCGGAGAGTCGAAGTCGCTGCGAAAGAGCCTTGATCGTGCGCGTATCAATCCGGAGGACGTCGACTACTTAAATGCCCACGCCACGAGCACGCCGATTGGTGACCGGGGCGAGCTTGCGGCGGTACGGGCCCTCTTTGGGCAGAAACCAAGGCTCGCGGTTTCCTCCACCAAATCCGCCACCGGCCACACCCTCGGCGCAGCCGGCGCCTTGGAGGCCATCTACACCGTCATGGCGGTCCGCAACAACGTGTTGCCGCCCACGCTTAACCTGGAGTCTGTGGAGTCGGGCTACGAGGACCTCAATCTAGTGCCAAAAGAGGCTCAGGAGCGTAAGGTAAACGTGGCACTTTCAAATGCCTTTGGGTTTGGCAGCACCAAGGCGAGCCTTGTGTTCAAAAAGATGTAGCCCGCGCGCCGAACGATCCGTGCCTACACGCGGCTGAGGATTACCGAAGCGTTTTGCCCGCCGAAACCGAATCCGTTTGACATAATGTGCTTGATCGAGCCGTCCTCTGCCGCAACCGGTGTTATTCGAACGTCGATCGCCGGATCCATGTTTGGGCAGTTGATGGTGGGGTGCACGATGTTTTTCTCAAAGGCCAAAAGCGCCGCGATTGCCTCCACGGCACCGGTGGCACCGATGAGGTGACCGGTCATCGACTTGGTCGATTGCACCCAGGGCTTGTGATCGCCGAATAGCTCCGCTATTGCGCGGGACTCGGCAATGTCTCCGGCCACGGTGGCGGTAGCGTGAGCGTTTATCAGGCCGACCTCGGCGGGAGTCACTCCCGCCATCGCCATGGCGTTCCGCATGGACCGCGTGATGCCTTCCGCAGAGGGGTCGGGCGCCACAAAGTCGTAGGCGTCGGCGCTGCAGCCGAATCCGGTTAGGGCGGCGTAAATCTTGGCGCCGCGCGCTTCGGCCCGCTCGCGGGTTTCGAGGACAAGCGCTCCGGCGCCCTCTCCCATGACAAAGCCGTTCCTGTCGCGATCAAATGGCCTGCTCGCCTCCGAAGGGTTGTCCGTCCAACCCGACGCAAGGGCGCCGATGTTCCCAAATGCGGCGATACTCACCTTTGTTGCCACCGCCTCCGCACCACCGGCGACAATCGCGTCGCAGAGGCCCGCTTCGAGCATGAGCTTTGCCATGCCCATGCTGTGGTTGCTCGACGCGCATGCCGAAGTCACGGAGAAGTTGGGGCCTTTGAAACCGTACTTGATTGCGACAAACGCGGAACCCGTATTGGGAATACAGCCGACGACGTAGTAGGGCGGCGCGGTATGCATGCCTCGAGAATAAATGGGTGGAATAACACGTTCGTGGGAGCCGAGGCCTCCTTCGGCGGTGCCGATCAGAACGCCGATGCGCTCCTTTTCCTCGGCATCGGCGATCTCGGCGTCCGCTACCGCCTCGCGAGCGGCGATAAAGGAGTGGATTATATACCGATCGAAGCGGCGAACTTCCTTTTTTGCCAGACCAACCGTGGCGGGCTCCGGGAGATCGATCTCCGCCCCCACCTGTACCGGGTAGTCGCCAACATCGATATTCTGAAAGCGCCGGAAACCGGCTTTGCCGGCGATAAGATTGTCCCAGAACTCAGGAACTGAGCTGCCAAGTGCGTTTATGGTGCCGATGCCGGTCACAACGGGGGTGCGCGCGCCGTAGTTCATAATCTCTCCTTGAGTAATTGAAGCTGCATCTTAACCGTGGCTGAGCCATAGGTCCAATAGGTGTGCATTGCGGGCTGCCGCCGCCAACCGTTCCGCCGCCAACCGTTCCGGCGAGAGAGCTTGTGTATTGCTACGGGCTGTTTACTCGCCGGCCTCGGGAGACGCAGAATCCGTCTCGTCGGGCGGCACGTCGGCGGCGGTTACGATGCCGCCTCCGAGCTTGTGCTTGGCATGGTACATTGCCTTGTCCGCCGCGGCAACAAGCTCGTCTTCAGACTGCCCGTCCACGGGAAATGTCGCAACACCAATGCTTGCCCCCACGGAGCATCTGCCTTTGTCCGTGGTGATCGGCTCGGCGAGGAGACCCAGGATTTTTGCCGCCACCAGCTTCCCGTGTTCGGGCGCCGCGATCCGGCCGCACATGCCCACAAACTCGTCCCCACCGATGCGCGCGAGTGTATCGGAGCTTCGAAAGCACTCTTTCATCCGGCGGGCAACGGTCTTGAGCACCTCATCGCCGGCAGCGTGACCGAGTGTGTCGTTAATCTGCTTAAAGCCGTCCAGATCGGCAAACAGGATGGCAAAAATCTCGCTGTTGCGTCTTGCGGCGGCCACGAGATGTCCCAGGCGGTCGAAGAACAGCGCACGATTCGCCAGCCCCGTCAGCGGATCGTGAAGTGCGATCTCCTGCAGTCGCATCTCCTGTTCAACTCTTTTGCTGATGTCATGGGCCACGTACACCCAGCCGTGGCGGCGGCGTCCTGCCACGATTGGCGTGCCGGCGATGGATACGGTGCGAATTCGGCCTGCATCGTCGGTCCACTCTTCCTCCCACCGGCCCTCGTGAGCGGACGGTACGTGGGCGTCCCGAACATCCGCAAACCGCAACTCTAGAAGATCCTGGTTCTCGTAGCCGAGGTAGCGCCGTGCCGCCGGGTTCGCTACACGAATCACATCCGCGGTGTCCGTCACCACAACCGCGGCGCGCATGGTGGTCAGCACGGGCTTTGCCGCCATCTCCGGTGTGATGTCTACGAGCTTGAAGTGCACAACGACAAACCCCGTAATAAGCACGAATATCGATATGGGGATGTAGCCAAATGCGTAGATCGGAACACCAACCGCCGGCAAAAAGTCGACGGCCCCGACCGAGCCGATTGTCAGGCCGATGATCAGCGCGGTAAGGCGATTACGATGGAGCCCCTTGGGGGTGCGGCGCCGCTCGAGGAAGAATAGAAACAAGACGCCAACGATTGTAAGCCCGAAGTAGGCCAAAAACACGTAGCCAAGAACGCCATAGCGCGGATAGTACCCCCAAAAGACCTCTTGGGTGCCCGCGATAAACGTATCCGACGTGACGACGGCAACCATACAGACCAAGGCAAAAAGAAAAGCGCCAACGACAAACGGACGTAGGAGACGCCTGCCGCGAAGACATAGAGCCCCACTGCTGTCGCGAACGCCAGAAACCGGACGGAGACCCGTGAGGCACCTTCCATAAACAAGACCGACAGACCAAAGCCGAGGGTAAAAACCCCCACGATTGCTACCGGAAGTGAGTATGCATCGAACTGCAGAACCGTTTGGTTAAATAACAAACCGGCCACGGGCGTCAGGCCAACAAGACGCCGGTTGGGACCCAATGGCTCACGACAGCCGCCGGCCCTTCACCATCCAAATGACCGCCAGGATGATCAGGTATTGGATCAGACCGATCCACCAGTCCAAGGTATCAGGAGCAAGGTTGCGGACGGCGAACGTCAGCACAATCACGGCGAGCCAGCCCACAAAGATGACAAGGCCAAGCGCTGTTCGCAGTTGACCGATGTCCAAGAAGAGACCGAGCACGAGAAGGGCGCCGACCACTATCTCCGCCACGGCTATGACAAGATTAAGCGAGCTACCCTGTGCGCCCAACGATCGTATTGTGCGGCCAACAAACGAGTCTGCGGCAATCAGCCCATCCACGCCGTCGAGAATCAAAAACGCCCCCACCAGCAAAGCGAGCACAAAAGTAATGTCCATTGATCGTCGAGCCACTGCTTCCTCCGTCGCATATTCTAACGAGGTTCGAGCATGATGTCTGCGCGGGTATACAAGGCGCTGCGGCGCAGTGCCGGTGTCCCTTGGCGACTTGCCGCCGGTCGCCCCCTCTGCTACCGTTTGGGTGATCGGCGGTAGCCGGTAGGAGTAAGCAATATGGGCAACGCAAATGTACACCTAATCTGTAACGCCCATCTGGACCCGGTGTGGCTATGGACCTGGGAGGAGGGCGCCGCGGAGGCGTTGTCGACCTTTGGCGTTGCCGCGGATTTCTGCGAGCAGTACGACGGTTTTGTTTTTAACCACAACGAGGCGGTTTTGTACGAGTGGATCGAGGAGTACGATCAGGACCTGTTTGAGCGCATACGGCGGCTTGTCGCCGGCGGCCGTTGGCATATCATGGGGGGCTGGTATTTGCAGCCGGACTGCAACATGTCCTCCGGGGAGAGCCTTGTCAGACAGGTTCTCCACGGACGACGTTACTTTGTCGATCGGTTTGGCGTCACTCCCAAGACGGCAATTAACTTCGATCCCTTTGGCCATAGCCGGGGCATTGTTCAGATCCTCGCAAAGGCGGGTTACGACTCGTATATCTTTTGTCGCCCCGGCGCCGAGGACCTCGAGCTTCCCGCCGAGGAGTTTCGCTGGGTCGGTTTCGACGGCTCGTCGGTGACGGCGCACAGGGCCTTTGGTCATTACCTGTCCCAAAAAGGACAGGCGGCACAAAAGATCAAGGAGTTCCTTGCCGACGGATTGTCCGGAAAGACCGGCCTTCTCCTCTGGGGTATCGGCAACCACGGCGGAGGGGCATCAAAAGAAGACCTGGAGGCAATCGAGCGGCTTGCCGCAGAGATAAACGACGACGTTTGTCTGATCCACTCAACGCCGGAGGCCTACTTTGCGGAACGGCGTGCCGCTTCGGCCGCCCCTATCAACGGTGAATCAGGCGCCGCCGCGGAGGCCCGCGAAGATGGCGCGGTCGAGCCCCACGCCGCTGCACGTGCCGACAACGGCGTCGAAGGGGTGAGGACGGTGCAGGCAGGCTCGCTGCCGGAGTTCGCCGATCATCTCAACCCCTGGGGTCCGGGCTGCTACACCTCTCAGATACGAGTCAAGCAGTACCACCGGCGGCTCGAGAACGAGTTGCTTGCCACGGAAAAGACCGTCACCCAGGCCTTCCTCCGCGGTGCCGTGACGTATCCGAGCGAAGACCTGCGGCGAGCGGTCAAAGACCTTATGTTTAGCGAGTTCCACGACATCCTCCCGGGCTCGGGGATCCCGGGAGTCGAAACCGCCGCGATCGAACGGATGGGTCACGGCCTCTCGATTCTCTCGGCCTTGAGAACGCGGGCGCTGTTTGCAATGGCGTCGGACCTCGACGCTCCTCCCGACGGCGTGATTCCTCTTCTGGTCTACAATCCGCACCCCTTTCCCGTCGAAGGGGTGTTCGAGACTGAGTTCCAGCCTGCCGCCCAGAACTGGTCCGGAACCTTTACGAGCTACCGTGTGTGGCAAGTTGGGTCGAACTTCACGGACTCGAAGGAGGTTCCCGCACAGATCGAAAAGGAGGACAGCCATGTTGGTGTGGACTGGCGAAAGCGCGTGGCGTTTTGCACTACGTTCCAGCCCGCGGCGTTAACGTATTTGCATTGCGAGCCCTATGAGCTGCCTGCAAAACCGGAACCCGCCACGAAGCCGCATGCCTCCGGCGCCGTGGTACTAAGCCGCGATGGATACTCGGCCCTCGTAGGTGCAACGGGTCTCCTCGAAAGCTACGTTGTCGGGGGAGCCGAGATTCTTGGTTCGGGCGGCATACGCGCCTTGGTGCTTGCCGACAGCGACGATGCATGGGAGAGCCAAGGCCGACGCTTCGACCGTGTTGTTGGCGAGTTCAAAACCAGCACTCCGCCCCGCGTAATCGAGGACGGTCCTGTGCGAACACGGGTCGAAGCAGTGTTCGCTTACGAACGCTCGGAGCTTGTGATTGCCTACGACTTTCCCCGTGAGGGGACCGAGCTGTCGGTGAGGGTGCGCGTGATGTGGGCGGAGAAAAAATCGATGCTCAAGCTGGCTGTTCCCCTCGCGGACGTGGGCAGCAGTGTATCAGCTACTGACGCCCCCGGAGAGCCCGCTCGCGCCACCGGCGAAGCCCCCCCACCGGATGCGGCAGGGAGCGAGGTCCGGCTACTCGGACAGACCGCCTTTGGGGTTCAAGAGCTTTTCAGAAACGGCGACGAGGCTGTGGCGCAACGGTGGGCGGCGGCGGTATTGCCCGGCGGCGCCACGACAGCCCCAGGCGGCGGCGCCCTCACGATCATCAACGACGGCACCTACGGTCTAAGTCTCAACGGTTTCGAGCTGCGGCTGACGCTCCTGCGCTCGCCTGCGTACTCTGCTTTGCCCGGCATGGACAAGGAGCCGCCCGTGCCGACCGACCGATTTGTGCCTCGAATGGACCAGGGCGAGCGCCATTTTTGTTTTTGGCTCAACGCCGGCGGCGCGGCTGATAGACTTGCCCGTGTCGACAGAGAGGCTACCATACACGGCGAGGCTCCACAAATCGTGATGATGTTTCCACGCGGACAAAAGAGGAGCGTTGTCTCGGAGACAAGGCGTTCCTATCTGCCCGCCGTTACACTAAGCGACGATGTTGTCCAGCTAAGCGCGTTGAAGATCTCGGAAGATGGAGCTGCACTTATAGTTCGATTGTTTGAGCCGACCGGAACGCCCAAAGAGACGAATGTGGCGATTCCGCTATTGGGAGTGGACGAGCGTGTGCGACTTAATGGCTTTGAGGTGGCTACCTTCCGTGTCGAGCTCGCAGGCGTCCCCTCCGGCTCGCGGGTTGCGAGAGGTGTTTTGGCGCCGGCAGATCTGTGCGAGACACCACCCGCCTTTACTTAGGACCGGCCTCCACGCCCGGTTGATACTATCTTCACGTTCGCCGCTCTTGCCTGTGGCGCTGTGCTACCTCCGGTCCGGACGAAGTGTAACCGTGGTCTGCGGGTTCGGGGGCGCATGGTGGAATGACAAGGCTCCATGCAGTTCCCTGACGCGAAGTAGAGTCAAGACCGGAGGTGAGGACCAGCTCTGTGCCGATTTGGTCGCACAAGGCGGAGACGATGGCCAGGCCGCGATGATCGGAACTGTTTGCGGTGCCCATTCCTTTCCCCAAGTCGCAAAACGACAACTGCGTTGAAGGCCCGCATCTCCCCAGTGACACAAACGCCTCAGGCTCGATCATCGATGTTCCGAGGACCGTCGAGATTTGGAGGCCGAGCAAGCGGGTTGGTCCGAGGGAATGCCGAGCCGCCTCGTTGGCAAAAATAATCACTCCTTTGTCGTTGGTCAGAAACAACAATTCACGCATTGTCGAGACGATTTTGGCTGAAGTCGATTGTGGCGTGAGAAATACGATGTTACGCTCCTGTATCCCGACAAAAGCGATCGCGGCGAAGAGCGCGTATGAGAGACCGATCAGCTCCGGGATCCCCCAGTCGAGGAGTGTGCTCACGGTCGAAAGGACAAATCCAAAGAGAGTTGCGGCGCCGTAGCCGACAACCGGCGATACACGGCGAGCGGCACTGCTGCCGCCACGAGGCAAAAGGTGGCGAAAACGACGTTGGCTGCAATCCCCCTTCCTTCAAACAGAACCCGAAGGCCAAGGGCTGTGAGGACAAGGCAACTTGCAAGCGAGACAAGTAAGAACACGGTCACGGAACAAACATATCACGGGCCGTGGTAAGAGAAATGCTTGCGCGCCGGCCGGTGACCGCATAGAGTTACTCGCGTAGCCGGCATGATTATTATTTCGGTATCGGACCTCATTATTCTGTTCGGCGGGGTGTTCGCGTGGATTATCGCCCTCTGCTCAATGTGCGCACGCGGCAGAGGACCGGGCGGATCTCTTCCTGCATTGCTGTTTTTCTTGCTTGGTTACGCGCAGGTGTTTCGAGTGGTAAACGTCAAGGCAATATGTCCCAACCTAGACTTTGCCCTGCGCATTTTTATCGTCTGCGCCTACTTTTGCGTTGGACCCCTCGTGTACTTGGTGTTCCGCTCGGTCGTTGATCGAAGACTTGAGCTTTGCCGACGGGATTTTATCCACTTTATTCCGTTTCCCATTGCGCTCCTAATCACGGTGGTGGCGGTCGCATTTTTTGGCCTATCGCCAAACTACGAGTCCGGACTCATCGCGGGCACGATTATTCTTGCGATGGCCTGGACCGGCGCCTACGGCGGTATCGCGGTTGTTAGGATGATAGCCGTCATCCGCCGTATGAGACCTGAGGCGCGCAAAAAGATACGGCTGGGGATTCTCTTTATGGTGGTTGCACTGGTTGTTGTCGGACTCGATATCGCAAACCGCCTATTGCCGATTGATATCGAGGATGCGGTCCTGATGGCTACCTCGGGCCTTTTTGTCGGCTATGCCTTGCTCGCGGTTCGGCATCCGGAGTATCTAAGCATCATCCAAGAAGAGGCACGTCGGATTCGCTACCAGCACTCTCGCCTTAGCAACATCGATGTGCAGTCGACCGTGGCAAGTCTCGAAGCGAAAATGCAGGTAGAAAGGCTGTTCCTTCAACACGATCTGACGCTATCAAAGCTCGCCGACGCGATTGGCATCTCGCCCCATCAGCTTTCCGAAATCCTAAACACTCGCTACGAGAGAAACTTTTCGAGTTTTGTAAATGAGTACCGAGTTCTTGAAGCCAAGCGTCGTCTTGTCCGTGATCAGGACCAAACGGTGCTTACCATTGCCTACGCCGTAGGCTTTGGCACGCCTTCCGCCTTTTATGCAGCCTTCAAAAAGGCAACCGGGGTCTCTCCCGCCACGTATAGAAAATGTCCGCAAACGGCCTGAACTTCTTTCCGGATGTATACATCAGGATGCGCGAGACGCCCGTCACAACTCATACTGTTTGTACTCGACACTTGGCAAGGAGAATCCCAGGATGGAAGCTCGATTACGATTGTTCTTGGTTGCTTCTGCGGTTGCCGTGGTCATGGCGTTCTCCGGCTGTCCGGACCCGTTGGGCCCCGGCGGTGGGATTGGGGGAGACGCAGATGATCCCGACGGGGACGGGCTTACAAATGCACAGGAGAGGTTGTACGGCACCAATCCCCAGATGGAGGACACGGACGGCGACGGATTCTCCGACGGCGACGAGGTGGTGCGGTACAACTTCAACACAGACGTTCCATACCGATTTAATCCGTTGATTGCCGACGTTCCCAAGTTCGAGATATCGATTTCCGACTATCCCGAAATACTGCTCGAATACACAAAGACCGACGGCACAAGCGAAGAGTTTTCTTCCGCGGAGCTTCTTGGCAGCGAGCGGTCGGGCACCGTGTCCTACACCGACTCCATGAGCCGGACGGTCGAGCAGTCTCATCGGGCATCGAACGAGACAACCGTTGAGTACAACTCTGCGGGTGGCTACGGTGTGAGCTCGACCGGCTCATATGAATACTACCACGCCACCGTCACCAACAGCAGCTACTCAT
>CAZFLD010000036.1:0-10924 GCA_964519835.1 uncultured Spirochaetales bacterium
GGCTCGGATCGGCTTACCGCCGGCATGAATCACCCGTCCGCGGCGTCCTCCGCAAGCCGTTCGGTCGGTGTCATACAGGCGCGGAACAATGTGTTCTGCGAAGGAGGTCGCCTCTATGTGCGACTCGCGGAGCCATCGTAAATCTCCGTTTGACAACTGAGCGGAGGCTTTTGTTTGTTACAGCGGGCTTTTCCATGGTACAAGCCTATACATTCGTCCCAACAACGACTTGCACAGAATCGTCATTGTGCATTCGTTTCCGGCCGGCTAAAGCTGCTCGTCGTATCCTGACCGACAGCCTGCCAGGATTTTAGGTTCAGTAGTACGTCCCCGCCGATATTTCGGCAGATCGTGTCGGCGGCGGTGACATCCCGGCCGTCGGCATGCCACATGGCGTTTGCGTCCGCTCGGACCACGCCGGCAAGAACTTCCGGCGCATACTTCCCGGCGGGGACATTGAACACGTACGCGGCTCCGCCACGAGGTACCTCGAGGCAGTTCTGAAGCACGTAGCCGGCAGCCCCGATCTCTTGATACTCATCGCGGAATTTGTCTGGGTCGCGGACGAAGGTAATCGCGGCACCGCTAGTGCCGGTAATGACGTTGCTACGATAGATGTTTCCAGCCGTTTCGGCGTTGGCCGTAATGCCGCTTCCTCCGATGTTGTCTATGACGTTCTGTTCAACGACTACGGAAGCCGTGGCGGCATCGTTGTAGATGCCGCTTGCGCCATAGGCGTCAACTTCGACGTCGTGAATAACGTTGCCTCGAAGCACGGTTCCGGGCTGCACCCCCAGGGTGTAGATGCCGCCGAGGTCCGACAGGATGTCGTCGCCACCGATGTGGTGGATATGGTTTTCCGCGATCAGGTTTTCTCGGCACACCTGATGATCGCGGTTCCAGGTCCAGCCACACGAAATGCCCGTGTAGCGAAGGTTGCTGATGTTGTTGCCGATCACCTGATTCCGTGACCCAAAGCAGATAAGTATTCCACAGGAGGCGAGGAAGACTCGGCCCACCCCCTCGATCGTGTTCCGGGCAACCTCGTTTGACACCGTGTGAAGGTGGGGAGCACACTCGGAGTTTCCACCGTCGAGGTGTATACCGCCGCCGCCGGCATCGGTGATCACGTTGCCCGATACAACGTTGCCCACACATGCCTCGGCCAACTCAACTCCGTAGTAGCCGACGTGCCGAACAACACAACTGGTGATGGAGCAGTTGTGAGCGGCAGCAAAGGAGATGGACCCGGGAGTGGTAAAAGCCGCCTGCATCGCCGACGCGTAGTCTTCACCCCCACTCTGTTGGAAGGTGGTAAAAAAGTGGGCGAACGAATCCCGCGGCCGCCACGAGCCTTGGTCAATGTATGGATCAAAGCGAAGACCCGTGTCGCCCGTCGGCTGGATCCAATCCGAATGCTCAAAGCAGATTCCCTCAATCGACACCCCCGACACTGGCCGCACATCTGGCCGCACATCTGGCCGCACATCTGGCCGCACATCTGGCCGCACATCTGGCCCCGTGTCGACCCGGGGAGCTCTCCCGGCCGCGCTCTCGTCGCCGCCTTCGACCTTGCCGCGAACTCGTACAAACTGCGTGACCACCGGCACGATAGCGTAAAACCCCTCCAGCTTTTCTCTCGGGAGGGGAATCACGTAGAGAGTGCCCGCCTCCCGATCAAGGTACCACTCACCGGCATCGACTGTAGCCTCCTTGATGTTCTCCACAAAAGCGCGCTCCCGCTGCCACCCGCTCTCTTGGCCCGTTATCCGCTGTACGCTTTGAAGCGAGCAGCTGAATTCACCGGATGCCGAGTCAAAGGACTCTATAGGCATGCGCTCATCCACCCACTTGTGTAGGACACGCAGCTCCGCGCCGTCGAGCTTCCAAGCCTCCGGTATGGCGGACGGATCGGCCAAGCGCGGAGTCTTGGTACCGCGAAAGCGTTTGTCCTTGCCGTCGGGCCCGTCGGGGACAAGAAAGAGGTAGCCGTCTTTCGGCCACCGGGATCGTGGCCTACGCTCCCCGTTAATAAACAACGAAGAAAAGGGCCGGCCGTTGCGGACGAGGATCGCCGATACATCGGCAGCAAAGGCGGCTCTGTCGTTGAACGTGACCGGACGCCAGGAGTCCACCTTAACACCGCCGTCGACAATCGTGACTTCCGGTCCCTCGCCGACGATAGAAAGACCGCCGTCGGCCGGACCAAGCTCGATGGGCGCGGATAGATGGTAGCGGCCGGCCGACAATGCGACCCGTTTGAAGTTCCGTTTCCTGCTCAGCTCTAACGCGTGCTCAAGCGTCCCAACCGGCGCTTCCTTTGTTCCGGCCGCGGTATTCGAGCCCCAAGGGCTCACAAAGATCGTGTCCATCGATGAATCTCCTATGATATAGATCGCTCAAATGACGAGGGAGAAACGCTGAAGTTTCGCTTGAAAACTCGGCGAAAGGTATTCGCGCTGGTGTACCCGACGCGATCGGCTATTTGCTCGATCGTTAGCGTGGTTGAGCGCAACAATCGTTCGGCCGCTTCCATACGCGTTCGCTCGACGTAGGAGTGAAAGTTCTCGCCGAATAGCTCACGGAACAGGCGGGAGAGGTACACTTCCGAAAGGTTGAAATGCAGTGCCAGGAGCTTCAGTCCCATCTCGGGATCAAGCGCGTTTTCGTCCACAAAACGTCGTATTGGTTCTTTCAAACGATTCCCGGCAATTCCCTCTCTCTCGACCAGCTGGGCAATGCCCTGGAAGTGTTCCAAAAGCCTGGTTATTCGTTTTTCAAGGTCGTTTGAATACGCCTCAAAAGTTCCAATCAGATCCGGCGAAAGGCGGTGCTCGATCTTCCGCCTGGTCGCCTCGATCTCCTGGTGAAGTCGCCGAACGCCCTCCCGCGACAGTGATCGGATGGCGAAGTTTTGCTCGAGTACCTCGACCTTGATCTTCGCCACCGCCTCCGGCTGACCCGACCGGACGGCGCGTACCAATGAGAGCTCGAGGTCTGTCGGATAGTAATAGTCTTCGGCGCTACTGTCCTTCTCGTTTTCCTCGGCCACAACGCTCCCAGGCGCCGAGTGCTCTGCAAGATGGATTGCTCGCTGAATACAAGTGCTGACCTGGGACAGATCGTCCGCATAGCCACCGGCGGTAACGGTACATCGAACATCGCGAAGCGCACGAAGCTGACGGGCGAGCAATGTAACGGTCTCATGCAGTCCGGCGCCGGCGACTGCATTCCCGTTGTTGTCGTCCATAAAAAGGGCAACACAAATAGTACTATGAGAGACGTTGTGAATTAGGGCAGTTTCCGGCAAGACGCGGTCGAGCTCGTCCCGAAGCAGCGCGCTTTTGACTGTAAACTCCGCAAGAATCTCAGGTGTGACAATGTCAAAGTAACCTTCTATCAGGATACAAAACACCATTAGGCGTCGCACCGGTACCTCAATGCCGAAGTGCACCATGTTGGTCTCCGCTTCGTGATGGTCTTTGTAGTCGCCACGGAACAACCGCTCGAGGATGACGTTCTTGACAAGGGGCTGCTGCTCGGCAAGAAGAGCTCGAAGCGCCCGGTCATGCTGAACCAACTCGTCCACGGAGTCGGAGATAAAAGAGAAAGGGTCGCCGCTTACTCGCTCTGAAAGCACAACGCCGTCCCGGAGCACACGCGAAGTCTCCGCGATGGGCCGAGCCATACGGTAGACCTGCCACAAAACGATCGGGACACCGACAAGGATCAGAAGCGCAAGGAGACCCACAAACAAAAACCGGATGCGCCGCGACTGAGCAAAAAAGACCTCAATGGGAATGCCGCTGACGTATAGCCACTTGTTGGAGTCGGACCGAATGTACGAAACGGCATACTCCCTGCCACCGAGAGTCGCGAACTCAACGCCGGAGCCTTCGTACGGCTCACTCGCTGCGCCCGTAAGCTCATCGTGTTCTGCGCCGACGGCGGCCAATGTTCGGCCGTCCGGCAACTCAATCCGGGCGAAGCCTTCGTTTCCGGCCAAGTAGGTCGCCAATAGCTCCTCGACGGCAGCCAGGTCTATGTATGCGGTCACAGAGCCCGAGGCCTCGAGCCGCGTAGTGTAGGGGAGCGAGCTTGTAATCGCAATGGCTGGGTGAATGTGGCCTCGGAAGTTGACGTCCACGAACTCGAGGCGGCTATGGACGTAGGGCGCGGCACGAATAGAATCGCGCCAGTCCCGGTAGCTTTGGTCCTGGATGCCCAGGAAGTACTCATAATAGAGCTCAGTATCAAAGTAGACATCTGTGTTTGTAAGGATCAGATCCGGCCGTGCCAGATAAACGACCACTTCCAGCACATACTCCGGCATGGCCAAGACGAGGCGGCTTTCGAGATGAGCGTTTGCTACTCGGATCGCGAGTCTATTCTGAATCGGGCGCTCGTAGATGCTTATCGAGGCAATGGCCTCGTCTTGACGAATCTCGGTTATCATCTCTTCTATAGAAAGAATCGCCGACTCGACCACTCGCTTGTTCAACTCGAGAGTGTTCGCGCGGCTGGACAGAATCTCCTGCTCAACCTGGCGTATTTGAACAAAGTAGAGGATCGTGCCGCTTACCAACGGTACTAGTAGGGCGAGGAAATAGATGACGAGGAACCGGCCCACGATTCGGAGCTGTTCCTGGGTGAGTTGCCGCTTTTTGCTCGAGCCGACTCTCTTTAGCACAGCACTCCGTACTGCCAAAACAGCCCGACCGGATTATCCGGCCGGGCTGCGTAGCTCTAGTCGAAAGGTCTAGTAACCGGCAGCCTCGAACCGCTCGGTCCAGATATCCACGTAGCGGTCGCGCCCGGCTGCCGCGACGGCGTCAAGGTAGGCGTTCCACTCCGAATCGCTCGTGATGTCACGCTGTCCGATTATAAACTCGGTTGTCCATTGGGAGATCACGCCGGTACTTGATGTAAGTGATTCCGTTAGGTCGGCAATCTCATCCGTGTACTGTGGGTCGAGCACAAGGCCCTCAAGCAGCCAGTTGTCCCCCACGTACGGCATGTGATTGTCAAGGGAGGCGCGCATAAGGCGATACTCGAGATTGGATGGATCGTCTTCGGCGCCGTCGGTAAATGCCTCATACGAACGCGGCACAAACTGCGGCGCAGTCCGACCCCAGCCATCGTTGAATTTGTCGACTCCGTATTGGTCGATGCTCAGAAGCGGAATGATTTCCGGTGACGTTCCGTCACGCGTGATCAGGTTCTGCCGCTCGGCGGACGTGGGCAGCCTATACTCTTCTCCCTCCTCCCAGAATCGCAGCGCGCGCATAACGTTGGTCGGTCCTCCGTAGAACCAGTCGGCCCATTGGGCAACGATGTCCGGTCGTTCCTCTTCGATAGTTACCTTGGTGTGGGGACTTAGCCCACGAGGCGTAAAAAAGGAATTGCGAACGCCGGCGGGCCCCTCGAGCGGCGCAAAGCTTCTATAGTCGGCGAATCGTCCCGATGGACCGCCAATAGTCGTAAAGACGCCGAAGTGGCCCCCGGTGACAACGCCTACGAGCGGCACATCGGGATTCTCCGTCCGCGCAACCAGTTGGTCGTTTTGTTGCACAAAGGTCTCGGGCGCAAGAAGTCCGTCTTCAACCAAACCGGCCATGTACCTAACACCTTCACGCCACTCAGGAGTGTCGGCTACAAACTCGATGTTGCCGTTGTCCCTCATCAAGTAGGCGACACTTCCCGTTGTGTCCGTGTAGATAAACGAGTTCATAATAAACTCGATTGGATTCGCCTGCCATCCATTGGTGGACGCCATAAACGGGATCTCATCGGCCGTACCGTTTCCATTGGGATCTTGGTCCCGGAAGGCCTCGAGGACCTCGCGGAACTCTTCGGTGGTTTCAGGAACATCCAACCCAAGCTCATCGAGCCACGGCTGATAGATGTATGCCTTTTTGGCAACCTCCACGTGAAGAACACCTGCGGTAGTCGGAAGCGCATAGACTTCGCCGTCCGGCATGTAGACTTGGGCACGATACGAGGGATACTCCTCGAGCTCGGCGACAAGGTTCGGCATTCTGCTCTCCACGTACTCGGTAAGCGGGCGCAGCGTACCGTTTAAGCCGTACGTAAAGACCTCTTGATGGTTCATTCCCCACGGGCTCATAAACACATCGGGAATGTCGCCGCTGGCGATCAACAGGTTCTGGCGCTCGGTGTGCACCTGCGCACTGGCCACCTCGACAAAGTTGACTCGCACGTTAGTCAGCTCTTCGAGCCACTGTGTAAAAGCCGCATTTTCGCGGTCGCCGTCGGTCTCCGCATCGAGATAGATCGTAAACACATCGATCTCGTATGGCTCGTCGTCTAGAACGACCGGGTATCGCCCAGGCTCATTTAGCTGAATCTCATCTCCTCCATCGTCAGCCTCCTGTTGCCCACCTGCGAACAACAAGAACGGCAACAGAAGCATCGCCACAATCGTGAGTAGTTTTTTCATACTCTCCTCCTATTGAATTTTCTCCGGCAACGCCGGGTCTTACCCTTTAATGGCACCAATCATCACGCCTTGTACGAAATACCGCTGCACAAAAGGATAGATGATCAGCATCGGCACCATCGCTACAACGATCAGTGCGTAGTGCAATAGAGCCTGGAGATACTGGTACTCGGTGAGTTTTTGAAGCTGATCACCACTCATGTTGTTCATGATGACGGTCATCAGGTCCGCGGAGTTCGCAACAAGTATTTCCCTGAGCACGAGTTGTAGCGGCTTGAGGCCGGCGTCTCTGATGTAGATAAGTGCGTCAAAAAAGGAGTTCCAGTGCATAACCGCGTAAAACAGCGTGATCACCGCGATGAGGGGCCCCGAAAGCGGCAGGGCTATGTTCAGGAACATCCGAGTATTGGACGAGCCGTCGACCTTTGCCGCATCGTAGAGCTGGGTAGGAATGCTCGACTGCATGTACGTTCTGGCCACTATCAGGTGCCACACGACAATCGCCTTTGGCAGAATCATCGCCGCGCGTGTATTGAGGAGTCCGAGATTCCGTACGAGCATGTAGGTAGGAATCAGACCACCTCGGAAGAACATGGTGAACGCAAAAAGGAACATAATTATGTTCCGGCCGACAAAATCCTTTCGAGACAACGGAAAGGCGACCAGCATGGTAAACACGAGGTTGAAGACCGTTCCAACGATCATGTAGAACATGCTGTTCGCGTAGCCGGTCCAAACCGCCGGATACCCAAAGATTGCTTCATACCCTTGAAGGGACGGACGCACCGGTAGCAGGCGAACCTGCGCGGTTATTACCGCCTCGGGATGGCTAAACGAGCTACTGACGATGTAGATAATCGGGTAGGAGACCAGCACAAGGACGACGGTGAGGATAAAGAGGTTTATCGAGTAGAAGATGGGATCTTCGCGAAACTGCCGGACGAGCCGGCTCTGTGACTTGACCACCTGCGTTACCATAGGCTTGTCTCTCCGACTCGGCGTGCGATGCGGTTGACCACTATCAAGAGCAGAAAGCTCAAGGCGTTTTGAAACAACCCGATGGCGGTGGCGTAGGAAGGATTCGGCACCTGCCCGGCCAACCCGATCTTGTAAACGTACGTTTGGATGACCTCGGACGCGCTAAGGTTCAAATTGTTCTGCAGCAGCAGCACCTTTTCGAACCCGACATTAAGGACCTGCCCGGATTGCAGAATAAGCAAGATAATAATCGTGGGTGCGATGCCCGGAATATCAATGTGGCGGATGCGTTGCCAGATATTCGCGCCGTCAACGCGGGCAGCCTCGTAGAGCTCCGGATCGATTGCCGATAGTGCAGCGAGGTAGATGATGCTTCCCCAGCCCATTCGCTGCCAGACCTCGGACCATACGTAGACGTCGCGGAACCAGTCGGCGCTGCCCAGAAAGTTCGGCTCCGGTATTCCCAAGGACTCAAGCAGTATGGGAATAATACCAATACCGGGTGCGAGAAGCTTGAAAATTATCCCTGTTATGACAACAACGGAAATAAAGTGAGGCGCGTAGGAGATTAGCTGTACAGTCTTTTTGTATCGTGGAAGCGGACAGTGTTGAATAAGTATTGCAAGTACGATAGGAATTGGAAACCCGACGGCAAGCTGGTAGAGGCTTAGGGCAATTGTATTCCAAACGATTGAGCCAAACCGATAAGACGTAAAAAAGCGCTCGAAGTTGTCAAGGCCGATCCACTCACTTCCCCAGATTCCGAGGCTCGGAACAAATCGCTTGAACGCAATTACGTTTCCGTACATCGGCCAGTACATAAATATCAGAAGCCAGATGATCGGCAGGAGCACAAAAAGGTAGAGCTCCCAGTTTGCAATAATCCGACTACGCCGCTGTCTGCGCTCAATTTGCCGTATATCGATTCGCGTGTGCCCGATGACAAGAGTTCCGCCGGCACTGCGCCTTAAAGCCAAATAGGTTCCTCCTGAGAAGTGATAGCATGATCTTACGGGCGAGATAAAAGCGGTGCATAGAGGGCGATTCTTGACAATGCGGTGCAATAATCGCCCGGAGAACCGTTTCAAGGGGGCGCACGCCACACCAGAGCAGACTGATCGGCTTTGGCCGACGGCCGAGAGTGACGAAGAACTTACAGCGGCGTTTCCGGCGGTGCAAGCACGCCGTCATGGACAAAGCTCATAAGCGCGAGCAGTCCGCCCCAGTGGTAGAAGGCCGCAGAAGCATTGCTCTCGTCTCCTGAACCAGTCTCGACGTCGTAGTTTTCACGCACCAATCGCTTGTCGCGAAACTCCCGCAGAATAAGCTTCCGTGAGTTCTCTACGAGCCGGCAGGCGGCGTCGGCCACCTCCGGGAGGTGCAGGTAGTTTCGAAGACCGAGGTAGACAAGGAAACTCACGGGCGGCCATACCCGCCCGTCCCAGTACTCCTTTTTGTCGCCGAATACCGGGTTGGACCTGGCCAGCGTCGTAGGCGCGTAGTTGCCCCAGAACTGGTCCGGACTCAGAAGGTAGTCTTGCGCGACACGGCGGGCCTGTTCATCGGTGGCTGTGCGGGATAGGAGTGGGTAGAAGCCGTTTATCGCCACGACATCCGAGAACTCGCCTGTTTCCCAGTTTTTGTTGTGAAAGAATCCGGTTCGTTCGTTCCACAAAACAGCGGCCGACTCTTGGAGTTTGTCGGCTCTGGCACGGAGGCGTTTGGCAGCCTCAGAATCGCAAAGGACGTCGGCAATGTCGGCCAGTGCGCGGCAATCGAGGACGTACAACCCGTTGAGTGACGCGTCCCAGTGCTTTAGGATATGGCGCTTTTTGTCGAACGGCACGCCCCGATACAGCACGCCGCCGTCCCAGCCGGACTCCATGCTCGCGCCGAACCAGCCGTTTACCGCCTCCCCTTCCTCGGTCTCCCACTTATTGCCTACTACCGGCTCGTAGGGGGTGGACCCGTAACACAGGAGCTCTTCGTGTCGCCGGTTTTCGTTCCACCACTCGTTCCACTCCAAAAGGTCGGGGTACAAAAGCTCTAGAATCCACTTTTCGCGGAAAACGCGGTAAACTTCTTTGGCACAGAGAGATCCAACAGGCGGCTGTGATCTGTCACGGCTCAGGAAGCCGTTTGCCTGCTCCACGTTCGGCACAAAGGGACGGCCCGCCTTATGCTTCGCTTGTGTCATCTCAACGAGGTTTGTGTACGCGAGTTCTTTCGAGCCGGTGGCGGCCGCCTGGTAGGCTGCGAAGTACGTGTCCCACAGATAGAGGACATAGCCACGATTGCGTAGGCTCCAGCGACGACTGACCGGGCAGACAACACGATCGTGTTGTGGCTCATACAATACGTTCCAGGCGAGGACGGTTTGTATCGCCTCCCACGATTCGGCATGCTCTCCCATTCCGTCGCGCTCCACCTCCCATCGCCCACGCTGCTCAGCGAGAACCTCTCGAATCTCATCGATGCCGCGCTTTTTCCCGGTACTCAAACCCACGGCTTGATCGACACACAAGCTAATGTACGGCGCACGAATCGCGCCGACGTAATACTCGGGGCAGTCGACGCCCGTGGCAAAGACACGAATCGTGTTGTTCGGGACCCGTGCCTCTAGTACTTCAGCGTCCCGCGTGACGGTCCCGGGTCGATTCCAGAGAATGCAGAGTTCGGCCGTAAGGCGCGGCGCCTTTAGCCGCTTTGGAGGATCTACCGGTTCAACAAGGACAACAAGGTCATCCTTTACGTGTGCGCTCTCGATGCGAAAACTCAGGGGTTCGACGTGGGACTCGGCCCCCCAGTTTTTTAGCACGACCTCGGTATACGATCCGTCGTAGGCATGGGGACCCAGATAGAGGTCCTGCAAGTCGAAGCCGAGGTTGAGCTCGGTGAGCGGCTCTCGCTCGACGTAGTCTTTGAATCCCAAGTTTAGGCAAACTCCCTCGGGCATCCGGACATGGCTACAGACACTCCGGACGTCCCATGTATTCCATCCCGTTGCATAGGCCTTTTTTATTTCCTGATACATTCGATCTGCTTTTTCTCTTTCCTGCATCACGCCATACTATTGCAACTCTGAGTCTTCAAAGAGGCACAATAATCTCATTGTGCATGTTACGTTAGCACTATCCGATCAGCGATCTGTTGGTTTTAGCAGATCGTCCTCAAAGATGATCACTTCATGCCGGACCACAACGGGATCCGCGTTTATACAGACACCATGTACTCAAGAGCGGTCCCAGCCGACAAGGCGCGAATCGACAAGATCTTTGCTTCTCTTTCCGTCGACGAGCGGATTGCCCAAACCTTCAACGTGAATCTTTCCAAGCTCTCCCCCGATGAGGCGTCTGCTCTCTACGAGACTTGCCCCTTCGGCGCGGGATTCTTTGCCTACCGCCGTGCCGACGAGACGGCCGCAGCAATGGAGCCGCTTCTCGAGCATGCAAAGATTCCCCCTTTGGGGTGCGCCGATCTCGTAAA
>CAZFLD010000036.1:10934-38925 GCA_964519835.1 uncultured Spirochaetales bacterium
TTCTAGTGCCCGAAAGTTGTCTTCTTCAGGATAAAACTCACGATAAGTACCCCAAACAAGTAGAGCAAAAACTTGTCCAGAAAGAACGACAATAAAAGCTAAAATCGAATGATCAATTTTGTAATCAACCTTGTTCCCGTGGCAGATGGCGGTCGGCGCGGCGGACTCCGAGGATCTCGCTGAAAAGATGGGGATCGCAACCGCCGTCGAGGGGCGGCAGGCCGGACTTCACTGGACATTTGGCCCAATCGTGGACCTATCCATCAATAAAGAAAACTCGATGATGCACACGCGCACGTTCGGCGTAGATCCCGAGCACGTGCTCCGTATGTCGCGGGCCTTCATCCGCGGCGTGCAGGCGGACAAACGCATGGCCGCAACAGCCAAACACTTTCCCGGAGACGGGGTGGACGACAGAGACTCCCACGTGTGTACATCCGTGAACCCACTCAGCCGTGATGAGTGGTACAAACTCTTTGGCCACGTATGGTCGGGAGTTCTCAGTGAGGTTTATTGCGTGATGAGCGGGCACATCGGCCTTTCGTGGCTCGATCCCGGCACGAACTACTTGGGACCTCCCCCTGCGACGCTGAGCAGCAGAATACAAATCGATTTGCTTCGCAACGAGTTGGGCTTCGGCGGCCTTGTTGTGTCCGACGCGATTCCCATGGTCGGCTTCTCAGCTGTTGCGCCATACATGGAGCGTCTAGCGGGAAATATCGAGTCCGGAAGCGACATGATCCTCTGGCCGGAGGCGCCGCAGGATGTGGCGGTCATAAGACGGGCCTTGGATCGCGGCGTCTTGTCCGAGGAACGCTTGGAGACGGCGGTCAAAAACGTGCTCGCGCTCAAGCTCCACCTCGGACTCATCGACCAAAAAGAGCCGGTCGAATCTCTCCATGGCCGCGCCGACTTCGAATCCTGGGCCGATGAAATTGGCCGGCGGGCGGTTGCCGTAGTCCGCAACGAAGGCGAGGTCTTGCCGCTCCATCTGCCGGAGGGTGCGCGCGTGGCAACGGTCACACTTTCCATGGGCTCCGATACGCGCGGCTATGTAAAAGAGCTCGATGTTGTGGATGAGGAGCTGAGGAAACGAGGGTTGACGGTGGAACACTTTGCAAATCCGTCGAGCACGGAGTTAAACAAGCGCGCCGCCGACTTTGCGGCCGTTTTAATCAACGTCCACGTTATGCCTGTTTACGGAACAACTCGATTCGCAGGGCCGGCCGTTGCCTCGCTCTGGAACTCCTTCTGGCATGGTCACCCCGCGGTTGTGTTTACCTCTTTCGGCGACCCCTACAAACTCTACGAAATGCCGTACTGCCACAACTTTGTGATGACATTTAGCAACACCCCGTCTTCACAACGCGCGGCGGTCCGAGTCTGGCTCGGAGAAATCGAGGCGGTTGGGAAAGCGCCGGTACGCCTACCGGGGTTCTATGAGATCGGAGTTTCGAAGGTCCTTGGGTGACCGACACGCCGGCCACCTGCGCGACCCGGCCTACGCTACAGTGCTCGAGGAGGTGTTGCGCCGTGTAATCCGCGGGCCCGTAACTCCGCTCCACGCACCCGGGTACGCGCGCACGGCCAATCCGGATAAGGTCCGGCCGGGACCGGTAGACTATGCGTGGAGGTACCATGGATCGGAGCTACCCGCCTCTCGACGAAGCCGGCAAAACTCTCAAAATAGTCTGGTATCGCATACCGATCGACAAGCAGGAAATGCGCGAGCTTACCACTCGGAGCGATTCTCGTGGCTTGCTCCAGGCCGCCGCGCACTTTCTTCTTGTTTTATCTACCGGCGCTCTGGTCACCTACCTTTTCACACAAGGTCCGTGGCTTGCCATGGTTGGGGCTCTATGGTTCCACGGTGTCTGCTATTCGTTTTTTTACCGGCCTTGCCACTCACGAGCTCTCTCACGGTACCGTGTTCAAGACAAAACGGCTCAACGAGTCTTTCCTCAGGCTCTACAGCCTTGTGTCCTGGGTCAACTTCCATCAATACCGGCTCAGCCACCGGCAGCATCACCTCTAAGCGCTTCACCCATTGGGTGACCGTGAAGCATTCGGGGGACGGGGCCAAGACATGGAGCGGCGCGTGGCCGTGCGATGGGGTCGCGGGCTGGTTGCCTTTCCCCTGTCAGTCGTGGTGCTGTCGGTGGTTTTTCGGCTTTGGATACTCCCCGTGGTGTGTCGCTCGGTCCATTTGTCGGCACATGGTGGCGGGTGTTTGTTGGCAGAACGATAAACAACGGCTTGCGGGATAAAGTTCCGGACTGGCGAAAGTGCGCTCGAACGATCAAGTTGGATCCATGTTCGCGGCGGTCCCTTGCTACAACCTTCCACGGCTGAGCAAGCTACCAGCCTGGGACATGCCGAAGCCTCGAACAATTCGAGAGGCGTGGCAGGAGATGCGACACGTCTGGCGGAAGAGGCAGGAAGACCCGACCTTCCAATGGGATACGCCGGTGCCGGGCGAACCCGGCTTTGATAGATCACAGGACAAGAACTCGTGACAGGCCGAGAGCGCGTCCGCGCCATTATCTCAGCCGAGCCCGCGGACCGCGTCGGCTTTTGAACCCCACAACGACAGCATTCCGCCGCTGGTCGCTGCCTTTGGCGGTTGTGACGCGCCGGTCGAGCGAGACGTCGGCGTCGGTTTCATGGCGCGCGGCGGCCACGATGTCGACCACGAATCAGCAAACGCGGGTGCCGTCGAGCAACATGCACCAGCCGGTGGCAGTGAGCGGAATCCGCCCGGTGATGGAGTGTCCGGGCTGGGCGTCGTTCGCGCACGACTCGGCGACGATTACGCCTGGATCCCGCCCGGCTGGTCGGCCTAAACACACCCCGAAGGCCTGCCCATGTTCGACATCGGTAGCGTCGGTCCCTCTCGAGGGGCTCCCGGTGCATTCAGAGATGCCGAGTCCGTTTTTCCACCTGGCTGCCGACTTTTTCGGCATGGAGAACTACTTCATCACGATGTACACCGACCCGGAGATCGTCCACGCGGTAACTCAGCACGTTGTGGATTTCTACCTCGAGGCAAACCGGCGCTTTTTCGAGGCCTCGGGCCACCTTGTGTTCCCCTACTTCCGCAAACTCACCGACCTCGGTCACGAGTTTGGCAAGCAGGTCATCCTGCATTCCTGCGGGTCGATCTATCGTGTTATCCCAGACTTAATTGAGCTTGGTGTGGATGCACTGCATCCGTTGCAGGCGAAGGCGGCAAACATGGCGGCCGAACGGATTGGCGCGGAGTTTCGCGGAGCCCTGGCGTTTATCGGCGGTATCGACACGCAGGACCCTACTGGTAAACGCGGGTCCCGACGAAGTCCGTACCGAGGTTGCTCGGGTGGCCCGGTCGCTCGGTCCACGCTACGTGGTAAGTCCGAGCCACGAAGCTCTCCTTCCAAATGTTCCGCCTAAAAAACGTCCTGGCAATGGCCGAGGCCGCGGCGGGTTACTATACCTCCACCTCCGGATACCGTCGCGTCGACGACAAGAGCCGATCGAGCTTTTCTCGCGATTCGTAGACCGCACGATTGCCCTCCGGCCACGAATGGCCCCATCAGATTCACGTCGATCACTCGCCGAAAGGTCTCCAGCTCACCGGCCGTAAGCTCCTTTGTGAGGTCCATCGCCGGGTGATGAACCCCTGCGAAGTTCACAACAACCACGGCACCGGAGAGATCCTGCAGGACGCGGCCCATCTCAGCTCGAAGGCCGACCAGGTTGGTAACGTCCACGGTACGAACAGGAAGCTCGGTGCCGCGCTTTTCTCGGTCAACGAGGTACGCGTCGGCGCCGGTACTGCGGCCCCTTTGCAGCAGACGCATTACCTGAGACACTGTATGGAACGGTGGTAAGCTGGAGACAGGTCGCATGAGCCATCCTATACAAATCGTGACAATTGTGGAGAACACGGCTTCCGGCCGGGGGACGCTCGGTGAGCACGGCCTCTCTTTTTGCCTGGAGACGGGATCACTCAAGCTGCTTTTCGACACGGGTCAAACCACTCGTGTCCTGCTTCACAACGCAAAGCTCCTCGGGGTCGACCTCTCGGACGTCGACGCAATTGTGCTCTCGCACGGGCACTACGACCACACGGGCGGACTCGCGGGTCCGCTCGCAACCGCGGCACCTCGCGTGTTTGCGCACCCTGCAGCCATGGAAACACGGTTCAGTCGGCATGCGGACTTTTCGGTGCGTGAGATCGGCATACACAAAGATGCGTCGATCGCTCTCCGCCGGGCCGCTACAATCGTTTCCACGGAGAGTCCAACGGAGGTCGGTCACGGCATCTTTGTGACCGGTCCTCCACCACGCGTGACCGACTATGAAGATCCGGGAGGCGATTTCTACCTGGACCCGGCCTGCACGACCGCGGATCCGGTGCCGGACGACCAGTCGCTCTACTTTACTACGCAGTCAGGGGTCGTTGTTCTGCTCGGTTGCGCTCATGCCGGCATCGTAAACACGCTCCTTCACGTCGGCGCGCTGACCGGAGGCGCCCCTATTCACGCGGTCATCGGAGGCACCCACCTCGGAACCGCGTCACCGGAGCGACTGGATCGTACGGTGTCGGATCTCCATCGAATCGGTATCGACCTGATTGCCCCGGCCCACTGCACCGGTCCTGCGGCATCCGCCCGCCTGTGGTCGGAGTTTCCGAGCGCCTGGACACCGTGCCGTGTTGGGACCACCTTCGAGTTTGATTCCGGGGAACCGCCTTGACGCGCAAACGCCTCCTACGGTTGTTGCCCGGCAAATCGACTTGTGGAATGATAAACAAGGTAAATCAGTGACCGACGCCGTAAAACGGACGACGAGGTCTGCGACGAAACGGAGACACGCATGGACAACGTAACTCTCCATCCTGCCGGGCGCGTGGGTCGATCATTTGTCCCACCTGAATACTTGAGGGAGGGGCAAGACGCGTACTTCATTCGGAATCGGCAGAACCCTGCCGCGCCGGGGAAGTGGCGAAAGCTGTCCTCCGCCGAGCGAGAAATTCTTGTTCTCAACGGGAACACCGCGGAAGACTGGGATGAGGTACTTGTTACCGACACCTTTGATCCGAAGATGATTCGCAACAGCAGCTTCCACGGACTTGTTAGAATTGGCTCGGTCCGGCCGGCGGCTATCGAACACCACGATCTCAAGGTCCCCGTTGGGATCAACAACTGCTTTGTCATCGAATGTGACATTGGCGATGACTGCGCGCTTTTTAACGTGCACTACCTCGCTCACTACATCATTGGCGACCGATGTATCATCGCAAACGTCGACGAGATGCACGTTACGGATCACGCAAAGTTCGGCAACGGCATTGTAAAGGACGGGGAGTCGGAGGAAGTGCGAGTCTGGCTCGACGTTATGAACGAGACCGGCTCCCGACAGGTGATGCCCTTCGATGGAATGATTACGGCGGACGCGTATCTGTGGGCCAAATACCGTGACGACAAAACGCTGATCGAGAGGTTGGGTGCAGTAACACAAAGACAATTCGATTCAACACGAGGCTACTACGGGACGGTCGGGACACAGTCCGTAGTCAAGACCTCGCGCATACTGAAGGATGTGAAGATTGGTGAGCATTGCTACATCAAGGGTGCAAACAAGTTAAAAAACCTCACCATCAACTCCTCGCCCGAAGAGCCAAGTCAAATTGGAGAGGGCGTGGAGCTGGTCAACGGCATTATCGGCTACGGCTGCCACATCTTCTACGGCTGCAAGGCGGTACGCTTTATCCTGGGCAACAACTCGAACCTCAAGTACGGTGCCCGACTTATCAACTCGTTTCTTGGAGACAATTCGACAATCTCGTGTTGCGAGGTGCTCAACAACCTGATCTTCCCTGCACACGAGCAGCACCACAACAACTCGTTCCTGATCGCCTCCGTGGTGAAGGGACAGAGCAATCTCGCGGCGGGGGCCACGGTGGGCTCGAATCACAACAGCCGCGCGAACGACAACGAGATCGAGGCCGGCCGCGGCTTCTGGCCCGGCCTCTGCACCAGCCTCAAACACTCCAGTGTCTTTGCTTCCTACGTCCTTGTTGCCAAGGGCGCCTATCCAGCCGAGATGAACATCCCGTTTCCGTTCGCACTCGTGAACAATAACGAGCGCGACGGACACCTGGAAGTAATGCCCGCCTTTTGGTGGCTCTACAACATGTACGCGCTTGTACGAAACTCGTGGAAGTTTGCCAAGCGCGATCAGCGAAAGATTGTTGCTCAGCATGTAGAGTTCGACTACCTCGCGCCGGATACGATAGAGGAGATCATACGCGCGACCGACCTGCTCGCACTCTGGACCGCGGAGGCCGCAGGCGCGCACGGCCCCACCACACCACTTTCAGACGTTGATCCGGGCGACTCCAAGCAAAAGGTGATGATAGAACGAGGACACGAGCTTCTCTCGTCACCGGACAATCTTGCCACGCGGATCGAGGTATTTGCCGCAGGCGTGGAGAGATCTCGTCGGCCCGTCCGGATTGTTAAACCCCAAGAGTCATATCGAGCGTACCAAGACATGCTCGTGTACTACGGTGTACGGAACACGATCGAGCATATCGAAGCACATCAAGAGGCCGGACCGGACTCCGTATTCGCCGGAGAGACCGGGCTCGATGGAGCGAGGATAGCCGACTGGACGAATCTGGGCGGACAGCTAATAAGGACCGAGGACGTTGACGTGCTCCGTGCCGACATAGGCTCCGGAATGCTCGAGAGCTGGCATGACATCCACCGCCGCTACGACGAGTTGTGGGACAGGTACCCCGAAGAAAAGCAGCGCCACGCGTTCGCGGTGCTGACTCGTATTGCGGGATATCCCCGTCTGTCGCGCGAAGCCTGGCATGACTTCCTGCGCCGCGCCCGCGAAATCCAAGAGTACGTATGCGATCAGGTGTATGTCTCGCGTCAAAAGGATTTTGCGAACCCGTTCCGGCGAGCCACGTACCGGTCCGAGGAAGAGATGAGCGCAGCGATCGGCACGGTCGACGACAACAGCTTTGTGCAACAGGTTCGTGAGGAGACCAACCAGTTCCTCGATTTGGTCGACGCACAACTTGCATAGGCGAAGCGGGTGTTGCCGGTGAGTTTCTGGAGGAGTACACATGCACTGGAGGAGTACACATGCATACGTCGGCATTTCTCGGAGTGGGTTCGAGGGCCCGAAAGCACGCGGAGGCGTACCGGACGGTAACTAAAGGCAGGCCGGTGGCGGCCTGTAATCGGTCCGGCGGAGAGCCCCTTGACTCTTTTCTGTCCAGTTTTGGGGTCGAACGGGGGTACCGCGACCCCCAGGAGATGCTGGAGAAGGAGAAGCCCGATCTGCTGCACATCGTCACCGGCCCGAAGCTCCGGGTCCCGCTGATGACCCTGGCGTCGGAGTATAACGTGCCGGTAGTAATCGTGGAAAAGCCGATCGCCGTGCAGGGGGAGGACTGGAAGCAGCTTCTGGCCTTGGCAGACTCTACGAGCACCAAATTCGTGGTGAACACCCAGCTACACTTTCACCCTCCGAACATGGCGCTGAGGCGTGACGTGGCCGAGGGCCGCATCGGTGCACTCAGGTTTGTCGACATCAGCGCCAGGTCGACAATCCTCGACCAGGGAGTGCACGTGCTGGAGCTGGCCCACTCCTACATGAGTTATCGCAAGCCGGTATCGGTCTTCGCCTCGGCTTCAGGTACCAGGACAATCGGGACCAACCAGCCGTCACCGGATACCGCCGAGGCGGTAATCGAGTTCGAGAACGGAGTTCGGACCGTGATGACCACCGGGAGCTTCGCCCCGACGAGCAACCCATCGGAACGCATCTACCACCACAAGCGTATCTGCGCGTACGGAAACGAAGGCTTTGTGCACTGGACGATGGTCGGCTGGGAGCGGTTTACCAAGCACGGCGGGTACGAGAGCGGCTCACACGACTATTTCGAGCAGGACGAGTTGGCGCAGGGGATTCTTACCGAGGCGGCCTTCGAGCTGCTCGATGACCCGGCGAAGATCCACCCAACCTGCCTCGACCGGTCGCTCACGCAGTTCAACATCATCCTCGGAGCCTATACAAGCGTTGTCGAGCGCAGACCGGTCAAGCTGCCCTGCGATCCACCCGACGGCCTTCTGAATTCCCTCCGTTCGGCCCTGCCGCCCGAATCGGCATGGGAATGATTGTCGGAACAGCCCCAAACGTTCAGCCACGGCAATGGACCGACTTTGGGATCGGCCTTCACGCGGTGGTCACCTTCCCCGCCTGATCGATAAGACCTCGTTGTTCCGCTTTGGGAGGGTACTCGAAGGGTCCGGCTACGACTGGGTGGATAAACACCTCTACGGCCGGTGGGATTTCGGGGCGTACGTTCCAGCGTTTTGGTTGCCACGATTAAAACCGCTGCGCACAAACTCCAAACTATGGTAGAGTAAAAAACCGGCACTGCCGGTCGAGGAGGTTATTTATGATCTGGATAATCATTGTTGCAGCGATAGTGGTCTTGGCAGGAGGGTTTTGGAGCGCCCGCAGAGTGAAGGTTCTAAAGTCGAAGGCGGAGCTCGAAGACAAAATGCAGAGCCTCCTCGATTCATTCCATTCGCTCAAGCAGAAGATCTCCGAGTCGGACATTCGTCAGAACGAAAAGGACACCCTTCTTGGCAATGTTGAGCGAAGCATCGACCAGCTGGAGCGCTGGAAAAACACTGCGCTCCCGAACGTCACCTTCTGGAAGAATCACACCGAACCGATCAAAAAAGAGTTCGCGGACCTGCAGGAGAGTGTCGCCCGGCAGCTCTCCGGATACGACGATCTGCCAAACCCGATCGAGTGAGGCCGGGGAGCGTTGCGGCGCTCTCGAGTCTCCTGGGGCGCGAGCCTCCGTCGTATTACGCGCAACTTTCTAGTCGACTTCCCCATGTCTATGGTTATCAACATGTCTAGGGTTATCAACCCCGACGTCGTTTACCGGCGTGTCCGTTCGATTCACGAAGCCGGGTACTCGGAAGTGGGTTGCGACATCATCCAGCTTGGCGACGGTATCGGCATGCAGTTTACACCCTTGATGACGGTAGACGTGTGGTGCAACCCGCCCGTTGAGAGGGAGCGAAACTCCCTTGGGGAAAGCCCCGAGTAGAGTTTGAATCGCCTGCAGAAGTAAGAGGGGTCTGAAACGCCAACGTCGTCGGCAATCCGGCTCACCGACATCCAACCTTCCCGCAACAGCGCCGTCGCGCGACGACCGGCACGTGCGCCACGGGCTCCCATAGAGACCCTCGAGTCTTTCGGCTACCCACCCTGCTTCGGGGTAGAACACGCGGGCCGGCTCCGCCGGAAGACGGTCCTCCGGCAACCGTCCGGTAGACCGCGACACTGCGGAGGCGTGGGGTTTTTCCCTTGCCGGACATTTCGCCCTCGCTCGACATCCGAAGCACAATTCCCCGGGCCTTGGTAAGCGGCAAAGCGACTATACGTTTGTGGCCGACGGTATGGCCGCGGTGTATCGTCACCTGGCGTCCATGAACGGCGACAAAGATATCGATTGCGAAGCGCGTCGCGCGATCTCGCTGCCAAAGGCCAAAAGCGAAGCCGAGTCTCGTTCCGGCAACAAACCACGCCTGTCGGGTCCGACGTTGATAAGCAATTTGCTGCCGCACGCCACGGAGTTGTAGTACAGGCCGACGAGCTCGGCAGGAACCAGGCTTCTCCTTGGCCCGCGAGCGACTCTCTGCGATTTGTAAGTACGGATCTGTCGAGCTGCGACGTCAGATTGGAGTGTGGCTCCGGAGCAATGCCGGCCTCATTTCCGAGTTTTTGAGGAGCTCCTCGAGGTGCGCCACAAAGTAGTCGTCGTAGGCCTTCTCTTCGCGGAAGAACCTTTGGAATGTCGACCCACCATTCCCCCACGCCGGGATATCGTTCGGCAAGCTCCATAAGCTGGGCCATTTGAAAGTCTCGATACGCCGACGACGTGAATGCGTCATCCCACTTTGTCATGCTCGGCGTTAGGGAGCCAAATAGGTGGTGATTGTCCCAGGAACAATAGTACAAGCCAGGCATACGTCCGTGTCGTGCACGAGATTCCCAAGCCTCGAGCTGGGTCAGGGACAGTCGCTGCGCTCCACCGTAGGGCGGTGCCTGGGTTTGATCGGTTGCCATGGCGACGGAGTTTACGGCTCAGATGTCTACCGGTCAATAAGCCCAATCCGACGGGCGCAGAGCGGCATCGCGGGAGGCGTGTACCGACAAAAATGGGTCGGACTTTGTCCCCATCGCTTTGGTAGCCGTACGGCGAAATTGCCGGTAGAATCTTGGTGATGACGATTGGTGTACCAAAAGAGATCAAACGGCACGAGTATCGGGTTGCCGTCACGCCGTCGGGCGTGAGGACACTGGTGGCACACGGGCACACGGTGCTTGTCGAGCGCGGCGGCGGTGAGGGCTCCGGGTACGGCGATCCCGAGTACATCGACGCCGGCGCCGAGATTGCCGAGGACCACAAGAGCGTTTTTGACCGCTCCGAGCTTATTGTCAAAGTCAAAGAGCCGCTGCCGGAGGAGTATCCACTCCTCAAAGCAGATCAGATCCTCTTTACGTATCTACATTTGGCTGCGAACGTCGAGCTTGCCCGTGTTCTGATGGAGACCGGCACAACGGCATTGGCTTACGAAACCATCGAGCTTAGCGATCGGACCCTTCCCTGCCTCACGCCGATGAGCGAGATAGCGGGGCGGCTTTCGGTGCAGGAGGGCGCAAAGTACCTCGAAAAGGAGTTCGGTGGCCGAGGCATCTTGCTCGGGGGCGTTCCGGGCGTTCCACGTGGCAATGTCGCCATTATCGGCGGCGGCATAGTCGGCACCAACGCCTGCAAGATCGCGGTTGGTATCGGCGCAAACGTCACGATCCTCGACATAACGGCCAGACGGTTGGCATACCTGGACGACCTCTTCGGCAGCCGCATTACAACCCTCTATGCTACCGAGGCAAACATGGAAATGGTGTTGCGGGAAGCGGACATCGTCATCGGTGCGGTGTTGGTTCCCGGAGAATCGGCACCAAAACTGATTTCACGTGACCAGTTGGGAACAATGAAGACCGGGGCGGTTCTTGTCGATGTGGCAATTGACCAAGGCGGCTGCGCGGAAACAAGCCGACCGACCACCCACGACGAGCCGATATACATCGTGGACGGTGTTGTGCACTACTGTGTTGCCAACATGCCCGGCGCCGTCGCCTATTCGTCAACGCTGGCCCTTACAAGCGTCACGCACTCGTATGCGGTTGCGATTGCCGACAACGGCGTTCACGCCGCGGCCGCCCGTGATCCCGCGTTGCGTAAGGGCCTAAACATCGTTGGCGGCACGTGTGTCCATGCGGGAGTCGCCAAAAGCTGCGGTCTCCCATTCACGGAGTATGCCGGTGAGTAGATGTGCAGACCCAAAAACAAGACGACGCACGGCGCTGTGGACGGCCGCCTTATGTTTTGGCCTCTTTGCGGCCTATTCAGCCCCCGCTCAGACCATCCCCCAAGCGCAGGAGCCTCAGATCGAAGGCCCCAACGAGTTTGTGATAAGCCTTGGGGAAACAGACATCAGCCTGAACCCGATTAGCTCGTACACGGCTTCGGAGGCGCAAGTCTACACCGCTCTGTTCGAAGGGCTTGTGACCTACCACCCGCTGACACTCGAGCCGATCCCGGGCGTCGCGCGAACCTGGACGGTGTCCAACGACGGCCGCCGCTGGACATTTAATCTCAGGGAAGACGCGCGGTATGACAACGGGGATCAGGTAATCGCCCGGCACTTTCGCGAGACCTGGTTGGCGCTGCTCGATCCTGAAGCAGAGTCGGCCTACTCTTTTTTGTTCGACGTCATCGAAGGGGCGGAGGACTACCGACGGGGGCGAAGCTCGGATCCCGATCGCGTGGGCATCCGACCGATCTCCGATACCGAGCTTGTGGTGGAGCTAAACAGCCCCGCTACCCACTTTTTGGACATCCTCTGCCACCACAGCTTTGTGGCCCTCCATCCACAGATGGTGGAGCACGGAGATACCGTCGAACCGGACCAAGTCATATCCAACGGCCCGTACCGGTTGGTATCCGCCGACCCAGATGGGCTCGCTTTCGAGCAGAATGAGCAGTATTGGGACAGATCCGAGGTTTCGATCCCAAGCCTTCGAATCCGGACCGTCGATGATCCGGAAACAATCACCGAGGCCTTTAACCGCGGTTCGGTGCAATGGCTCGCCGGGGGCTGGAACCTCGATGCGGTAGAAACACGGTCCCACATCGTTGTGAATCCCCTGTTTGCTACTTCCTATTTTTTCTTCCGAGCCGACGAGGAGCCGTGGGCGAACGACAACGTGCGAAGGGCGATGGCGCTGTTGCTGCCTTGGAGCGAGATCCGTTCCGATGAGATCTACTTCACGCCGGCACAAGCCTTGGTTCCAAGCATCCCGTTCTACGAAAACCCCGCGGGCATCGTCGAGCAGAACCGGGACGAGGCGCTAAGACTCTTGGCCGAAGCCGGCTACCCCGGTGGCGAGGGGCTTCCCGACGTGACCGTCACGATTCCGGGCGGGGAGGACAACGTCCGAATAACCGATCTTTTTGCCTCGGCATGGGAAGATGAGCTTGGCATCGAGGTTCTCACGACAACGGCGCCGTATCCGCGCTACTTCGACGCGCTCGAAGGTGACTCGTACACCTTGGGCACCATTAGCTGGATCGGTGACTTTGCCGATCCTCTAACCTTCCTGCAGATGTGGACAAGCGGCAGCAACCTCAACGACTCCGGCTACAGCAACAAGGAATTCGACGACTTGATTACACTGTCGCTCTCCCAGCGGGGCACCGCACGATTCGAAACTTTGGCCGCGGCGGAGGCCCTTCTGCTCGATACCGCCGTTGTGCTTCCCATTGCCCATTCCCCGGCGGTAAACGTTATCGACACACGGCGAATCAGCGGCTGGCACCCAAACCCGCTTGATGTGCACCCGTTCAAGCACCTCGGATTTGCTGCGCTTGCTCCTATTCCTCGCGTGGCGGATGTGCCTCAGCTTCGCGCCGCCGCGACCGCTTCTCCATAAGTCGCCGCACAACGTCGGTTGCGCGTTTGCGGAAGATAAGCCCGACCACGAACAACGTTACCGCAACCCCGAAAATAACCGCCGCCATGATGTAACGCCCCGCTGCGGCGGCGTCGCCAATGATAGAGCTTCCGAGGATACCCGGAATACGAGCAGTCATCGATACAAGCATAAAGACCGGGAACCTGAGGCTCGAGATTCCGCCAAGGTAGCAAAGGACGTCCTTTGGGATTCCCGGAATCAAAAACAACAGGAAAAAACCGAGCCTGGCTTGGGGCGAGTTGATAAGCCCGTCGAATCTCTCGACCTGCCTTTTCCCAAACAAACCGTGAACAAATCGGATTCCCAGGCTCCGCCCCACCAGGAAGTTGACTGACGACCCAATCGCGATACCAACGAGAGAGAGCGACAGGCCACCGACGACCCCGAACAGATAGCCCCCAGCGAGTTGCACGATGTCACCGGGCAGAACAAAGACAATCACCTGGGTGGTCTGGGCAAGCACGTACACAAGCGGGCCGGCCGGTCCCCACGACCGGACCCACTCCTCCACGTTGTCCGGATTGGAGAAGATGGTCCACAGCTCATTACGGAACACAAAGGCAATCGACAAAAGCCCGGCGATCACCAAAGGAAATGCCAGGCTTGTTACTATGTGCGCCGCCCTTTGACGCGGCCCTACTTCTTCGTTACTATTTGGCGTCATGAAAAATTCCTCGAAGGCCAAAACCGCGTACAAGAAAAATCAGCAGGTGGTGTACCCTCTGCAAGGAGTTGGTCAGATCAAGTCGATCGAGGAACGCGACTTCAACGATCAGAAACTGCTCTACTATATCATCTACCTCGACGTATCGGACATGACCGTTATGGTACCGGTGGACAAAACCGACGAACTTGGTATCCGTCCCATCGTACCTGCTACTGAGGCGGAGAAGGCGCTGCAGCTGGTCTCTGAGGAGCATGAGGCCGCGCCCACGGATTGGAAAATCCGTTATCAAATGAACCTCGACCTGCTCAAACAGGGCAGCGTCATGGATATTGCCACCGTTGTCCGAGCACTGTACCACCGGAGCAAGGTCAAGGAACTGCCGATTCTCGAACGTAAGCTCTTCGACAGCGCCTTGCGACTTCTTATCGACGAGGTGTCGTTCAGCCTGGACAAAGACAAAAAAGAAGTCGAAGAGATAATCTTCAGTCGACTCGAAGTCGAAAAGGAGTCCGAGGATGTTGATGACGACATAGACTTGGGTGATGACGACGACGATTTCGAGGACAAAGAAGAAGAAGAAGAAGACAACGACGAAGACGAAGAGGAAGAAGAGGACGACGACGACGGTTGATTGGGACGTTTTTTTTGCCGTCGTCGGCCGAGAGCTCGATGTAACAAACCTACCCTCAGTAACATCGATTGCCCGTCGAACCAAAGACCCTTTTGCCGTGTTGGTGTCCACAATGATCTCTCTGCGCACAAAAGACGACGTCACCGAAGTGGCGTCTTCCCGTCTCCTTGCCCAAGCACCGGATGCGCGGTCTTTGGCGGTGCTGGATACCAAGGTAGTTGCGAGGCTTATTTATCCCGCGGGATTCTATAAAACAAAGGCAACAAACCTCAAAGAGGCGGCGCGGCGCGTGGCGACGGATTTTGGCGGTAAAGTGCCTGCGTCTCTGGAAGAGCTGGTAGGGCTGCCTGGTGTGGGACGCAAAACCGCCAACCTGGTCTTGGGCCTGGCCTTTTCCACGCCGGCGATCTGCGTCGACACCCACGTCCACCGCATCGCCAACCGGATCGGGGCGGTGGAGACCAAAGCACCGGAAGCCACGGAGCTCGCACTCCAGGAGATTTTGCCCAAGCACTACTGGATCGACATCAATACCCTGCTTGTGAACTTCGGCAAGTCGATCTGCACGCCGGTGTCACCCCATTGCACGGTCTGCCCATGGGTCACCAAATGCCCAAGGATCGCAGTCGAAAAAAACCGTTGACGGGAGCCGCTGCGGACCTATGATGGCCAACGTGGGCGGCCTCTCACGTCAAGGATCCGCTCGTACTCGGCGACCTACATGTCTTGGACTATAAGAAGTGTCTTTGTGTCGAGTTTGAGGTGGAGGTCTTCCGCGGGAAAGCTGTCGTGATCTTTTGCCAGACGAAGGACGACGTGATCGGTCTGATCGGAAAGGAGAATCACCGCGGTAAAAACCGATAGGTAGTCCCGAAGACAATCGGGGATGCCCCTTTTGTCCAAGGCCTCCTCAGGATCGATCGACGCGGAGAACCATACCGACAGGTCGAGATCCCTGGCAAACTCGGCTACCTGTTCGATCTCTTGGGCACTTCCGCGAACGAAGCTGTACCCGTCTACCACAATCAGGTCCGCCTCGAAGTTGCCGTCGTCGATCATGGTGCGTAGGCTCTGGAGAACCCGGGTGAACCCAACGCCTTCTTGGGAAAAGTTCATGATAACGCGGTTCTTGATGATCTCGTCGTGAACCTGCATTGCGGACTCGAGCTCTCGGTTGTTGGCGATCTCTTTGAAGATGTCCTCGTACCAGCTTATGATGTGGTCGGTACGTTCCGAAAAGCTCACGTGGATAACATGCTTGCCTTGAAACAGTTTATCCGTGGCCAGATGCACAAGGCACGCGGTCTTGCCGACGCCCTTCGGCGATGCAACGACCCCAAGCGAGCCGGGCTTGAGCTCGCCATGAATGGATTTTTCCAGAATCCGCAGGGGACTCCGTTTGATTAACTCCGCTCGAACCATTTGGTGACTCCTCTACGCCCGTTGCTTTTCGGCGCGTTCTTTTTGATACTCGGCAATCAGCTCGTCCGCAATCGACTTTGGCACGCGCCCGTACTTGAGGAACTCCATGCTGTACTCCGCCTTTCCCTGAGTCATCGAGCGGAGCGCCGTGGAGTAGCCGAACATTTCCGACAACGGAACCTCCGCCTCTATTCGCGAGAAGCTGCCGTCCTCGCTCGAGGCGAGAATGATACCTCGGCGCTGATTGATGCCGGCAAAGACGGCCCCCTGATACTCCGTGGGCGCTTCTACGGTAACCTTCATGATGGGCTCGAGGATTTGGGGACCGGCCTTAATGTACGAGTGCCGGAACGCCCCAAGGGCCGCCTGTTGGAACGCCATGTCCGACGAGTCCACGGGGTGAGTGGTGCCGTCGTTGATGACCGCGCGCACACCGATAATCGGGTGGCCGATAAGATTGCCCTTTTCCATCGCCAAGCGGAAGCCCTTATCACAGGCCGGGATGTAGTCGTTAGGAATCACGCCGCCTTTGATTGCATCGACGAATTCGTAGTCGCCCTCGTCGATCGGCTCGAAGTAACCCGCCACACGGCCAAACTGTCCCGATCCACCAGTCTGTTTTTTGTGTGTGTAGTCGAAGTCGACCCGCTTTGTGATGGCCTCGCGGTAGGCAACTTGCGGCGCCCCGGTGCTAACCTGCGCCTTGTACTCTCTCCGCATCCGCTCGACGTACACATCCAAGTGAAGCTCGCCCATGCCTTGGATAATGGTCTGGTTAGACTCGGAATCGACGTAGGTTCGGAAGGTAGGATCCTCCTTAGAGAACCTATTCAACGCCTTGCCCATGTTGTCCGCGGACTTTTTGTCCACCGGATCGATTGCCAAGGAGATAACCGGATTGGGCACATACATCGAGGTCATGGAGTAGTTCAAGTCAGGATGGCAGAAGGTGTCGCCGGATGCGCAGTCGATCCCAAACAGCGCCACGATGTCGCCGGGGCCGGCCTCGGTTATGTCGTCCATGGTGCTTGCATGCATACGAATCAGGCGACCGACTTTCACCTTTTTCCTGCTGCGCGTGTTAAAAATATCCCCGCCCTTTTTTACGGTGCCCTGGTAGATGCGGAGATAGGTGAGCTGGCCGTACGGTCCCTCTTCGAGCTTAAACGCCAACGCAACGGTCTTTGCGTCCGCTACGGCGGAGAGCTCCACGGGCGCCTCGTTGTTGTCCAAGTCCAACGCGATGTTGGTCACCTGCATTGGGTTTGGTAGGTAGCGGACGACCCCGTTCAAGAGATTTTGTACGCCCTTGTTTTTGTAGGCGGATCCCACAAACACCGCCACGAGCTCCCTACTGAGCGTTCCCGTTCTGATTGCCCGGATCAACAGCTCTTTATCAACTTCTCCCTCCAGGTAGGCCTCAGCAAGCTCGTCGGAGAACATGGACGCCGCGTCGAGAAGCTTTTCCCGGTGCTCCGCCGCCTGCTCCTGCATGTTGGCGGGGATTTCTTCCTCGCGGATCTCTTCGCCGGCCTCACCGTCGTAGTAATAGGCCTTCATTGCTACCAGGTCCACAATTCCCTCGAACTTGTCCTCCAGGCCGATCGGTAACTGAACCATAACGGCGTTGTGCCCAAGTTTTTCCTCTATTTGTTGACGGACACGAAGCGGGTTTGCGCCGGTGCGATCGCACTTATTGACAAACGCCATAAATGGTACGTTGTAACGGCGCAATTGGCGGTCCACCGTAAGTGTCTGGGACTGAACCCCGCCAACCGAACACAGCACCAGGACGGCGCCGTCCAAAACCCGCAGTGCGCGCTCCACTTCGATGGTAAAGTCCACGTGCCCGGGAGTGTCGATAATATTGATCGGATGGCCTTTCCAACTGACATTGGTAGACGCGGACGCGATGGTGATGCCACGCTCCTTTTCCAGCTCCATGGAATCCATTGTGGCACCGACACCGTCTTTGCCGCGAACCTCGTGAATGGCGTGAATCTTCTCGCAATAGAATAGAATCCGCTCCGTCAGGGTGGTCTTACCCGAATCGATGTGAGCACTGATTCCGATGTTTCTCAATTTCTCAAGTTCATGGGGCATAATCGTTCCTCATGTCACGTGATACGCTATCATTGTAAGGATTGTGTGAGTCGTGGGACCGTGACACAGCGGCAACCCACGCTTAACGGCCTCAAGAGAGGGTACTATACTTGGTCCGGTGCAACAGGATCAAGGCCACACCGAGCTTTGTGTCACAACCGCAGGCTACTCGTATTCTGATTGGGTGGGCCCTGTCTATCCACCCGGAACGCCTTCCGGCGATTTCCTGCCGCTTTTCGCGGAGCGTTTCTCCTCCGTAGAGATAAACTTCACCTACTATCGTATGCCTTCCGCGCATGCGCTCGAGACGATCGCCGCCAAAGTCCCGACTCACTTCCGCTTTGTTGTCAAGGCCAACAAAACCCTCACCCACGACCGGCCGGCGGATCCGTCGCCGCTCGCGGCGCAATTCGCCTCGGAATTGGCGCCCCTGCGCGAGAGGAAGATGCTCGGCGGGGTTCTGATGCAGTTTCCCTACAGTTTCCGCTACACGGACACCAACAGGCTGTACTTGGACAGACTGCTCAATGCCTTTGGACACAACGGACGCCGTTTTGTCGAGTTCCGTCACGCAGAGTGGCAGCAGTCTTCGGTAATCGACGGCCTCGCGGATCGAAACGTGGGACTGGTAAACGTAGACCTTCCTGCACTGCGGGGCCTCCCCGCGGCACAGGAACACATCACGGCCGCAACGGCCTATCTTCGGCTCCACGGACGACGCACCGACACATGGTGGCACGGAACAAACGTCACGCGCTACGACTACCTGTACAACAACACGGAACTGGGTCAGATCAAAAGCCGCGTCAAAAAGCTCGCCACCGGCGCCCAGCTGGTGTTTGTTGTGTTCAACAACCACTTCGCCGGAAAGGCGGTGGCAAACGCCGAGGCCTTGACCGATTCTTTTTTGGCACAGGGGGCAAAAAAGTTGGCGCCGGGCGTCGTGGCGGTGGACTACTCGTCGTCTAAGCCGTAGTCGTTAAAGTAGAACTCAAAAACCACCTGCACAAGCTTCCGCTGCACGTCGACGTCCTGCTCGCGCAGCGCGTCAAACACGCCGTCCACGTCCAAATCCGGTGAGTTGAATTTTGTCTCTATGATCAGCGCAATTGTTGCAGGGTCGGGCACCGGGAAGCGGATGCCAAGAAAGCCCGTGTTGTTGGCGGTAACTGCAGCAAAGCGGAGCAACTCGAATTGACCGGCTAGGTCGGTTGTATCGGCCGCAAGGGCATTGAATTCTTCTCGAAGCCCCTGATGCCGTTCAAGCAACGCGAGGTGCTCCGTGCGAAGGGTATCATGCTCTTCCCTCAACACCCGGTTCAATTCCTGCAGCTCCGCGTGGGACAGCGCCAACGCCTGGTGGTCGTCGCGGAGAGAGTTGAACTCGGCCGTAGCGACTTCCACTGTGTCGTCGAACTCGGTTTCGAGCTCGTCGTGAGCGACTTGCAGCTCTTGGTGATTCGACAGGAGAGCACGATAGTCTGCACGAAGAGCCTCGTGCGCCGAGAGCAGAGTTGCGTGGTCTTCCCGCAGCGACTCATGATCGTCGCGAAGGGCCGAGTGGGCAACCGCGAGGTTCTCATGGGCTCGTTGGAGGTCGCGATGCGAGCGACTTAGATCGTCGTAGTCGTCTTCCAGGTCATCTAACTCTGCCGCCGTTCGCTCGTACCGTCGCTCGAGCTGATCGATCTCGCCTTGCAGCGCCTCGCGGCGAGCCGCGGAATCGCGTTCGAGTTGTGTGAGGCGGTCCTCCAATTGTGTGAGGCGGTCCTCCAACTCGGTAAACCGCTGAAAGATAAACTGGGGGTCCTGCGTCTGCATGTAAGCCACGGGATTCTCGACGGCGCGCGCAATACGATCCGCAAACTGATCCTCATCAAAAAACTGCCCACTGATCCGCACAAAGATATTGTCCACTCGAATCCGAAAATCGTACTCGAGAGCATCAACGTAGTAGAACGTCATGCCGGCCGGCATGTACCGAGCAAGTTGCACCCCTTCGTACGCAAAGGACGCCGGCACGGCGAGGATCTCGATCCTGTCTTCGGAGAACACAACCCGAAGCCGATCAATTGCGACGTAAGAGAATGCAAAAAACTGCTCTACGATCCGGTCCAGCCGCTCTCCCTGGCTCGATGTCAGGTCTCCTGCATAAACGGCAACAAACTCGTTTCCCGCGGAATCCCGCACTTCGTAGAGGATCCGCTCGCCATCGGGCCTGGAACGGATAACCTCATAGCCGAGGTCGTCCAGATCGACCGCGTATAAACCGCCGGCACAAACTAGAAGGAGTAAGACAAACACTCTCTTTAACGTGGCCGCTGTCATGGTCATCTCCTACTGAACCTCTACCAAAACCTTATCATAAGGCGCAAGCTTGGTATCCCCGGCCAGCTCGACCAGGGACGCGCTTACTCGGCTTCCATCGCTTTCAAAGCGGATTGTTCCTATAAACTCGTCGTCGCGCCGGAAGACATAGCCGATGGTGCCGTCCACGACTTGCCGGAGCGCGTCGAGGTACACAACGATGTTATCCGTGTTCCGCGGGTCGAGGATGTACCCGTTTTCACGGTTCTGGTTGGTCAACTCCTCGAGGGCATACAGGAATCGGTCGATCTCCGCCTGCCGTTGGGCGATAACGGCTTGCAGATCGGCAACCGCCTGTTCTCGCTCCTCGACCTGCTCGGCAACCGCCTGCTGCCGTGCGCGAATCTGCGCCTGCACCTCGGCTTCCAGGTCGCCAATAGTCGCTTCGCGCTGGGCAATTGTATTGTTGCGCTGAGCGATGATCTGATCGCGGCCGGCAACGGTTTCCAGCAATCCGTCCCACAACTCCTCGTACCAGCGGATAAGCCCCACAACGCGGTATTCCAGCTGGCTAAGGGTGGACGGAACAGAGTTTTCGTAGGGTACTTCACGAAGACGCTCAATAAGCGTCATGTATTCCGACAGGCGGTTCGCCAGCGCGTCGTAGCCTTCACGGCTTATCACGCCCTCGGCCGCCAGTGCCGAGTCGAACGCGACCAGTTGCGCCCCTTGAAGAGCCTGCAGGTCCGACGGCGCGTTTACAAGGGCCAGGATATCCGGGGCCGTGAAGGTCGGATTGTACAACGCGATAAGATCGGCAATGTCCTGCGCATGCTCGGCCTCCAGGCGCGCGATCTCCTCGGTGTGGGACTGGCGCAGGTTTGCCTCCAGGTTCTGGGCAAATGTCTCGAGCTCCGCGATTTGGGCCTCGTAGTCTTCGGTCAGGTTCTCGATTTGCGCCTTGTACTCCGCCGCCTGGTTCTCCAGTTCGATTTCATGAATACGGGACTGGTTATTGAGAATCCGTTCCTGCTCCCGAGCCTGTTCGAGCTGGCGACTATCGTACTGGGCCATACGGTCTTGTACGTCTTCGATCTCCGCCTCGGCTTCGGCAATTCGATCGGCGTACTCGTTTTCGACTTCGGCCACCTCTTGCTCCGCCTGGCCCCGAATCTGCTCGGCCTGCCTGTTGATCTCCGCCTGCGAGATGTTCCGGGCACCGAGGAGCTCGATCTCGCGTTCGGCGGATTGTCGTATGCTCCGGATGCGATTGTCACGCTCGCTGATAAGCGAGTCGAGGCGCCGTTGCGCCGCCTGCATTTCTTGCTCGAGCTGCTGGGCCTGGTCGAGGAGCTCGCGAAGGTTTACATCTTCGAAGTCGCCGATGTCTACCTGAATGTTGCCCTGGGTCTGGTTGATGTAGGCGGTAACACCGATTGCCCCAGCTGCGAAGAGCACAATCATACCGACGATCATGACTGCTACGAGAGGCGATCTGTTTTTTTTGGTCTTTGCAAACTCGTGGCCGAGGTCGTATCGGCTCTGCCTACGCTTGAAGTCCTGGATGACTTCACGGAGAAACTCGAGTTTGGTTTGTGCAACGAGATCCGTTGACTCCCGTGTTACTTCTCGGTCATCGCCCATATGCCCTTCCAGTCCTTCGGCGCCTTTTTAGATTCCGTCCGCTCTCGGAATACCTCGGCAGCAGGAAGCGTACACCGGGTAAAAAGGTCGTGCGCACTTTCCCAGTTCCCCTCGTAGTAGTCCTTTAATCCTTGTTTGTAAAGGTCGATGTCGGCCTCGAGCTCTTCGTCGATCTGCGCTTTTGGTATGGGCCAATAGACCTGCCGGCCGATTGTCTTTCCCTTTACCTGAACGGTATCGAGCTCCATAAAGACGTATTCGTCGTAATCCTTCTCGACATCTTCGCGTACGTAGTCGGAGACGATCACGGGGCATTTATACACACGAGTAAGACCCTCGAGACGGGCCGCACTGTTCACGTTGTCGCCGATTACGGTGTTTACCATGCGCTCATATGAGCCGATGTTTCCGTAGAAGACCTCGCCGCCGTCCAGGCCGACGCCGACTTCGATCAACACCGCCTTATAGACCCTCTCTTCCGCCTCGGTGAGCGCACCGCGCTTCTTGAGCAAGTCCTCGCGAATCTGATTGAACTCTGTGCGAAGGGACGAAGCAACCTCGTGAATGTGATAGGCGGAGCGAAGCGCCTGATACGACTTGTTGACGTCGTACTCTGGCATGTGGCCGTAGATCGCCAGGAGGGCGTCACCGATAATGGACCCTATGTCGCCGTGGTGTTCGTGAATGTGGTGAATGGCCTTGTCGTAGTGCATGTTCAAGAGCTTGATGATGTCCGTGCCGAGGGTCTCGGTCATGTACGTAAAGCTCTTGATGTCGGAAAAGAGAATGGTCAGATCTTTTCGGGCCCCGGTCAGCTCTATCCTACCGCTTCGATAGGCCTCTTGCGCCGTGTCCCGGGCAACAAACTTCTTAAAGATGTTCATGAGATTGGCGATGGTTGCAGAGAGACTGTTGAAGGCAACACCCATGTAGGTGACGTCGTCGTTTGGCGCACCCTCCATATCTAAGAGCTCAATGGACTGGCTCTGCTGCATCTGCATGATGGCACCGGTCATGATGCCGACGAATCGCAGGATAAACCGAATAAGAAAGACGCCAACAATGATACATACAACGGTGATGAGCACAATCATCAGCGAGACTTCCGTGAATATGCGGCGAGAATCAGAGTAGAACTCGTTTTGTTCTTCCGCCCGGACGATAAACGCGTCCCAATTTGTGTTGTGTTTGTACATGCCGAAGTAGATTTGTCCGGCAAACCTGAACTCGATCGCGTCTTCCTGCACGCCTTCCGACAGGCTGTTGTTCATCCGGGCCAGAGCGCCGTCGTCGTCAAACGAATCCTGGCGGGGAATCTTGAGGCCCTGAAAAAACATGTCTCCGTTGGGTTTTACGCCTATGGCGATGGACCGCTCGCCCGGCAGGTCTCGTACGCCGGCGCTCTCCATCCGACTAACGGCGTCTTCGAGATTCTGATCGAAGTTGTAAATCTCGTATTGGTTGTTGGCGAACACATGTAGTGTCTTGAGGTCTTTCTCGAGCAGCTGACTCAACAGTCGAACCTGTTCGCCCCGGTTCAAGACAAGATTGATGTAGTTCGACGCGAAATTACTGATCAACAGAAAGACCGTAAAAATAACTACGATCTTTACGACGAGTGGAACGACACGTACGCCGTTCACTCGCCGACCGAGGATTTTGTCTAAGGGACTGGCCATAGCGACTTTCCTCTATACCCGTCATTGTGCCGGTAGACCGTCGGGACCGCGCCGTCTTCTACAAGCGTCTTACTCTACCATGACGGTAACAGAATAGGAAAGCAGTTATCGCTACTTCTGTTTCTGCGTTCTCGCGCCGAGGGCCTGTGTCAGTCGGTCCAAATAGATCGCCAGGAAAACGATGGCTATACCTGCCTCGAACCCGACGTCGACGCGGACCTGGGTGATCCCCTTTACAACCTCGTTACCAAGACCACCGGCGCCGATAAGACCCGCTATGACAACCATGGACAGGGCAAGCATAATTGTCTGGTTCACGCCCGCCATAATCGTGGCGAGGGCAACCGGGAGCTCAGCCTTGAAGAGCATTTGGCGGCTGGTTGAGCCAAAGGATTGGGCGGCCTCTTTTATCTCCTTTGGTACCTGCCGAATGCCCAAGTTGGTAAGGCGAACGGCCGGCGGCAAGGCAAAAACGAGAGTTGCCACAACGCCGGGAACGCGGCCGAGACGGAAAAAGAGGACCGCCGGAATCAAATACACAAAGGCCGGGAGCGTCTGCATAAAGTCGAGAATCGGCCGGACGATTCGCCAAACGGCGTCACTCTTGGAGGCCCAGATGCCAATCGGGATGGCGACAATAAGCGCGATAATCACCGAAGTCAGCACTAGGGAGAGGGTGTTCATCGTGAGCACCCAAAGCCCCATGTACCAGATGAGTCCAAAGCTTATCAGTGCGAAGATCGACAGGCCCCAACCCGAAACAAGCCACGCGAGCGCCGCCAGAATGGGAATCATGATAAACCAGGGCGGGAGCGATACGATAAATCGCGTTCCATCCAGAATCGCGGTAACAAAGGCGGAAACACCGTCGAAGAGCCACCGCATGTTTATTTCGAGCCAGTCAACCACACCCTCGAAGGCGGCGCCTATGCTGATGGTATCTCTAAATTCTGCAAAAGTCATAGCCTATTCCCCCTCTTCCTCGGGCCCTTGTGCGCCGCTTGTATCGGACCCGGAATTGGGCGGAGCGAGGTCGTCTACCGTCGCCGCATCCTCCTGTTCGCCCAAAGGTACCGGTGTGGCGGTATCTTCGCTCCCCTTGCTCACCTCCGCGATGATGGCGGCACGACTGACCGCGCCGTGGTACATACCGTCCTCGTCGACAATAGCAATGGGATACTTGGTCTTGATGGCCGTCGTCAGCAGATCGGATATCGGCGTTCCCCTGAGCGTCGTATAGACATCGTCGATGATGATTGGCCGGAGGTCCTTTTCGCCCCGTTTTCGCAGCTCAACGGCGCCGTCAATGGTAACGATTCCGAGGAGTCGACGATCGGTGTTGGTGACAAACACCGACGAAATGCTGCGTTTTTCCATTACGCGCATCGCCGCTTCCAAGTCCTCCCTGGGATAGGTGATCGACGCAAAGGGCCCGCCGACGGTCCAGGCGGTAATAACCTTGGTTCTGTCTACGTTTTGGACAAATCGCCGCACGTAGTCGTCCGCCGGTTCCGAGAGAATCTCCTCGGGAGTGCCGATCTGCCGCACTCTGCCGTCAGGACCCAAAATGGCGATCCGATCGCCGAGCTTTAGAGCTTCGTCCAAATCGTGCGTGATAAAGACGATTGTCTTGTGCATCTTGGCCTGCAGCTCCAGGAGCTCGTCCTGCATCTGCGTCCGGATAAGCGGGTCGAGAGCGCTAAAGGCCTCGTCCATGAGGAGTATCTCGGGATTATTCGCAAGGGCGCGGGCCAGACCGACCCGCTGCTGCATGCCGCCCGAGAGCTCGGATGTTAGGCTTCGTTCATAACCCTCCAAGCCCACAAGCTTGATTGCGTCGACGGCCTTTTGTCGGCGCTCCGCTTTGTCCATGCCGCTTATCTCGAGGCCGAACTCCACGTTGTTCACCACGTTTCGCTGCGGCAGGAGGCCAAAGTTCTGAAATACCATGGACATTTTGTAGCGGCGAAGCTGCCTCAGTTGTTCGTGATCCATCTTCATGACATCGTCACCGTGCACGAGGATTTCTCCCTGTGTCGGCTCGATAAGGCGATTCAGGCAACGAATAAACGTCGACTTTCCGCTTCCGGAGAGGCCCATGACAACAAAGGTCTCCCGGTTATCGATGGCGAAAGTCGCACCATTGATTGCGATAGTACAACCGGTCCTCTTGAGGATGTCCGCCTTAGACATTCCTTGCTTGATCAGCGGGATTGCTCGCTTGGGTGAAGGACCGAAGATTTTATAGAGGTCGTTAACTTCGATTACTGCCATCGTTTATTCCTTGCGAATCGTATACCAAATTGCTACCGGAATGCCCCACGGACCACCGTCTGCTTCCGGGTAGAGTAAAAAGGGGTGCCGAGCGCCGAACAGGCGCCTGCACCCCCACTTCCGGATTCGATCGACCGCCTAGTTAGGCAACCAACCCTCCCAGATGTCTCTGTTTTCGTCTTTCCACTCACGAGCGGCCTCGAGCGTGTCGAGATTACTCTCGTTGATGTGAACCATCAGCGAGCCGATGGTGTCGTTGGTCCAGAGGACGTTGTCGAAGAACTCGACTACCTCAGGAAGGTCATCCGCTACACCGGGGCGTCCCATGATGTAGATGTTGTCGATGGGCCAGATCTGCTCACCATCCTGCTCGAGGATGGTCAGAGGAAAGCGGCCAAACATGGAGTGTGGCTGCCAACCCATGCCGACGATCCACTCTTCATTCTGGATTGACCGGTCGATTGAGGCGAGCATGGCGGGGCTGGACGAAGCAACCAGCTCGTACCCCATGTCATCAAGACCATAAGAGGGCATGAGCTCATCTTCGGTCTTGATCATCATGCCGGCGCCGGCGTCTATACCGGTAATCTGACCGTTCAGTTGCTCCATGACTTCGGGATCAGCTAGGTCGGACACGGTTGTTACACCGGCTTCCGCCATGTACTGCGGAACGATAAGGCCGGTCACGCCACCTTCATAGATGGTGGAGACTTCGACCAGCTCGGAATACTCCTCGATGTAGGTGGCATGAAGTCCGGGAAGCCAAGCCTCCATGTAAAAGTCTTGATCGCCGGCGGCGGTTGCCGAATATCCAACACCAACGTCTGCGGCGGTGATGGTAGCGTCATATCCCATCTCGTCCTCGAGGACGGTCTGGAAAAAGTGCGTCCAGGCAACACCTTCTTCCCAGTTCACGTAGGTCAATTTGACTTCTTGTGCTTCCTCTTCAGTACCGGCGGCGAAGGCGCCGACAACGAGGAAGGTGGCCATAGCGAGGCCGATGAGCGTGCGTAGTATTGTTCGCATATGCTCTCCTTTTGCTTTTGGTGGTTGTTCCCGCGCCCAACGGACGCTAATTCGATACAAACCTAAACAATTTGTGCCGTCGTGTCAAAAGATATACCGGATTCTAACAAACTTTTTCGGATTCTGAGTCAGGTCCTTTTAGGCGCCGCCCCGGGCCTAAATCAAGAGTCTTCTCTTTTCTCCATGTATCATATGGATTTATGCATGTTTGTTTGCTGCCGGGACCGATATCGGGGCTTTCTTTTCATAAAGGCTAAAGGGCCGTATATTGCAAATAGCTTTGAAATCAAATAGTTTGGCTACGAATTATTATGACAAATAGACAGGTCTCGGCCGTCGACGGTCAGCTTGAACAGATCAGCTGGATGTTTTACTCAACGGTTCGCCGCATGGTACGCGCCGCAGAAATCCATTCGCGCGACATCGAGCGCCTCCACGGTATCTCGGTTTCGCAACTCCAGGTTCTCTGGGTCGCGGCACATCACGATCACACGCCCATAGGTCGCCTTGCACGCGAAACAGGCGTCTCCGGAGCAAGCCTCACCGGCTTGGTGGACCGTATGGAGGAGCAGGGGCTGGTGGAGAGAGTCAGATCCGCGGACGACAAGCGTCGAGTGCTTATCGAGACTACGGAAAAAGGTCGCGAGGTGCTTGCAAATCATCCGCTGCCGTTCGACAATCGGTTTGTGAATGCGCTTGGTCAGTTGGAGAGTTGGCGACGCACGCACTTGCTTTCCGAAATGCAGCACGTAGCCGATATGATGGAGCGGCACACCGGGGACAGCCTTGGTGACCATGGAGACTCTGACCATCCCCGAACGGACGAATCATGAGCGACGCGCCTATCAGCACAATGGTGCTCAGCACCTTGCGCCGCATCATCCGGGCGATGCATCTCCGGTCACGGCAGCTGGAGAGAAGCGTAGGCCTTACGGTGCCGCAGCTGGTCGTTCTCAAAGAGGTCGCGGAATCAGACGGACTTCCAGTCGGCCTTCTTGCCAAGAGGGCGAGCCTGAGCCAGGCAACCATCACAACCATTGTCGATCGGCTCGAACAACGGCAAACCGTCGAACGGAAGCGCGACGCCGTGGATCGGCGCAAGGTGCTGAT
>CAZFLD010000037.1:0-13161 GCA_964519835.1 uncultured Spirochaetales bacterium
GGTACCGAGGCCTCGGTACGAGTCTCCCTCGGTTTTACGCCCCGCTGGTATCACTCGCGCCTTGGGATCGATTTCTCCCGCAGGTGGCATACGGACCCCGTCTATCGGTATGACGCCTTGGTAGCGATGAAAAAGCACCTCTACGCGAGTTTTCCCCAGGTCGACTACTTCACCCCGCGGGACAACGACGCCGGCATCGAACCCACCTGCGCCACCATCTCCGGCGCCTACGGGATTATGCTTATCCCCGCAATGTATGGACTCGAGATCGACTATCGCGTGGACAATTGGCCGGATGCCGCCGGTGGTATGGTCCTTCCCAAAAAAACGCTCGCCGCCAATCCCAAGCCCGACCTCGACGCCTCACCTATTGTCGCCGAGCTTTTTTCTCAGATGGAGCAGATTGCCGAGAGGTGGGGGGCAATCCACGGCTATCTCAACTACCAGGGGGTCTTGAATCTCGCCCTCAAAATCCGAGGCAACGAGATCTTTATGGACATGTACGACGACCCCGACTTTGCACACCGCCTCTTCTCCGGCATTGCCGCGACCATCGCTGATCTTTCAAACCGCGTCCAAGCCCGGCAGCGGGCGAGCGGCTTCCAAGTCGATCTGCTCTCGGTGAGCAACTGCGTGATCAATATGATCTCGCCGGCCGACTACGAGCGATTTATTCTTCCCCACGACAGGCGACTGTCCGAAGGTTACTCCCGTTTCGGCGTCCACACCTGCAACTGGAATGCCGACCCATACCTCGATCAACTCAGATCGATAGAAAAGATGGGCTACCTCGACACCGGCGCGCAGGCCGACCTGGCCGCCATCCGCCGACGCTTTCCCGATACCAGGCGGGCGGTCCTATACAGTCCCGTCGACCTCGAGGAGAAGTCCGAGGCACAGATCGAGGCGGACCTGACCCGTATTACCCGGGACTACGCCCCCTGCGACGTTGTCCTTGCCGACGTGGAGGCAACCGCCTCCGACGATCGTGTCGTGTTTTTCCTCGACACCGCCGCTCGGCTTTCCCGCGACTTTGACAAAGGTCGATTCGCAGACGCCACAGACGCGGCCCGTTTGGGAGGTGCGGAGGCGGGGAGCGGAGGTCGCGCCCGCGGAGACATACGCGGCCGGGGTGGCGACACCCCGGGCACGTCCCCGGGAGCAGGCGAATGAAGCCCAACGTTATCTTTGTGATCACCCACGATGTGGGACCTGTCTACGGATGCTACGGCAATACACTCATCCACAGTCCAAACATCGATCGTCTCGCGGGGGAGTCGGTGCGATTCGACAGGCATTACTGCCAGTGGCCGCTTTGCGGTCCGTCTCGCGCCTCCCTCTTCTCCGGCCTCAGGCCGATGAGCACTCGGCGGTTTAACAACGAGCCTTTTTTTGCCGAGTTTCGTGGTCGGGCACCTTCAGGATTTGCTACCCTGCCTGAGCAATTCGGCAATGCGGGCTATCGTTGCTTTGGTACCGGCTGGATATACCATGACGAGCCCGATGGTCCGTCGTGGAACGCCGGGCACCGCCTGCCCGACCCAAACCCGGGACCAGTTCCCGACTGGGCCGACGGATGGCTAGATGCCGACGGTCTTTACGAGTGGAAGGCTCCGCAATCTCGGGAGCTCGTTCGACAACGCCTCGAGGCGGCACGTCGGGCCGGCATGACCATGAAAGAGTTTCGAACTCTCGCGGGCGAACGGGTGGCCCGGGGGCCCGCTGTGGAGTCGGCGGATGTTTCGGACGATGCCTACTATGACGGCAAGGTGGCGGCCCAGGCGCGAGCTTTCCTGACCGACCATCCCATCGGAGAGCCCTACTTCCTCGGCGTCGGTTTTGTGGCGCCGCATACGCCCTTTAGGGCGCCGAAGCGCTACTGGGACCTGTACAGACGGGAGGATATGCCGCTGCCTGAGAGTCGCGTTCCTCCGGTGGGAAGTGCCGAGTGGATGGAGGGTGACTCGGAGCCTGCCCAGTACTACACGACCCACGGTTACACTCGGCCCTGGCGCGCGGACGAGTTTCAGCTTCGCGAGCTGCTTCACGGTCACTACGCAACCATTAGCTACATCGACGCTCTTCTCGGCTCGATTCTAGACGAGGCCAAGCGACGGTCCGATTGGGAGGAGACAATCGTCGTGTTCACAAGCGATCACGGCTACAGCGAAGGACACCACGGTTACTGGGGGAAGCACAACCTTTGGGACGCCACACTCCACGTACCGCTCTTGATTCGGCCGGCGGCCGTACGCGTGCCGGCCGAAGCGGCTGTCGGCACGGTCACCGAGCATGTCGACATGTATCCGACTGTTTGTGAACTGGCGGGAGTTAGTGTGCCCGAGTTCCTCAATGGAACGTCGAGGGCCAAGGCGGTGACGGGCGAGACGGTGACTCCCGCGGTAGCCGAAGAGTCCGCGCCCCGAGGGAGTTCGCCGATGCCTCCACGTGATGGCGAAACCGATCGCCTCGCCGAAACCGGCGGTTTTGCGGTCTCCCATCGCAAGCACATGTGGCACGACAGATTGCAGGTCTACGATATTGCCCATTCGATCCGTAGTGAGCGGTATCGATACACCGAATACCTCGGTACCACCGGCGCACGCCTCGGAGAAGAGCTATTCGACTATGAGAATGATCCCCTGGAAACAAAAAACCATGTTGAGGAGCCGGACTACGCCGCGGCCAAGGAGGAGCTTCGCCGTCGGCTGCACGGGAGGCTCGAAGCGACATGAATCCGTTGAACGACTTACGGGGTATAGTGACTGTTCTGAATACGCCGTTTGGCGCGGAGGGCACCTCCGGTCGCGGGGAGTTGGACGTTGACTCCCTCGAGCGGCACGTCAAGTACGCCCTCGAGGCGGGAGTGCACGGATTCCTCGTGCCCGCCATGGCGGCGGAGGTCACAAAGCTCGACTTGGGGGAGCGACGCGAGATGCTACAAACGGTGCTGCGGACCGTGGCGGGGGCCCGTCCCGTGGTGGCGGGTGTCTACGCCGATGACCCGGAGACTCGTCTCCAGGTGGCGCGGCAGTACGTGGATTTGGGGGTAGACGCCCTCCTTGTGTCGGTGCCCTATGAGTCGGTTGATTCGTTTGTGGCGGCGGTCCGGGGAGTAGCCGATACCGGTGCCCCGGTGGTCATGGTGCAGGACTGGAGCCCGTCGGGATATGGAATCCCGATCGACGCAATCCTAAGAGCGCTCGAGGAAGTACCTGCGTTCAAGAGCATCAAGATCGAGGTTGCCGCGTCGGGAATAAAGTACTCGGAGGTCCTCGACCGCACCAAAGGACAGCTCCACGTGGCGGGCGGTTGGGCCGTTGGCCAGATGATGGAGGGCCTCGACCGCGGTGTGCACGCCTTTATGCCCACGGGTCTCCATGAAATCTACGTGGCGATCTACAATCGCTTTGTGTCGGGCGACACGGAGGCCGCTCGCCGGCTGTTTTACAAACTGCTTCCCGTGCTCGCTTTCTCGAACCAACACCTCGACATTTCAATCCACTTCTTTAAACGACTGCTGCACCGGCAGGGCATCTACGCGACCTCGACAGTCCGCGAGCCCATTGCTACGTTCGATAGACACCACGAGAGCCAGGCCGACTATCTTATTGACTACGCGATTGCGTTGATGGAGGCGGTTCGCACCGGCCGCGAGTAGGGGCGCCACCGGCGCACTAAGGCGTCGTGCTCCGTGCCCAGGCGCGCGGTTTTTGCGGCACATAGCCCATGCGGCGGGAGATCTGATCCGCCGCCCGGCGAACGCGCGCGCCGCTTTCCTCGCGTTGCCCCTCAATAAGGGCGGGGTCGTCCCCCGATACACTGCACGCGCCGACAACCCCGCCGTCGTGGTCGAATATCGGTGCGCCGAGGCAATACGTGTGTATCTCGTTCTCCGACCGATCGATCGAGTACCCGTGAGATCGAATCCCTTCCAACTCCTTTAGCAGCTTTGCCTTTGCCGTGATTGTCGCCTCCGTCATTCGCGGCAGGCCTTGCTCGTCCAGAACGCGTGTCCGTTCTTCCTCGTCCATAAACGCCAGCATTGCTTTGCCGACCGAGGTGGAGTGAAAGTGAGCGTGGTCGCCAATGGCCGATCGCGCTTGAAGACGATGTGACGACTCGATTGCGTACACGTAGAGCACATAGCCTCGGTCCGGAACCGTCAGATAGACAGACTGATCGGTGACATCTGCGAGTTCCCGCAAGATCGGCGCCGCCCGGTCGCGGAGCTCGACATTGACCCGCACCGCCTGAGATAGCCGGATCACGCCTTTGCCCAATGCGTAGGCATCGCCCACCCGCTCCAACATGCCCGTGTGCACCAGTGTTGCCGCCAGGGTATAGAGCGTCGTCTTAGGGTAGCCGCTGGCCTCCGCGAGTTCGGCCAGGCTCCGTCGCGGCCGTTCCGGCGTAAACACCTCTAAGATCCGTATGGCCTTGATCAGGGAGTTGATCATAGCGTAATCCTATAATGTAGAACGCGTAATGGCAATGATAATTTTCTTTGACTTATTATCGAATCGGGCTTAGCATGAAAAACGGACGACCTGGTGGCCCCTCCGGCGCCGGCCGTCACATCAAAAAACGGAGGTGTCCTATGCGACACAAAACGATCCTTGTGGTCCTCCTCGCGCTTTTGCTGCCGATTGCCGGCTTTGCGGGTGGTCAGGAAGAGCCGGCAGACGACGCTGAGCCCATTACCCTGACGTGGTCGTCGGTAAGCGTTCCGGACGACGCCCACTCGAAAGCCATGCTCGAGTTTGAGCGAGTGGTAGAGGAAGTCTCGGGTGGACAGATCGAAGTCGAGATTTTCCTTTCCGGAGAGCTTTACAACCAGGGAACGGACCTTCCCGCTATGCGCCGCGGAAATCTGGACATGGCCTACACGGGACCCAACTGGATTGCCGAGTTTATGCCGTATGTTTCGATGTTCGCCGCACCGTATATTTTCGACAGCTACGAGCACATGTCACAATTCTTCAATGGTCCCAACGGCGCCACCTTCTTTGACGATGTAGCTCAGGAAGTCGGCGTACGGCCGCTTGGCGCCTACTACCTGGGGACCCGACAGATAAACCTGCGAGACATCGGGCGCGAGGTACGTACGCCTGAAGATATGGAGGGTGTTAAGCTTCGCATGCCGGGTTCCGAAGCATGGCAGCGCATGGGCCGCGCCCTCGGTGCCAACCCGACCCCACTCGCGTTCACGGAAGTCTACTTGGCCCTTCAGAGCGGTACCATAGACGGCCAGGACAATCCACTTCCAACCGACTTCAACGCCAAGTTCTACGAAGTCACCAAGTACATCGTTCTCACCGATCACTTTGTGAATCCGGTCATGCCGACCATCAACGAGGAAAAGTGGCAGTCTCTCACCGACGAGCAACAGGACTGGGTGATGCAAGGAATCCGCGCGGGCCAGGAATTGTGCGACGAGCTAAACCTGGAGCAGGAGGCGGAACTGCTCGATTTCTTTGAGGGAGAAGGCATGACGATTCTTACTCCCGACAAAGAGGCATTCAAGGAACACGCCCTCGACTACATCATGAGTGACGAGGCGCTTGTCGCGAATTGGAACATGGACCTGTTCGGCGAGATTCAGACCTTAGGCGAAAGCCTCCGCTAACGTTACAAGTCCCTATTCTCATGCAGCCCCTCGCCTTTGGCGGGGGGCTTTTGCAGACATTCCCGTGGTAGTAGTGGTTCGCCGAACGCAGAAGGTGCGTCCGGAAGGGGGAAGCATACACATGAGCGAAAAAAAGCACTCTCTGATCTACAGGGTGGCCAAGTTCCTTCTCGACATCGTGGAGCTGTACATTCCGATGATTGCCTTTATCGTTCTGTTCCTTTTGTTTATCGTAAACATTTTTTTTCGCTACGTCTTAAATAATCCACTTACATGGCCACCGGAAATGATCGTGACCGGCTTTTTGTGGCTGGTGATGTTTTCCGCTGCATACGTACGAAGAAAAGGCACTCACGTAAAGTTTACCTTGGTATACGAGCGACTTTCTCCACGGCTGCAAGCCCTCAACAGAATCCTGGTGAACATTGTTATCGCCGTGGTTTTTGTAATTGCGATTCCCGCGACAATCGACTGGGTGCAGTTTATGGACTTCAAGTCGACGACGGTGTTTCGCGTTTCTTTTAGCATCGTTTACTTTCCAACGATACCGTTTTTTATTCTTGTTGCCGGGCACAGCGTGTTCGACGTTTTTGTTGACATAAGAGACCTCCTTCAAAAGAAAGTCCAGCAGGATGATGTTCCACCGGAGATGCGTACATGAACTGGCCGCTCCTCATTTTTGCTATTTTTTTCGCTCTTATATTTATCCTACGCATTCCCATTGCATTGGGAATGATTGTTAACTCGGTAATCTATATGCTGCTGACCAACCGGGACATTGGACTGGTAATGGAATCGGTGGCATCAAATCTGTTCACGAAGTGGATTATCATTGCCGTGCCGCTTTTTATATTTACCGCCAATGTGATGAACGCCGGCAAAATAACGGATCTCTTGTTTGGGTTTGCAAACGGTCTCGTGGGCAAGTGGCGTGGTGGTATGGGCCACGTCAACGTGGTGGCCTCTCTGATATTCTCCGGCATGACCGGCTCTGCCGTCGCCGACGCCTCCGGACTCGGTCTTATGGAGATAGAGGCAATGCGGCGCTATGGCTACGACGACGGATTCAGCTGTGCCATAACGGCGGCCTCCGCTACCATTGGGCCGGTGTTTCCGCCGAGTATCCCGATGGTGTTCTATGCGCTTCTCTCGGGAACGTCGATCGGCGCTCTCTTTTTGGGTGGGATGGTTCCGGGCTTTCTATTGGCTATCCTGCTCATGGCCTACATCGCCTTTATAGCCAAGCGGAAAAACTACCCGCGTGGCGAGCAGGTCCCGGCGCGGCAGTTTTGGAAGACCACTTTCAAGTCGCTCCCCGCTTTGATAACTCCTGTAATCCTACTCGGTGGCATCTACACCGGTGTTATGACGCCGACCGAGGCGGGCGCCGTCGCGGGCCTTTACGCGGTGATCGTGGCCGCGCTTGTCTATCGCGCTCTCGGGTGGAAAGCCCTATGGGGCGTGATCGTGATGACAGTCATACGCACAGGCGCGGTGTCGATCATAGTGGGTGCGGCCTTCGCAAACTCTTTTGTTGTTGCCATCGAAAACGTGCCCGACATGTTGGGTGGATTCCTGCTGGGGTTGACCGAAAACAAGTATGTACTGTTGCTAATAATTAATGTGTTTTTTCTTATTCTGGGAATGTTCATCGATACATCAACAATAACCGTCGTTTTTATACCGATGATACTTCCCCTCGTAAACGCGCTCGACATCAACCTCGTTCACTTTGGAGTCGTGGTCGTCCTCAACATGATGATCGGTTTGTCAACACCTCCGTTTGGAGTATTGCTCTTTATAGTAAGCGGCATATCCGACACGCCGTTGCAAAAGGTAATCAAGGCGATATTGCCTATGATAATTGTCATGATCGGGCTCTTGTTTCTTTTGACATACGTGCCCGACATTATTCTGTTTCTGCCACGCCTCTTGGGCATGGCATAGGGAGGTGGATGGTGAGCGCTCCGAACATCGTCTTTGTGATGACCGATCAACAACGATGGGACTCCATCGGTTGCTATGGAACCACATGCATCGAGACGCCCGCCCTCGACTCCCTGGCACGGGACGGCGTGCGCTTCGACCGCTGCTACTGTACAAATCCGATCTGCACGCCAAGCCGGGCGAGTATCTGGACCGGACGCCACCTGCCCGGCCACGGTGTATACCGCCTGGACGATATCCTCGGTTCCGAACAAGTGCTTTTTTCCGAATACCTACAGGAGGCCGGCTACAAAACGGGGCTCTTTGGCAAGCTTCACGCTTCGGGCCGCATGTACGAAAATGACAATCGCCACCCCCACGACGGCTTTGGTGAGTACGAGTGGGCACTCGAAGGCCCCCTCGATATGGATGCGCGGCACCACGCCTATGCCAAGTGGCTCGAAGACCAGGATCGGGAAGTATTTAATAAGATGCGGGAGCAGGGACGCGACCTCCTGCACATTCCCCGTCACCTTCACTTTACTCATTGGGCCTCCGAGCGTGGCCGGGATTTTATTCGCCGCAATGCCGGCGGACCCGGTCCGTTTTTCTGCTGTATTAGTGTGTTCGACCCGCACAACCCTTACGAAGATTATCCGTCGGAGTATCGAGGCCGGGTAGACGTGGCAAAACTGCCGCGTGTGTTGGATGACACGCGGACAGATGTGCCGGCCGACCTGGAGCGCGAGCGCCAAGGATCGTACCTCGGCGATGTCGACAGCTTCTCCGACAAAGACATCGAACAAATGCGAATCGGCTACTTCGCCTCGTTGGCCTTGCTCGACGATGAGCTGGGAGAAACCTTGGATCTGCTCGATGAGCTCGGGATTGCCGACAACACACTTGTGGTGTTTGTGTCCGACCACGGCGACATGCTTGGTGATCACCGTCTGCTGGTAAAAGGTGCCATGTTTTACGATGCCTGCACGCGTGTCCCGTTTTTGATGCGGTGGACCGGACGGATCACGGCGGGAACCGTTGTCGAGGCGCCCGTGCAACCCCACGACATCGCCGCCACCGTGCTGTCGGCGGCCGGGGTGTCGTTGTCGGACAAGCTACCTGAAGCCGCCGCCGCCCCGCAGTTGGTCGGGCGAGACTTGCTTCCGCTTGTGATCGCCGGCGGCGCGGCGCCCGGCGCATCGGATGCCGACGGCTCCGCGCAGACCGGGCTCGACCGCCCCGCGGTCTGCCTCTACCGAAACACCGGCATCAATCGGATTACCCGGGACTGGGACCCGCCCATCCACGGCAGTATGATCTTCGACGGCCGCTACAAGTTGAGTCTTTTTCACGGTTTGGGTCCGGCAGGTGTGGAGCCCGGAGTAGGGGTGGAACCGGACGCGGGCGGGACCGCGGAAGGCGAGGGGCGCCCGCGCGGCGAGCTCTACGACATGACGGCCGACCCCGACGAGCTGCACAATCTGTGGCACTCTCGGGAGGCGCAGGAGGTGCGGTCGAAGTTGACGCTCCGTCTCATAGACTGGTTGGTCGGGGCGGAGACAGCGTACCTCGGATCGCGCGCGGGTACGGCGGTGGTCACGCCGGACCGCTTTGTGGCCAATACAATCGACAAGTCTCGAGGAGAACGGCATGGCTAACAAACAAAAAGCGCTTTGTGGGGTTCTTCCCGCTCCAATCACCCCGTTCGCGGACGACGGCAACATTTGTTACGACCTCGTAGAAAAGCACTTTGCCTTTTTGCTCGGATTCGACGTGGGCGGGCTGTTTGTGTGTGGCACAACCGGGGAGGGAGCGTTTCTGACGTCACAGGAGCGTCGGAGAATTTTCCAATTGCTCACAGATCACGCCAAGCCCGAGCACCTGCGCTGTGTTGTGGTCCTTGCCCCCGACACCACCGGCGTCCTCCGCGGGATGGACGACATCGCCGACCTCGAGCCCGACTATATTTCCTGCGTGACTCCCTACTACCTGAGTGCTGGAACACCGCAGATCATCGGCCACTACACGGCCGTCGCCGATCACAGTCCGGTGCCGATCGTCCTCTATAACATCCCTCAGAACACGCACAACCCGATGACTCTCGATGCCGTTCTCGAGCTCGCTGCTCACCCAAATATCGCAGGAATCAAGGATAGCTCAGGCGACTTTATGCAGTTTCAGCGGGGTTTCCTGGCAAGTGAATCGGATGAGTTTACGTGGATCCAAGGTGAAGACCTTCTTGACGGACCATCAGTGTTGCTTGGCGGCAAGTGTATCGTAACCGGATTGGGTAACGTTACCGTGGCTCCCTACCTTGCGATGATGCGCGCGGCGGAGGCCGGCGACCGGGCGGGAGTGCTGAACGAACAACGCAAGATCAATGCCCTTGCGTCGATAATACCGGCCGCGCACGGACGAACAATTGCCGCAATCAAGGCGGCCGCGGAGGCCGACGGTCGAAGCACCTGCTCGATGCGCGTGCCCAGCATGTCCGTGTCGGAATCAGAAAGAGCGGCCGTCCTGGAAATTCTGCCAAAGGTCGGGTCGATCTAAGATCCCCGGAGAACGCCTATGCAGACCCTCAGCAAAAGCATTCAGGAGAAGATGGGGCGGCACGCCGCCTTTTTTGCCGGCGAAGGACCAAGCTTGCTGCTACTACAGGCTGCTCGAGCAGATCTCTACGACCTGAACAACTACGAGCGGCGTTTCTACAACTCGGCCGCCATGTTTGAGAGCGAGCGTGACCGAGCCCTGTCGGTGATCGATTGGCCCACCGACGGCATTCCGGCCGTGCGTCCAAACCTGGGCACCGTCTTTGTGCCGGAGACCTTTGGGCAGGATTACCAGGTCAAGCCGGATGCAATGCCGTGGCCGGGGAAGCCGATGTCTCGGGAGACAATCCGCCGGGCAGCCGGTCCGTTGGGCGCGGGTAAGTCGCTCCATGCCGTCTCATCGGGCCGCCGTCAATCAGAGCTCCTCGACCGCGCTTGGCAGTTCTACGATCTTGCACGCGAGGACGAGCGGATCTATGCCTACCATGCGGACACTCAAGGCGTCTTCGACATAGCCCACCTTCTCTACGGCGAGGACATCTTCCTCGACCTTGCCACGGAACAGGAAGGTCCGTGGATCAAGGAGCTCCTCGACATCTGCCTCGATCGCTATATTGAGGTTTCGGGTCTGCTCAAACATGCGATAGATGAGCCGGCGACAACTATGGTTCATGGTCACGGCACCGAGCAGGGCCTCTTTTTCCCAAGTGCGGGCGTGCGAATGTCCGAGGATACCGCCACCCTCTTATCGCCGCAGATGATCGAATCCGACCTCATGCCGTACATGGCTGCTTCCGCCGAACCGTTCGGCGGCGCGTTTGTTCACTACTGCGGCAAGCACGACGGACTGTTTTTGTTGCTCTGTGCGGCCCGGTGGTGTCGCGCCATAGATCTTGGCAATCCGGAATCCTACGACGTCGGCCGCCTCTTTCGTGAGGCGGCGCGCACCGGCACCGTCTTGTATACTCGTCTGCCGCCGCAGGCATCGGAGTCACCAGTCGACTACGTGGAACGGCTCGGCGCCGCGGTGGCGGAAACCGGTGCTCGCGTGGCACTCCGGTCTACCGTTGTTCCTGAGAGCAAGACCCAGGCGGAGGCCATGCTCGGTCGTTTCCACGAGCTCACCCAACCTCTCTGAACTATATGGGTGTGCGCCCAAGCGCGAGGGCCACATCTCACAAACGCCAAAATCACCAACAGGAGGAAGCAATGAACATATCCGCGGATCACCGGTCCAGTTTCCAAAACGAGGGCTTTCTGGTCCTGCCCGGTTTTTTGACCAAGGATGAGCTGGCCGCCGTCTGCCGAGCTTGCGACAGCAGTGTTGCCGCAATTGAGGCGGACATGAAGACCCGGGGTGTAACCGAGGATCGTATCAACGTCCTGGGCAAGAAGTATTTTATTCTAAATGCCAGGAAGCAGTTTTCGGAGCTGATGCCGATTGTTTTCAGCGAGAAAACGGCAGCCGTCTGCAAGGCAACGATCGGCGATGAGGCCTACCTGCATAACGAGCAGTTTGTGGTGAAGATGAGCGACAAGGCCACTTCTTTTTCCTGGCACCAAGACAGCGGCTACTCGGTCTTTCAAGGAGGCGCCGCGCGGCATAAGCCCTACGTAACGTGCTGGATCGCCCTCGACGATATGAGCACCGCCAACGGCACCATCTCGATACTACCCTTCAGTCGGGCTCCGTCCCGCGATCTTATGGAGCACACGTGGGAGCCCTCTCTCAATGCAATGGTCGGGTACCGCGGTGATGACCCCGGAGATCCCGTTGAAGTGCCGGCGGGAACTCTGGTCGCGTTTTCCAGCTTTCTGTTACACAAGAGCGGCGCCAACACCACCGGCAAGCCGCGTCGTAGCTACTTTATTGCGTTTACGCCGACGCTGTTCACCCACGCGGACGAATCCAAGGGCGTGTACAGCAGCGGCGAGCCGCTCCTCAAAGACGGTCGCCTTGTCGCCGTGTTGTAATTCTCCGGGGGTAGAGAGTTCCGGCCACCGCCTCGACCGACCGGTAACTACATCGACTGTTTTCCGTTTCACCGCTACTCTAAAGCTGGGAGAAACAGATGAAGGCAATTGTCGTACGTGAATTTGGCGGGCCGGAGGTTCTCGAGCTGAACGAGGCGCCGGACCCACAGCCTGCACGCGGTCAAGTCTTGGTGCGGATCAAAGCCGTAGGTATCAATCCGGTAGATACCTACCAGCGTGCCGGGGGTCAAGGCTACAATCGTCCCCGACCGTTTACGCCCGGGATCGACGGGGCCGGAACGGTGGAGGCCGTCGGCGAGGGAGTATCCGGCGTTGCCGCCGGCGATGACGTGTACCTCGCAGGTTCAGCTACCGGCACCTACGCCGAGATGTGTCTGGCGTCGCCTGAGCAGGTCTTTCCCTTGCCGGGCGACATGTCATACGAGGATGGGGCCTGCCTGTGGGTGAACTACGGGACGGCCTATCGGGCCTTGTTTCACCGCGGGGCGGCGACGGCCGGGGACACTGTGCTCATTCACGGTGGCACCGGCGGCGTGGGTGTTGCCGCGCTCCAGTGGTCGCGTTGGCGAGGTCTTGTTACGATAACCACATACGGCTTCGACGACGGGCGCAACCTGCTCGAGCGCCTGGGCGCTACGAAGATCGTCGACCACAAAGACACCCGTCACGTCGCTCAGGTTCTCGAGATGACCGGTGGGAAAGGGGTTGATGTAATCGTCGAAATGTTGGCGAACGCCAACCTCGATATAGACATGGACATGGTAGCAACCGGCGGCCGGATTGTTGTTGTCGGCAGCCGCGGGTCGATCGAGGTGACGCCCCGAAAGCTGATGGGGAAAGAGTCCGATGTCCGCGGCCTGATGCTCTACAACTCCACCCCCCGCGATGTTGCTGAGATCCATGCCGCCATCGCCGCGGCCGGATCCGGAGGGGCCCTCAAACCGGTCATTCAGGCGAAATTGCCCCTTGCCGAGGCACCCGAGGCCCACCGAGCAGTCATGGAAGACCCGTCCCACGGAAAAATCCTCCTCGTCCCATAAAAGGTGGCCGACGAAGTCG
>CAZFLD010000037.1:13261-38545 GCA_964519835.1 uncultured Spirochaetales bacterium
GGCATCTCTGTTAGTGGTGGCCGACGAAGTCGGGCATCTCTGTTAGTGGTGGCCGACGAAGTCGGGCATCTCTGTTAGTGGTGGCCGCGAACGTATAGTTTGTGTCTCGCCGAAACTCCTCGTTGGTTACGGTGGCAGGTTACATGCTCCCGCCCGCGTTGCACTGGTGTTCGGTTGTTGGTCGTAATTTGTTGATCGGAAAAACCAAACGAGCGTTTTAGTTGATCGTGTAAACTTTTTGTTGACAGCTTACCAAAGCCGTGTGAGAATCTTATTAGTTCACGTAACGAATTAAAGGAAACGAATGGGACGCAACGGCTTGGAGCTTGTGTGGGCTCAGCAGTTTGACGACGGATCAGTTCCGGATCCAAAATGGTGGTCCTTTGACACAGGCCACGGTCGCCGCGGCTGGGGTAATCGGGAGCTACAGTCCTACCAAGACGGAGAGGACGTATGCGCCGTCAAAGACGGACGACTCGTAATAACCGGTCATCATAAGCCCGGGCAAGAGGAGGCTTTCACCTCGGCTCGTATTCACACCTACGGCAAAACCAGCTGGACCTACGGGCGCTTTGAGTTTCGCGTAAAACTCCCAAAGGGCGTCGGAACATGGCCGGCCGTCTGGATGATGTCCGACCGCGCCCACGAGGGTACTCCATGGCCCATGTGTGGCGAGATCGATATCGTCGAGTATGTGGGACGTGATCCTGACCGTATTTTTTTTAGTCTTCACTCCGGCGAGTACAACCACAAAAACGGCAACCACGTCCACGAAGCGCACCTTTTGCCTGGATTGTCGGAAGACTTTCACAATTACACCATGGACTGGGACCAGGAAGGCTTTAGATTCTCGATCGATGGTACCGAGTTCAGCTCTTTTGATCGCGGCCGCAAGTCCGGTGAGGCCGCGTGGCCCTTCGACCAGCCGTTCCACCTTATCATAAACCTCGCACTGGGCGGGACCCTTGGCGGCGAGCTCGACGCCGCGGCGTTGCCGGCAACTCTCGAAGTTGCCGACATCAAGGTCTACCAACGTGCGCAATAAGCAAGGTTTCAACGCAGCAGAACGCTGCGATGTATATCCAGTCTCAAAGGAGAGTTGTATGAGTAAAAGAGCAGCATTTGCCGCAGCACTTGTGGTGTTTACGCTGGCGGTAGCCCTGCCCGCATTCAGCGGCGGCGGATACGAGTCCGTCGACGCGGAAGTCGGCGGCGAGATTACCGTCATGCTATGGTCCGGCGACAACACCTATATGGAAGACATCGGGCGACGAACCATTGCCGTGGAGGATCTTCGCGGACAAAACCAGGCCGCCGCCTACGCGGTAGCCCAGGAGTTCAACAAGATCTACCCAAACGTAAAAATCAACGTGTTTGCCAAGGCCGAGGGTCCGGATGATGAGAACGGGAACTGGGCGCAGCACCGCGAAAACCTTCGTGCCGAGTACGGCCACTACCCCGACATCTGGGCCGCAACGGACATTCCCGGCGACATCGCCCGCGGTTTGATCACCGACCTGTCTCGGTTCTCCGACGACCCGATGTACGAGAGTTTTAATCCCGCCATCATGGAGATGATGAACTACAACGGCTTCCAGGCCGGACTGCCGCAGTACCTCCTTCCCTGGGGTGTTTTTGTGAACCGCGGCCTGGCTGAAGAGAACAACCTAGACGTTCCGGATCCCGACTGGGACATCGAAGACTTCACCGACTATATCAGCCAAGCCGACAATGAAAACTTCTGGGGGGTTGACGGAGCCCCGCTCGCATTTATCGAAACCGGGACAACTACCATCCGATATCAGATGACCAACCATGAGGACGGCGACTACGTCGACCTGGACTCCGACGAGGTCAAAAGCCTTGTTGATTATCTTCCTGACTGGGCTGAGGTTGCTATCTGGCCGAACCAAGCAGCGGGGAATATTTCTCAAGAGGTCATGGATGAAAACTGGTGGTGGGGCTACAAGTTTTTTATCGAAGGCAAGCTCTTGGCCCTGCCCGGCGATCCTTGGATGATGGGCGATGCCGCTCACCCGAATCCCGAACACTGGGGTGCCGTACGCAGCAGCGACTGGGACATCTATCCACGACCCTCCACGCCGTATCAGCCAAACACCGTCGGCATCGTCCTGGATCCGATGGTTGTGTACAACTACGCTATGGATGACGGCAATCCTGAAATGAACGACGAAGAGTTCGAAAAGGCCCAACTGGCCTACACCTTTATGGCATTCTGGGTCGGCGATAGCAGTAGCTGGAGAGCGCGTGCCGAGCAGATGTTTACCGACGGAGAGACCACCAAGACGGCCATGAACGACTCCTTCCCCTTTGTGGCGGACCCGGAGGTCTTCGAAGAGCAGATGAGCTACTGGTACAGCACCGAAACTCACGCTCGCTTTGCCGACGAGGCGCTGATGCCCGGATTTCACAGGGTACTGGAGCTGTGGCAGGAAGGTCAGATCTGGGACGTTTCCGACAAGAGCTTTCCGTGGTACCACGACTTCGAGGGAGAGCGCCGTCTCAACCTCTACGAGTGGACGCAGATTGGTAATCCCGAAGTCACGGGTGCCGGTTGGCTCGATCCGAACCTTGCCGATGTTGTAAAGTCCCGTCTTTCCGACTGGGATCGATCGATCAACGAAAACTTCCGCAGGTCCGCAGCCGAGATCGAAGCCGGTCTCGACCGATTCTACTCCACAAACTAACATCGAATGCCCTCCCCCAACGGGGGAGGGCAACTTGATTCCATGAAACCAAAAACAGCGGCCCGTATCTTTGTTATTGCTCTTGTTGTGATCGCAGTGGGAATTGTTGCCCTCGTGCTCCGGCCCCAGGAGCGCCGGCTCCGCACCGTTTCGCCTCGAGAGAGGCGTGCGGCCTTCCAATTGCTGCTCGGCGATTTACCCGAGCAGAGCAATGATTACGTGGCATATCTCGATCGCAATCCTGTTACCGAACCACCCGAGGACGTTGCCCTCGAGTTGCTCGGCGACGATGTTGTGATGCTTGCGGCCGGGGGGGCGGCAGCCTTTACCACGACCGTGCCGGCGCCCGGCTCGTACTCGCTGTACGCGACTTACCGTCGTACCGATCGCGGCTTGACCAACACCTCCCTTGCAGTTCGGATAAACGGAACGTATCCGTTCAACGAGGCACGCGACCTCGAGCTGCGCCGGCGTTGGTCCGATGAAACCAAGGAGTTCAGCCGCGACCGCTACAACGACGAGTCGCTGCCGCTTCAGCTACCAAATATGGATTGGATCGATGCCCCGTTTCGCGACGTATCGGGGCGTACCGTCCGTCCGCTCTTATTTCGCCTGGAGTCAGGACCAAACCGGATCGAGGTCGAGAATCTTTCGTCACACGATCTCGAGATCTCATCGCTCCGCTTGGAATCGCCGTCTACGATCCCGGGCTACAGCGATTATCGGTCCACTTTGAGCGATCTCGCTGCAGTGCTTCCGGCTGACGATCTTACGATTGAGGTCGACGCTATAAGCTACGTTGAAAAGAACTCCTACGACGTTCGAATGGGCTCGCTGAATAACCCCACCGTGGATCCGTCCGACGCTGTAGACAGACTGCTCAATGTCATCGACGGACCGAGTTGGGACGCTTCAGGAGAGGAGATACGCTATGCGATCACGATCCCGGAAGATGGGAACTATACACTTACGCTCCACTACCAAAATCCCCGCTCGGACCTGAGCTCGTTTAGGACCATCAGAATAGACGGGAAAATCCCCTTTGCCGAGGTCGCACCCTACGAGTTTGAAGCTACCGGCTCTTCGCTGTGGCGCCATGAAACTCTTTCTAATAATGACGGCCAACCCTTTCGCTTCTACCTGCCGGCAGGAACGCACAGCCTGAGCTTACGGGCGGAGAAGGAACCGGTTGCGGAGTCTATTCGGGCCCTCAAGACCATTATCGCCCACATGAATTACTTTGGCATCGAGATTATGAAAGTTGCCGGACGGGACATAGACGAGGAACGGACCTGGCGCCTCACCGACTATCTGGAGAATACGGCACGCTATCTGGACGCCTACCACCTCTTGGTCTCCGCAATGATCGAGAAGCTTGCCGCCTACACTCGCGGCGGCGTGGACTCCGCGCTGGTTGCGCCTCTGGTCACCGCACTGTTCAAGCTTGAAAAGCTTGCCGAGGATCCCGACGAGCTTCCGCTCTACCTGCAGGATATCTACTCGACGAGCATCTACGACCGGCCCGTCACGCAGATACTCGGCGATGCCGTGAACTTTCTCGACAATTGCGAGCTGAGTTTGGACGACCTGATCTTGGAAGTCACTCCGCGGTCGCGGCCGGACAACGCAAACATCTTCCGCCGTTTGGCCGGGGGTGTGGAAAAGCTTGCATCTACGTTTACCAGTGACAAGTACGTGACTCGCGATAGTGACGAGGAGTTGGATGTGTGGGTCACCCGTGCGCTCACACATATCGACTTGCAGCAGAAGCTCTCGGATGCCGATTTCACGCAGCGCACCGGTGTGCCCGTAAAAGTGTCGGTTATGCCGGAGCCTAACCGGCTTATTCTGGCCACTGCTGCCGACCGCACCCCGGATTTGGCCATGGGGCTCCCCAGCTACATCCCCTTTGATCTTGCGATACGGGGTGCGATCTACGACATAAGCGGATTCGACGACTTCTGGAGCTTTGCATCACAGTTCTCGCCCGGTGCCTTTGTGCCCTACGTCTTAAACGAACGGGTGTACGGCATGCCTGAGACGTTGGACTTCCACACGCTTGTCTATCGCAAGGATATTTTCGCGCAACTCGGTATTACCCCGCCGGACACATGGCAAGACGTTATCGAGCTTCTGCCGGTGCTTCAGCGCTACGGCATGAACTTCTATCACCCAATCGCGGGAGGCCTTCCCACTCTCAAATGGTTCTATCAGACAAGCCCGTTTGTGTACCAGTTTGGTGGGCGGCTCTATAATCCCGACGGTTTGTCCGTAAGCCTCGACGATTCACGGACCGTTCAAGCGCTTACTTTTTTGAGCGAGCTGTTCACCCTCTACGCTTTGCAAGAACAGATCCCCATCTTCTACAATTCCTTCCGCTTTGGGGTTGTGCCCGCCGGGGTTGTGGACTCCCAGAGCTACCTCCAGATGAAGTACGCAGCCCCGGAGCTAAAGGGACAGTGGGCACTTGCTCCGTATCCGGGCATTCCGAATGAGTCCGGCGAACCCCAGCGCTGGTTTATAGCCAACGGCGTTGCCGCCGTTGTTATGCAGGACACCCCCAACCCCGAAGTTGCCTGGGACTATCTCAAGTGGTGGCTCGCTCCGGAGACGCAGGTGGACTTTGGTTACCGGCTGCAATCGACCTACGGACCGGAGTATCTATGGATTTCGGCAAACTTAGATGCCCTGGCGGATGCGCCTATCGACGCACAGGACAAGGCGGTGATACTGGAGCAGGTGAAGTGGCAGCGAGATGTTCCGCGAACACCCGCCCACTACATGCTCGAGCGTGGACTAAGCGACATTTGGATCAACTCGGCCACCCAAAACAAATCGGTACGAACCGAGATAGATACGATGATTCCAGTGATCAACCGGGAAGTAACTAGAAAGATGATTGAGTTTGGCTTTGTGGACACCGACGGCAATCCGCTGCGGCCGTTTGTAGTGCCGGATATCGACTGGATTCGCGAGAACTTCGCGCGCTTTGAGGGAGCAGCCAATGAGTAAGCGCATGCCCGGCCAGGCGCCCGATGCAAGCCTATGGAGTCTGCTGCTCCCCTATGGAACGGTTTTTTTCTTTTTTATTCTCGTTCCCGTTGGAATCGCAGTCGGGCTGTCCTTTACCTACTTCAACGTGGTCGAGCCGCCACGGGGGGTTGGCTTCCTCAACTACATAACACTTCTTACACAAGACGAGATCTTTCTCAAACACGTCCTGCCCAACACCTTCAAGTACGCGTTTATTGTTGGCCCCGGCGGCTACGTACTGGCGTTTATCCTGGCCTGGCTCCTCGCGCAGGTGCAGCCGGTCCCACGCAATATCATGGCTCTTGCCCTGTACGCGCCCAGCATGGTTGGCCCGGTGCTTATCACCGTTATCTGGCGAGCGATCTTTAGCGGCAACGAGGCGGGTATCATAAACGCCGGACTCTTGCAGATGGAGCTGATCAATCGACCAATTCAGTTCTTGCTTGACCCGAGATACCTGCTCGACGTAGTGATCTTTGTGGCTCTCTGGAGCTCTATGGGAATTGGTTTCCTGGCGATGCTGGCCGGCGTTCTCAATGTCGACAAGACCCTTTACGAGGCGGCCTACATCGACGGCGTGAGCAATCGGTGGCAGGAGATCATCTACATTACCGTTCCGTCCATGAGACCCCAAATGCTCTTTGGCGCCGTCATGGCGATAGTAAATACCTTTAATATAGGCTGGATAGGTACGGCCCTTGCGGGTGTTAGTCCTACCCCGGGTTATTCCGCACAGCTGATCGTTAACCACATAGAGGACTACGGATTCAATCGTTATGAGATGGGCTACGCCGCAATGGTAAGTGTTGCGCTGCTCGCGTTGGTAGTGTTTTTTAGTCGCGTATCATACGTGCTTTTTGGAAGCAGGGAGTAGCTATGAGCTTCCGTGGATCAACGATAAACCCCGATCGATTCCACCCGTCTCAGATAAAGTTTTATGCCGTCCTATTGCCGATCAGCATCTTTATGATTCTGCCGATCGTCTACATCTTTAACCAGGCATTCAAACCGCTGGACGAGCTGTTTCTTTTTCCGCCACGTATTTTTGTGCAAAAACCAACGCTTGAAAACTTCCGCATGCTGTTCCGCACCGGTGGATCTACCGGTGTTCCCATGAGTCGTTATTTGCTCAATTCGGTTATCATCACCGTTGTTACCGTCGGCTTGAATCTATTCTTCTCGGTTTCGGCAGGTTATGCGTTGAGCAAACGGCGGTTTCGTCTCAAGAACACACTGTTCCGCATCAATCAGATGGCTTTGATGTTTGTTCCGGTTGCGGTTGTTATTCCACGATATCTGGTGCTTGTGAATATCGGTGTAACCAACACTATCTGGGCTCATATACTTCCTTTGCTCGCCCTGCCTGTCTCCTTGTTTCTCGTAAAGCAGTTTATAGATCAAGTGCCGGACAGCCTGTTGGAGGCGGCCCGGATCGACGGGGCGGGGGATTACCAGATTCTCTTCAAGGTGATTGTGCCGCTTGTTCGCCCGGCTCTCGCGACTGTGGCGATCCTCACGTTTCAGCAGGTGTGGAACAATATCGAGGCGTCCAACTACTTTGTAGCGGACGAGACACTCAAGACCTTTGTGTTTTATCTAACAACTCTTCAACAGCAGAATCAGATAGCAGGTATGGGAATGGCGGCGGCCGCGGGGTTGGTCATATTCCTGCCAAACCTTCTGATCTTTGTGCTCATGCAGTCGAGAGTGATGAATACTATGAGTCATTCGGGGATAAAATAGGAGGGCGGCATGCGAAGACGTGTGATCGCCCTTGCCCTCGCAGTATGTGTCCTTACTCCCGTCGCCGCGAACCGCTCGACCACGTACACCTATACGCCAAATCCCCGGGGCCAGGGCTTTTTTACTCGGACCGGCGACGCATATCTGCCGGAGTTTACCATTACCACCCTCGGGCTCGATTCACCGTCCGACCTCTTTGTTACATCCGAAGACCGTATGTATATCGCCGACACGGGAAACAAACGAATTGTCGTCTTTGACATCAGGTCCGGAACCGCGGTCGACTCAATCGAGCACGACCTACTTGAGATGCCCACGGGTGTATGGCTCGACGATTCCGGAATTCTGTATGTCGCGGATCCAAAGGCCGGGGCGGTCCTGTGTTTTGACGGCGCCAACAACCTCCTTCGGACCTACACCCGACCCACGGCCGTGGCGTATGGAGACCGCGACTTTGCCCCGCGCAAAGTTACCGTGGATTCCGCCGGCAACCTATTTGTCATCTCGGAGGGTGTATACGACGGTGTTATCCAGCTGTCACCGGAAGGTCTCTTTTTAGGCTACTTTACGAGCAACAAAATCGACTTGAGCTTTGTGGAGCGCCTGCAGGATATGTTTTTTACGGATGCGCAGAAGGCGAACTTGCTTGCGCGCACGCCGATCACCTTCTCAAACCTGTACGTAGACAACCGAAACATCCTGTACACCACAACAATCGGAGACGAGGGGGCCGCGGTAAAAAAGCACAACGCCGCGGGCCGCGCGATAGTGCAGGGTCCGGGGTCGCCGGGTGCCGCCGCAGTGGACGTCTGGGTGGGCCCGACCGGTATCATAGTCGTTGTCTATAACGACGGTGAGACCGTCATCTACACCAAAGAGGGCAGCATAATCGCGACCTTCGGATACTCCTACGCCGACGCCGACGTGGCCGGGCTATTCGATACTCCTTCCGCGATCGCCATGGATTCTCGAGGTGCGCTCTGGTACTTGGACGGGGAGAAGGCGTTCCTGCAGTCCTATCAGCCGACCCAATACATATTAGATATCTACACGGCCTTGGAATATTTCGACCGCGGCGAGTACGAACAATCGATTCGCGTCTGGCAGGAGGTGCTCAAGGTCAATCAGGTGTCTCAGATCGCACACCTATCTATCGGAAAAAACTACCTCTTTCTGCGCGACTACGGCCGAGCCTTGTTCCACACCCGCATCGCCAACAACCGGGAGTTCTACTCGGAGAGCTTCTGGGAGGTTCGCAATGTCTGGTTGCAAGCGAACGTGATTCATATCGTCGGCGCCATTGCTTTCCTATCCATGTTTATCCCTGTCTACCGGCTTCTTCGTAGGCGCATCTGGGTGCTGCCCCGCCTTGAAGCGCCTGTTCGCGCGTTTGCGCAACGGCCCCCCGTCCGGGCGCTTCTCTACCAGTTTCGAGTTATGCGCAATCCGGCGGACTCGTTCTACGAGATACGAGCGGGCAACGAGGGATCGCTTGTTGCGGCGATTACCATCCTCGTGGGCTTCTTCGGAGTTCTTCTGCTGTTTGTCGCGGGCAAGGGCTTTATCTTCCAGGAGGTCCTGGTCGAGGACATTGACTTTGCGAGTCTTGTCTTAGGCTACGTCGGAATCGTCGGTCTGTTTGTCCTGTCGAACTACCTGGGAACGTCGATCAACGACGGCCGCGGCGGAGTAAAGGATCTGGTCAAGATGGTGGCCTACAGCCTTGCGCCCCTTTGGCTTGCCATGGTGATTTCGGTTGGTCTCTCCTATGTGCTGACACTAAATGAAGCGTTCGCCGTTGAGCTTGTTATGGGAATAGGGTGGACCTGGTGGGCATTACAGATGCTTATTGGACTCCGTGAGACGCATTCCTACACAACCCGTGGGGCGATCACAAGTGTCCTTTTTTCTTTCCTGTTTATGCTGATCATCGTTGTGGTCGGCGTCATTCTCACGGTCATGGGGCAGCAGGTGTTTCAGTTCTTCGAGGCATTAATCAAGGAGTTTATTCGCAATGTCACGTAAGGTGCCGCCGGTCTTTGCGCTCTTGGCTCTCCCGGCGCTCCTGCTCTCGGCGCAGAACCAATTTGTCCGGACACCGCGGGATACAGGGCCACCACCGGTCCCCTACGCACAGGATGTTGCCTTGGGTCCTGAGTACACCTTGTTGTCTCGTTCGTCCGCCCTGGAGCTGCACTACAGAGAAGACCGAGGGGTGCTCGCGATCATGGACCGACGCAACGGTTACTTCTGGAAGTCGGGCCTGGACATCGCCTTCCGTCGCGACCTCGACGATTTAGTAGACGAAAATGCCGATCCGCTTTTGTTGCCTCCCGTAGAGGAGCGGCTCAACACCACGTTTACGGGAATCGCCAACTCCGTCGTTTTTGTGGAGTACTATGATCGCGCCAACAATATTAGCCGCCTCGGCAGCTCCGCCCGAAGAGATGTAGTCACGCGGCTTGATGTGCTGTCGGCAAGTCCGTTCCGCGCCCGCCTCTCCGTTGACTTCGAAGAAATCGACTTGCAGGTCCGCGTCGATATACGCTTGGAAGACGACACCTTGGTTCTGCGGATCCCGGATTCCGAGCTGCGTGGCCAGGGAGTTGAGCGACTGAGCTCCATCGGGTTGATGCCCTTTCTTGGGGCGAGCGGCGGGCGACAACTGTGGTGGGACCCCGCCGACGAGGACTGGGAGATATCTCGACCGCGGGAGCTCATACCGGGCTATGTGGTTGTTCCGGACGGCTCCGGCGCCCTGGTCCGTTTTGCGGACAACTCGAGCGATGTCTCCGAGTATGTCGGGACGCTATACGGAGAGGATTTCAGCCAGTCCGCTCTCTTTCGGACTTTTGACGATTTTTCGGTCCCCCACAAATACGCCCACATGCCTCTGTTCGGCATTGTACACGGCCGGGACCAAAACGCCTTTGCCGGTTTTGCCACAAGTGGCGCGGAGTACCTGGACATCGTTGCCTTTCCCGAGGAGAACACCACCTACTACACCTGGGCCTATCCGCGTTTTGTGTACAACCGTCTCTACTATCAGGTGTACAACCAAAAGGGCGACGGATACTTTCGTCTTTTGGAAGAGCGTAATCATTTCGATGTGGAGTTCCGCTACCGCTTCCTGGCGGACGGCGCTGAGAGCACCGACGTCACCGCGGCGCCGGCGCCGGGTGTGACCGCGGACTATGCCGGCATCGCCCTCGCCTACCGGGACTACCTCCGCGGCGCGGGTGTTCTTCCCCCCGTCGGACCGCGGCCGGTACACACGCCCCGGACAGGCGCCGCCAACGAACGCCGGCGTGACAACATCCCCCTTCGCATCGACTTCTTGATGGCGGACATTCGCGAAAACATCGTCGGCATGGGACACGAAGTAACCACAACAATCGCGCAAGTCAGGGATATCGTGGACGACCTCGAGGGTGCCGGGATCCCCGAGCTGTCGGTTGGTCTGCTCGGGTATGCTCGCGGGGGCACGGTCCTGTCCCGACCGGGCACCGTCAGACTCTTGCCGCAGTTGGGTCGGCCGTGGGAGTTTCGAGAGGTGATCGGAGAGCTCACCGACCGCGGCATTGATGTATCCTTCGGGCGGGATTTCGCCATGATAGGGGACGGCCAGGTCTCTCAGTGGGGCAACGCGACTCGCGGCGCCGCCGGCTGGTACAACGAGCGTATTACCTTCCAGGCAAACGCTCCGGTCAACACGTTTTACTTTGCTCGCCCGATTCGTGTGGCGGAGTGGCTGGAGAACGAGGCGAACAGTATGCGGGAGTACGGCGTCACATCGATAACCGTCGACGGCATCGGCTATAACCTCATAAGCGACTATTCCGAACAACCCGCGATGACGGTCCGGGAAGTGGCCGAGCTTTACGCGGAGTCTCTTGAAACCGAGCGTCGTGGGTTGCAGATCAATCTGGTAACACCGCACCAGTACCTCTGGCGCACGACCAGTCGATTCCTTGACGCTCCTCTGTTTTCCACACAATTCCTGCTTCAAACCGATACCGTGCCGTTGTTGCAAATGGTGCTCCAGGGCTCCATGGAGGTTTTTGGTCCCTACTCCAACTTCTCGTTCTACGGCGATCTCGACGTCCTGCGAATGATCGACTACAACGTCTATCCGAGCTTCCTGCTTACCGCCCAGTCCGCCCATCTCCTGCTTATGACAAACTCCGCGGAGTACTACTCTACCGAGTACTCAGTCTACCGGGACCTGATTGTGAGTGTGTACGAGCGGGTAAACGCGGCGCTGCGGGAGGTTATCGGAGCGTCATGGATTGGCCGGTCGGTACTTCGTCCCGGTGTGATCCTTAATAGCTACGACAATGGAGTGGAAATACTCATCAACTATACGGAGGGGTCGTTTTTCCACGCCGGCCGGAGAGTCGGCGCGCTGGATGCGGCGGTATTTCACCGTAGGGGTGGGAACGGACAATGACAAAGCGACAGCACAATATCTCCGGCTACGCGTTTCTGGCACCGTGGCTTATCGGTTTTGCACTTTTTACAGTGTTCCCGTTGCTGTACACGGTCTTTCTCAGTTTTAATGATGTGGCACTTACCGTACAAGGTTGGCAGTTGGATTGGGTGGGATTCGAGAATTACACCTCTGCGCTCCTAAGAAACATTTATTTTTCTCCTGGAATAATTCAGTTTTTCCTCATAGAGCTGGTTTACGTTTTTGTCATACTTATTGTTTCCTTTATCCTTGCGCTTATCCTCAATCGCAAATTGCCATTTCGGCTTGGTTTTCGACTGATTTTTTTCTTGCCGGTGATCATTCTCTCCGGTTCCGTCATGCATCAACTCATGGATTCTGGAAGTACACAAATGGCGACGGACCTAACGCAGTTGCTGTTATTCCGGATAATTCGTGGATTTAGTCTTCCGCTCGCAGAAGGTCTTGAGTTGCTCTTAGAAAACTTTATCATGATTCTTTGGTTCACCGGAATCCCAATTATTCTCTTTCTCAACATTCTTCAAAAAATCAATCCCAGCATTATGGAGGCCGCAAAGATAGACGGCGCAACCGGGTGGCAGATACTCTGGAAGATCACAATTCCAACGGTCCGGCCCGTTGCTTTGACGGCTGCCGTCTTTACGATAGTGCAGGTAGGGCTTTTCCCGATTAATCCTGTCTACGAGATGATACGAGATGCCTCGTTCAACACGGCCACGGGGCTTGGAATGGCAAGCACCATGTCGTGGCTCTATAGCATCGTGCTCCTCCTGCTTGTTGGGATCGCTTTCCTATTGTTGCGTCGTCGGGAGGAGACGGCATGAAGCGGTCCAATCGGTCTTTTCGTGTAGTCAGCTCTCGCCTCTTGCACCGCGAGCTTTCCGGGGACGGGTTGGTTACGCGTATTGTGCTTGTCGCGTTTTTGGTGGCCATTTCATACGTGTTTCTCTTTCCACTTTTGAAAATGGTTTCGATGTCGCTTATGAGCCAGGCGGATCTGCTCAATCCCGAGGTCGACTGGATTCCTCAGAACCTCACCCTCCGTAGCTATCGAATAGCCGCCAACGTGTTGGACTTGGGTCCGACCCTATTCAACTCGTTTTGGTTCACGTTTACGCTGGCCTCGGCACAAACAACCGTCGCGGCATTAACTGCCTTCGCTCTTGCGCGCTACGAGCTCAAGTTTAAGCGGTTTTGGTTTTTTATGGTTCTTGTGTCGTTTATCGTGCCGGTTCCTATGGTAATCATTCCACGCATTATGCTTTTTGTAAGCGTTCAGGAAACAACCGGCTTAAAAATGATCGGGACCATTTGGCCGCAGCTTCTCACGGCACTCGGCGGACAGGGCATCTATTCGGCGATCCTAATCCTCATCTTCTACAACTTTTTTAGGCTTATTCCGCGCAGCCTGGACGAGGCTGCGCGAATTGACGGTGCCACATCTTTGCAGGTGTTCTTTCACGTTTTTCTGCGCTTGTCCGCGCCGACGCTTTTTACCGTGTTCCTATTTAGCGTTGTCTGGAACTGGAACGAAACGTACATCACAAGCACCTTTGTTCGCACATCCCTCAAACTTGTGACACTCCAGCTCGGGGTATTCGACAGCGCCTTTGAGCGGATCGCGGGCTCGCTCCCGGAGATGTCGGACGGCGCCCGAATCAACGAGGCATACAAGATGGCGGCAACCTTTATTGCAATTGCGCCGCTTATGCTTCTGTACGGATTTGTGCAGCGTAGATTTATTCGGGGCATAGAACAGACAGGAATTACGGGGGAGTAGATGAAGCAGAGTAGGCCTATCGCGCACATTGTATCGCTGTTGGCGATCGGAGTTTTGGTGGGTTCGTGTGCCTCGGGAGACGCCGGAGGTCCTCGCGGTTTCGCCGCCGGCAGCCTTGCACCTCCGCCGGCATTGGATGAGAGGTCGCCGGATGACGGAGCGGGCAGCACTCAACCAAGTCCCGGCGAAGAGCCGGAAGAACGGGATGAGCCGCTCGACTTGGAAGAGCCGCTCGACTTGGAAGAGCCGGCGGAGCCGGATTGGGTCTTGATTTGGGCCGACGAGTTTGACTACGACGGCCCGCCGGATCCGGAGAGGTGGGGCTACGACGTGGGTGGCCACGGTTGGGGAAACAACGAGCTTCAATACTACACCAAAGGCGACAACGCCCGGGTACGGAACGGTCTGTTGGTAATCGAGGCCCGCCGCGAAGAACGTAACGGGATGGAGTATACATCGACGCGGCTGGTATCCCGAGACAGGGGTGACTGGTTGTACGGCCGTGTCGAGGTGCGGGCCAGAATACCCCGGGGCGTCGGCACGTGGCCGGCAATCTGGATGTTGCCTACGGACTGGGATTTTGGCAACTGGCCCGCCTCCGGGGAGATCGACATCATGGAACACGTCGGCTACGACCACGGAGTGGTCCACGGGACGGTCCACACCGATCGCTATAACCACACAAAAGGCACGCAGCAGGGTGGCTCCATTCGATTGCCCGATGTTAGCGAGGAGTTTCACACGTATGCCGTCGAGTGGTACCCGGACCGGATACTCTTTTTGGTCGACGGCGAGCAGTACTATCGCTTTTCTCCGTATGTCTATTTGGTTGATCCCTCCTTCCGAGAGTGGCCCTTTGATCGGCGCTTTCATCTGCTTCTAAACATCGCCGTTGGTGGCAATTGGGGCGGTGCCCACGGTGTGGACGAAGCAATCTGGCCGGTCACCATGGAAGTAGAGTACGTCCGCGTCTACCAAGATGCAAACCTCGAGGCGGAGTAGGGGAGAGTCGTATGTCAACCGGCATTCTCGTCAATGAGTCTCGTATTCTCAGAGAGGTGTGGCTGTGTCCCGGCATTTCTCGCATAGGACTTGCACGGTCACTGTGCCTGAGCAAGGCCGCAGTGACCAAAATCGTAGGGAGTTTTCTTGATGAAGGGCTCCTTGTGTTGGCCGAGACTCCCGACGTGACAAAGACCAAGGGACGTCGACCGACGGGATTGTACCTAAACGGCGATCTGGGGGTGGTTATCGGCATCGAGATCCAGACGGATCGATGGTTCGCCGTTGCCCATGATCTCCAGGGAAGTCGAGTCGAAGCCTTTGCTCCCCAATCGATTCCCGCCGAGGCCGACGTGATGGACGCAATAGACGAGGCTATTACAACCGTAAAGGCAAAGCTACTCAGCCAGGGGCGGCGAGCTTTGGGAGTTGGTATCGGCCTGTCGGGTTTGGTAGATCCGTACCAGGGCGTCATACGCTCTTCAAACCCGCTTGGCGTGCGAAGTCCGATGCAGCTGGCGGTCCCGCTCGAGGCGCGACACCGTGTCCCGGTGGTTGTAGAGAACGACGCCAATTGCTGTTCGTGGAAAACCATGCTCGAGAAGGGCCCCGAACGAGACAGGAACTTTATCTCGCTTCTGGGCGAATTGCGACCGACGCGGCATGCGCCGGCCGACGGCTACTCTGAGATTGTGGGGGTGGCCGTGGGTTTGGGCATCGTCATCAAAGACAGTGTCCTGCACGGGGACAACTTCTCAGCGGGCGAGTTTCAAAGCGTCTTCAAACGAATCGACAGTCCCACACAGTTCAATATTCCGCTCGACCGTCTGCGTGACCTGCGACCGACAAAACGACTCTGGAAGAAGTTTGCCACCGAGTTATCGCAAAACCTGGCGCTCTTGGTAAACGTATTGAATATTACAAGCGTTATTATCTTTGGGGACCTTGCGCAGTATCCAGATCCATTGGCGGATATCCTGCGACAGGAGATTCAGACAAACTGGCTCTACGATAGTCTGGTTGAGTGTGAGGTGCTTGTCGACGTAGACACGACGCACGCCGTTGCCTCAGGGGCGGCAGCATTCCTGCTGCATCGCATTTTTTCCCGTCCGGACGTATGGAGCGGCACGCAGGTGGAAAACGCCATCGGCATAGAGCTACTACGAACCGCCATTGCCGGCGGCTGTTAGAAAACGCCAAACATCCCTGACAGTCCGGCCGGCCGCTGTCCTACCCGTCGTCTTCTCCGCCCCACACAACCGTCGCAACCGAGCGACCGGGTAGGACCAACGCGTATCCGAGCCCTTCGATCTCCATGTCGATATCCACCGGAGTGCGTCCGGTGTTCGCCACAATTGCCACGACGCCGCCGGTCGGTGTTAAGAATGCCGCGTTGGGAATGCCCTCGGCTAATGTTGATGCGATTCGACTCGAGCCCGGAGGAACGTGCGCTGAGGCGTGGGCGATCACGTAGTAGGGCGAGTTGCGAGTCACCTCGTCGCCGTCGATGGTAAGCGCGCCCAGGCACTCGGTGCAGCCACCGAGTGTGTGGGGGTCTTGATTGGGGTCCGCGGCAAGATTCCACTGGAGGACCACACGCGCCCAATTCCGGGTAGCGCCAACCACCACGTTTTCCGTGTGCCATAGCAAATCACGAACCATGTCCCCGGGGGCACCGGTCCACTGCTCCGTGAAATAGATGTTTTTGTCGGGATGTGCGACGTGTAGCCGTGAAAGGGCGTCGATTGTTCCCCCGTAGAGGTGGAAGGCGGTTCCGTCGATGTATTGGGCGGCCTGCTCGTCGCCAAGCACGCTGAGCGGGTAGTCGACCCGGTCTGCGTTGTGGTCGTAGATAATGATCTTGGTGCCTATGCCGGCGTTCGCGAAGGCAGGGCCAAGGTGGTCCCGAACAAAGGTCGCCTGTTCCCCGGCACTCATGGTCATGCTTGGATTGTTCCCGGGATGGAGGGGTTCGTTTTGAACGGTTACGGCATCAATTCTGATACCCTCTTTGTGCATGGCGTCCACGTAACGGACAAAGTACTCGGCATACACGGAGTAGAATTCCGGTCTTAGGCTACCGCCGACGGTGCTGCCGTTGGTCTTCATCCAGGTCGGGGCCGACCACGGCGAAGCCATGATCCTTAGCTGCGGTTGGATCAACAGGATTTCTCGTAGTATCGGAATCAGATGCCGGCGGTCCGGATCAATCGAGAACCGGCTCAATTCCGGGTCGGTTTGGGAAGGTGGCAAGTCGTTGTAGCTAAATACCTCGTGGTCCAAGTCCGAGGCGCCAAGGCTGATCCGCAGGTAGCTCACACCCATAGAACCCTCTTGGTTTCCAAAAAGCTCCCGGAGTATCTCACCTCGATGCTCAGGGGCCATTTGATTGAGAAGCATCGCGCTGCCACCGGTAAGGGTGTAGCCAAAGCCGTCGATCTCCTGATACCGCTGCGACGGATCGATGTTGATGACGGCAACCGCTCCAGGGTTGCCTCGTTGGACCGGCGGTCCCGCCTGTCGCGTCCGCAGAAAGGCGCCGGTTCCCGGCGACGTCACTATGATGGTGGGTTGATCCTGCAGGTGCACAATCGAATGAGCCTCCCCCTCGTTTGGTTGCCCGACTGGTGATGACGTTGAGCATGCCCAGAACAAGATGCTTGCCAAAAGCAGTGCGGCAACGAGTTTGCCGGCACACGCCGTACGACGTGGTAGTTGTCTCACTCTGAGCATATTGGTCCAGCCGTTGTGATTTGTGAAGCGGTAAATCCGCATTGGTAGGACCCCGCCATGCTTGTCGAAAATGCTTACAGGCCGAATAATAAACGCTTGGATTACCAAGTTCCGCTCGACAGATTCCGAAGGCTCCTTTGCTGCCGCACCGTTTCGTCACGAATCGATGAACCCGACTGTCGCCAAGCATTCGACGACATGTTTTCCCTCTTGCCGGACTTGTTTCCCACTATCGCCGCGCAAGCGCGGGTCACCGCGTCTCCACCCTACCGACTTGTTATCCAGATTTCCGGAAATAACCCGAGTCTGCGGCCGCTCTTGGTGGTAGCTCACTACGATGTGGTGGATGCTCCCCCGGAGGGCTGGTCGCGAGACCCCTTCGGCGGCGAAGTTGTCGACGGTGAAGTCTACGGCCGCGGTGCGATCGACGACAAGGGCCCGCTGTGCGCGGCCTTGGAGGCGGCGGAGCGTTTGCTCGCGGCCGGGATCAAGCCGGGGCACCCCGCGGCCGCGTCACCCAACGCCGACCCGGCAACCGGCACGGCTTTTTCGCGCGGCCTTGTGTTTGCGTTTGGCGGAGACGAGGAACTCACCGGCGCCCTCGGCGCGGCAACGACGGCGGCAGCCTTTGACAAGGAGGGCCGTCGATTCCACGCGGTTGTTGACGAAGGCGGCATTGTCTCGGTCGGCATGCTGGCCAACCCCCCAAAGCCCATCGCCCTGATCGGCGTGGCCGAGAAGGGTTTTGTCAACATCGAGATCACGGCCTTCGGAGACGAGGGACACGCGTCCATGCCACCCCCCCGCACCGCCGTCGGCCTCTTGGCGGAAGCCGTACGCGTCGTGGAGCGCAATCCCCACCAAACTCGAATGCTCGGTTCGATAGAGGAGTTCTTTCGGGCCATCGCCCCCCACGCGACCGGCCCTCTTCGCTTTGTCTACAAACATCCACGACTCTTTCGTCGTGTAATCCTTTCGATACTGACCAAAAAACCCGCCTCGGCGGCAATCGCCCGCACGACGCAGGCGGTAACTCGTGCGCATGGGTCCGAGGCGGCGAACGTGCTTCCGCAGCAGGCGCGCGCCGTTGTGAATGTACGGATCTTGCCGGGAGAGAGCATCAATACCGTGCTTGCGCGGTACCGTCGGCTCCTCAGACGACTTCACGTGACAATCGATGTTGCCGAAGAGGGTGGCGCCTCCGAGCCGGTGCCGGAGTCATCAACGGAACACTCGACCTATCAGACCATGGTCGAGGCGCTCGCCACCGTGCATCCCGACGCCATAGCCGCGCCCTTCCTGGTGACCGGTTCTACCGACAGCAAGTACTTTGCCCACCTCGCGGGCGGTGTTTATCGCATCGCGCCCATACGTATGACAAGTCGGGATATCTCCATGGTGCACGGCACCGATGAGCGTATCTCCGTCGACGAGTACCTAAAGCTTGTTCGATTTTATCAAATCCTCTTTGAGAAGGAGTGTCTTGGTGGATAAGGGCTCTTATTCGATTAAGGTAGGGAAGCGGGCGTTTTTTCTTGCCTTTGGAATCATTCTCACGTTGATGATTGTCTCGGGGGTTCTCACGCGCACGGTGACGGCGGGAACCTATGACAGAGTGACCGTAGACGGTCGCGAGGTGGTCGTACCCGGCTCGTATCAAGAGGTGCGGGCGCCCGACTATCCGATTTGGCGATGGGCGACCGCCCCGGTCGAGGTGCTTTTTGCGGAGGGCAACGTCGCAGTCATCACCATTATTCTCTTTTTGATCTTTGTGGGCGGGGCGTTCACGATCCTCGAGCAAGGCGGCATTCTGCAGGCAGGTCTCGGTGCCCTCGCGCGTGCCCTGGGTAAGCGTCGCTATGTGCTTATGGCAATCCTCATCTTTGTCTTTATGTTTCTTGCCGCGGTCCTGGGGATCTACGAAGCGATGGTGCCTCTGATTGTGTTTGTGATTCCGCTCTCCCACATGCTTGGGTGGGACTCGATGGTGGGATTGGGCATGAGCCTCTTGCCGCTGGCGTTTGGTTTCTCCGCGGCGGTTACAAACCCATTTACGATCGGCGTGGCACAGACCATCGCGGATCTTCCGCTCTTCTCCGGTGCATTGCTGCGGATCATATTTTTTGTGGCGATCTACGTGACCGTCCTGCTTTTTGTCCGCAGCTATGCCAAGCGCATCGACCGTCGACCGAAGCTGTCGATGGTGTACGACGAAGACAAGCCGCTGCGGGATCGATATGGCGGCGCCGAAGAGGCCGGCGCCACCGTCTTGGCCGGCCCCGCCGGCTCACCGCCGGGCGAGGCGGCAAGAGGTGCGCCGGGTGTACTCACCCCGGCCATGCGGCGTGCACTGATTTGGTTCGGCGCAGCGATGGGTATCGCCATACTCTTTATACTCGTCACAAGCAGGATGCCGGGGCTCTCCGACCTCGCGTTTCCGCTTATGGCGCTTCTTTTGTTTATTGGCGGGGTCGGAGCGGGAGCACTGTCGGGCATGAGTCTGCGCCGTATTGCCGCCACCTTCGGCCGTGGTGTCCTGAACATTTCGCCTGGTATTCTGCTGATCCTCATGTCCATGAGTGTGAAGCATATCGTGGAGTCCGGCGGCATCATGGACACCATTCTCTATCGGGCCGGCGGCCTGATTGCCGGCCAACCGCCGCTAGTTGCCGCCTTTCTTGTGTTTGCCGTTACGCTGGTAATGAACTTTTTTGTTGGCTCCGCGTCCGCCAAGGCCTTTTTGATGATGCCGATCCTGACGCCGCTGGCGGACTTGGTAGGGATTACACGGCAGACCGCCGTCTTTGCATTTGGCATCGGCGACGGCTTTTCGAACATGATGTACCCGTCCAACGCGCTTTTGATTATTGCCCTGGGATTCTCGGTCGTGACCTATCCCAAGTGGATGCGGTGGACCATCGGGCTTCAGGGCATTGTGTTGGTGGTTTCGATGGGCTTTTTGGCCTTCGCGGCGCTAATCGGATTCGGCCCGTTCTAACGCCGCGCGGCGACGCCCCGGGGAGCCGCCGCGCGCATCGGCAGCCGCGTTTCCGGCCGCGCCCTGCGTGCGCGGCTCAGCCGTCCCCCCGGTTTCCGTTTTGAACGCCGTGAATCCCAGCTCCGCCGAGACCCGTTGCCACAGCACTCGATACTGGTCCGCCGGCCGTCGGCCGCCCTTCACGTAGATGATCGGCGCTCTCTCGGTTGTCATGCGCTCGACCGTCGCAGAGTATGGAATCTCGATGGGCCAGATCTCGGGGTAGCGACCTTCCATCTCTTTGAGCGTGTCCTGATGGACACGCCGCCGGCCGTTTACCATGGAGAAAAACCCGCGGAGCCGGGCGACGGCCTTGTGTTTTCCCGCGAACTCCCTGAACAGCTCAAATGAGCGTCGAGCCAGCGGACTCGGGACAAGCGGCACGACGATGAGGTTCGCGCCACGGAGGATTGACTCTACTTCGAAGTTGAGACCGGCCGGGGCATCCACGACCACCAGGTCGTAGCCTTTGCCTACCGTCTCGAGCATCGAGTCGACGCGATCTTTCCCACCCTTCTCGTCGGACAGAAGCTGAGGCAGCTTCCGAAACGATAGCGTGGCCGGCAGCACATCAAAGCCTTGGTACTCGGTCGCCAGGATAAAATCCCGGAGTGATTTCTTCGGGGACACGAGCTTTTTGGCCTGTGCGCCCTCGCCGGAGCCGAGGCGCAGGAGGTAGCTCGCCGCCGCCTGTGGATCCATGTCCACGAGCAGCGTAGAGAGCGAGGCCTCAGCCGCAAGGGCCGCGATGTTTACCGCGGCGGTGGTTTTTCCGACGCCACCTTTTAGGTGAGCAAACGCCAGCTTTTTCATTGAGTCCCCCTTATCATTTGGCACCACGTGGCTCTAGCCGGTCGACGGCTTCTGTTCCAGCCGAGAGATGACCGCCTGCCGTGCGCGGGCCTTTTCCCGTTCGATGTGTGCCAAGAGGTAGCCGATGGCGGCGCGGACGGTTCCAAAGCGATCTCGACCGGTGAGCAGATCGTGCATGTGTGATTCTTCCGTTACCAGGTCGTTGTACGCCCCGAGGGCGTCCTGGAGTTTACGCAGTCGTTTGACCTCGCCGCCCCGTTTTCCATGGGTCGGGGCGGGTAGTCCCGAGAACACCTCGCGTACGTAGCGAGCCTTTTTTGCGCGGATTCGCGCGGCGTGCAGGAGCTTGTCCAAGGCGGTGTTGGTATCCTGGGGCGGCTCCACCGGAGTGCCACGCGGTGATGAGCCGGCACCGGAGCCACCGGCCGCCAAAGCGACGAGGCGCTCTACCGCCTTCTCGAACTTCTTGTCCCGCCGGCGGATAAGCTTTTCGACGCGCCCCCCGATGGGCAGCTCGGCGTCCGCCGGCCTTGCGAAAAGAAGCGCCTCCTCGAGATTCGACAGCGACGTGTGGGAAACAAGGAGGCCCAATCGCGCGTACGCGTCGGAGCGAAGATCCTCGAGGCGCGAGAATAGCTCCAAAAGCTCCCGCTCTACCGGTGCGGACGCGTTATTCCTCAAGTTGTACTGTTGTGCCAGGAAGACGTCCAAGTCTCGCGCCTCGCCCGTGGCATCCCACAGACGGCGGAGCGCGTCGGCATCACCCTGCGGTAAATCGACCTCAAGGGAGGAGACGACGGTCCTGAGCCGCCTAAGCGCAACACGGAAGTCGTGGAGAAACTCGTCATCAGTCTGATCCAGCATCCCAACGACGTTTACCCGGATCACGTCGAATAGGTAGGAAATTACTCGTGTGTATGCTTCCGCCGAGGTCATTTCCGGTGTGAGCGGTATTGTCGGCTTGCCCCCGTAGTCAAACAGATTCCGTCGGGCCGACCGCGCCAAGCGATCAACAAACGTTTTAGCCGAATCGGAGTCTTGTCCCAACGCCGCGATCAGTGGCCGAAGGGCCTTCGAGAATCCGCGGAGTGGAAAAACACAAAAGTACGATCGTTCACCCCGGCCGGACGGTGTTAGCCCCTTCACGACCGCGAGCGTCTTTGCGTTTTTGTCCACGATCCGATGTCGACTTTCTTTTACCGTGATCGATCCCAAGACCAGTAGTCGCCGTCCTGCCCTCCGCTTTTCTACGTCAGGAAACCGGCTGCTTAGCGTCGCGATCGCCTCGCTATCTGCCGGAACAGGCGGCGGGAACCGGCGCGCTGCGGGCAACTCGCCCGTGTTCTCAGGTTTGCGCCGGGTATTCACGGCAAGCCCTTCAGCGGAGAGCCCGTCGGCCGCATCGACCACGACAAACGCTTCGCCACTTCGGCACAGTCGCCAGTCAAAGCTATCGATCAATCTGAGGTCGGCGTGTGTACTTTCGCCAAACCTGGAGAACTTCCAGCCCAACTCTGCTACCCGCTCACGAAGGCGGGGAAGTGTCATTGCGAGCCATCCACCGGAACTCCTATCAAGGTTATAGGGTATGGATGCCGTCTCTTTTGTTAATGCTATCATCTTTTACTCTTCGTCCCCTTCCAAATACCGAAGGGAGCTTGCCAGGTGTTGGTGCCCCAATCGTGCCGCAAGCTCGCGCAGATCGCCGGTTTCTTTGAGCACTCGCCGGGCATAGACGTCCCGCAAGAGGGAAGGCTTCACATCGACGCCGAGCCCGGCGGCACGGCCGTAGTCGTGAAGCATGCGGCGAACGTACCGGTTCTGGATTTTTGTCCCCTTTATCGTTGTAAACACCAACTCGCTCGCCGGGTTCCTGCCGCCCGTGCGTCGTACTGCCTCGCCTTCCGCCGCTTTGCCGCCCGCCGTCCCGGAATCGTCCCTGCCGCCCGTGCCCGCCGTTTGCCTGGGCCGGATATCCAGCCACGCCCTGAGGAACTGCTGGAGCTGAAGCGGAACCTCGAGCACGCGCGCACCTTTTTTGCCGACCACGCGTAGAGTGCCCTTGTGGAAGTCGACGTCCGACAGTCTCAGGCCGCCCTCCGTGGCGTCTGGGTCCCCTTCTTTGCCCACGATCTCACCAACCTTGAGGCCCGCCAGCACCATACAAAGCATAATCACCACATTGCGCAGTCCCACTCTAGACTCACGGTCCGGTGCCTCGAGGAGTGCCTGGACGTCTTCCGCGCTTAACCTGTGCTTCATCTTGCGCTTGTCATCCCACGTTTGGCTCAATGGTGCCTTGTCTCGGGCGGGCGCCCACCACAGGAGCTGCGGCCGGGCCCCCTGTAGTGATACCGAAAATTAATTTTTCGGTACTCTCTAGAACAGATATTAACGGTAAATTAACAAAAGTCAAGGGACACGTGATTAATTCTTTGGTGGGCCCGGATCCCGGACTCGGCGACAAGGCGGCCGCACCGAGGGGAGGGAGTTTGTCGGCGCCGGGCAGGTACAACGCGAGCGGGACCACGCGGCCTCCGCCGCCGACATCGTTACCAAGCTCAGGCGCCATGCCGCCGATCTATGGGTCCTCGGTGCTACCGGTGCACGTGACGATGACATGCGCTACCTCGGCCTCGACGGTACGCTCCAAAGCGCTCCGACCGATGAGCTCGAGACGGAAAAAGAGGAGCTGGGTTTCCTCGACCCTCACGAACAACGTTTCAAACGTTCCGAGTCTTAGCCGCGGCGGTGTCACCGGAACCTGGGTCGAGGTCGTTCTCCCACTCCGTCCGGAGAATTGCCATGACAATTTCGTCCCAGTACCGGCCCTCTCGGTACACCGCTTGTCGGAGCACCCCTTCCTGCCTGAAGCCGGCTTTCTCGTAGGAGCGGATGGCTCGCGTGTTGAATTCGTACACGTGGAGCTGGACGCGATTGAGGCCGAGCTCCAGAAAAGCATAGCGGAGTATGAGGCGCAGGGCCTCCGTGCCGTAGCCTTTTCCGTGGTGCTTGGGATAGCCGATTGCAATGCCAAATACGCACTTGCGAATGCGCCAGTTGATGTCAAAAAGACTGCACGTGCCGATTGCTGCTCCGTCGGTCCGTAACCTGACGGCAAAGACGTAACGGGCTTTGTCCTTGCGCATGTGCTCGAACCACTCCATCTCATCTTCAGCGGTTTGGGGGAAGACCGCGTCTTGCATGAGGTATTGGGTCAGCTCGAGGCTCCGCCAGCACCCTCCGAGCTCCTCCATGTCCTTTCGTTCGAGAGCATCTAAGTAGATGTGCGTGCCACGAAGAAGCGCGTCGCCGATCATTGTGGCAGTCTACAGCGGGGGCGGGCACCACACAACCGGTGCAACGCTTCCTACGGGCTCGCCGCCCGAAGTGCCCTGCCGACTACAGGCGCGCCCAGACGGCCGCCAAGTCTACCTCAGCGCCGGCAAATGAGATCGACTCAACATGCGATGTATGTGATCCGTAGCGGCCTTCGGAGAGCACGTATTGATCCACGCGCCGATCCTCGCCGTCCACAATCCAGTACTCCCCGACGCCGCTTTGCTCGTAGAGGGAGAGCTTCAAATCTTGGTCCCGGTCCAATGTCGAGGGGGAAAGGATCTCGATCAAGAGATCCGGCACCCCGCGCACGCGGCTCGGAATGATCACACTTCTCTTTTCCGCGAGGACCACAATGAGGTCCGGTTGCACAACGTCCACGGGACTCAGCTCGAGATCCATCGGCGCGTTGATGACGTACCCTATGCCGGTGAGCTCGATCTGTTGGTACAAGGCAAACTGGATATGGCGGGAGATTGCCTGGTGGGGGTTGGTGGGTGAAGGCGACACGCAGTGCACTCCGTCGATGATTTCGTGGCGCCTGCCGTCATCGGGCAAGTGAATATAGTCGGAGTAGGTGAGTTTGGTAACTCCATCGACGTGGACGCTCATAGGTAGAATGATA
>CAZFLD010000038.1:0-37994 GCA_964519835.1 uncultured Spirochaetales bacterium
GCGACGATTTGGTCGAGTATTCTTCGTTCCTTCGCGCTCAAGCCAGCTCTCATTTACTATATTCTGACTGCAATTAGCGACGCAATCAAGCATCATTCGCAGTAGAAATATCCCTTCCGAGAAGTATATTATGTAATCATCAAATGCCAGTTCAGGGCATCTTATGCGCTTACAACACAATCTCTTCGCGCAGTATCAAGGCCACCGGGCCGCCCCCCCGGTCCGGCGGTATGCCCCCACTGTGACCCACTGGGCACGTATAGCTGAACGTGGCGATCAGAAGTCGGTTGGAGCGAAAAGGCAGGACCGGTTGCTGGATCCTGTGTGCTGCAGGCTGTCGGCAAGCATTGCGAGAATGCTGTTGATTCTCTCGATGGTATGATATTAGTTACCATATACGCTGCAATTCAGCCTGGTTGAGTACTTGGGAGACGAGAAGTCCTGCTTCGCTGAGTGGTTCTCCGGCTTGGACGCCGCGCCCGCCGCACGGATCGATAGATATGTTCGACGAACGGAGTTCGGCAACTTCGAAGACTCGAAATCGGTTGGCAAGGGCGTTCGAGAATTGCACATTGATATTGTACCTGCCTATCGAGTGTAGTACGGGATCGACGAAGGTCGGATAGCCCTGCTCCTCGGTGGCGGGACGAAACATGGCCAATCTCGGGATATCAGGAACGCCATAGACAGGTGGACGACGTACAAAGAACGGAAGAAGACGAGGTGAAAACATGGCATTGACTAGAGAATATCGAGAGACCGTTATTGAGCGTTTGAGAGCCGACCGGGAGTTCACTGCCGCGCTGTTTTCGAAAGCTATTTCCGCATTCGTCGAAGGTGATAGAGAAACTACGCTCTCCATCCTGCGCAATCTGGTTCATGCTCCCATATCGTTCAAGACGCTATCTGAGCAGACCGGCTTCGACGAGAAGGGTCTCCATCGGATGCTCAGCAGTCGAGGTAATCCGACGACTCAGAACCTCTCCACGCTGCTGCACACCATCGAGAAGGATCTCGACCTGCGGGTTGAAGTGAAGGCTGTATAGCGGCCCCGCCCTCGGACGCGGTGTTCGCCGGCGTGGATGCCTGTTGCGCAAGGTGTTTTTCACGTGCCCCATCGAGCATCTGCTTGAGGCTGGGACCAACGGAGACTCCTGATGACTGACGGCGTGGCCGGGCCGTTACGAGGGCCGTTTTTTCTTCCCCGAGAATAAAGGCGCTACCGATTGTGATATTTTTGACAACCGAAGAAGACAGCGATCACACGGATCGATCTGTTTACACCGGTGCTGAATGAGCCGACATCACGCCGTAGAGGTGGTTAGCCGCCGGACGTTAGGCGTCGGCCTCTCCGCCTTTGACACCGCCCATCACGAAAAACGCAGCGAGGAAGCACACAAACGCAAAAACAAAAATCATCCGTAGTCCGCCGATCGGACCCAGCGCCGGTGTAAACAGGTCGATGACGCCGCCGGAGATCGGTGGCGAAATGATGGCGGCCCCCTGCGAAAAGAAATAGTAGAGGCCGGTGTAGATCCCGATGTTACCAAAGTGGGCCATCTGCCAGAGCATCGGAAAGGAGTTGGTAATAACCGAGCCCCACATGGCCCCGAACACAAAAAGCAACACCAAAAAGGCGATCCAAGCGGCAATCGCGCCGAGCCCGAGGGCCGCCGTGATCGGCTCGTGGAAAAAAATCGCAACGAGGACAACCGACACGCCCGCCAGGCAAATACGGATAAGACGCTTGCGGCCGATTCGATGAGCGAGAATGCCCGACGGGATCGCGAAGATTCCATAAGAAATCGCAACGGCGCCCGCGGAAAGCCCCGCTAACCCTTCAGAAACTCCAAGAACGTCGCGGCTATAGATTCCGACAAACGGCAAAAGCCCCTGATATGCCAGAAACCAGAAGAAAATACCGAGCAAAATCAGCATGGCGCTTTTGTCTTGTCCTCCGAACACCATCGACAGAGACTTCGAGAGCTTCTCGCGCGTCTCGTCGGTCTTGGCCGCGTGCCGTTCCTTGACAAACAAAAAGAGAAGGACGGTAGCCAGGATCACCAGCAACCCTGCCAGCAAAAAGGGCAGGCGCCTGGCGGAAGAGCCAATAATCGGCAACTGGATGTCCACGTCCATAAGCGGTGCCAACGCCACCGTCCCGACTATCGCGGCAATCGCTCCCATAGTGTTGATAACGCCGTTTGCCTCGCTCCGAAACTCTCCGGGCACGGTGTCCGGCATAAGAGCAACGACAGGTCCGCGCGCGGCCTGCTTTGCCATGTTAAGAAAAAAGATAAGCGCAACCAGAGCTGCGAGCGTACCGGTCGGTAGGGCTCCAAAGGGGATCAACGCAAAAAAGATGCCGGACAGCGGAACGGTTACAAGAATGTACGGCATACGTCGCCCTATCGGCGTTCTGGTCTTGTCGGACAACGTGGCGACCAAGGGAATCAAAAAGAGAGCAAGTACATTGTCCAGGGTCATGACCAAGCCGATCAAAAACCGGGAGTCTATAAAGTCGTCGAGGAAGATCGGCACGTAGGTGTCGTAGAGCGGATCCATAAGACCCATCGTGAAGAAGCCGAGGCCGATCAGAATCGTGTTTCGATAAAAGCCCTTGGGAAGCGTCGACATCGGCTGGAGAATAGGCCGCGCTTTTGTGTCTGTCAACGGCTCGGTTCGTCGTCCTTGGCCGGTTCGTCGTCCTTGGCCGGTTCGTCGTCCTTGGCCGGCTCGTCGTCCTTGGCCAACTCGTCGCGCAGCATCCGGCGAAGCTCCATCTCGTCCGCCGCGTCGTCCTGGAGCTTCCACTGCTGCACCGCCACTTGCCGCTTTACAACCTCGATGACTTGGTCCGCCGTTTTTGTCACGATGCGATTGAGCTCCGCGTCCTCTTCAGGCGCGACCAAGGCGTCGAAGAGCACGTCGGCCGTTTCGTCGATGAGTCGTTTGTTGTTCTCGGAGACCAGGTCCTGCAACACCCCATGCACTACGTCGCGAACAAGCTCCTCCATGGCGCGGCGGGCCGTGTCGCGAATTGTGCCTCCGATCATCGGCAAGCGAGACAGCCGTCCCAACGCCGTGTTCGACCGCACGGCGGTGTCGACTCGCCGATGGATGTACGAGTCGATTTCCGGTCGGTACCGACGGTACGCGGAGCCCGCCGCGATACGGACGCGGTGAGAGAGCCATTCGACGATCTGCGCCTGTGCGGGGCGAACAACATCGTCAACAATACGCTCGACAACAGGGCCGCCGTGGCGAACCTCCTCCTGCACGTCCGTAAGGATTCGAATCACAACCCGATCAGTCACCTCCTCAACGGCAACCGAGTAATACTTTCGAAGGAGTTTGGCAAATCCGGTGCGCGATAGGTCGATGGCGCCGGATTTGTTCAATCGATAGAGGATTGTTACGAGGCGGAGAAGCCTGAGAAATCGAAAACCGCCTACAGGAACACAGCCGAGCAAGTCATACCAGTGCAGAAACGGAAAGAAGTACCACCGGTGGTGGGTATGACGCACGGCCGCCAGAATCCATCCAACGACAAAATCGGCCAAAAACACCACAACAAAAGCGAGGTCTATAAAAAAGAAATTTGGGTGGATCTCCCGCGCATAGGTCTCGGCAAACTCCGGAAGGATTTGCGCAAGACCGTTTTGAACGGCCTGCACCTCAAAGAGCCAGTCGAATATAATCCACAGGAGGTTCGCGATGAGGAGTACGACCATCGCGATGTCGACCACAAGAAATCGGTACGTACGACGCTGGATTTTTGCGATACCGGCCTACACTCCTTTGGGAGGTGCGCCCGCCGGCGACAAGCCACCGCCCGACGAGCCCCCGCCCGAGAAGGTTGACGGGCCACCTGCCGTTGGCCGACCGCCGCTCCCTGTCGCGTCGCCGTCGGCAAGAGCGTTTGTGTAGAATCCCGCGATGTCGTCCCGAAAGGCCCGCCGCGAGTCCTCCCAAGCGTAGAACATGTGGCCACCGCCGTAGTGTTTCAAGCTGAGCTTGCCGGTGTGGACCGTCGCTCCCGTCGCCCCCGTGATTCGCCCCGCTTTCTGCATGCGCATTAAGCGGGCGAGCCGGTTTGAGGAGTAGTACGGCGTGATAAGATCGTAAATGCCGTGGGAAATGCGTACGTTCAAGTGGGGGTTTAGGCTCATTCCGTAGCGTAGGTCATCGGTTGCGCCGACCTGGCTCTCTAAGGCATGGCGATCAAAATCGATTTTCCACGAGCGGTTTACGTCCATGCTCAAGAGATGGTAGTCGCGATCGGTTTGGATACCAAGATTGCCGCGCAGGTGACTGTTGATGCCGGAGGCGAACACCCGCTCGATGCCGTACAACGTGGGGTCGGGTCCTTCGTAGCGCTCCCGGTCCGGATAGGGGTCTCGCGCCGTGACGGTGGCGTCATACAGACCGCACACCAGACCTTCGTCGCTAAGAAGCTCACGGACAAATCGCCTTGCGGAGACGCGGCCGCTCAGCTTGGCGACAAGCTCGGTGGGCAATCCCAGACGAGAGGCCGCTTCGCCGAGCACGCCGTCGGGATCTCCGCCACGGATCAATGCCGCCGGCAGTGTCGACGCTGCAAAGTGTTCGGCGTCGCTTAATACCGCCTCCAGGGAGAAGGTTCCGTCGGACCAGCGGCCTTTTTTGTGGAATGCCGCGGCGGCGGCCAGAGATGGGAAAAGGTCGACCCACGGGAGCACGTCGTAATCGGAAGAATCGAGAAGCGAAAACTCCAGCGCCGGCGAGATAAGCACGGCGCCGTTTAATCCAATGCCGTACCCCTCCTGCAACAGCTTTGTGAGCTTTGCCGCGCGGAACCCTCCGTAGCTTTCGCCGGCAACAAACACCGGCGACTCCCAGCGCTGATGCTTTGAGAGAAACTTCTGCATAAACTCGCCCAACGCCTTCAGATCGCGGTTTAGACCAAAAAACTCCTTCTCTTTGTCGTCCTCGGCTGAAGCGCCGCTCCCGCCGGCGGCCCCGGAAGTGCCGGCGGCTCCTGCACCCCCGCCTCCGGCTGCGTCGCCCGAGCCGGCGTGGCCCCCGCCCTCCTCATTGCGCACCGCGCGGCTGAAGCCGGTCCCGACGGGATCGACAAACACCAGGTCGGTGAACGGTAGCCAGCTCTCGGCGTTGTCTACGATGCGGACCGGCGGCGGACCGGCGGTCCCGTCGGCGCCGAAAGCGACCCGCCGGGGGCCAACCGCACCGACGTGGAGGTAGGCGCTTGCCGCTCCGGGCCCGCCGTTGAACACAAAAGTAAGAGGCCGATCTCCGGCGGCCTCCTCCCGGAGATACGCGACGTGAAAGATCTCCGCGACGGGTTTTTCTTTCTCGCGAAGCAACATCCACTCAGCAACCGCCCTGTAGCGGAACGAATCGGCGAGCGACCACGCGTGCTCGGTTGTGCTGCCCTGGGGAGGCGAGTATTCAGAGTGATCCGACTGATGTGTTTTTTGGTCCATGACCTCGAATTATACCGCCGGAATCGGACGATAGGACAGGGACGCTGAGCACCGACGCAGACGAGCCGGCCGAACTCTAGTTGAGCGAAGGGCGATAGCCGGTTTCAGCTGCAATTCGGTAGAGCTCGCCGAGAGAGCCAAAGGCTTCCGTCCACGCTGCTTCGGGGTCGGCGTGAAACACAAGGTCCTTCCGCGCCGGGATCACCAACCAGGCGCCATGCTCCAGCTCACCCTCGAGCTGCCCGGGCCCCCATCCTGAATAGCCCGCATACAGATGAACCGGCACGTCAATGCCGTCGTCAAGAGCGGTCCATGCGTCCATGAGGTGCGGGGCCACGGCGTCGAACGACGGCTCGAACACGACCCCCGCCGCGACCTGGTGCGCTCCCTCACTTTCTCCCCCGAGCCCACCGTGGAGCAAAAAGATGTACTGCTGTTCGACCGGCCCCCCCACAAACACCGGGACGGCGGCCGCAGGCCTGTCGGCAAACTCGGGAACAATATCACCAAGTGTTGCCTCCGCTCGCCGGTTCACGACCAGGCCAAAAGCGCCGTGTTCGTCATGGGTGATTATTAAGACCACCGTTTTCACAAAATTGGGGTCCGCGAGCTCGAGCTCGGAGATCAAGAAGTGTCCGGAGAGATTCTCTGGGTAGCGGCGTTTTTTTGGATCGAAAAACTCTCGAGACTTGTCAGCCATGTCAGGGTCCTCTTTTACTATACCAAGCCACACCTCCACTCGTGCAGAGGGTATCGCCGGTTTTTTTCCTTTTCGCGTGTTCTGCTTTTCAGTGACGAATGCATTGTGTAGGCTGTGTGGCCATGACGCAACGGTCTCGAATTCTATTTACTCTCAGCGGCGCCCTTGTTGTGGCGGGAATCGTCGTCGGCATCGTCTTGGCCGGCCGGTCCGGCGGCATCGACAACGAGCAGTACCAAGAGGTCCTGGACCAGGCAGGCTATCCGCAAAATGTCGCCTTGAGACACTTTCCAGCGGAGCTACCGGATGCCGCATCGGACGTGTACATCTATTATCAGGCCCGGGAGAGCGGCGCCTATCGAATGGAGTTGTGGCTCAAGCCCTCAACCGAGGACTACGAGCAAATCGTGGGTACGGTTGCCGCGGGCGCGGTGGAAGAGGTGCGCCCGATCGACGAGAGCCCTGATCCTCGGCTGCCACGGATCCGCAGCAGAGACAACACGGGAGACCGTCCGCTGCCCCCGGGCAGCCGCGTGCTCTTTGCCGGCCTTACAGACACCGGCGACAATCCCTGGCAATCGGGAGTCACGTACGGACTGGTGTCGATTCCGGGTGAAAGACGTCTCGGCTACTTCGCGCGGCAGTGGTAGCGATCGAGTCGCCACGCGCTCAGACCGGTCTCTTTGTCTTGACGCCGCGGAGCGCGGGTGCTATCACCTTTCCATGAACCCGTGGCATGACATTGCGGCAGACCGGATCGCTCCGGAGAAATTTATCGCCGTTATCGAAATCCCAAAGGGCAGCAAAAAGAAGTACGAGCTCGACAAGGACACCGGCCTCATCAAGCTCGATCGTATTCTTTTTACCTCCACCCACTACCCTTCCAACTACGGCTTTATACCGCTGACGTGGGCCGACGACAACGATCCCCTCGATGTACTGGTGTTGTGCTCAGAGGTCCTCGATCCCTTGGCCATCGTCGACTGCTATCCGATCGGCGTGGTGAAAATGGTAGACAACGACGAGGTCGATGAAAAGATCATCGCAATCCCCTTTCACGATCCGGTCTTCTCGGGCTATCGCAACATATCGACCCTTCCGCAACACATCCTTACTGAGATCTCCCACTTTTTTGAGGTCTACAAGGCCTTAGAGCACTCAAGCACATCAGTCAAAACCATCGTCGACCGGGACCAAGCGGTTGCGATTATCGCCAAGTCGCTGGCGCGCTACAAAGAGAAGTACCCCAAGCGTCAGCCCGGCAAAAAAAGGGTTTGATCGGTCTCCTCGACCTTAAAAAACTCCACGGCGCTTTCGAGTCCTTCGGCCTGCGCCGAGAGCTCCACACTGAGAAACACCGTGCATCGAATCCTCATCGTCAGCCTCCCGCGGTACTTATTACACCGTTTGTAGTTCTCGTGCCAATTCCTCCAAAGTAGCTCCCAACGTGGTCGGGATTTTTATGTCGGCCAGGTCGTCGGCGCGCGTTTTCCCGTCGTTGATTATTGCTATGCGTGATCCTGCCTGGTGGGCGGCCCGCGCAAAACGAAAACCCGAGAAGACGTACAGCGATGACCCGAGCACGAGGAGGTTGCCCGCGGTCTTTACCATGGCAAACGCCGCCTCGACGCGATGCTTGGGCACACTTTCCCCGAAAAACACCACGTTAGGTTTTTCCGGGCCGCCACAGACACGACAATCGGGAACCACAAAGGCCTGTGCAGCCGAATCCGGCAGCCGGGCGTCGCCGTCGGGAGCCTCCTCCCAGCTATCCGCATCCCAGCCGCTCCACGATCGATTGAGCGCATGCAGTCGTTCCTGAAACCCGTCGCGAGACTCGATCGCCCCACATGATAAGCACACGACTTCTCTTAGGTTGCCGTGGAGCTCCACGAGATCGGTGGTGCCTGCCACCTGGTGAAGACCGTCGACGTTTTGTGTGATAAGGCCGCTGATGGGTACCAGATCAGGCATCCGCGCAACGGCACGGTGTCCCGCATTCGGGCGAGCGCTTTTGAGCCGTGGATAGCCAACCGCGCTCCGCGCCCAATAGCGCCGGCGGGTCTGCGTGTTTTTTACAAAGTCTTGATATCGGATGGGAAGGCTGTTCCGGAGCGTGCCGGTGGGGCCACGGTAATCAGGTATGCCCGACTCCGTGCTAATCCCCGCCCCTGTCAGTATGGCCGTTGCGTCTTCGCGCAAATAATCAGCCAAGCGGGCCAGGTCCGGGTGCACGGCTTGAAGGTACGTTCGCGCGCTGCTACCGTCAATATGAAGGGGCTGAAGGGGCTGATGGGGCCAATGGAATCTGAGCAAACGGACGGTGAGCGAACGGCAGGCGGCAATATGGACACGGCGGCGGCGTCCTCCGTGATTGTCCTGGTGCGCCCGGCGATCGCGGTCAACATCGGACTTGCTTGCCGAGCGGCCAAAACAATGGGCGTCACCCGGCTCCGGATCGTCCGACGGAAGCGCTGTCACAAACGGCTCGGCTTAGCTATATTTGGCGCTGGAGTTGCCCTTACCGGGCAGCCGCAGGCTAAGCGGCACACCACAGAGAGACACCCAATGATCGAAGCAATTCTCGAGCTACGAGACCTTTTGAATCATCATCCTCTTTTTGCCTTGGGCATACTGCTTGTCATCGGCTACGCCCTGGGGAAACTCGCCAACACGATCAAGCTCCCGGAGATCACGGGCTTTATCGTCGCCGGCATTATCATGGGCGACTCGGTCACGGGCATCATTCCTCGCCATATGGGGGAGGGCCTGAAACTGGTCACGGAAATCGCGCTCGGACTCATCGCCATGACGATTGGTGGCGAGTTTTACGCCGTGAAGCTCAGGCGCCTGGGAAAGGGAATAGTGATCATAGCGCTCGTGCAGATCTTCGCCACTTTTGTTGTGGTCACGGTGGCTCTTGCCCTGTTTCGGATGCCACTTCCTTTTGCGCTTCTTATGGGCGCCATCGCGTCGGCCACCGCGCCGGCAGCCACCGTGGCGATTGTACAAAGCCTCAGGGCGCAGGGGCTTTTTGTCGACTACCTCTACGGGGTTGTTGCCCTCGACGATGCAGGTGCGGTTGTGCTGTTTGGTGTAACCTTTGCGGTTGCCTCGGGCCTACTCGGAACCGAGGCGGTGCATGGCGGACAGCTTATACTTCACGCATTTGCTGAGGTAGGTCTATCGCTTGTAATCGGCGTAGTGGTCGGGGTGCTGATCCACATCACCACACGGCGGCGACGAAACGTTCGCGAGGTCATGATTCTCACGCTCGGGTTCTTGTTCCTCTCAACCGCAATCGCCATTGTGGCACACCTCTCGCCACTCCTTGCAAACATGGCCGTGGGCGCGATTGTGATCAACCTCTCCCCGGACAACCATCGGATATTCAGGGGACTCGAGCCGTTTGCGCCGCCGGTGTACGCGCTGTTTTTTGTCATTGCGGGCACCGAGCTTCGGCCGGCCATGATCGTTCAAAACGGCGTGCTGCTGCTGGGCCTCGTGTATATCATCTCTCGGGCAATCGGCAAATACGGCGGTGTGTTTCTCGGGGCTCGGCTCAGCAAGGTTGCGCCGCGGATCCGGAACAATCTGGGGATATGTATGCTCCCGCAAGCCGGCGTGGCAATTGGTCTGGTCCTTTTGATTCAGGCCTCGCCGATGATCGCGGGCCTCTCGGCCGACGCCAAGCGAATCGTCGAAACAATGATCAACATCGTGTTGTTTAGCGTGTTTGTGAACGAGCTTATCGGACCGCCGTTATCAAAGCAGGCCATCATCCGCGGCAACGAGATGGAGGCGTAATGGACATCTATCAAATTCTCGATAAACGGAGCTGCTCCGTCGAGCTCGAGGCAAAAAACAAAGACGATGTCGTTCGGGAGCTGGCCGAATTGGCCGTGAAGAGCGAGAGCACCGCAGGCGTCACGGCCAACAAGATCTACACCGCTTTGGCCGAACGGGAGGCACAGGGCTCCACCGGGTTTGGCAATGAGATCGCTATTCCCCACGCACGGATCGAGGGAATGAGCGATTTTTTGTTGTTTATGGCCGTGTCCCCCAAAGGGGTCGAGTTCGGGGCGCTCGATAAAAAGAAGGTTCGTATCTTTTTTGTCATCTTGGGCCCGCCGTCCGGAGTCAACGACCACCTAAAGATCCTTGCCTTTGTTTCACGGGCGATCGGCCACACCAACGTCAAGCGCGAGCTTATCCAAAGCCGCTCGGTTACGGCGCTCTACGAAGCCTTTCTGAGGAATTCCGACACGGCACCTTCCGAGTCCAAAGAACAACGGGCAATAAAGCTCCTTATCGTTGTGCTCTACGACGAGGATTTTATGTACCGGATACTCGAGGTGTTTATCGAGGAAGGCATAGAGGGCGCGACAATTCTCGACGGCGCCGGAATGGGGCAGTACATCTCAAACGTACCGTTGTTCGCCGATTTCATCGGCTTTATGCGCGAGAACAAACACAAGAGCAAGACGATTTTTGTGATGGTTCCCGAGGAGCACCTGGAGGATGTGGTGCGTCGGATCGAGGACGTTACCGGTGATTTGGACAAAAAGCAGGGAGCAATGGTGATGGCTCTTGATATCGGGTACTTCAAGGGAACCATGAGGATGATATAGGCTCTGTGAGCACACCTTCCGGACTCTCTGGGCGGGCTTCTTACCGCTTTATTTTTGTATTCTGGTTTCCCCTCGCCTTGATGTGGCTCATGATGGGGATCGAGCAGCCGGCGCTTACGGCAATAGTCGCGCGGTTGCCCAACGCATCCATAAACCTTGCCGCCTTTGGGGTGACATTTGCGTTGGCTCTTGTGGTCGAGAGTCCGGTCCTGCAGATGCTTTCCGCGGCCACGGCGCTCACAAAGAGCCGTCGTGACTATCGCAGCCTGCTCAAGGCAATGCACGTGATGGCGGCGGGACTCACCGGGATCCACCTCCTCCTCGGACTCACTCCACTATACGATGTTGTTATGAGCGGGCTTCTCGGCGTACCTGCGGACGTGATCGAGCGGAGCCGAGCTTCCTTTGTGGTCATGGCGCCCTTTGCGGCCTTTGTTGGGTACCGGCGACTGTGGCAAGGTATCCTTATTCGATTGGGCAAGACACAAATCGTAACGGTCACGATGGCGTTGCGCCTTGTGGCCACGATGACGTTTTTGTTCATCGGATTTGCAGGCCGGATTCTGCCGGGAGCGGAGCTTGCCGCGGCGAGCCTTATACTCGGGACACTTGTCGGGGCGGTCTCGTCATACTTTTTTTCGAGAAAGGCCATTCGGGAAGGTCTACCCGAGACACCGGCATCCGGCGAGGTTTTGGGCGTGCGCCGATTTCTGCGCTTCTACGTTCCACTGGCGTCCACATCCGTCATCTTCCTGGCGGCAAATCCACTCCTCACCTTTGGAATGGCACGGGGCGTCGCGCCGTTGGAGAGCTTGGCAACCTGGCCCGTTATCAACGGCTTTATGTTCCTGTTCAACTCCATCGCCCTGTCGTATCAGGAGGCGGTTATAGCACTCCTCGAGCGAGGATTCGAGGAGAAGCTGCGGCGATTCACCTACATGCTGGGTCCCGTTCTCGGCGTTTTCCTGCTGATGGCCGGCGTCACGCCTTTTGGGGATCTCTGGTTCCGCGGTGTTGCAGGACTAGAATCGTCTTTGGTTCCGTACACACGGATACCCCTTTTGATTCTAACCGCTGTGCCCATTCTGGTGACCCAGAAGTCTTGGATGCGCGGTCTTTTTGTTCACCGCAACAAGACTGTTGTTCTTGCTCAGAGTGTCAGCATCTATACGGTTATGCTGCTGGCCCTGGTGCTTGTGGTACCGCTATTGTTTCCACTCGAAGGAGTCATTGTGGCCGCCGCGTCGCTCGCACTGGCGCAAACCGTGGAAAACGTGTACCTGCTCATACGGTCGCGCCGGCGGCCGGCCGGCCAGCAACAATGACACCTACCCATTGCAGGCCGCCCTACCCGGGACCGGTCCGGCCATTACTCGTCTAGGAAGTCCCAGCGGGAGGAAAGAGGCCGCCGATAGACGCCCTCGCTGTACATCTCTCGAACCCGTTCCTCGGTCCAGGAGCCGGTGCCCTCCCGCTGCTCTTCGCGAGAGTACGGGATGACGTTCTCCGCGATGTTGTGGGTGGCGAGCACGCCCGTGAACACACAAAAAGCCAAGATGGCGGGGAGCTTGCCAAGGAAACCGGCGATACCGGCCGGTCTGTCGGCACGCGAGGGCCGGATTCTGGAAAGCGGTCCGGCTTGTGTTAGCCGAACAAAGCCTGTTGCCAACACTTCACCGATGTAATTAACAATGATAAGCCCGAGAAGGATCATGTTGATCACGGGCACGAGCCAGAATTCAAAGTAAAAGGGTTCCCAGTAGGTAAAAAACACAAAGTACGGGATAAGCATTATCAAAAGGAGAAGGAATGTACGTCCATACCGTGCCAGCAAAAAGGGAAAGAGCAATATCGATAGTGCGATAGAACCGATGGTCAAAAAAGCCACCAAGTTGTAGGGCACGGCGCCCGCCTTGAGCGGCTCGTTTAGGTCGTACTCGAAGTTGCGGTTCTGGTTGTACTTCAGGTGGGGTTCGTACTGGGTCACAAACGCGTCCGTAAAGCCACGCGCCGTCCGCCACGCATGAAAGTACTCCAGGCCGTAGCCCCAGGAATCCGTGGTAGCATAAGAGAAAAGCCATTGCTGGAAGGTACCGTAGCGATAGAGGCCGACTGACTCGCCGGTGTTTTCCTCCCCTTCCCAACGCAGGTTGTAGATGCCCTTGCCCACCCAGAGGTAGGCACCGACGATCATTGCAATGCCGACCGCCCCCGCCACCAAGGTCGCCGCAACTCTTATTCCGTACCGTCGATACAGGCGCGGCTGCTCCCTGCCTCGCGGGGGACCTATGCCGTCCGCGCGACGCGCCCCGCCGAACTTGACCCGGTGGGTCTTTGCAAACGGACGCAGCGGCAGAGCAATCGCGTCCAGATCGGGAACAAACATCACAAGCCCGGTTACGACACAGGCAATTGCAATGTATTGGTGCATAACCACGCCCACAAAAAACGCCACACCAAGCAAGAACGCCGCAGGAATCACCAGACGCCGCGTTTGGTGTACAAGCACAAACGCCGCCAGAATCAGGATAAAGGCGGCCGCCGGAAATATGGGCGTATCCACCTTGGTGGCATAGTGAACGTAGCCGTGACTAAACCCCACTGCAAGGGCTCCTGCCGCACCCAGGATTACACTCTTGGTTACATAGGCACCAAACAAATACGCAAAAAAGAAACCCAAAACGGCGGCAAATCCGGACCGCAAACGGAGGTTGAAGCTGAGATCGGTAAAGCCGGCATCGCCAAAGTTGCGTGTCACAAAGAGATGAAACTCTCTCCCAAGCTCCTCGAAGTGGATATGATGAGGGTTGTAGAGGGTTGCACCATTGAGCGCGTGTTTTACGTTGTTTAGGTAGACCATCTGGTCGTAGTCGGCAAAAATCTGCACGTTTTGGAACAAGTACAGCCCGTAGAGAACGGAGAGTACGGCGCCGAAGACAAAGACCGTTATCGTAAAACGACGATTGTTGGGCACTCCGGAGAGATGGGCCGTGTCCACGGCGATTACGCTCTCTTCGCAACCGCCGCGACAAAGGCGGCCGCATTCCACACGTTACGGATCAAAAGCCGCTCCCCGGAGGCCGTGGTGACCAGAAGGCCCCCTATCGTAAACAGGCGCGACAGAATCGTCTGACGAAGTGTTATCGATTCGACCGAGCCGGAGGGGATAGTGTGCACACGCCGATACACCAGGTAGCTTTCGAGATAGTAGAAGCACCTGCCCGTCCGATCAAAGATAACGGTAGAGAAGAGCGCTTGTAGCTGAAGGACCAACAGGTAGCCGCCGTATAGGCCAATGACCGCCAAGATGAGCAAACGAGCTACACGATTATACGTGTCGATCGTAGGCAGCTCGAAATTGTAGATCTGATCGAGCTGGAAAAAGCCGACGACTTTGTCAAACACCTGGCCGAGCGGTTCCACAAATCGAAGCAAAAAGATGGCGCCAAAAACAAGCGCCGCTATTTTCGCAAGCACCCAAAAGATGGGCTGCCACGAAACAAGCACATCGTGGCCCCGCGAGACTCCTGCCCGCCGCAGAGCCAGATACGCACCGGCCGCCCGTACACGACCCGGAATCCAGGCCCTATGCAGAAAACGGCCCGCCGACCGGGCCGCCGCGTCCGCCTTTCGTGAAACACGCTTTGCGGCAAATACCGCTGCGGGTATTCCAAGCGGCAGGGCCTTCACCAAGGCCCGAAGTCCGTAGCCGATAAACCCCTCGGGGAACTGCCTAATCAAGCAGCACTCCGCCCAGACTTAGCTTGCGCGGCCACACGCGATTGACCGGAGCCCCGGCGTTTACGAGATATAAGACCGCGTCCCGCTTCTCGTACTGCGCGGCACGATCCACGGGTGTGTACCCGTCGTCGTCCACGGACTCTAAAAGCGGCCGGCCCTCCATTACGCCGGAAGTGTCCCCGGAAGTGTCCCCGGAAGTGTCGGCGGACGATTCCTCGTACGTGGAAAGATACGCGCGGTCGCCGGCAAGGAGGGCCTCAATGACGCTTACAAGGCCACGCTCGGCAGCCCAGTGCAGCAAGGAACGGCTCCCCGAAATCTCCACACGATGGTCGGCGCCCGCCTCGAGAAGCTGGAGCACAACCTCGCCCCGTCCCGCCTCAGCCGCAACCGCAATCGGCGTTAGCCCACCGCCGTCACGGACCTCCAGCTCGGCCCCGGCCGCAAGGAGAGCGACAACCAACTCGGAATCACCTTCATCCGCCGCGTAATGGAGCAGAGTCGTAGACTGCTCAGTCAACGACCGAGCGGCGTCACAGCCCACCAGAAACACAGCGGCAACAATTAACAGCCAGGAAAAGAGGATACGGCGTCTCATAAAGTCGGCCTATCCTACTTTCAAAGCCACACGCTGTACAACCCGAGGCCGGCCGGTGCACCAAGCTTGGCCATCCGGCCCCTCCGACTACGAAAGGGCTTCTCCCGCCAGGCGATCAAAGGTCGCTACCGGAACCGAAGCCTTGCTTTCAAAGGCAATCCCCGTGGCCTTTGTAAGCATAATGGAGGCCTGCATTGCTTCCGGAACGCCCGGCAGCTCCACGATCATCACGATATCGGGTTTGCCCAGGAGGGCATGCACGGAGAGTAGTTTCCCGGCAAAGCCGCCGATGATCTCTTCGGCGCGTTTTGTTCTTTTGGCATCTATGCCGGTCAGTGCGTCGTGGGAGTACTCACCAAACAGGAAAAACGTGGTCATGTCTGCACCCTCCGTAGCTGTGTTTTTTGTCCCTGATAAGTCTACGGTGGCACGCGGCCGCTATCAAGCGGAGAAGCGAGCCTGCTATCAATCCGAGGCGCGAAAGACAAAGCGACGGTCCAACAGGTACTTGCTGGTGTAGCCGATTACAAGACCCACAAAACCACCAACGTAGCGGGAGCCCGAGAACGCAACCAGGTTCTCAAACGCAAACTCAAAGCCCCAAAAGATAACCGTCGTGGCAACTCCCATTAAGGAGTACAGGATAAAGGTTTTGATATTGTGACGAGCCGATCGTGTCACAAAGGCAAAGATAAGGCGCTTGTCCAGAGCGTATTTTACAAGCAAGCCGGTGCCGGTCCCCGCCAAGAGCGCGAGGACAAACTCCCACGCGATCGGCAGCCCCAACTGCGGAGCAATCCACTCCCACAAAAGGACAACAAGCCGCTGCGTGCCGAGGTTCACCGCGATGGCGATAGCTGCGAAGACCGCATACAAAAACACCAACGATATTCCCCGACGCTTCCGATCGCTCGATGGTCCGTCCCTGCGCTCCGCGGGTTGGGGCTCCATAGGCGTCCTAGATCTGCACCAGGCGAGGAAGGTAGATCAGCAGTACCACCGCGACCGCCCACAACAGCACACAGACGATAACGCCGATGTCTTTGGTCACAACGTCCGTGGGATCGGCGAAAGAACCATTTGAAACGATAAGCAGGTAGTAACGAAAGAGCCCGTAGACCACAATCGGCACCGTGTACAACAGGTAGTTCGTGCCGAGGCGTGCGACGGTCTCCGGCGCGACCGTGTACAGGGCGTATGCGATGACCGTCAAGGCAACCGTCGAAACCAAGAGCGCGTCGAGACCGCCTTTGGTGTAGAGACGCAGGCCCGGCCTCCCCATCTCCTTGGTGCCAAGGCCGGCGATTTCACCGCGGCGCTTCCCGAGGCCTAAGAACAAGGCTAAAAACAGCGTGCTTAGGATGATCCATCGCGACGACGCCACTCCGATCGCCGCGGAGCCTCCCTCAACTCGTAGCACAAAGCCGACGGCAATTACGAGCACGTCTATAAGAACCAGGCGCTTGAGGAAGGCCGTGTATGCCACGTTGATAATCACGTAGACTCCAAGGACAAGGCCAAACTCGGTGTTGACATAAAGGGCAACAAGCGCGGCTCCTGCCAGCAGCACCACCGCTTCCACCACGGCGGCGGCCGGGGACATGGCGCCCCGGGCCATTGGCCGGTTTTTCTTTTTTGGATGTTCCGCATCGGTTTTGCGGTCCGCTATGTCGTTTACGATGTAGACGGCGGACGCGCCGAGGCAAAAGGCAAAAACAGCCGCCACGGCCTTTAAGAGGCTGTCCGGATTGGTCAGCTCGAGGGCAAAGAGGAGCGGCGCCGCCACAAAGAGGTTCTTGATCCACTGCCGGACTCGCAGAAGCTCTAGCGGAGCGGCGAGGTGTCTCAAAACAGCACCTTCGCGGCACGAAGGATCCCTTGCTTCCAGGGAACGCGGTGACTTACGCCGGACGCTTTGGCAAAGCGGCGGCGGTTTTTGCAATACCACCGGAAGTTCCTCAGAAGTGCGTCTTGGTTGGAATAGCGCGGGACAAAGCCTACGGCCGACTCTATCTTTTCCACGGCCACAAACGAGTCTTTTCCGGCCGTTTCATAAACCCACTGGTAAAGGGGTGACACACCCAGTGCCTCGAAAGCACGAAGGGCAAGAACGGCGGGTCCGGCGGGAATGGGGACAATTCGCTTGCCAAATCCGGCCGCGTCCAAAACCGCCTGAAAGTCGCGACGCATAGTTGAAAAGTGGGCCGCGCCGACGTTAAACGTGTCGTTGGCCTGTTCCGCGGGCGCGGTTAGGAGAACCCAAACTGCTTGGGCTAGATCCTCCACGTCGAGGAGCTGGTACCGATTGCTCCCGTCGCCAAGTATCGGAAATCCGTGGCCCGTGGCGGCCCAGTCGTAGAAGAGGGCAAACACGCCGAGACGCTCGGGGCCGATAAACGACTTTGGTCGGACGATAGGAACCACCATGCCGTCGGCACGTGCCTCTTGGCATAGGCTTTCAGCCTTTACCTTCGCCCGACCGTAGGGGCCGACACCTCGTTTGGGATCTTCCTCGCGGATCGGGTGGTGGTCGGGGATGCCATACACGGCGGTCGAGGATACGTGAACCATACGCGTCACGGTGTTTTCCCGGGCCGCCCGGAGCACCGCCGTTGTGCCTGCCACGTCGGTACTGTAGATGTCTTGTGGTGAGTAGAGTGGAAGGGCGGCCGCAGCGTGCACGACATGGTCGCAGCCACGCATGTGCTCTTTTATCCGCGACTCATCCCGAATGTCTCCAATAATCGTTCTAAGGCGATTGCCCTTAGTTTGCGCCTCGGGATAATCAAACGGCGCGAGGTCGAGAGAGACGATTTGCTCTACACGTGGTTGTGCGAGAAGCAAACGGATCAGGTTGATGCCGAAAAAACCGGAGCCCCCGGTGACAAATATCTTCATGACTCGGATTTACACGGCCCTGGGCCGATGACTGCACGCTATCGTATCAAATACGGGCGGTCAAGCGAGGGCGGCACGCGCGGTCACGCAACGGCCGCCTCAGAAGAAACCGCGAAGGAGCTCGACAGTCTTGTCCGGGAGCCGGCCCGCAAACGGAGTTCTTCGGCCACCAGTGCGGGTAGCTGCTCCGGAACCTCGCCCTTATGTGGGCAACAGGCTCTTGAGTGTTTGATGCCCACGAGCCGCCGCGAAAGCAGAACTTGCCCGCACTCGCAAAACGGCATATTCTTTGTGGTCCGATGTCGTACAGCTTTGATAACGTCGCGGTCGAGCACTACGACCGCACACGCGCCGTTTCCCCCGAACTACTCACCCGAGCCCTGGATGCCGTTCAAAAACAGTTCCCACCGGAAACGTACGGGCGTGTTTTCGAGCCGGGAATCGGAACCGGCCGCATCGCTATTCCAATGGCGCGCCGGGGCTACCACATAACCGGCGTCGACATCTCGCCGCGTATGATGGCGGTCCTCCGCGCCAAGCTGGCCGAGGAAGCGCCGGAGCTCTCAATCGAGGTGCAAGACGCCGACGTTACCGACCTTCCCTTTCCGCCCGAGGTGTTCGATATGGTGACCTTCACCCACGTGCTGCATCTAATCTCGGACTGGCGGCAGGCCGTCCGCGAGCTGTTTCGCGTGCTCAAGGGCCGCCACCCAATTCTGTCCATGGTCACGCGCCTGGAACTGGCGAGTGAGCTTCTTGATCGTTATCGCGAGATGGTGGCGCAACACATAGAGGTCAAAAACGTCGGAATACAGGAATTTTCCGAATACCCGGCTTACGTGATAGGCCTCGGTGGCGTCGTGGTCTGGGAGAAACTTACATTCGAGGCGCCGCGATCCCTGCCGCTCGCGGACCTTATTGCCGGCCTTGAATCGAGGAGCTTTTCCGTAGCGGCCCGGACACCGTTGGAGGTTCACAAACAGGTGATGCCTCGGTTTGTAGACGAGGTGGCCACGCGTTTCGGCTCGATCCAAAAAACGCCCGATGACCGGGAGGAAGTCACCATCGAGGCCTACCTGTCGCCGGCGTAACACCTGCCTAATCCACGGCAGCACCGGCGTGCGGACAAGCTATCCAAAGCGCGTCCTACAACGCGGTGGCGAGCGGCGAAAGCGCACGCCGGCCCGCAACCAGATTGGCAACGATACGGCCGCACAGGGCCGCCGATATCACGCCCCCCGGCCAGAGCGCGTAATGACCCGAGGCGCGGATGTTTGCCACGGGCGTCTTGATGCGGTTGAGGGTTGGCAACCGCCAAACCGGCGAGACTTGTTCGTCGTAGCACCAGCCGCCGGTCGAGCCGCGAGAGTTTTGTGTAAACCGCTCGAGCGAAAGCGGGGTACCCACATCCATGTAATCGATGTCCCCACGAAGTCCCGGCACAAGACGCTCCGCGGTATCTACCAGCTGGTAGCCGACCTCCCGCTTGAACTCTTCGTACTCCGGAGTACGAGGCAGTCCGGCCTTTCCGTTATGCCAGTAGTCTTCCCAATCGTAGGCGCTGTATGTCTGTAGCGTCAGCGTGGTCTTCCCGGGGGGCGCCGCGGGACTCTCGGCGCTAAAGTGATTGAGTGCAACCCACATGTTTTGATGAACGTCCCGGGGCGATGCCCTGTCCGGGAAGATCACGTCGTAGTTGGGAAAGAAAAACGGATGATGGGAGCGGAGCATGCCGTCGACGGATTCGGGATCGCGGTTAACACCCAAGTAGACGGTAACGATCTCCTCGGTGAGCCGTGTGTATCTGATGCGCTCGACATACCGTGCGTTGAATAACTCCGGGCCGAGAATCGAGTCCACAAGCTTTTTGTAGTCGCCGGCATAGACAAACTGCCGAGCCTCGATTTCCGTTCCGTCTGATAGAACCACCGCGTCGGCGCGCCGACCGGACAGCGTGAAACCGGTGACCAGCCGGTTGTACAGGATCGTCCCCCCCGCCTCCTCGAGACTCGCCGCAAGCCGATTGTGGAAGGCCTGCATGCCGCCTTTTGGATACCAGTAGTCATACGCCCAAATGTGCCAGAAGCCGGCGAAAAACAGATACGGCATACGAAAGTAACCGATCTGCGTGAACCAATGTCGTAATGCGTCGTCCTTGATCACGGACAGCACCTTTTCTCGGTAACCAAAGGTTGTCCAGCGCCGCAGGCGCGTAAGCATGTTTGTGTATGACATGAGTCGCGCTAATGAATAGCGGTCCAGGAGCGGAAAGGAATCCGGCTTGTAGTTCGCGGCCAGGAACGTTGACACCTCCTTGACTTCCCGGAAGACGTCCTTGATGCCCGTTTCATTGGGAAACGCGGCCGACAGCGCCGTTTCAACCGTCTCGACGGAATCGATGGTAAAATCGAAGTCCTCCGAAACCATGCGGAAGTCCGCCTTAATCCAATCTTTGGGATCGTAGAGGCCGAGCTCCCGGAGTATTGGAAAGACAATTCCGAGGCTCTCGAAAGACTGATCGCCTCCATCAAAGTAGTACCCCCGGCGCCGAAAACCGGACATGTTCCCGCCGGCTTGGTGGTTCTGCTCCAGAACCAGAACGCGCTTGCCGTCGCGAGCCAAAAAGTTCGCACACACAAGTCCGGAGATCCCGGCACCAACAACAACAACATCGTACGTGGCCATGGCGGTAGTATGCCAATGTACCGCCTGAACAAACACCGAGCAGAATGGTCCAAAAACCACTGATCCCTCGACTGCGCTCAGGCGCCGGTCCTTGACTCCGTTCGTACAAAGGCGTAGATACACGTCAATATCACCGCGCCCGCCACGACCGTCACAAGCGACGGGACTTCGTCAAAAACGATAAGAGCCAAAACAGTGGCAATCACCGGTTCCCCAAGAATGCTGGTCGAAACGATGCCGGCTTTTACGTGGCGAAGGGCCCAGCTAAAGATGCTATGGCCCAGGAGCGTGCACACAAATGCGAGCGCTGCAAAGAGCAAAAACTCACGTGCGGGATACGGACCAAACGACAGCCCGGCGATGCCCACGACAACGGCAAGGCTAACCGCCGCGACAAGGTACACGGCAAACGTATAGGTAACGGCCGCGAGTTTTCGCCTTACGTAGCGACCGATGATCACGTAGCCTGCAAAACTCGCCGAGCCCGCGAGGGCGAGTCCATTGCCAAGCACGCTGCCTTCAACGGACCCTCCGGATATGGCAAGTGCAAAGGCTGCCGCAACGGCGCCTACCATAAAGAAAAAGGAGCGGCGACGGATGTGCTCCTTTAGAATCAATGCGGAAGACACGGCAACAAGTACGGGGTGGGTGGTTACCAAGACCGTGGAGGCGGCCACGGAGGTGTAGGCAAGCGAGCTGATCCAGGTGCCGAAATGGGCGGCGAGGAAAAGACCGGACAGGACACAAAGAAACAGACTGCGCCTGTCGAGAGGGCCACCGTCCCCCCGCGTCCTCTGATCACGCGCCGTGTTGTTGACCTCGACGGGGCCTCGCAAACGCCCAACAAACAACAGCGGCGCCGTCATCAACGTGACCATCGCCATGCGGTAAAAGGCGATAACCAGTGAAGGCGCGTTCGATAGGCGCGTCAGGATGGCCGAAAACGACGTTGCAACAACGGCCGCCGCAACCGCCACGCCGGGCGAGACTCTCACGGTTCGAACCCGACAAAACCGGTTGCCACAATACGGCGCCGAGCGAACGGCCACGCTGCGCTCCGGCGGCTAGGCGCCGCCGGCAAGGCGATCCCGAGGTGTACACCGTTGTTCTTGGGCACAAGCCAACCGTAGACGCGGATAAGACGGCTGTCAAAGGCACCGGCATCAGAGTCAGCGACGCCGGCACTTCTCCGCGAGCTTATCGCTTGCAATTCACTCATTTTTGTGCGATAGTTCCGCGTCGTGGGCCAAATCGGTTGATTTGGGTCACGTCGATTTTTTTTCTTAGAAACCACACGTGGCAACTAGGCCCGGTGGGAAGGATGTAGTAGTGGCTGCAAGACTGTATGTGGGGAATCTCAATTATCGGACCGTGGATGAAACACTCCGTCCGTTGTTTGAGCAATACGGAGAAGTTGTTTCATGTCACGTTGTGACAGATAGGGACACGGGACGGTCCAGAGGGTTCGGATTTGTGGAAATGGCTGACGACGAAGCCGCTCTTAACGCCGCAAAGGAACTCGATGGGCAGGAGTTTGAAGGCCGTGCTCTAAAGGTCAACGAAGCCCGACCTCGCGAAGATCGTCCAAGACGCACCCAGCGCTTCTAACTACCTCCGCAGGCGGCCCGCCGCCATCAACCTGAGCCGACACAAAAACCCCTCCCAGCAAACCACTGGGCGGGGTCATAGTCGCTTCAGCCCAAATCAGCTAGGGAGGTAGTATATGCCAAGCAGATCCTACAAAGGCGCCAAGCGTCGACGAGAGCTCGACAAGAAAAAAAAGAAAGAGGAAAAAGCCAGAAAAAAGGCTGTCCGGGGCGACGAGCCAAACGACGCCATGGCCTACCTCGAGTACCTGTACCCCGGCGGAATCCCCGACGAGGTGCTTGCCGAGCACGGACTGTTGGAGGACGATGGTTCCGAAGACGAGGAAGAAGAGGCAGACAGCGATTAGTCCGCTTTGTTAGAATAGCACCGGCATCATGGGAGGTAACCCTTGGTAGAAGTGCGAAACATTTCCAAAAGCTACGGAAACACCCAGGCGGTACGCGACCTCTCCTTCAAAGCGCAGGAGGGTCGCGTTTTTGGTCTTATAGGACCAAACGGGGCGGGCAAAAGCACCACAATCCGCATGATCATGAACATTCTCACACCGGACGCCGGCGAGATCCTCTTCGACGGCGAGCGGATGGGAGAAGGCCACAAAAACCGCGTCGGGTACCTGCCCGAGGAACGCGGGCTGTATCGCAAGGTAAAACTCGGCGAAATGCTGACCTACTTGCTGGAACTCAAAGGGGTCAACCGCCGCGACGCGGACAAAAAAATCGATCCATGGCTGAAGCGCTTTTCACTCCTCGAGTGGAAGGACAAAAAGATCGAAGAGCTTTCCAAGGGCATGTCGCAGAAGGCTCAGTTTATTGCGTCGGTTGCCCATGAGCCGGACCTGTTTTTCTTCGACGAGCCGTTCTCGGGCCTAGACCCTGTGAGCGTAGACCAGCTTCGCGAAGCGATTATGGATCTCGGCCGACGAGGAAAGACAATCCTTTTTAGTACTCACATCATGGAGCAGGCCGAACGCATATGCGACTCGATCCTGCTGATAAATAAAGGCAAAGAGGTCGTCTCCGGTCCCCTCGAGGAAATCAAGGGTCGGTACGGTAATCGAAGCGTTGCCGTCGAGTTCTCGGGCGACGGCTCGTTTATGCGCAATATCCCCTGCGTTGAGGCTATTAACGAGTTTCCGCGCTATGTAGACGTAACACTCAAGGACGGACACTCCGCCGACGAATTGCTCGCCTCCATCGTCGGCAAGGTAGCCGTGCAGCGATTTCAGGTCTCCACGCCGTCGCTCCACACGATTTTTGTTAGGCTCGTTGGCGGTGTGCCGGAGGCGTCGGATGCCGCCGATCCTGAACCGGAGTTCAAAGCCGGTGCCGACGCAGCAAGTGAAATGGAGGTGAGAGCATGATCCGGGGCTCAAAGGTCTTGGCGGTCCTGCGGCAGGAGTTCCGTATGACCGCCGCCAACAAGGCGTTTATCGTAATAACGATCATCGGGCCGTTTTTGATCTTTGCGATTTCCGTGTTACCTACCTTGCTTGCAGGCTCCGGGGGCGGGAGCTCTTCCGTATCGGTTGCGGTTGTCACCGAAGACGCCGAGCTCTATCAACAGGTTTCATCCGCACTGGCCGGCACACCGGTCAATCCACAGCGGTACCCGACCATGCAGCCGGCTCTGGATGCCGCGCAGAAAGGCGACTTTCGTGGAGTACTACGGGTCCCCGCCGATGCGGGATCTGGTGAGGTCCGTTATGTTACCGACAGCGGCCAGGACTTTAGCACGATCCAAATCCTTTCCGACGCGGTTGGTCGAGTGCTGGTAGCGCGTCGCTTAGCAAACGCCGGCCTCGATCCACAGCGCATTCAAAGCCTTACGCGGCAACCGCAGGTGGTCACGGCGCCACTCACGGAAGGGGGCATGGGAGGCCAAGACTTTTTCTCCGTATTCGCGGTCGCCATGACCTTTGTGATGTTGTTGTACATGACCGTGCTGCTATACGGCCAGATGATCGGTCGCTCGGTGGTTATCGAAAAAACGTCGAAAACGGTCGAGATCATGCTTTCGTCAGTTCACCCAAGCGAGCTGATGTTCGGCAAGATCTTAGGCAAGGGACTTGCGGGCCTTCTCCAGTATGGTCTTTGGATAGGCCTCGGTTTGCTTATGGCCTACCTCATCGGTCCGGCGGTCGGGTTCACACCGCCTTCCGGTCTCAACGCGGCGAACATGGGATTTCTTGTGATCTTTTTTGTCCTGGCGTTTTTTTTATACTCGTCCGCCTACGCCTTACTGGGTTCGGGGGCGGAGGACGAACAGCACCTCGGACAACTGGCCTGGCCGCTTATCATGCTCCTGGTTATACCACTCGTGATGATATCGAGTTTTATTTTCAACCCGGACTCGAGCCTCGCCGTCGGACTTTCGATTTTCCCCTTTACGGCGCCGATTGTTATGCTTCTTCGCATCGTGATCGGCTCACCCGGCACAGGTCAAATCATTCTGTCCATCACACTGATCATCGCTACCACCGTGGTCGTCGCCTTGGTGGCCTCTCGGGTATTTGCCGTGGGCATCCTTATGACGGGGCGGAGGTTCAAGATCAAAGAGATCCTTTCCTGGGTCGGCATCACGCAGTGACAAAAATCCACAACCCCTTCCGGGACACCCCCGGCTACGACTGTTTTGGCTGTGCTCCTCACAACACAAACGGCCTTGCGATGGAGTTCTACGAGGACGGGGATGAGCTGGTTAGTTTTTGGCACCCTCGGGCGGAGTTCAGCGGCTTTTCCGGCGTGCTCCACGGCGGCGTCCAAGCCACGCTCATGGACGAGATCGCAAGCTGGACACTCTTTGTAAAGCTCGGAACCGCCGGTGTAACAAAGGCCCTGTCCGTAGAGTACAAGCGAACCGCGCCAATCGAGCCCGGGCCCGTGGAGTTACGGGCACGGATAGAAACAACGACAAAAAAAGAGGCGGCAGTGTCCGTGCGGTGCGGTCGCTCACAAGAGGAGCCGTATTCGTGCGGCACCGTGATCTACGCCCTTTTTTCTCCCGAATTAGCAAAAAAGAGACTCGCATATCCCGGTCGGGAGGCGTTTTTCGTAGGAGAATCCCCATGAAACGACAAGCCCGCTTACGCGCGGCCGTGTTTTTCGCACTGTTTTTGATTCTCACGGCCTTCGCCTCGGCGACGGAAAAAAGAGTAGCCCTGGTGGTGGGGAATGCCGACTACAACACCCTCCCCAGCCTCAGAAATCCCGAGAACGACGCCCAAGATATGGCGGCGGTCCTGCGGAGAGCGGGCTTTACCGTTATTCTGGTAGTCAACGCGGACCTGCGGGGTATGGAAGAGGCGGTTCGCGATTTCAGCACGGCACTTTCGGACGCCGACGTGGGCCTCTTTTACTACGCGGGCCACGGCCTACAGTCCGAGGGCATTAACTACCTCGTGCCGGTAGACGCCGACGTGCGAAGCGAGACGGAGCTCCGCTTCAAGACGCTTAATGCCGACTTTGTGCTCGAGTACATGAAGGCGGCTGAAACTCCCTTCAACATGGTTATCCTCGACGCGTGCCGAGACAATCCATTCTCAACCAGCCGGTCTGCGAGCCGCGGTCTGGCCGTCCTGCCGGCGCCGCGTGGATCACTTATCGCCTACGCAACCTCACCAGGGGATGTCGCCGAGGACGGCGCCGGGGAAAACGGCACGTTTACGGCGGCTATCCTTGAACACATCCTTACGCCGGGAATCGACGTGAAGGAGGTGTTTGATCGAGTGGGTATGAGCGTTACAACACAAACGGCAAACCGCCAAGTGCCGTGGGTACTCTCCAGCTATTTTGGTCGCTTCTCCTTTGTGGGCGGCAATGAAGAGTCCGACGCGCAAACCACTCCGCAACCGACGGCCGCGCGAGGCGCCGTTCACGTAAGCGTGGACGCCGACGGGGTGTTGTTTGTTGACGGGGTGGAGCGCAACCCCGTTACGCCGGATCAGACGCTCCGGCTGGAGTTGCCCGTGGGCGAGCGCATCCTCGAGGTGCGCTACACTGACTCGTCGGAGCGAAAGGTTGTCGAGGTGGAGGCATCCGGGACTCAGGCGGTCCACTTTGCCTACGCCGCCGACCCAATCCAGACGCGCAACCAGGGCGACAGGGCGTCCGTCTTGTACGCCCAATTCGATCGACTCACCCCGATCGATCGCAGTGGCTGGGAACCGGGCCGGCCCGGTGGGTCGCTAACCATTGCAGCCTACGGCTGGGCGGCAACCTCGTTCAACCCGTACACCGGAACCCTTATCAACGAGCGGGAGCTGCATCGCCTGCTCCACGGCAGCCTCATACGCCGGAACCCACTAAACCTTGAGTGGGAACCGCATCTGGCGGAGTCGTATGCCGTTTCCGAAAATGGCACCGTCGCGACGTTTGAGCTTCGGCCCGGCTTGCGGTGGTCGGACGGAGCCCCCATCACGGCGGAGGACTTTGTCTGGACACTCCGCGAGGTCTACGCGAACCCGGACTCCGGCTACGGCGGCGGGATCGCGTTTTTCCTGGACGGCGCACCCATCTCTGCCGAGGCGCCCGACGCGCGAACGGTTGTTATCTCCACGCCGCGACCCTACGCCGGGATATTGGAGCTTGCGAACTTCACACCACTTCCGCGGCACATCTTTGGGCCCGTACTAGAACGGGACGGCTATGACGGCCTCGCCGCGCTCTGGAGTCTGCAGGACGCAGGGGACGTTGTCACTTCGGGACCCTATGTACCGGCTGACGGCACGGGAACCGGAGGCCGCCGATTCCGGTTTTTGCCAAACCGCTACTACTACGAGCGTGACGAGTCCGGCCGGCGCCTCCCCTACCTCGACGAGCTCTCGCTTATCGTAGAAGAGAACCCCGACGACGTTCTCGGCGGCATGGTGGACGGCAGCGTGGATGTGGGCCTGGTCGCCCGCGAGAGCGTCGACTTTGCCATCGATCGGCTGCCGGAGTTCGACGTGCTCAACGCGGGACCGACGGCCGGCACCCAGTTTGTTGCGTTTAACATGAACAGAATCGCGGGCCCCGCCGACCGTGGCCTGGAAGAACCGCAGGTTGACTGGCTAAACAACCGCACGTTTCGGATTGCGATCGCGCACCTCCTCGACCGGCGTCGACTCATTGAGGATGCCGGCCTTGGCTATGCGCTGCCTCAGTATTCGCCGGTGTGGACCCAGAGTCCGTACTACTGGCAGGAAGCGGAGTTTGTGGGCTATGCCTACAACCCTGAGCGGGCCGCAACGCTTTTGGACAGTATAGGCTTTGTAGATCGCGACAACGATGGAGTCCGCGAGGATCCCGAAGGCAATCCAATTGTTCTGTCGTTTCAAACCAACCAAGACGAGGCCCGCGTCGCCACCATGGCACTGCTCACGGAAGAGGCGGAGAAGATCGGGATTCGATTCGAGCCACAGGTAGTGCCGTTTGAGGAGCTGGTTGCGGACTTCACGGCACATTACGACTGGGAGGTCGCGATCATCGGACTAACCGGATCGATCGACCCGATAAGCGCGGGGAACGTGTTTCCTTCATCGGGGAATCTCCACCTCGTCGATCCTCTGCAGGAAGAACCGTCGCGCCCCTGGGAGAGAATCGTAGACGAGGCGTGGGACGCTGCAGCCTACTCGGTGGACGAAGAGGAACGCATGCGCAACTACAGAGTCATCCAGCAAATCTGGACCGAAGAGGTTCCCTGGATCTTCACGTACAACGAGCTTGTAACGATGGCATCCCGACGAACCGTCGGCAACGTGCAGCCGCGCCCCCCCATGGGCTACCGACTCGGCACGTTTGCTCATCGACTGTTCTACAGGTAGGTATATGAAAAACATTGAGCTGCAAAACGGGACTACCATACCGCAGGTCGGACTCGGCACTTGGCTCCTCAACGGCCCCGGATGCGTAAAGAGCGTAAGAGAGGCAATCGAGCTTGGCTATCGCCACATAGACACCGCTATAGCCTACGGCAACCACAAAGAGGTTGGCGCGGGGATCCGCGAATCAGGGATCAACAGGGACGATCTATACGTTACGACCAAGATTCCTCTCGGAAAACAAAAGCCGTCGCAGGTAGCTCAGATGACCGGCCAGGCCCTTGCGGATCTGGGCATCAAGTACCTGGATCTCCTTCTGATTCACTGGCCGGACAAAAACACCCCGTTCTCGGAAACGCTGGAGGCCATGGCGCAGTTGGTAGACAAGGGCCGCGTCAAGAGCATCGGTGTCTCAAACTTCAACAGGCTTGTCTTGGCGGAGGCCGACGAAGCCTCCAGGATTCCGATCGTCACAAACCAGGTGGAGTTTCATCCCTACCTCCATCAGCGGGAGCTCCTCGAGGAGTGCGGAAAACGGAACATTGTGCTTACCGCCTATGCGCCGCTGGGCCGTGGCTGTTTTTTTTCCGACAAGACAATCGGCGGGATAGCGGAGAAACACGGTACAACTCCCGCGGCGGTCGGCCTTGCATGGGCAATCCACAAGGACGCGGTTGTGATCCCAAAGGCCTCGAGTCGTGAGCACCTGGAGGCGAACTTGGCCGCGGCGGACCTACACCTGAATACCGCCGAAGTTGCGGCCATCGACGGCATTGATGCCCACGAGCGACAGGTTGACGGAGCTTGGAAGCACTACCCCCTCGAGCTGTAGACGCCGGGCGCGACCGGGGGCCCGGCGCCGGGAACGCCCCGACCGGTGTAGGCGCAGCCGGACCCACAGAGGTCGGTTTGGACGCGGCTGGTTATGGTGGACCACGGCCCGAACATACATGTAGAGTGCTCGCTATCAATACGATCACCCCGGGCATCTTCTCGCTCGCACTAAGCAATCGCCCGACGTTCGAGCCTGGACAGTGCGTGGCCCTGGCAATAAACACCGGCGGCGAGTCACGGTACTACAGCATCGCCTCCGCTCCGACAGGCGATTCGTTTAGGATTCTTTTTGACGTGGTGCCGTCCGGCTACTTAACGCCAAAACTCGCCGCTCTCGCCGCCGGCGACACGCTTTTTCGCTCCGAGACGTTCGGGAGCTTCCTTGAGCCGGCCGAGCCGGGTGTGGTGGGCATGCCGTCGCCACGTCTTTGGTGGATCGCTACGGGAACGGGCATCGCGCCGTTTTTGTCCATGGGCGCGGCAGGCAAAAAACTCGTCCACGGCGCCCGCCGACCCGAGCTCCTGCTGTTTCGCGACTACTTCGCGGACCGTCTGGGTGCCGACTACATCCAGTGCACCACCAAGGTGCACGACGCCGCAACCTACCCGGGACGCCTCAGCCGCTACCTCGCGGAGACAGTCCTCGACGGGAGCCATTATATGATTTGCGGCTCGGCCGGCATGGTGGTGGATGTACGGGAGATCCTTGTCGGCCGGGGCGTACCTTTCTCAGCCATCAGCTCCGAGATATACTTTTGAGATCGATGCACTCACAACCCCGGATGAATCTATTTGGTCTAGATCTGACGCAGCTCTCCACGCTTGGGGTGGAGCTCGGCGGCCCCCGGTACCTCGGGCGCCAACTCGCCGGGTGGATCTATAAACAAGATGCCACGAGTTTCGCCGACATGACCAACGTGTCCGCCGCCATGCGGAGCTTGCTCGTTGAGCGGTGTGCTATCACTCGTCACGTTCCCACCGAGACTGCGGTGTCCGTAGACGGAACCCAAAAACACCTGTTTGCCGTGCCCGGCAGGACGGGACGGTTTGTGGAGGCCGCCTCCATCCCGGACCCACCTCGCCACACACTTTGTCTTTCCACCCAGGTTGGCTGCAAGATGGGCTGCCTTTTTTGCATGACGGCACGTCAGGGGTTTCAGCAGCACCTCGATGCGGGACAGGTCGTTAACCAGTACGCATCGCTTCCCGAGCGAGAAGCGGTGACAAACATCGTCTACATGGGCATGGGCGAGCCGTTGGACAACGTTGACGCCGTCCTTCGCAGTATCGACATATTCACCGCGGACTGGGGCTACGGCATTTCGCCGTGGCGCATCACCGTATCCACCGTGGGATTGCTGCCGGCCATAAACCAACTGTTGGATACAACCACGGTACGGCTCGCGCTGAGCGTCCACACTCCCTTTGATGAGGAGCGAAAGACACTTATGCCCGTTGAGCTCGTGCATCCGCTCAAGGACGTTGTGCGGGTGCTCAAGGAACGACGGGAAGGCGCCGCGCGAAGAATCAGCATCGAATACATCGTCTTCGACGGCTTCAACAACACCAAGGCCCACGCAAAGGAGCTCGCTCGTTTACTAAACGGACTAAGCGCACGCGTGAATCTGATTCGCTTTCACGAGATCCCCGGATCGCCCTTGCGCACGGCGGATGATGCCAAGATGGAAGAGTTTCAGGATACCCTCAAGAAAAAGGGACTCCAAACGACCATACGAAAGTCGCGAGGTCAGGACATCTATGCCGCGTGTGGTCTTTTGTCGACAAAGGCGCTTGTCGCGGCCGGAGAAGCGGCGGACCGGGCGGCGGGAGATTCCACCGCGGAGAAGGACTGGTAAATGGGAACACTCTTTAGACTGTTTAGCTTCCTCAAAGGCCATGCGGGCAAGGCTGCGGCCGCCTTTTTGCTCATGGCGGGGGGAACCTCGGCTACACTCGTACAACCGAAGCTTCTGCAGGAAGCCGTTGACGGAGGCATAGGCAGCGGCCTACCGACGTTGGTCGTCGTCTCGGCGCTTGGGATATTCGGCTTTGCCCTTCTCTCCGGGGGACTGCAATTCGGAAGCAGCGTGCTCCTGATTCGCGCCGGCCACGGCATGGCCTACGGCTTGCGAAATGCGCTTTTCAAAAAGATCCTCTCGCTTTCGTTTGGCAACTTCGACAAACGACGGACGGGCGAGATCATCGTTCGGGTCAACTCCGATGTGAATACCGTGAGGACCTTTGTCCGCATGGGCCTCCTCATGATGTTGCAGTCGATTCTTATGCTCGCCGGCAGCCTGATTCTGATGTACTCCACCAACGCCTATTTGGCGCGAATCATGACAATTGTCCTGCCCGGAACGTTGGTGCTCTTTTTGGTCTTTGCGACGATCATTCGCCCGCTTATTCTCAAGCTGCGGGAGAAACTCGACAGGGTTAACAACGTACTGCAGGAAAACCTCGCCGGCGCCAAACTCGTAAGGGCCTTTGCCGGACAGGCACGGGAGAATGCCCGGTTCGACGAGGCGAACACGGACCACTATCGCCTCTCGCTCCGCGTGGGCTATATCATTGCGAGCCTGTTTCCGTTGCTCTTCCTCTTGGGCCAGCTCGGCGTTGTCATCGCCACGTGGTTTGGAGGCACGGAAATCCTCGAGGGGCTTCAAACAACTGGGATTGGGCGAGCTTCCGGGTTGAGTCTCGGCGAGCTGCTGGCATTTGCCAACTATGCGATTATCGCGCTTTGGCCGATCATCGCTCTGGGTATGGTGCTGCAGTTTATTTCGGTCGCATCCGCGTCCGCGGTACGCATTCAGGAGGTGTTTGATGAAAAGCCCGAGCTCGCCGAGGCAGCGGGCGCGGAGCACGTGGACAGAGTTGAGGGCCGCGTTGTCTTCGACAACGTGGTCTTCTCCTACGGGGCGGGCGAGCCTGCGATCCACGACATCAATCTGGAGATCGAGCCGGGCACGATAATAGGAATCGTCGGACCCACCGGTTCCGGCAAGTCGACCCTCGTCTCGCTTATTCCCCGCTACTACGAGGCGACGGCCGGCACCGTCTCTATCGATGGGAAAGATGTTCGCTCACTCGCCTCCTCGTCTCTGCGACAACGGGTCTGCCTGGTGCTCCAAGAAACCATCCTGATGTCCGGCAGCATCATGGACAACGTCTCGTTTGGAATTCGAGGGGTGGCACATGAGGAGGGCGCCACAGGCCTACGCCACGGGCCCGGCCTCGGCGGGCCGTCCGGATCCGCGGGGCAGTCGGCGGCGCAGCCGAGCGCGAAACTCATCGCCGCCGCGGAGGTCGCGTGTGCCCTCGAGTTTGTCAAGAGCAAACCCGACGGCTGGAGTCACGTCATCGGCGAGCGGGGGGTCGGCCTTTCCGGAGGGCAACGGCAAAGACTCGCAGTAGCACGCGCCGTCGCCGCGGACCCGGACCTTGTCATTCTTGACGACACAACCTCCGCCGTGGACGCGGCAACCGAGAGGCGGCTTATTGCCAACCTGCGGGAGGCCTTCGCGGGCAAGACCGTGATCGTTGTAAGCCAGCGTGTGAACACCGTGATTGGCGCCGACAGGATACTGGTCATGGACGGCGGACGGATTGTTGCCGACGGCACCCACAACAAACTCCTCGATTCGAGCGAGTTGTACCGGCAAATCTTCGACACTCAACGGGGTGAGTTACAGACATGAGTAACCGGGAACTGCCACGGCGACAGGCTGCCTCCGCTCGGCCCATAGGACGTCACGGCGGCCGCCACGGCGTGCACATCGAAACCCCTAAAAACGCGCGGGGCGCCACCCGACGCCTTCTTGGATTTTTCGCCGGCGAATGGCCCGTCTTGATTCCGGCAGGGGTTGGTATTGTTGTGGCGGCGATCTGCAAAGCCGTCGCGCCGGGCGCCCTGGGCAGGGCAATCGAGCAGCACATCGAAATCAGCCCGAACATGACGGGCTTTGTCGCGGCAATGACAACGGTCCTGTTACTCTACTTAGGAGGTTGGGCGGGCGACGTCTTGAGTGGCGTGTTTATGGCTCGCGCAGGTAACCGTTTGGTGTATCGCCTCCGCAAAAAGTCATTCGCGCATGTGCAGAAGCTCTCGATGGCCTACTTTGACAAGGTAGGCATCGGCGATCTGATGTCTCGCCTCACAAACGACATCGAGATGATCTACAACGCCTTGACAAACGGCTTTACCAGCCTGGTGGGCGGTCTCTTCTCCATCGCCGGCATTCTGATCGCCATGATTGCCATGAATCCGCTTCTGACGGTGCTGATTCTCGCTTTGTTTCCCATTATCGTCATCACCACCGCCCTTGTCGGTCGCCTGGTACGACGCTCGTTTCGTACAAATCAGCAGGTCGTCGGCAAATTGCAAAGCGAAATTGAGGAATCAGTCACGGCGGTAAAACTGATAAAGTCCTTTGGCAATGAGAGATCGGCGTACGATTCGTTTGTAGCGGTCAACCAAGAGGCGCGGGCCGCCGGACAGGTCGCCGAGACGGCTTCCATCATGCTTCACCCGATCATGCGCGTCGTAAACGGACTCTCCCTCGCCGTCGTCGTCGGGGTGGGCGGATACCTGGTTGTGACCGGAGTGCCCGGCTACACCATCGGACTTATGACCGCCTTTGTGCTCTACGGGCGTAGAGTCTTTGAACCGCTTCGCGGCATAAGCGGCGTTTACAACCTGATCCAGTCCGCCCTCGCCGGTTCGGAGCGCGTCTTCGAGGTTCTTGATCACGAGCCCGATATCGAATCGGCGGAGGCCCGCGGTGCCGGTGCCGGTATCGAAGCCGGTACTGGGGCGGATCCTGGTGCCGGTGCCGGTGCAGAGATCAGGGGCGACATCACAATCGACGACGTGACATTTTCCTACGTGTCTGGGAGTCCGGTTCTTCATTCGGTCGATCTGACTGTTTCAGCGGGCGAGACAATCGCCATCGTCGGACCCACCGGGGCGGGAAAAACAACTCTGGTGAACTTGCTTTCCCGCTTCTACGATCCGGACTCCGGGAGCATTTTGATCGACGGTCAAGACGTCCGCGATCTCCCGATTCACACCCTGAGACGAAGCATGGGCGTGGTCCTGCAGGAGCCCTACTTTTTTGCCGCCACCATCCGAGCAAACATCGCCTATGGTCAGCAGGACGCCGGCGAGGAGCACATCGTGCGCGCGGCGCGGCGGGCACGGGCACACGAGTTTATTCGCCACCTGCCCGACGGCTACAACACGATGCTCGTGGAGCGGGGCATGAACCTGGCACAAGGCGAGCGGCAGCTTCTTGCGATAGCTCGAGCCGTCCTGGCTGAGCCGCGCATTCTGATACTCGACGAGGCCACGTCCAACATCGACAGCCTCACGGAGCGACGAATTCAAGAGGGTCTCTCTGAGCTGATGGAGGGCAGAACGAGCTTTATTATCGCGCACCGCCTCTCGACCATTCAGAACGCGGACCGCGTTGTTGTTGTGGAGAGCGGCCGCGTGCTGGAAGCAGGAAGTCATGACGACCTGATGGCGGCGGGAGGCCGGTACGCGCAGCTGCAACAGAGCCGACTCGGTGACGACTTTGACCGCAATCCGGCAGGAGTGGTGCCGGGGACATAGCACCGGCCGGCACGCGGCCCTGCGGTACCGGGCGCACCGTTTGGTGCAACGATCAACAGCGCCCTCGAGTTCCTGCTCGACCGCGGTGCCGAGCTTGGCTTTTGTACCAAAAACGTCTCAGGATATGGCGGCCACATAGAATACGGAGATCGAGGGCCGATCGTAGGGGTCCTCGTCCATGTCGATGTCGTGCCCGCCGGCGAAGGCTGGGTTCACGGGCCGTTCGACGGGACCGTGGACGGCGGAAGCATTTACGGTCGTGGGGCCGCAGACGACAAGGGACCGGCCGTTGCGGCCCTCTACTCCCTCAAGACCATCGCCGATCAGGTCTCGGAGCCCCCTGTGCGATGGCGGCTTTTCCCCGGATGCCACCTATCCCCTGTACAACCGGGAGATGGGCATCATAGACATCGAGCTCTCCGCCAAACGGACGGCCGGCCGGATCGTCGATGATCTCGAAGCGGGGTCGGCTTGTGGCACGCGGGCGGTCGGCCCACGGAGGCCGGCCCCACGAGGGCTTAAACGCCGGCGCCGTCCTCTTGGACGCCGTATCGGAGCTGGCAGGCGCCGATGACACGAGGGTGAAAGACAAGAAGGTTGAACCGGAGCTTCGAGCCCTTCGGCGACTAATCGGGTACGAGACACAGGGCCACTCCCTCGGCATTGCGGCGCACGATGAAGAATCGGGCCCACTGTCCGTCAATCTTGGGACACTCACGGTAGGCCCGAACAGCGTTACCTGTGGACTCAACATACGCTACCCGGTCACGAAGTCCTGGCAGCGCATCGGCGCAGCACTCGAGCGGACGGTGGGTCCGTTTGGGTTTTCGACACGGGTCATCAATCACCTCGAGCCGCTTTTTGTACCCTCGGAATCCCCCGTTGTTCGGTCTCTCCTCGATTCGTACGCGACCATCACGGGAGTGACGGAGCGACCGCGGTCCATGCCCGGCGGGACCTATGCGCGCCTTCTTCAGGGCCGGGGCGTCGCCTTTGGGGCAGGTTTCGAAGGCGACGACAACCGCGCCCACAGACCGGACGAGTTTGTGACAATCGATGCACTCCTCCGTCACGGTGTTATCTCGACCCACGCTCTCTTCGAGCTTGGCAGGCTCTATGCCGACGAACGCTACGCCGAGCCTCGTTGACAGCGCGCCACGCAACTTGGGATAATCACAGGATGTGCCAGACGCCACAGACGCCGAAAAGAATATCCGACCTTAGCCTGGAAAGCCTACCGGGACCACCATCGGTCCCTTCCTTTCGCGTCGAGCGCTATATCGGCGATGAGCTTGCCGTCGGACTCGAGCACTTCAGCTCCGAAGATAGAGAGCTCGTCCTCGAGCTGTACAAGCGCCTCCGGACCGCCCTCCGGGTCGCTCAGGACGGTATCAAAGAAAACGACACACTCTCCGCGGTCCGGCGTCTCGAGGATGTTGATCTGCGCACCTTTTTGCTACGATTTTCACGGGCCTTTGGCACTACCGGCCTGGTCGGGATCGAGCACGAACGCAGCCGACAGATTCTGCATGATATTCGTGGCAGTGCCCTATCGATAGTAAACGCACGTATCGATCTCACATTGATGCTCGGGAGCGACGCCGACCAGGACGACCTCGTCGGCGTGTTTACCTCTATCAGAGACCATCTCAAAATCCTTCGAAACTGCGTAGCAGATATCGACCCGGAACGGCGGCGGCACGACTCGGAACGGACGACACATACGGCCGGGCTGCTCAGAGAGAAGTGGTCCAATTACAAAACAGATTCGGCCAGGATTCACTACGTCTCGGACTTCGACGGGGATCTATCGAGCTGCTGTCTCGAGTTCTCGAGTCTTGAACGGGTCCTGTACAACCTCACGAACAACGCCATCAGGCACGCCACCGACGGCGAGGTGTGGTTTTTTGTTACTCAGGTTGCCGATCGTGAAGGCCCGGGCAGCGCGAAGTTTGTCTTTGCCAACGCCGTCGAGACGGCGGAACGGGAGAAGCTTGTCTCGGAGTTTGGCCGGCAAATTGGCGACCTGTTTACAGGAGGATTTAGTATCGGCGGATCCGGTGTCGGTCTGCGTGTGGTGGCCGATCTTGTAAAAAACGCCTACGGCATCGACACGATCAAGGAGCTTCTGGACGGCGGCTACGTCGGGGCGGAGCTTCGCAACGATGTCTTTGTAACCTGGGTCCACTGGCCTATTCTGGGATAGGCGCCGCCAGCAGCCGAAAGCCGATGACGTAGTACGAGTAGGTCGGGAGGTTCCTGTGGCGAAGGGCGACACGCAGGCTGTTGTCGTTGTTGTTGCCCCAGGAGCCGCCCCGAAGAACACGCCGATCTCCGCTCGACGGTCCCGTCGGGTTCCTCTCGCTTCTACTCGGATAGCCGCCATACACATCCCAGCACCACTCCCATACGTTCCCGCTCATGTCGTAGAGACCAAGCTCGTTGGCCCTCTTGCCCGCCGCCGGTTCGGTCCCGCTGTTGGCGTTCGAGCCATACCAGCCTACGTCGTCGGCATTGTTGCTTCCCGCGTAGGTATAGCCCCGGCTCTGCCTTCCCCCTCGGGCTGCGTACTCCCATTCGGCCTCCGTCGGGAGCCGCCAGCCGTCGGCGCTCCGGTTCCACGTTACGTTTGTTCCGTCAATACGGTACGCCGGGGTCAGACCGTCCTGTCCGCTCAGCCAGTTCGCGTAGGCCACCGCGTCGTACCAGGTGACGTTTATTGCCGGTCTGTTCCCCCGGCCCCAGCCCTCATCATTCGGCAGGTTCCGGCCCGTCGCCCGGGCGAATCGGTCGTAGGCGTCGAAGGTTACCTCCGTTGTCGTCATCAGAAAACTATCCAGCGTTACCGTCCGCACCGGCCGCTCATCGTCACTTCCACCGGTAGGCGATCCCATGTGGAAGCTGCCGCCTTCCACAAACCCGACCGGGGTTCTGCCGATGGAGCGTATGGTGTCCAGGCCCCATACGTTCGCGCCGATGCCCACCAACGCCAGCAAAAGCACTATCCTTCTCACACCGTCCTCCTATCGTTCCGTCGCCGACACCACCGTGAACCCGGGAAATTTCACCATCGGCCACGACGATGCGATCGACTCGTGGCGATAGACACCCACGCTCCGACGTCATGGCGCGCTCGTAGCATAACGGCATCAGCGCGCGGGCGCCGCCACCAACCGAAAGCCGCCGCCGCTGAGCGTGAGGGACGGGTCGAACCTGAGGCGAAGGGCGACACGCAGGTGGTTGACGACGCCGTTGCCCCAGCAGCCGCCCCGAAGAACGCGCCCATCTCCGCTCGACGGTCCCGTCGGGTTCCTCTCGCTTCTACTCGGATAACTGTCATATACATCCCAGCACCACTCCCATACGTTCCCACTCATGTCGTAAAGGCCAAGCTCGTTG
>CAZFLD010000039.1:0-4981 GCA_964519835.1 uncultured Spirochaetales bacterium
AGGATACACGGCTTCCCAGCGAGTTCGACATCACCAGGTTTGTGAAAAAGGGGAGTAATGCGCTGGCCTTCAAAGTGATTCGGTGGAGCGACTCGAGCTACATCGAAGATCAGGACCAGTGGTGGATGGCCGGTATTTATCGCGAGGTGTATCTCTACTCGACCGAAGAGGCCCACGTCGAAGACATTCGCGCCGACGCCGATTACGACTACAAGGCGGGCGTGGGACGCATCGGTCTACACATGCAGTTTGCATACACCCCCCAAGACATAGACGACGAGCAGAAGCGCCACGGGCCGGCGGGAGACCACTTCGTCGAGGTGGAGCTGCACGAGTGGCCAATGTACGAGGGCGGGGCTACTCCGGGGGTTCCGGCCGCCGAGCGGATAAGCGCCGCCGCCTTTGCCGGCGACCGCGCCAACGGCCGGCCGCGTACGGAGTCAACGCCGACGACCAGGCCAGGGCCACTGTGGACGGCGCGTGCCGCGGTGCCTGCTTCCTACCGAGCGAGCGAATACCAGATCGTTCTCGAAGGGGAGCTTCCGGGGGCAAAGCCGTGGTCGAGTGAGGAGCCCAATCTATACATTGCGATTGTGTCTCTCCGGGATTCCGACCGGCGATTTGTCGAGGCGCGGAGCGTTCGTCTGGGATTTCGTCGCCTCGAAACCAAAGACAGGCAGTTCTTGATCAATGGCGCTCCGGTGTTGATCAAGGGAGTTAACCGTCACGAACACGATGAGGTGCGCGGTAAGGTCATGACGCGCGAGTTGATGCTCGAGGATCTGCGCCTCCTCAAACAGTTCAATTTCAACGCGGTCAGAACCAGTCACTATCCCGATACCATCGAATGGTACGATCTCTGCGACGAAGCGGGGATGTACGTCGTGGATGAAGCGAACATAGAGGCGCACGCAAACTATCACTCGATATGTCGCGACCCCCGGTGGGAGACCGCCTTTAGGGAGCGAATGCTTCGTATGGCCCGGCGCGACAAAAACCATCCCTGTATCATTGCCTGGAGTGCGGGCAACGAGTCCGGCCACGGCCCCAATCACGTTGTGGGCATCGAAGCGCTGCGTGCATACGACCCGTCGAGGCCGATCCACCACGAAGGCGAGGTCAAGGCGCGTTGGACACAGGCCCGTCCAAACGCCTACACCGGTGGAAGCAATCGGACCAACGACTGGATCAACCCGATGTATCCGACTATCGACTCGCTTATTGAACACGCTACGGCCGCCCTCGATCCACGGCCGGTGATTTCATGTGAGTACTCACACGCAATGGGAAACGGCAACGGCAGTTTAGCCGATTACTTCCACGCATTTGAGCACTTTCATGGCCTGCAGGGAGGCTTTATTTGGGAGTGGGTGGATCACGGCATTCGCCGAACTGACGAGAACGGCCGCACGTATTGGGTCTACGGCGGAGATTTCGGAGAAGAAATCCACGACTCCAACTTTGTAGCCGACGGACTGCTCTGGCCCGACCGAACTCCCCACCCGGCAATGTGGGAGTTCAAAAAGCTCGCCCAGCCGGTACGGGTAGAGGCGCGGAGCGTTCGCGAGGGACGCTTCCTCATCGTCAACAGGCACGATTTTTCAAACCTCGATTACCTGCGCTGCAGGTGGACGGTGGAGGTTGAAGGCGTCGTTCAGGATTCCGGGGACCTGGGGGTTCTTGATGTGGGCCCCGGCGGGACGGTCGCGGTTGCTCTCACCTACGGCGATCCAAACCTCGTCGACCGGCTCGAATGCCACGTTTGTTTCTCGTTTGTAACCGGATCGGCGACGCGATGGTTGGATGCCGGACACGAGGTCGCGTGGGAGCAGTTCGCCGCTTCGACACGGCGCCTGCCGCCACCGACTGCGCCCACGCCGAACGCGCCGAACGCGGCAGAGGGCACGACAACCGCGAACGCGACGTCGGCTCGTCCGGAGGTTGCCGTTGGTGCCGAGGGCCTGCGCCTCGAGCCGGGCGGTCCGGTGCTCATCGGCCGCGGGCCGGACCTCAGCCTTTTTCGTGCCACCACCGACAATGACGGCATTCGTGGGTGGGTGGGGCAAGACACCAAGCCCATGGGCCTGTGGCTGGCGGCGGGGCTCGATTCGCTGGAAGAGGTCTCGCGAGATATCAAAGAGCACCGGGACTATGTTGGGCTCCACGCCGAATTTCGCGGAAAGGCGGACGGTATCGTGCGGTTTGAACGTACGCTTCGGCGGGAGGGGCGCAACCTTGTCCGCTGCGACGTCGTGATCGACGTTCCGGCAAGCTATCCGACGCTCCCGCGTATCGGGGTGATTCTGGAAACGGCGCCCGGGTTTGAGACCCTGGAGTGGTTCGGCCGGGGCCCTTATGAAAACCACATCGACCGAAAGGCCGGCTACCCGATCGGTCGCTACTTCGGCACCGTCGCCGACCAGTACGTTCCCTACATCATGCCGCAGGAAAACGGAAGTAAGTGCGAGGTCCGCTGGTTTGCGCTCGCAAATGGGGAGGTGAGGTTGCGCTTTGTTGCCGATCCGCTTTTTGAGTTTTCCGCCCACCACTTCCGTCCCGAAGACTTGTTCGCCTGTAGGCATACAAATGAGTTGGATGATCGACTGCGACCGGAGACGGTGGTAAGTATCGATTTGGTGCAGCGCGGCGTGGGAACGGGAAGCTGCGGACCGCAAACACTGGAGAAGTACTGCGTGTCGCCGGGCCGCTATCAGTTTGGGTTCTGGATCGAGGTGGACAACGTATAGAGGCGGCCGCAATGCGCACCGGCGGCCGTGAAAAACGCGGGCCGCCGGCGGCCGCACGCGCCGCCGCTGCAATCCCCAAGCGTTCCCGGCGGCGGTAGCGCCGCCGGAACGCTACTCGGCGCCTACAGTCAGCGTGAACTCTCCCTCGGCATCGCCAACGTACGATCCCACGTAGACGAGGTAGCGCCCCCGGGGAGCGTTTTCAATGGTAAGCTTCGAGTTTGTCGATTCGCCGCCGTCATCGTCCGCAATGCGGATTCCCCCCGGGCCCGTGACGATCAGGTAGGTGTCGAAATCGCTCGACTCAACCGAGATGTGAAGGCTGCCGTCGGACCTATGGTCGTAGTCGTAGATGCTGAATAGATCACCGTTAGAGTTGACCGAGCTCGATTCCGTGACACGGCCGCCGACGGTGGTGCTCCCAATGACGGGACTCGCCTCCGAGACCGGTAAGTCCGGCAGCTCGCGGTCGCCGTCCGGCGGAGGCGTCGGTAAGAGCGCGCCGTCCGGTCCTGAGTCGCTTAACATAAACGCTTCCTGAGCAGGGAGCAGCATAATGTTGAAATCGCCGATGCCGTCGCCGCCGTAGCTCGAAACGTAAATCGAGTAGACGCCCTCTTCATCAGCCATCAGCATCAAAAGCGAGTCCGTTCCGTCCGCGCCGTCGTCGTCCGTAAGGACGATCTCGCTTGGTGTTTGTACAGTGACAAACGTGTCGAAGTCCTCCGATCTGACCACGACGCCGAGCTCCTGATAACGGTTGGCACGGAATACAAAGCGCTCGGTCGGCCTCCCGGTGATGACCCGAGACGATTCGTCTATCACGCCGACCTCAGGAGCCCCTACCGACAGAACCGTCGGGGGGCCGGTGTCGCGTTGAACCTCGGCCACCTCGATCGTAAACGGGTCGGGAACAATCCGTGAGTTAAATGAATCGTAGAGCACAAGGAGTGCCTGTCTACCACCGAGGCTCGTGTACTCGGTGCCGACGACGTCGGCTGCCTCGCCGCGGAAGTTTGGAACTCCCGTGACGCTGACTTCGTTTCCCACAAGAATTGTAAGCGCGTGTTCCGGATCCTCGGCAACAAAGTCGTAGGTCACCGTGCTATCCGGCGCATGAAAGAGGAAGGCCTTGGCATAAAAGTATCCGTCCGCATCCACGCGGGCGTCGCTCAGGTCGATGGCAACATCTCGCCCCGCCCGAGCTCGTTGGGCGGGAACAACAAAGTACATGATCCGCGCCTCGCTGCGTGCGTACGCTGTTTCCAGTGAGGCGTTGGCAACGGTAAAGGTAAGAGTTGCGGTCCCCTCGCGGCCTACATCCAACGGAACAAGATTGCCGCTGAGCTCGGTCGCGCGGTGTCGAAAGCTTCGCCGACCGGGGAGAAGGATTTCCATGTCAACGGGAAAGTCGGTCTGTATGTACAAAACGTAGTCGCCGCCGTCGGGGAAGTCCATGGTGTGGCTTACTACGTCCGTGATGACACCTTCGTACAACTCCGCTACCAACCGTGCGGTTCCGTCGCCTGTTTGGCCAAACGTGGTGCCGGCCGCGATGGTCAACGCAAGCAAAACCAGCACCGATAAAAAGAAGCGTTTTGTCACCCTGTCCTCCTTAACCAATCTTTTAAGTAATGTATCAAGCAGCCTCGCGTTCGGCGACTAGATTAGCGATTTGAAATACAAGAGGTAGTTTCGATGCGGGTAGTGGAGCCACACGCGCCCAACGACGGCCGCGAAGGACGCCGACTATCGGAGCTTTCCACAAGACGCGGGGCTTATCTCCGACCAATGGCCTTACTCTGCAGATCCGGCTTGCTATGGCCGGGGCCTTGATCGAGTCGAACAAGGCGGTCATGGCCAAACACGGTTGGGTCACGGGCGCGTTCGAGCGCTTACTCGAATACGCCGCGAGTGCGGTTTCCTCTACTGCGCTCCGGCAGCATCAACTATTCCCAACGCCACAAACGATGTCGGGTACAACGTCGGGCGGCCGCGAAACCACAAACCCTCGGACGACGGCAAAGAGATATTGGCTGTGTACCGTGATGATTGGGGCCATTGGCGAGCTCGCGGCCATCACACCACTACGCCGAACACCGTAACCACCGCAGTAACGATTGCGAAACCGAGCATAACGATCCATTGCACCCGACCGATGTTTCTATTGACGTCCTCGAACCGCTTGTCCATGGCCGAAAATCGCTCGTCCATCTGCTTTTGGAGGGACTCGA
>CAZFLD010000039.1:5081-37817 GCA_964519835.1 uncultured Spirochaetales bacterium
ATCGGCTGTCCATGGCTACGAATCGGCTGTCCATGGCCGAAAATCGCTCGTCCATCTGCTTCTGGAGGGACTCGAATCGGCTGTCCATGGCTACGAATCGGCTGTCCATGGCCGAAAATCGCTCGTCCATGACCGTTCGCTGCAGGCGCAACTCTTCTTCAATGCGAAGTATCCGTTCGAGAATCTGTTGATACGCCGGCGCCGGGTCTGCGGGGATGATCTCAGCGACGTATTCTTTGAGCCAGGGTTTTACGTATTCGCCTATGCGCCGTATATCCTCATCGCGCAGTGCCATTGTGGGATCACTCACCTTTACCTCCTACTATAGCTTATACGCAGCAAAACGACCATTTGCTTCAAGTGTCGGCAAGCCGGCGGCGCTTAATGCGGCCGTCGGCTGTGAGACGAAGATCCTTCACGTATTGTCCGGTTTTGTTGCTTCTGTCTACCCACGGTTAGCGGGAGGGCTTCTTGGCGGCGAGGAATAGACCGGATCCTCCGGTGGTTCGAGGAGGATGAGCCGCCTAACTTGGGTACGGGTCTGCCGAGTCCCGCAGGGCATCGCCGAGGAAGTTGACGCACAAAACCGTGAGCACCACAACGAGCGCGGGAAGCATACGCCACGGGTTCACGGCGACGGTTCGAATATTCTGTGCCTGCTGAAGCATCTTGCCCCGCACTGTCCTTGCGAGAGCTGTCCACCCGAGGATCGAGAGAACTATCGCAATTATCAATTAGACTCAGAGGGGCGGCCACTCGGTGAGGACGGACGCGGCAAGGGCCATCCAAAGGGGTATGGACGGGATCCCGTTCAGGAACTCGATCAATCGTTGAATAAGCATGTCGACAGTCCCGCCGAAGTATCCGGAAACTCCTCCCAAGATCGTGCCCAAATTAAACTGATGATGACACCAAACAACCCAATCGACAGAGACACCCGCGAGCCTTGTAGGACCCGCGAATAGATATCTCTGCCCAGAGTGTCAGTTCCAAAAAGGAAAACCTTGCCGTCGTCCTCGGCGCCAAATAGATGCAGGTCGGTCTCAAACAAGCCCACAAGGCGGCCTTCGTGAAAAAAACAAACGGCCGTGGGCGGCGCAATGACGTGGTCAGGGTGCCGTTGCCACGGTCCGTACGGCGCGAAGAAGCCTGCGAACACGGCCAGAAGAACATACAGAGGAGTACAAAGCCGGCAACCAGACCAAGCTTGTGTGTTTTGAAGCTTCGCCAGATAAGCTTTCGGCTCGAGGCCATGTAGTATTCTTCCGACGGCTCTTGAGGGCGCCTGCCGGGTACTCTCGCGGCAACCGGTTGCTGCGGCCTGTCGGCAAAGCGGGAGCCGGCAGGTCCTTTCCGTTGTGTTCGGAGTTTGTCCAAAAAGCTCATGCCGCGTCCTTCGCCTCGAATCGGATCCGAGGATCCACGACTACGAGGAGGATGTCCGAGATCAAGATGCCGAGCATGGCAAGAGCCCCGAGGACCATCAAAAAGGCTTCCCGCCAAATACATGTCTTTCTGTTGCAGTGCGTCCAAGAGCCGCGGTCCGACCGTTGGGAGACTCAAAACGATAGAGGCAAGGGCTTCGCCTGCGACGATCATGGGAAGGATGTAACCGATCCGGCTGATAATCGGGTCTATCGCCACTCGAAAGGGGTATTTGAAGAGCAGCTTCCGCTCAGAGACACCTTGCGCCCGCGCGGTCACTACCCACTGCTTCCGCAGTTCATCCAAGACGGAGCTTCGCAGGATACGGAATAGGCCGTCGGTACCCGCGGTTCCGATGACAAAAAGTGATACGGGCAGATGCTCGAGCAGGTCGATGAACTTGGCAAAGTTCCAGGGCGCAACCACAAATTCGCGAGAGAATAGCCCACCTACACTCCAGCCGAAAAAGCGAAAAAGGCTAAGAACATCAAGATCAGCGCGAGAAGAAAGTTTGGTATGGCCAATCCGATAAACCCGAGGAACGGAAAAACTAGTCAAGGGGTGAGTACTGATGGGTGGCCGAGTAGACCCCGATCGGAATGGCGATTATTTACGTGACGAGGAGAGTTCCGAGGGTAATGATGGCTGAGAGCACCACGCGCTCCCGAATAAGATCGGCAACGGGCTCGTCGTAGATAAACGATTCCCCGAGATCACCTTGCAGCAGATTGCCGGCCCAACGCAGATAGCGCTCGTGAAGGGGAAGGTCGAGTCCGTATCGCTCCTCGTAGGCTTATAAGTACGCCCGGTCTACCGTTACACCCAAGTCGCGCAGGCGGTTGACCATTGTCGTCAAGTAGTCGCCGGGGCGAAGCTCGATGATCACAGGGGACACGATCGACAGTAGAACCGGCAGGATGACAATATAGATCAAGCGCCGGACAACGTATACGACCATAGGCAATACCTCCCAAACCACGAGCCAGGGCGGGAGATGGCCTGATGATTACGAGAGGGACAGAGCGACGGAAGGCTATCACCTGCTATCGAGAGGCGCAACCGACGCACGCTCGATGAGTTGTGGCGTAAAAAAGACTTCTTTGGCCTGCCGAGGACCGGAGAGAATCTCTTCGAATAGCAGGTTAACGGCGGCGACTCCCAGTTGATACCGGAACGTCTTCATGGTCGTCAAATTGGGCCGAACAACAGTAGCCGCCTCAATGTCGTCGTGGCCGACAACGGACATGTCTCGTGGAATTTCCATTCCGGCGTCGAGAAGGACATCGTACGCTCCCAAAGCCATAAGATCCTTCGCAACAAACACCGCAGTGGGCCGAGGATCGGTTTCCAAGAGTTCCCGCATGCCCTCGCGGCCTCCGCCACGGGTGGGAGGCCTTTCGACAACGTACTCGGGGCAAAACGGAACTCCGTGCCGTTCGAGCGCCGACGTGTAACCCTGTAGTCGCTCGCGTCCCGAAAAGGCGCTCAGGTCACGCGCCAGGTGGGCGACTCGTGTATGCCCTTGTTCAATAAGATAGGAGGTGGCGGCCATGGCGGATCCGATATTGTCGAGTGCGATAGTCGAAAGAGTCGGACTTGGATGCTCCCGATAGACTCGCACGACGGGCAACCCCTGTCGATGAAGCCAATCGAGCTCGGCCAGCCCCTCGTCGAAGAAGGGCACGATAATACCGTCGACTTCTTTGCTTTCCATGACTCGCGTCGCTTCGACCTCCATTTCCGGGTTGAGCTCGGAGTCGAAGAACATCACCGTGTAGCCTCGGTCCCGCGCCGAAGCGACAATTCCCCGTGCCAGCTCCGGAAAGTTTGCGTCACCCAAGTCACGAACCAAAAAACCGATCACGTTTGTCCTTTGAAGGGCGAGGTTTCGCGCGGTGCCGCTAGGCTGGTACTTGTGGTCCTCGATGACCTTCAAGACCCTGTCGCGCGTCTCCTGATTTACGTCCGGTTTTCCGTTGAGGACTCGCGATACGGTGCTGACCGACACGTTAGCCCTTTGAGCAATGTTCTTGATGGTCATGGCCAAAACTCAAGTGGGGTGTTGATCTGAGCATAGACCAGCATCCATCGGGCAACAAGCGCCCAAATCATATTCCTTGACAGCAGCCGGAGCCGCCTCTACTCTGTTATCAGTTGGTTCCGGTACCGGTACCGAGAACGCTACCGGTACCTACCGGCAAGACCCGGACTCTTGTTATTCCACCGGAGGGAGTCGTCGCTTGGAGAGCCCACTACTCGAGGTCCAAGACCTACAGACCCATTTTTTCATAGATGATGGTGTGCTCAAGGCTGTCGATCACGTTTCTTTTTTGGTCAATAGAGGAGAGACGCTCGGGATTATCGGCGAAAGTGGGTGTGGAAAGAGCATCACGGTGCAATCCGTTCTCCGCATCGTCCCTCCCCCGGGGCGGATCATCGGCGGCACAATACAGCTAACGCCGACAAGTCCACGGACCTCACACGTCTGCGTCCTACCGGCAAATCCTTACGAGCCATTCGCGGGAAGGTCATCTCGATGATTTTCCAAGAGCCGACGACCAGCCTGTCCGTTCAAACCATTGGCGTTCAAACCATTGGGAACCAGATTGCCATGGCTCTAGCCTGCAGACCCGCCCTCCTGATCGCCGACGAGCCGCCGTGGCTCGACGACGAGAAGACCTACAGTTTTGAATGTCCCACCGCCACGGTCTACTACCACCACCCAACCTGTCTGAATTGCGCCTCAAAAGCGTGCGTTTTGTCGTGTGTCCCGGGGATTCTGCAGTTGAAGGAAGGCAGACCGGTGCTTGCCATACCAAAAAAAAGGCTAAGGCGGGGAAGTGCGTCGAGTGCCTTGCCTGCGAGGTGGATTGCCGTCGCCACGGAGAGGCAGGCGGCTACGTCCAAATGCCGATACAGGGATTGTCGGCGGAGGCGGTCGAGGAGGTCGGTATCTTCGACGTGTCGGTGGTCTTTGTACCGGCGCCGCTCGTTCGTGATGTGGCGATCGAGGCGATTGAGGCGGGCATCGAACTCTGTGTCTTGGTTCCCGATCGGGTTCCCCTGTATAACGTGTTGGAAATCCGTGCGGCTGCAAGTGGCGCACATTGTCGCTTTGTGGGTCCGAACACACTTGGCGTCCTCTCTCCCGGTAGGGCGGTCGCGGGAATGATCGGAGGCCGAGCTGAGACCGCTCGCGAGTGGTTTCCCCGAGGTCCTGTCGGCGTTAGCTCACGTTCCGGCGGCATGACCTCGTCAACGGCTTACGACTTGGGCCACGCCGGCTTGGGCGCCGGCGCCATGGTTCGCGTCGGTGGAGACAGCGTGGTCGGCCTGCGCCACGCGGCGGTCGCTAACTCGATTCCTCAAGACGCATAGGCACCAAAGACGCGGTAGGTCAACGATCGAGGAGCAAGAATGGCGGACAAGGGCAACAATTGGGACACGGGTATCACCGAGATCGCCTCGAATTTGGTGCGAGTTCGCGGATACCGGGTAGACGAGCTTATGGGGCGCTTTGGTTTTGCAGCCGGTGTGTACTTGTTGGCTACCGGTGAGTTACCGGATAGAGCTGGTGAAAGACTTTTGGACGCTATTTTGATCTCGTCTATTGATCACGGCGCCGCGACGCCGTCTACTCTCGCCGCTCGCACCGCGACGTCGACCGGTGCGCCGCTAAACGGCGCGGCGGCGGCAGGCATCCTGAGCATCAACGAGTTTCACGGCGGGGCAATCGAAGCCTGCATGGGCTTCCTGCGCAACGTTGCCGACCTGGAGTCATATCAAGCGCTGACGACGGAGAACGCCGCGGACAGACTTGTCGCCGACCTACGTGCAGCCGGTCGCAGATTGAGCGGCTTTGGCCACCGAATTCATTCAGAGGATCCGCGGGCGCTCCGGCTCTTTGAATTGGCGGCGGAGATCGGCGTCTCGGGTCGGTGGATTGCTCGAGCGCGTGCCCTGGAGGTCGCCTTGGAGCGCGAGACCGGCCGGATGCTAAAGATCAATGTGGACGGTGCGATTGCGGCCTCGTTGCTCGAGATCGGGGTGCCGCCTGAGTTTGGCAACGGCTTGTTTATGATTGCTCGCCTGCCGGGGTTGATCGCCCAGTCCCTCGAAGAATCCGCTACACAGCGACGCATGCGCCGCATAGATCCGGGCGGCATGCAATACTGCGGATCGCCGCCGCGCGCCGTGGATCAAGGTTCGGTGGACACCGCCGGCGACGCCCGGCACCCCGGTCCCGAGGATAAATCGTGAGTATACCATCCGTTTTATGGGGTACGCTCGATGTAATTGTTTTGGAACCGGGAGAGGGACTTCCTCCACGGCGAGTCTATCTCTGGCTCCCGCCCGATACGGTTGCGCCGGGGCTTGTGGTCATGCAGGACGGCGAGAAGGTGTTTCCGGACACCGGAGGCGATGTCGGCTGGAACGTGCCGGCGGCGCTTATGAGGCGATGGGAGGACGGAGGCCGGCCTGCTCCCGCGGTCCTTGCCGTAGAGGCGACACAAAACCGTGCCGGCGAGTTCATGCCTGAGGAGGCTGTCGTCGGTCCGGGCGGCGACAGATTTTTGGAGGCTCATCGGCATCGCGTATATCTTCCTCGCTCCCGGGCCTATCTTTCTTTTTTGCTGCAAGAGGTTCTTCCTTGGGCAAGGTCCCAGGGCATCCACACGGATCCGTGCACTCTTGTCGGCTGTAGCCGGGGAGCACTTTTTTCTATCTATGCGCTTTGCAAGAAACCCCGGGAGTTTGTCGGGGCGGCGTGTCTCTCGCCTCATTGGCCCCACGGTGACGGACTTGTTGTCTCGTGGCTTTCCGAAAATCTGCCCGCTTCCGGACGGCATAGGTTCTACTTCGATCACGGAGACCAGGGACTAGACGCGGCATACGGACCGTACCAAGAGCGAGTCGACAGCATCATGACAAACCACGGGTTTGCTGCAGCCAAGGATTATGTGTCTTTGTTTTTTCCAGGACATGGCCATGAGGAACGGTACTGGCGCGACAGAGTTGGCCACGCTATAGCCTTTGTCCTTGATGGAAGAGTAGTCGACGAGGAGGAACCTGCATGGCGAGAGAGACCGATACCTACATAGACCGGGCCAGGGGCGCGCTCTTTGGAGCCGCTGTGGGCGACAGCATGGGTGCTCCTTGCGAGGGTATGAGCGCGGAGCAGATACGCTCGACATACGGCAAGATCACCGGATTCCTTAGGCCGGAGTCGGCGGGAACCGACGATACGGACTTTACTCTCTTCAACGCCTATCTCCTTGCAACCTATGGGGAAGACCTTACCCTCGAGGTGGTCGAAAAGGAGTGGCGCGACAAGCTTTTGAGTGGGACCCACTACTACCGGCCCGGTGGCTTTAGTGATGTACTTGCGACTAACAATCTGCGAGAGGGCATGCATGCTCCCTTGACCGGACGTTTTAACCATCAGATGTGGAGTGACGGCGTGGCCATGTCGGTCGCCGGTGTCGGCGTCTTTGCCGGCGGTCAACCGGAGCTTGCAGCCCGCTTGGTGGAGACTCTTGGGGCGGTGTCCAATGGCCGTGACGGCGTCTACACCGGGCAGGCCGTCGCGGCGGCCATAAGCCTTGGGATGACCGGCGCGACTCCCCGGGAAATGGTGGACGCCGGCCGGGCGGTGGTGCCACGCGACAGCTGGACCGCGCGGACGCTCTCCCGGGCGTGCGCGCTTGCGGACGCATTCCAGGAGGCACTCACCGAGGACGATGAGACAAAGCTGGCCGAGGCAATTGAGCGGGATTTGGTGCTTGCTTGGTGGCCATGGGCCGATTTGGCGACCGAGGCCGTACCGGTGGCGTTTGCGTTTTTCCTGGCGTATCAAGGGGATTTCCGGCGAGTCGTCCCGGCGTCCATTGCCATTGGCCGGGACGCAGACACCATAGGGGCAATTGTGGGAAGCCTCGCCGGCAGCTACGTGGGGTCCTCGGGAATTCCTGTCGAGTGGCGTGATCGTGTGAAGGTTTCGCAGGGGAAGTCCATCGGCTTTATCGCAAACAAGTCTATTTCGACGATAGCCGAGGATCTGGTAAAAAAGGGAGTACGGTGATGCGTGAGAAACTCCTCGGTGCCCTCTATGGCCTCGCCTACGGTGATGCCGTCGGCTGTGCCTCCCTGTTCCACAGATTCCACGTCTTGCCGGCCAAAAGACACGACTTTTTGTTTGAAGCCAACAAACGATTGAGCCGGGAGCGGATTCTGCCGCTTGCCTTGCCGTTCACGCACAGGCAGCCCGAGGAGACGTTGGCACCGGCGCCGACCGACGATACGGAGTTCGCCGTTTATACGTCAAAAGTGCTGGCTGCTATGGTTCCGGAAATCACGCGGGACAAAATCGTATCGCGGTGGCGGGCGGATCTTGGTGGAGCGAGAGATACGATCTGGACCCGTTTCTCGGAACGGGCCGCCCTCGGCAACTTCGATCTTGGTGTCTTTCCGCCGCACAGCGGTAACGACAACCCGCTACACTATGAGGACGCTGCGGTCTCGCGAGCCGTTGGAGTAGCCCTGGTAGTAAGCGATCCCCGCCGTGCCGCCGACGTAACCGAGTTGGAGGCATCGATTTCTCAAGCCGAGGATGGAGTCTGGGGAGCTCAGGCGATGGCCTTTGCCCTGGGCTCGATTATCGGTGGCAAGACGCTGGACCAGGCGCTTGCCGGTGCGCAGGGATACTTTCCCGACGACTCTTGGATTGCCGAAGAGAATCGTAAGGCCTTGGGCTGTATAGAAGAGGCTGTGGGCGATCACGATCTACCGCTGCTCCTTGCCGAGCGGGTCAACAACAATGTCTATTCCTTTGGCAATGTGGCCCCGGAGACGGTTCCCGCCGCCTTTGCCATAGCACGGCAGGTTGCCGGTGACCCGATTCGTGGTGTGCTACTGGCCTGCACCATCGCAAAGGCCGGGGACTCTCTGCCGGCGTTTGTAGGCGCGATCTGTGGTGCATATAGCGGGTTCGCTGCAATCGGGGAACTCTGGATCGAGCGCCTCGACACCCTGCGGGGCGTTTGCTTGCCGTTCCTCCGTGGAACTTCACTCGCGGCCGTTGTAGACGAGGTTGCCGAGGTGCGGAAGCAAACGTGAGGCCCGTACTCCGCCCTCCTGCCACGATAGAACGTCGCGCCTCTTGGCGCAGCGCCCTTGCGCAGTGGCGACGAAGTGCTCGCGCCGTCGCAGCCATTGATGACCGTGCCTATAAGGATCCGGCACTCGAGTGGGTTACCCACTGCTTCTCCCTCTGTTTTGTCAACGCCTGGGACCGCGAGTGGACAAAGCTTGGACGGGAGTATAGGGTCGACGCGCTTCTCGACCGTCTGGAGAAGGACTACGGTGGAATCGACATATTGATGCTCTGGAACGGCTACCCGCGTCTTGGTCTAGACACCCGGTCGCAGTTCGATTATTGGCGGCAGGTTCCAGGCGGCCATACCGCCCTGCGGCGAGCCTCGGATCGACTGCATAAGCGGGGCGTTCGCCTGGCGGTGCCTATTCTTCCGTGGGATGCCAATGGATGGGATCAAGTCGGTAGCAAGAAACAAGACTTGTTTGTCCGTGAGCTGTGTAGTCTTGTAAAAACAGTTGATATCGATGCTGTTTTCCTGGACACGCTATCTACCGGAGCGTCGACATTGCGCGACCGTGTGTCCGCGGTCAAAGACGGTGTGGCCTTTATTCCCGAACAGGTGCCCGACCTGGAAGACCTCGGCGACCATGTGTTGTCGTGGATGCAAGGGCACCGCGAGGAACGGGATCCGGCACTGCTGCGGAACAAGCTTGTGGAACAGAGGCACATGCATTTTGAGGTGCGCCGGTGGCAGTCGAATCACGATAGACAGCTGGAGCGGGCGTGGCTCAACGGCACCGGTATGGTTATCTGGGAGAATGTCTTTGGAACCTGGGTCGGCACCGACGCTTCGTTTCGCCGCAGGCTCAAGCTCATGCGCCCAGTCTGGAAGCGTTACGCCGATCTATTTGCCCGTGGGAACTGGGAACCCTACATTGACACTGGGCACAGCGACTTGTACGGCTCGCTTTGGTCATCAGATGCAGCCTCAGGTGATCGTGTCACTGTGGTGACGCTGGTAAACCGAGGCCCCGTGAGTGCCACGGCGCGGGTGGGGATCGCAGCGACCTTGTCGAACGAGGTTTGTCGACGCTCGGGATCCGGCGTGGCCTATGACCTTCTGACCGGCGAAACGTTGCGTCTTCTTTCGTCGGGAGCAGGTAGCGCTGCCCCTGTTGTTAATTACGAGGTGGCGGGCGGCTCGTTCGGCGGTTTCCTCGTGGCAAATCGGGCCGCCGAGGACGATGGGCTTCGGGGTTTTCTCTCCTCGCAAGGTAAACGGTCCGATCGGAGCGAAGAACTTCAAGACGTTCCCAACGTTACCATCCGTCGTGGCTCGTATTCCGGGCCGGAGCCCCCCTGGACTATAGCCGTGGGCGTGAGCTCCTCCGGAATAGACTATCTTCCCGTCGAAGTGGGAGAGGCGTGTCGTTTTGATCTGGAGTACCGGCTCAGAGAGTGTCATCTAGTGCCTGAGCTCGACTCCGCCCACTGGTTGGAGCATCGCCAGCAACCACGACACATATCGACCACGTACGGACCGGCGGCTTTTTTGGTATCGAGATACCCGGTCACAAACGAGCAGTACCTGCACTTCCTAGAGGCTACCGGCTATCGTCCGGCCGTGGCCGGCGGTTTCCTCCGGCACTGGCGTAACGGAGAGCCGGAAGCCTCCCAGTTGTCGCATCCTGCAGTGAACATAGACCTGGACGACGCTCGTGCCTTTGCGCAGTGGGTCGGGGGACGTCTTCCGACCATCGAAGAGTGGCAACTCGCCGCCGGCGGAGTCGACGGCCGGCCGTGGCCCTGGGGTGACGCCGGCGTGGACGGCAGGTGCAACGGCAATTCATCCGAGCTTATGCCCGTAGACGCCTTCCCCCAAGCGGCGTCTCCCTGTGGCTGCTTGGACCTAGTTGGTAATGCGTGGGAGCTTACGGACAATAGCTACGAAGACGGCCACACCGACTTTGTCCTATTGAAAGGAGGATCTCACTACAGCCCCAAAGGCTCGGATTGGTACATTCTAGGCGGGCCAAAACAGATAGGGTGGGTGGAGAAGATGCTCAGGATCGGACCTGAGCTAGACCGGTCCCCGACCGTTTGTTTTCGTGTGGTAAGAAATCAATAGAAGGAGAAGCTGATGAATAGCAATCTGACAATGCAGGATTTGGTTGCGGCCCTCACCCTCTACTCCCGCCTCAAGTCGGAGTATGGCAGTGAGGGCATTGAGGCTCTACTAAAAAGCGCCAAAGAGTCTCTCGAGAAGACGCTCGCCGACCTTCGATCTCTGCCGGAGAATGCGGAACTTGCCGAGCGGGAGCCCAACGGACTTGCGGAGATCCAATCGGCGCGGCCGAACGCAAAGCGGGTCCTTGGCTTGCCCGGCGATGACGCCTACCTCGAGCGACTGTCCGGCGCCTTTCTCTCTCGGTCCGCCGGCTGTATTCTCGGGTCGGTCGTGGAAGGGTGGACCGTAGATGCAATGCAGGCCCTTGCCAAAGAAAACGGAGACGACTTCCCCCCCTCCGACTACTGGTCCTCCGTGCCCGACCCGGCAAAACTCAGATACAAGTCGATACGCCGAGATGCCTACACTAAGCACAAGATGAGCGGGATTCCCGTGGATGATGACTTGCAGTACACGGTGCTCGGTCTTTTGATTCTGGAAGATTATGGACCAGGTTTTGACACCGAGGACGTTGCCGAGGCTTGGAAAGAATACCTTCCCTTTGCCTGCACGGCCGAAGACATCGCTCTTTCGAATATCCTCAACGGTGTGCCGGCTGAGGCCGCCGGCGCGAGCGGAGGTTCACCGCCCCCGAGCCGGGCATGTTATTTAAGCGCCGAGGGCGGTGTAAGGGAGATTCTTGACAATCCCTACGTGCAGTGGATCGGGGCCGATATCAGATCCGATCCGTGGGGCTACGTTGCCCCGGGTATGCCGGAGAGGGCGGCGGAGCTTGCGTACCGGGACGCGTTCCTGAGCCACCGCCGGAACGGCATCTATGGCGAGATGTATTTCGCCGCCGCCATCTCCGCGGCTTTCGCGGTAGACGATCCCATGGATGCTCTCCGGCTCGGCCTCAATGAGATTCCCGAGTCGTCTAGTCTTGCGGAGGCACTTCGGTGGGCACTCGACGTGGCACCGGAGATCCGCACCTATCGTGACGGCGTGGACGCGGTCGAGGAACGTTTCCCTGGAATGCACTGGGTGCACACCATCAACAACGCCTGCCTTACGGTGTGGGGAATCTCCATCGGCGGAACAGACGTCGGTCGAGTGATATCCGAGACGGTAGCCATGGGGCACGACAACGATTGCACCGCAGCCACCGCCGGGAGCATTGTCGGCGCCGTGGTGGGCAAATCGAGATTGGACAAACGGTGGTATCGTCCTTTTGGCAACACCATGCACAGTTATCTCAACGGTATCGACACCCTTGCGATCGACGATCTTCTCGATCGATTTGCTGCTCAGATGCGACGCGTAACAACGACCTAGCCTTCTTCGGCAAGATAGTCCCAATCGAGCTCTTCCCAGGAGCGCCCCGCGGCACGGAGTCTCGACGCCATGTCCTTTCGTACGGCTTCATCCGTAATGATGTTGGACCGTTCGATCTGACGGATCGTGTTCAAGAGCCGATCTTCGAGCCGGCGTTTGAAGTAGTTCTTCGCGCGTTGCGCAAGAGCTCCGGAAAACCCTACCCCTTCCAAAACGCTGACAACTCTTTGTCCTTGTTTTGTCCAAGCCGCCGGCGGGAGCCCCGTGGACAAAATGAAGTCGAGTTGTTGAAAGTGCCGGTCCATCGCATTGCCGACCCGACCGATGACAAACCGGCCACCAAACACAACAACAACGGCAAAAACGGCTGCGATAACCAAGAGGGTCAAAAAAAGTTGAAGCACCGTGCCATGCTACCGCGACAGACGCGGCGTAGTCACGTCCGCGGGTCGGCGTCTATCGGACGTCGACTACCGCCCCGTGTTGCCGAGACGTTCGAGCACGGCTTCAAGCCGACTTAAGCTTTGGCCGGGTTCCTGGAGATCCCCCTCGCCGGTGAGGCGCCGGTACTCCCTAAACAGCTCGATGGCGCGGGAGACTGGTGCCGGACCGTCGGCATCTGCGGGAGCGGTCGCCGTGCCGGGTGTGGCCGACAGGTCGCCGATCAGGCGCTCAATTGCCTTATCAAAATCCTCGGCCCATACAACACGGTTTTGGTCCGCCAACGCGACTCGTTTGATTTCCGGTAGCGGTGCATCCGCGGCCTGTAGATAAACTGGTTCGACATACAAAAGACCAATCCCGTCCTCGCCAAACAATGGAATGGTCAGGAGGTTTCCGCGGAGCACCTCACTACCGCGTTGGCTCCACAAACTGAGTGCACGTGACATCTCGGTGTTCTGATCGATACGCGCTTCGATCTGCCGGGGGCCCAAGACCTCAACCCCCTTGGGGAAGGTAAAGACGGTGATTTGGCCGTAGTTCTCGTAGTTGCTCCGGCCGGCCATCCATGCATTGACAACGTTTTTGTTGCTCGGTGTAAACGGGAGCATGAGTGTAAACTCGAGGTTGTCCAGCCAAGGGTACTGCAGTAGCACGTAGTACGGCGTCACGGACTGGAAGTCCTCACGATACCGCTCGGTCGCGAACTCCCACACGTCCTCACGTTGGTAGAACACCTGGGTGTCGGTCATGTGGTAGGTGCTGAAGATCTCGGCCTGCGCCGTCAGGTAGTCCGACGAGTATCGGATGTGGTCTCTGAGGTCGTCGGGCATCTCCTCGATCGGCGAAAAGAGCTCGGGAAACACCCGCGCGTAGGTCTGCACCAACGGATCCTCAGGATCGACGATGTAGTAGGCGACCGTGCCGTCGTAGGCGTCGAGCATATAGACGACGCTGCCGTCCTCACGCAGAACAGGGTAGGGGTCACCGTCGTACCGCAGAAACGGCGCGACGGCGGATGCTCTCCTCAGGATCGTGCGGCGAAACATAATACGCGACTCCGACGTTAGGTAGCCTGAGAAGAGCTGGCGGTACCCGTCAAATCGAGTTGCGTACACAAGGCGACGGATCAGTCCGCCGATGGGAACGCCACCCTCGCCGTTATACCGCGTGTAGACGTTTTGGTCGCCCGAAGGGTAGTCGAACTCGTCTTGTGTTGTGCCGACGTAGACGTGGTCATTTGTTCTCTCGCCGTAGTAGATGCCGGGCGTGTTAACCTCGAACCGAGGTGTATCGGCCGTTGGGGGGATGTTCCGGACCACGAGGTCCGGTCGGCCCTGCGGCAAGAACTTGTTTACGGGCAACGCGACCAAGCCGTGGCCGTGTGTGTACTTGATGTGACGGGAAACCCAGGTCTGCGAGGCCCCCGACAGGCGCGATTTATCGAGCTCTCGGACGCTCAACATCATTTGCTGTGTGCGGCCGTCAAAGTCGTATCGGTCGACATCGACGTCATGAAATTCATAGTAGAGCCGAATCTCCTGCCGCTGGCTCAGATTATCCTCGAGAGCCCTCCAGTCCCACAGGCGCACGTTGTCGAGCGTCGGTCGATTGGCATCGAGGATACTTCTTTCGATCTCGCCGTCGGCTTCATACCGGCGTTCATCGACGCGGTCTTCGCCCAGACCGTATGCGTTGCGCGTGAACTCGATATGGTGGGGAATGTACTCGCTCTCGAGTGTGATCTCGTTTGGATCGAGGATAAGCGCCCGTGACGCGCCGGGAACCGCCAGATTAACAAGCCCCAACACGCCCAAGACGATGGCCGGAGCAACAAGGCTCTTCGGCGAGGGACTCAGGTCGCTTTTGCCCGTTTCTTGGACAAAAAGCAGTTTATGCATAAAGGGCCTGCTAAACGCGGCAATGAGCATCGTGACGGCGGCGGCGACCAAGACCACGGTGGAAATCACTGCGGCCGGTACTAAAACGTTTGACTCGAGCCAGCCGACGCCGGTGACTGCGCCGTCGGTGTTGTACGTCAGTCGAGGAATGTCTAAGAGCCGTTGAATGCCGGCAATCAGAATGAGGACTCCTCCGATGACCATAAGCTGTCGCCACAGTCGTTGACTTCCGGGCAGCCTTCGTACCGGCTCCGCGTCCGTGCCTGAGCTATCCGGGCGCTTGGTCCGTCGCTCACCACTTCGCTGCCTGCGAATGCTCCTGAGCGATAGCCGGGTGAAAAAAGCCGCCACCGCGTATAGAACAAGTATCCACGCCAGGGCAGCAAGGACTGCGCCGTATAGCGGAAGAGCAAAGAGGTAGAACTCCGTCCCAAGACCAAAGATAGGGTCGACCGCGCCGGTGGTGACGCGGTTGGAAAACAGCAAAAGGCGTTGCCAGATGGACGAAAGAGCAACGCCGCCGATCATGGCGCCGATAATCCCGGCGATCCAAGAGGCCGGGCCACGAAACGGTACGTCGTGCAGAAGCCGCGCAAAGCCGCCACCGAAGATCGCGAGGCCAATCGCGGCACCGAGCGCGAATAGGAGAATGCGTGTGCTGTACTCGGTCCAGAACCGTGCGCCGAAACCGAGAGCCTCGAACCACCAAAGCTCGCCGGCCAGATTTGTGAAAGCGGACACAAGAAGTAAAACGATAAAAAAGGCCGCGAGAACCAGTAACGCCCGGACGACACGCTTGCCCAGGTTTGGACGGGTGCGCCGTTTGTCTCCCATAACCCAAATGGGTTAATCCTAGGCACGGGACTTGCATCACCCTTTTGGTGAGTCAACTAACACAAGGCAAGTCCATTGACGTGGTACTTGTCGACGACCAAACACTCTTCGCGGAGTCGCTCGCCTACGCAATAGAGCACATCGCAGGAGAGCTCACTGTTTGCGCCCGGTTCTCCGACGGTTTGGCATTCCTGCAGGCGCTTGGGTCGTTTGCGGCGGATGTGGTCTTGATCGATGCCGCGATGCCCCGGATGGATGGAATCGCCGCCACCGAGCGGTTTTATGGCCGGTGCCCCGAGATTGCGGTGTTGCTTGTGGCCGAGTCCCCCTCCAAGTCGGTTGTAGAACGTGCGTTTCACGCGGGCGCCCGCGGAGTAGTTTTTAAGCAGTCGGGAATCGAGACAGTCATAGGCGCCATTCACACCGTGGCGGACGGGAAGCGCTATCTGGACTCGACCATCTCGAATGACTTTCGGACAAACCTAAAGCGAGCCGATCGTCAAGGTACGGCGTGCTGTGTTGAGTCGAGGTTGACCCAACCGCAAGGTGAGATCCTAAGACTGGTGTGCGATGGGATGGATGAGCTCGAAATCGCGGGAGTCCTCGGCATTTCGAAAAACACCGTCCACGTTCACAAAAACAACATCATGAAGAGTCTGGGCGTGCACTCGAAGCTCGACCTGTTGAAGTACGCAATCCGAAATAACCTCGTAACGGTGGAGTAATCGCCCAGGTAGTCAGAGATGCAGATACTTCGCGTTACCCGTAGCTTCGGCACGGATGTTGACCGTAAGAGTTTCAACCTGGCCGTCGATCATCACGTTTGTCTCCGTCACGTCCACGAATACTTCGACCGATTCCGGATCAGCGTCGGCTTCTATTGCCAATCGGCGCGCTGTTTCCCGTGTTAGTGTTCTTCCCCGGTCAACGGCGGCGGGGGCCGTTTCGAAGTCTTCCACGGTTTCCGGCCCATGGAGCCGATATCCTCTCTCCCGGCCGAGGTAGTTGATTACCGCCGACGCCTCCCGGTACAAGCGAGCCACCGCCGCGCCCACGGCACCTGCCACTTCCGCATTGTCCGGGGTGATAAGCGTTGTGTTGAGGATTGTCGCCGACTGGGCCAAGAATGCCGCGGCCGGGGCACCGATTCCGACTATCGGCGCTGTAAGCCGCGGCGACAGATCGGCAAATCTGCGGTGGTCCCGTGGAGTATCAAGAACATCGTCGGGCACGGATGCCGCGGCCAAGTCCTCCGGCGTAGCACCGAGGTTGAGATGGCCGGCGTCGTGATCGAGGACCGCGGCAAGGACCGCCCGCGCCGCGAGGACGGACACTCGCGAAGCGACGGCTTCACAAACGGATTGCTCCGTCCGCCGGCCTGCCGCAACATGCGCATCGTCCAGGCCTGCCGTCCGGTTCGCATGTCGGCGTGCCCCATTGAGGGCGGCGTCGCGGTCGCCCAGCGCCGCCCGGCCGAGCGCAACCAACGCATCGGTTGGCGTAAACCCCGACACAAGGCACCGGCCGCTTTTCACAAGCTTCTCCACGGCACGCTCGGCCGCAAACGTGGAGCCGGCCAGCTCCACGGCCCGGCTCCACGGGAGCGGCCCGACTGCGGCGTGCTGCACCAGGCGGTCGGGCAGATCGAGGGCCGCGCCCGCGCGTGCAACTTCCGCGCCCTGCCGTGCACCCTCGCGGACGGCGATGCTGTCGGCCGATTCAGTCGTTCTCCCGTCAATGCCGGGGCTGGGCCGCGCTTGTGGGCCGGTCCCGTTGTCGCCGGTATCACCTTTTTGTGCTCCGCCGGGAAGCGCAACGATGTGGCGCTCGGTGGCCGGCAGACAATCTGTGGCCGCGGAGCCGTTTGTTGCCCGGGGCGCAAGTCCGTCGGCGAGGGGAGCCTGCCCACCTGTGGCGGTCGATCCGGCCGCCTCGCGTATGGCCGCCGGGTCGCCGGGGTTCCGCTCGACCGTTGATAGCCGGCACAGGGGAATTACGCGGCGTGGACCGATGCGCTCCACGCCGTCGTCGACCGTGATGTCGCTGTCACCGCCTAGGCCGATTGTCCGTACGCGAACCGCGGAGACCATCGTTTGGATGTTGCCGACCACAGCGCCTCGGGGATCTCCGAGTGCTCTGCCCTTTTCGACCAACGCAACGTCGGTCGTGGTACCGCCCATGTCGGCAACAACCGCTCGATCGACGCCGGTAAGACTACAGGCGCCCACAACACCGGACGCCGGGCCGCTTAGAATTGTCTCTACCGGACGCAGTCGCGCCAGGCGTGACGGGAGCATTGTTCCCGACCCGGTAACGACCATAAGCGGTGCATCTAGTTTCTTGTCCCGCAAGACCGTTTCCACGTCGGAGATCAGCTGATCGATCAGAGGCACAAGCCGAGCGTTGACAATGCATGTCACGGCTCGTCGCGGGGCGTTGAGACCCGCCGACAACTCGTGGCCACAACTCACCGGCAGACCGCCAACGTCGCGACAGATGTCGCGTAGTCTATTCTCGTGCTCCGGGTTTCTTGGGGCGAAATATGACGAGACGGCGAACGCGTCCACCTGCCCCTGGTGTCTTTTCACAAAGTCGACGCACGACCTCTCGTCGAGATCGGCGAGTCGATTGCCAAGGCTGTCGTGCCCACCGGCCACAAACACATGTGGTACCGCAGTGAGGGTGTCGCGAAGCGAAGCCTGATTCATGTCCCTTGTGGTGTAGCCGGCAAGCACAGCCGCCACACGGCCGCCTTTTCCTTCAACCATGGCGTTTGTGGCGAAGGTCGTGGAGAGACTCACCAACCGGACATCTTTGAGATGATCCCGCGGGAGTCTGTCAATTGCATTTGCGATGCCGTAGGCGGGTTTGCCGTGAGTTGTCGGTGCCTTCGCTTTGGCCACGACCGCCTGCTCTGCCACCAGAACAAGGTCCGTAAAGGTGCCGCCGGCATCGATTCCGAGGGTGAGTGAACGATGTATTGCCATAAAGCGCTCATACTACCTTCCTGCGTGGCCGGCGACAAGGAAAGCAGATCTATCTGTCGACACCCGATGCGACGAATTCGGCTCGCCGGCTTCACGTGGCTATATTGCCGACGCTGAGGCGAAGGCGCGGCGCCACTTCGTCGGTGTCATGCCCGTCCTTATCTTAAAGCTGCGCGCGAAGTAGTACTGGTTGTCGAAGTTAAGCATTCCCGCAACGTCCTTTATACGGAGGTCCGGACGCGCGAGCAGCTCCTTGGCACGAGCGAGGCGGAGTTGCTGAAAATATTGGTAGGGCGTAAGTTCCGTCATGTCCCCAAAAATCCTGATAAGCCCACGCGTATGCCAAGGTCCACGGAGCTCTCCATCATCTCGCGGGCTCTCCGTACCAACTCCGGACACTACCGCGCATGATCAGAAAAGTATATTCCGCAGCCGGTTTTGTCCATTTGATACACGGAGTGGCCGGCGTAGCATGCTATGCGGTGCGCAGCATGGGGCAAGTGAGCCGTTCGTCTGTGCAGCTACGGCGCCGAAGAGTCCGTCCGCCCGAGAGCGGACCAGCGTTACGCGAAGGTCTCGCGGTGGGCGCAGGATCTGGGGCAGGATCTGGGCGCCAACGGCAGCACGGGCACGACCCGTTATGGAGGATATACATGAGAATTGGACTCTTCGGCATCGGATTGGACACCTATTGGGATCAGTTTGAAGGTCTCAAGGACCGCCTCATCGGATATCAGAAGCAGATTGCCACGCAAATAGGCAAGATGTCGGAGGCTGAAGTCGTAAACGTCGGCCTCGTCGACTCTCCCGAGCGCGCCCATGAGGTCGGCACCGAGTTCCGAGAACAAGGCATTGATGCCATTTTTTTATATATCACCACCTACGCGCTCTCCTCTACGGTGCTACCGGTGGTGCAACGAGCCGGGGTGCCCGTTGTGGTCTTAAACATTCAGCCCGTTGGCCGTATCGACTACAAATCCTTCAACGCACTGGGCGACCGGGGAGCGATGACCGGCGAGTGGCTCGCCCACTGTCAGGCCTGCTGCGTGCCGGAGATTGCGGGTGTGTTTCGTCGCGCGGGCATTCCGTACCATCTGGTTACCGGCTATCTCCAAGAAGAGTTCACTTGGCAACAGATTGATGAGTGGCTCTCCGCACTTCACGTGCTTGTGTCCATGCGGAACAATCGCCTTGGCGTTTTGGGGCATTACTACGGCGGTATGCTCGATGTGTACACCGACGTGACGCGGCAGTTATCAACCTTTGGTGGGCACGTTGAGATCCTCGAGATGTGTGAGCTCGCCGCCTTGCGCGATGGTGCGACAAACGAGGAGGTCGAGAAAAAGCTCGAGGAGTTTCGCGGGGCGTTTGAGGTGTCGGGAGACTGCGAAGACGCCGAGCTTAATCGCGCGGCAAAGACCTCCGTGGCCCTCGATCGTCTTGTGCACAAGCATGCCCTCGGTTCGCTCGCCTACTATTACGAGTCACAACCCGGCAACGAGTACGAGGACATCGTCACATCGGTAATTGCCGGCAACACTCTTCTTACCGGACGCCACGTGCCTGTCGCCGGTGAGTACGAGGTCAAAAACGCACAAGCCATGAAGATTCTGGACCTGCTGGGCGCGGGAGGTTCTTTCTCCGAGTTCTACGCCCTGGACTTCGAAGATGACATTGTGCTCCTTGGCCACGACGGGCCGGCGCACTTTGCGATTGCCGAGGGGAAGGTCGGACTAGTTCCGCTGCCGGTCTATCACGGTAAACCGGGGAAGGGGCTTTCCATCCAGATGTCCGTCAGGCGCGGCGCCGTCACGTTGTTGTCGGTCTGCGAGTCGCCCGAAGGAGTTTCGTTTTTGCTGGCCGAGGGAGAGAGTGTTGCGGGACCGGTGCTCCACATCGGCAACACCAACAGTCGGTACCGATTTTCCCTTGGGGCGCGTGAGTTTGTGAATGCGTGGTCGAGCCACGGGCCCTCACACCACTGCGCCATCGGCGTGGGTCACGTGGCCGGTGCGATCGAGAAGCTGGCCGGGCTCCTGGGGATCGCCGTTGAGCGGGTCTGTTAGCGGGCCTCCGTCGACCCGACCTCGGATTCGGTGCCCCCGCCGACCCTTTTGTCCGCGCCCGGTGTCTCCCCGGGTGTCTCCGCTTCTGCCGTGGTTGTGTGGGCCTGTCGGCCGGTTGGATCGGTGCCGGCCGCGTCATTGGTTTGGAAGCGGCTTACCGAAACGTTGAGTTTGTCGATCTGATCCGTCATGGCTTGGGTCACGTCGGAGAGGTTTTGCACCATCCGGTTTATCTCGCGCGTGCCGACGCCGATCTCCTCGATCCCGCCGCGGACTGTTGCGGAAATGTCTCGCACATGGGCCATGTCCTGGGTGATCTCCGTAGTGCGTGCGACCGCGGTCGTCGCGTCGCCCCTGATCTCAGACGTGACCTTGCCTGCCTCCGCCGTGGATTCCAAGACCGACGCCGTTCCCTCGGCCAGCTCGCGCATCGTGGCGGATATCTCCTCCAGGGCTGAGGAGGTCGAGCCAACCTCTTCCTCGATGGACGCAAAGCTCTCCCGGGTGGTCTCGCTTCGCTGTTGTGTCTTGTTTACAAGCTCCGCAACTTGGCGCAGCTGGTCCTTTATCTTTCTTGCGTTGGCGTTTGTGTCTTCGCTGAGCCGGCGGATCTCCTCGGCAACAACCGAGAACCCACGCCCATAGTCGCCCGCGTGTGCCGCTTCGATTGCGGCATTCATCGAGAGGATACTCGTCTGGCCCGCGATCTTGTTGATGACGGTGATGATCCCCAAAATTTCTTCGACGGAGTCTGCGATGGCCTGCACGTTTTCGTCCGTGCTTGCCACGTTTGTGTGGCCCTCGCTTGTCACCGCCTTGAGCCGCTCCGCCGCCTGCCGACGCTCCTCAGCGATCTTCGACACGCTTGTGACACTCGCCGTCATCTCCTCGACTGCGGACGACGACTGCTCCACCGTGTGGGACTGACGCTCGATCTGCTTCTCGAGGTCCTGCATGCCTTGGTTGATCTGTTCGAGTTTTCGGCGGGTCTCCTCGATAGTTGCATCTAAGTCGCCGATGGTCCGGCTTATTGCATCAATATTGCCGCCGATTTGCGTGACGGAAGCGGCGGATTCCTCGGAGCCGGCCATAAGGTCGGATCGGAGGCTCGACGCGGCCTGCGAGATGTCCTGAATGTTGACAACGACACGAGCAAACTCGTCCACGTAGTTTTGAATGTGGCGCGACAGTTCCGAGACTTCGTGCTTTCCCTCGGTTGCCAACCTAACGCTCAAATCCCCGTCGGCAAGGCGCTTCATCGATGCTCCAATCTCTGAGAATTGCTTCCGGAGCTTTCTGACAAAAAGCAGAATGAGGGCCACAACCACCGCCGTGGCCACGCCCACCACGCCAAAAAAGAATCCGAGGATGAGCCCGGAGGATCTGTTCTGTACTTCGTCCAGGGTCGAGATGATTCGGTCGATCAGGCTCTGCAATGTGTCGTCGAGGTAGGTAGCGACGATTGTAGCACCAGAGGCTGCTCGCATGGCCGCCAGGTTGCGGCCCGCCGCTCGTGTCTCGACCAGCGTGGTCAAGGGGTAGTCGGTGAAGTTGTTTGTGAGCTCGGCCAAGGTCTCCGCATAGTCCTCCAGTTCCGAGGTGATAAGCTCTGAGAGGTCCGAGAGGTTGACGACGGCATCCGCAAGTTCCGTGCTCTGCCGGCCGAGATTGATGCTCTCGGCCCGTGCCGTTGCAGCTTGTATCTCGGCCACAAGCGAGTCTCTCTCTTCAAGCCATTCGGGGATCGTGGTATGGAGGTTCCGTGTCACCTGAAGCTCGTAGGTCAGACTCTGCAGGTGCCAGGAGGTTGAGGACAGCTTTTGCATGTCGAGCGCAAAGTCCGAGAGCTGCTGCACACCGGCTACGACGGACAGCGACAGAACGGACACTGCACCAAAGGCCATGACAACGACAACAACAATAATAAGCAGACGGGTGGAAAACCTCATGCCGGGCTCCTGTCTAGTGTGATTTGACTTTAGAGATTTGAGGGATAATAACATTATAGACTCTACCTGTCGATGAAAAAAGGGCTTGGACCGGGGCTTGGCCAGGGCCGAAACAGACCGGGGACGGCGGGTGTGACCCCCACTCCGCGGGAGTGTAGAGCGTCTTCCGTTTTCTCTTATTCGACCGTGTCGCAGTGGCACTCATTTGGCCGAATCGCGTTTCCAGCCGTACTTTTAGATCATGGCCCAACCATCTCCTCACATGCGCGCCATCACGACAGTTCTTGTTGTGTCCGACGTCGAGAAGGCCAAGGCGTTCTACACCGAGGTCTTAGGCGCTGATTTGCACCGAGAGTACGGCGGCGGCGGACCGACCCCGGACAAGCCGACAACAGTCTTTGGAGCACCAGCGGATTTAGACCGGGTCGACCATGCGTTTACAATCCGCGTGGACAACTGTAATGCTGTCTATGCGGACTTGCTTGCCCGTGGCGCGGAGTTTCTGACCCCACCGGTTACCTCGGAGGGCGGACACGAGACACGTGCCTTTTTCCGTGATCCGGACGGGCATCTGTTTGAGATAAGTCAGGCGCACTAACACGCCGGCGTTCGCCGCAGAGCGCCGACAGCCGGAGAAGGAGGCATCATGGAAACAAAAAAGATCGCGGGACGTGCGATTCATCCCATCGGAATAGGCACGTGGAGCATGGGTGGCGACCGCCTGTCGGACGGCAACCCCTACGCCGACTATCGCGACGACGATGCCTGCGTGGAGGCAATCCGCTACTCCATCGAGAGCGGGCAGAACCACATCGACACCGCGCAGCTCTACGGCGCCGGCCATACCGAAGAGATCGTCGGCGAAGCGTTGCGAGGCGTTGGGGGCGCCGGCTCGGAGTATCGTGACCGGTTTTTTGTCGCAACAAAGGTGTGGCGTAGCCACAGCCTCCGTAACGCTGTGCCCAAGGCCGCCGAAGACAGCCTCCGCAAGATGGGTATCGACGAGATCGACTTGCTCTACGTGCATGCTCCGTGGGATGCGATAGAAATGAGGGAGTACATCGACGGGCTAAACGATGCTGCCGATGCCGGACTAACCAAGGCAATTGCGGTAAGCAACTTTAGCCTGGACCAACTCAAGGCCGCGGTCGAGTTGTCCCGCCGACCGATCGCGGCGAATCAGGTGCTCTACAACGTTCTTGACCGCGGCCCGGTGAATGCCGCCTTTCTCGACTATTGCCGCGGGCATGACATTGCCGTCGTTGCCTACAGACCCGTAGAGCGCAGGCTCCTCGCGGACAAGCTCGAGAGCGACACGGTTCGGCGCATCGCCGATACACACGGGCGCCCCCCGTCTCAAATCGCGATCCGCTGGCTGATCCAGCAGGCAGGAGTAGTGACAATCCCCAAGGCCGTTTCTCGCGAGCATATCGATGAAAACCTAGGTGCGTTGAAGTTTGTGCTAACAGACGAGGAGATGGCGGCGCTTGATGCCGCCAGAGCGTAGGCGGCGGTGCTGCCAAAGGCGGCACAAACTCGTCTTGTTAAGGCTTGTTTTGTGGCATATCAATGCTGCGAAAATCTAGGCAAGAATATCGCTTCTGCTTGTGGTGACGGTCGTGGTCATGACGGCCGGCATCGACCAGTTCCGCCTCCACTTCCACCGTCCGCCCGCGGTACGTTTTTTCCGAACGTGGACGGACCGGCGTGACGATGATCTCGCGGGAGTTTTGGGCAAACAAACGCCGATTTCGAGGGGATATCGACGGCCTGTTTCTGATCGTCACGGACAATGGCGCTCAGATAGCGCGAGAGAATCAGTTTCGTATGGCTCTCTCTTTAACCCTTGCGCGACCGTCTATACAATTGCATAAAAAGACAAAATCGGGGTTCTGGCAAGCCACTTCGATCACGTTGGCGAGCAGCTCCAGGACATAGTCAAAGGAATCCAGAGTTCAGCGATGAGCCTCGGGGAAACGGGGCAAAGCCTGCAGGCCGATGTGTCGAGGAGTCCTCCGCCGCCATCGAACAGATGGTCGCCAACATCGGAACGATCAGTAGTAATCCGGACACCGTTGACTCGAGCGTCAGCGAGTTGGTTTCGGCCGGTGCCGACGGCGCCCGGAAGATAGCGTAGGTGGCAAGCAGGACTCCGGTGGCAAGCAGGTTCTTGAGGGTCTATCGGAAATTCGCTCGGTGAGGCACGATGTTACGGACGGCACAAGCGAAATGACCAAGGCCGTTTATGCAATGCGGGAGTTCTCCGACCGACTCCGGGAGTTTAGTGCGGCCGTCGAGGCGCTGCGAAACCAGCGCGGCAAGGGATGCCACATACTTATCATCGGCGGCAACTGGGTCATTAAGCCGGAGATAGGAACCGGATTGGTCGGCCGGATCGATTGCGACCTCGTAGGGAGCACCCAACGCCCCTCCCCAGTGTGAGTAGTTCGCCGGCTTGCGATCGTCCCACGCGATCCGGGGACCATAGGTGAGCTGATCGCCCAACAGGTGCAGGGGGCGAATCACCGCGAAGGGACGAATTTCCTCGAGGTAGCTTCGATCGAATACCTCACCGCTGTTGGCGTCGGGTCCCAACACCCGGATGTTTTGATGTAGTCACCGGTGCGCCGGTCCGGTTAGCCGTATACGCACCCCCACCGGCGCAGCCCGTTCTTATCACAATCGCCAATCCTACAACAACGCCTGTCGTGAGGAGTGTTGCTGATTTGCGCATGTGTGTCCAAACGTAGCACGCCGGGGCCCGATTCATCTTGCCCGTAGAGACGTGGTTACTGTTGCCGGCGCAGGGTCTCGAGGAGCGCCGGAAACTTTTTCGGCGGAGTAATGTCGTGGGCTACAAAGCGGCCGTTGTAGAAGAGTGAGTAGATTCCCCAAACGGAGGGCAGGTGGCGTGCACCCTCTATCGTATCGACAACATGCACCCGTGTATCCACGCCCTGCCGGCGCGCAATCTCGGCCAACTCGTTCACAAAGTCGTGGTTGAAGGGGCAGGAGTCGGTATAGAAAAAATCAAGTCCTTTGGCGTCGGCTATGGTTGCCTCTCGAGCGGGGTCGAGGAACCGTGGGACTCCGTGTGTGGCAGATGCGGCCACACGCGGTTGGCCGCTCGCGTCGACCGCTACGCCGGACACTGGTCCAGGCACTGGCCCAGACACTGGAGAGGCGTCGAATCGTTTTGCCACGAGCTCGAAATAGGGCTTGGCGTTGTCGACGGATTCGAAGCCGTACTTCACGAGGAACCTCTTGTCGAGCATAAAGGGACGTTTTTTGTTGCTTGTTATTGCCACCAGTCCCCTCATCGGGCCCATTTCGCCGAGTCCCTCCCGGGCATGTGCCTCGCACTCCTCGAGGAGTCTCGCGCCCAAACCCTGACCCTTGTAGCGGCCGGAGACCCAGAAACACTGAATAAACGCGTAACCCGGAGCCTCAATCGGAAACCACGCGTACTCGGCGGGCATGTACTCGATAAAAACCTTACCCCGGACATCGATCTTCCGGAAGGTGTGGCCGTGGCCGAAGTTTTTTTTGAGCCACGCGCGCTTTCGCTCTGCACGGGAAGCGTTGACCGCTTTATGCATGATTCTTCCTTGTTGCTCGGATGTATGGTGGCGCCGAGGTGGGCCGGATGGTCCGGCGCCGCGTGCCGGGAGTGGACGCGTGTCCACTCCCGGGCATCGCAACGATGCTACATCGGCCGCACCGGCACGCAGATGTTCACACGTCGCTTAGCCGAGAACTTGTTGCCGCCGACTGCTGAGCCTTGCTCTTGGTCCGGCGGCGCCGTGTCTATCGGATACTCCTCGAAGGCGGGCCTGTCGTCGGGCACAAAGCCACTTTCCGGCAACCAGGTGCCGTAGACCCAGCCCCACGCCTCTCCGTAGTCCTCCTCTCCAAGGAGGAACTCCGCGATCGCGTACTTTCCCGCCTCCAGGGTCATCAGAGAGACTTCACCGTCCACGGCTGTGTCCTGTGGCACGGTGATGCCGATGCTGATTCGCAGCTTGTCCTTGTCGGTGATGTCGGGGCTGTCGTGATACACCGTGATGTATCGGGTGTTGGCCTTGACCAGGTCGCGGGGGCCCGCCCAGGACATCAGCTTGCCCCACAACCGCTCAAATAGCGAGCCGTCGCCTTCGTAGGGGCCGACGTGGCGGATGTACGCGAGTGTTGCCGTGTCCATCACCGTAACCGTTACCTTCTGGTCTACTACATCGATCATGTTGTACCTCCAAGTGATCTGTTCTTGTTGGTACTCAATATGAGGTCTCACAGCGATTGGCGCGTTTCCGTCGTTGCTGACCGATTGTCCACTCTTGCGGACGACTTGCCCCTGTTTGCTATACCGGGAGGCGTTAGGGGCGTCCCCCGCGGGTGCATGTGGTGCGACGACGTCGGCATCTGTGTTGACGGCTTTGGTTGCGGACGCGCACTCTGTTTGGTGCACGGCGTTACTCCTGCCGGCGCCGCCGGCCGATGCCTCGTCGGCGATGCGATCCTTGCCGTCCGGGCGACGCCTGCGCCGCCACTCGGTGGCCGACATGCCAAAGCGCCTACGGAACTGCTTGGCAAAGGCCTGTGGCGAGGTAAAGCCGCAGTCGTAGGCCACCGCGGTGACTGCTCGGGTTGGGTCGGAAGCGATAATCACGGCGGCCTTTTCGACCCGGGTGCGTTGGATAAACGAGTGGAGCGTTTCGCCCATCATCATGGCGAACACGCGGTGAAAGTGAAACTTGGAGAAGTTGGCCGCGGAAGCGAGCTCCTCGAGGCTCAGATCCTGTCCAAGGTTTGCCTCGATATAATCGACAACGCCGTTGATCCGTGCCCGATACTGTGATCTAGGGTTGGTCATGGTTCGTCGGCTCCTACGGTGGCGCCGTGGACCGGGTGGGACTTAGCCTCGATGTCTTTGGCCGGGACCGTGGGGACATCTTCGGTATCGAAGTCTGCCGTCGCACCCGTTGCCTGCAGGTGAAAGATGTCGGGCGAAGAGTCTACAAAGCCCACGTCGCCTGTGGCCGTCAGACTCGCGGTATCTGTCCGGATGTCCGCCATTGCCGAGCCAAGCGTTAGGGGCGCAACCTGCGCGCCCCGGCGTTTGCCAAGAAAATGCATACGGCCTACCTTGTCCGATTTCTCGCCCAGCCTACACCATTTTCCCAACACATTGCGAGAAGAAACGTATGTAATGGTGAGATGGACTTCGAGGAGCTGTGGGCCCGCTACCAGAAGCCGATTGCCTACTACGTCGGACGCCTGCTTGGCGGATCGGCCGCCAAAACTTCAATATCGAGAGAGGGGGAAGACGTGGAGGACATTGTGCAAGACATCATGATAAAGGTCATGAAAAAGGCACGCCGTCTCGAGAAAGGCCGCGGTGTCACAACATGGATGTATCGTGTGGCGCGAAATCATTGTATCGATCTAAGCCGTCGGCGGGGACGGCACGGCAGGTTGATTGCCTTCGACCCCGAACTCGTAGGCGATGAGTCGCGGGATCCGGTGCGCGCCACCGAGCACGCTTCCGACAAGGACCTTGTCGACACGTTCCTCGAGAACCAGGAGGAGTCTGATCGGACGATTCTATTTCTCCGCTACTTCGAGGACCTTGGATACCGCGACATCGCGCGGGTCGTTGGAATGCCGGAGGGGACCGTGCGCTATCGTGTTCACCAGGCCAAGGAGAGACTACGCGACCACATGGAGCGAGCAAATGGACAATAAAGACGATGTCGACAAGCTTCTGTCGCGGCACCTGAAAGAGGCGGTGGCGGGTCAAGTCGAGTTCCCGCCGCCCGAGAGAAATCGCAACCGCGGGTGGATTATCAAGACGGCTGTGGCTGCCGTCCTGGTTACGGTACCCGCGTTGTTTCTATCGTCTCTGAATGTCGGAAATCTCAGCGCCGAGGTTTTTACCGGTCTATATAAAAGAAACGAGACAACAACAACAATTGTCTCCGGCCTTCGCCGGGCAAACGAGTTTGTGTCTCGACTAGCTCAGGAGGAAAATGATGAGTAAGTTTTATCCCGTATCTGTGTTACTGGCCCTCGCACTCTTTGCCGTCGCCATATCCATGGCAGGGGGAGTGTTCGGCATGTTTATCAGCATCCCGTCCCTCGTCGTGGTGCTGGTGACCAGTTTTGTGTTGAGCCTGGCTTCGTCGAATCCGGCACAGCTGGGCCGTCACTTTGCTATCGGATTTCGATCCGGGCCCCAAGACACGGCCGATCTGAAAAGGGCGTTGGCATACTTCGACGCCTTAGGGCGCTACCTTATTGTGTCGGGACTCGTCGGCACCACGATCGGCGCCATCTCCATTCTCGGCACGTTGAATGACGTTGAAACCATCGGCCGCGGGACCGCTCTTGCCTTGACGACGCTCTTCTACGGCGTACTCCTCTGGATGCTAATAGTGGTGCCGTTTCGCACCGGGCTTCGAAACAAGCTTGCTGAGGTCGCCGTCGATCGCACCCACTGCGGGCAGGCCGAGGCCGAGAGTTAAGGCATACTCGCGGCGAGGGCGTTGTACTCCGGCTCATAGCCAACCAAATCGCGGGCCCGTCGGATGCATACGAGCGTGTTCTCCGCCGGCGGCGCTTCCGGTCGTCCAGACTCTCCCCCGTGTCGAACGGCCGGCGTAGGCACATACAGCCGTGCGAGGGATTCGATCGGCAGCTTCACCTCATTTAACGCGGCGTTGGCAAAGAGGGTGTGGCTCCCGTTGTACTCCGCTGTAGCGCACTTCTCGAATATCTGAGCCGAGTCGCGGGCATCGATCCATGCCCAGAAATCGGTCTTTTTGATCATAAAGTCCAGTTCGTCGGCGGACATATACTCGGATGCGTCGAACCCGCGTGTCTCATGGAAACCTGCGGCTCCCAACCGTTCGAATTGCCGATCCAGGTACGACAGCTTTTCCCTCCGCGACGGATCGTCCAGATCGAGGAGGCCCTTGACGAATCTTAGATGACCTTTTATTCGTTCGCTCCATGATGAGTGGTCCGTCGTATTGAAGTCGAGGGTTTTCGGCAGCCGAATGCACGCGCCTGAGATGCCTTCTCGGTGCCAAAAGTACTCGGCTGTCTGCTCGACAATCTGCTTGGAGAACGAGTACGCATCCGTTGTGACGGACAGGTGATGCTCGTCAATCGGGAGGTATTGGATAGGAAAAAGCTTGCGACCAAAGTGGTAGCCCAACGCGTTGATGGAGCTTGCGCTCACTACTCGCCGGATGCCGTTGGCGGCCGCAGCCTCGTACACGGTAAACGTTCCGCCGGCATTTACGGAGAATACGGTCCTGCCGGGTCCGCTACCTGGGGACCGGATGGCGGCCAAGTGGATTACCGCCTCGAATCCGCGCATTAACCGGCAGAGCCGGTCGTAGTCGGCAACGTCGCACACCTCGTAGTCTGCGCCGGGCACTTCTGCACCGGGACTTCGTCCAACAACAAGAATTCTGTGGCCATGGTCTGACAGCCGTTGTATGAGCGCCCGGCCGACGGAGCCGGTGCCGCCTGTAACAAGTATCTTCATAACACAAGTCTACCAGGGATTGATGTGTACTACAGGCCCTTCCGCCTCGGCGTTTTTGCACGCCGGCATGCGGCACTCGGACGGCAGGGCGGTCGCGACGACTCCACTTACCTGCCCGAGTGATCCTGAAGAACAACTCCCGGGTTTAGAATTCCGTTTGGATCGAGGGCGTTTTTGATACTTCGTAGCACGTCAATTTGAGCCACCTCCATAACCTCGGGCAGGTATTGAGCTCGTTTCCGACCAATGCCATGCTCACCGCTTATCGTACCGCCAAGCGCGAGGACCCGTCGGTAGAGGTCGCGAAGCAATCGGTCGAGGAGATTGAGCCACTTATCTTTGTCCATCGAATCGGGCTGAAATGGAACAACGTGGAAGTTGCCGTCACCTGCATGGCCAAAAAAGGGGATCGTGAGTTGGTAGGACCGTCGCAAGTCGTCCACTACTCGCACCAGTTCTACTACCTTCGAAGGCGGCACCACGACATCCTCATGGGACTGAAGGGGGCCGGCCATACGCTTGGCCCACCATGGCACCATCTTGCGGAGTTTCCAGGCCGACTCGACCGCCGCCTCGTCGGTTCCCCGGTCAATGACGGAGCCTCCCGCTTTTTCAACTACCGTGGCCACCTGCGCCAGATCCTCCGCGAGATTCCTGGAGTTATCGCCGTCCACCTCTACCAGCACATAGGCTTCGGCGTCGGCCGGCAGGGATCGTTTCTGGGACGTGGGTAAAGAGTTGTTGGTGTCCTCCACCGTTGGCCCGTCAATAAACTCGATTGCCGAGGGCGCGTTCGATAGCTTGGTCTTGAGGAGTGCAATGGACGAAGCAGCGGCATCGGCCTGCGGAAAGGCCGCAAAAAGAACCGCTCGGCGGTCCGGCCGGGGAATCACTTTGAGTACGATCTTGGTAAAGAGACCGAGGGTTCCCTCGGATCCGACAAAAAGCTTGAGCAGGTTGTATCCCGTAACGTCCTTGAGGCGCTTGCCGCCGAGTTGGAGTACCTGTCCCGTTGGTGTCACGACCTCGGCACCGAGCACGTAGTCGGAGGTGACCCCGTACTTTACCGCCCGGCCACCGCCGGCGTTCTCCGCAACGTTCCCGCCGATAAAGCAGATGTCCTCACTCATCGGGTAGCCGGCAAAAAACAGACCCTCCGGCTTGAGAGCCTCGTCGAGTGCGTTTGTGACCACACCGGGCTCCACCACGACCATGAGGTTCTCTGTGTCGATTTCCACGATACGATTCATCCGAGCAAAACTACAGACGATTGCGCCCTCGGCGGGCACCGCCGCACCGGCGAGCCCACTGCCGGCGCCTCGCGGGGTCACGGGGGTGCCGGTTTGGTTGGCCCATTGTATTAGCGCGACGACTTCCTCCGTCGACACCGGAAACACCACGGCGGCGGGACGCCTGTGGTATCGCTCGTCACCTACTTGATCCGAAGAGTGTGCATCGAGGACTTTGTCATCGTCCGTAATACATCGGCCCTCAAAAATGCTGCGAAGCACGTGGAGAGAAGCGTTAGCCGGCATGTACAGATACCAATTTGGGAACGACGAGCCGTCCCATCTTGTCCACGTCCACCTTGGCGCATTCCAAAGGAACCCGCGGAAACCCGGCTATTGGATTCATTGACATCCTCCTCTTTATCACGGTAGCGGCAAAGCGCCGGCTATCGGTCGGCGGTTCCGTTCCATCAACACGGAGGACCATAACAAATCCGGACGATTTTGTGATGAATCTGCTTAGCAAATTAGCACTCTAGAATCTCCATTCCGGCAACCACCACGATCCCTGCAGCGGCGGTGCTACGGCGGCCGCCGTTCCCGTAGCGGCTCCCCCGCCGATTGCCGGAAACGGATCAGTCCTCGCTTGACCGGCCGGAAATGTGGTACCACTGTAGCCGGAGGACACAGGATGGGTAGAAGGCTAACACATACGGAGCTTCTGCAGCTCAAGCGCTGGAACACCCCGACCATCTACAACGGATGGGAGGCAATCACCAAACATGATCGAACCAAGGGATGGTTCAACGCGGAAGAAACGCAAGATTTTATGCCGCAGATGGGACCCATGGTTGGCTACGCGGTTACGCTCACTTGCGAACCGAGTAATCCTGATCACACACAAGACGCCGCCGCGGCGTGGTCGGCTTATCGTGAGTATGTGGCGTCCATAGCCGGCCCGAAGATTGTGGTTGTGCAGGACCTGGATAAGCCGGCCGTCATCGGGTCCTTCTGGGGCGAGGTCAATGCAAACGTCCACCGGGCCCTGGGCTGCGTCGGCACAATTACCGACGGCGCAATCCGTGATGTAGACGAGATGACAAACGCCGGGTTCAAGGCCCTCGCTCGCCGACTTTGTGTGGGGCACGCCTATGTTACGCCCGTCCGGTGGGGTGTTGAGGTGGTGGTGTTCGGCACTTCCGTCGAGCCGGGACGACTTGTCCATGCCGACAAGCATGGGTTTTTGGTGGTACCTCCGGACGAGGAGGATCGAGTCCTAGACGCCTCCGTCTTTATGGACCAAAACGAGTGCAACACGGTGATCGCCGCCGCTCGCGAGTCAGCAGGACGCTCTCTGGAGGAGACACTTCGTGCGATAAACAAAGCCGGCGCTGAGTTTAGTCGTGCCACCAAAGAACACTTTGGATCAAAAGGGGAGTGGTGACGGCTGCAAGTGAGGCGACAAACGCGGTACCGGGTGCGAGGCGTCGCTGTTTAGCAGCACGATCCGGTTAACCCGGTCATCGACTGTGCGCCGGAAACGCGTTGCCCGCCTCAACCCCCAGTTGGAACGCCGCCGGCAGGCCCTCGGGTGTTGCCGTGATGTAGTCAACTCCGACTTCGGCCAGGTTCACCTCCGGTTGGCCGCCGCGGTGTCGAGGAGCCTTCCCGCGAGATTGGCGTCGGCCCAAGATCGGTCTGTTTTTCGAACCGCAAAAAGGAGCCTGCGGCCGAGTTGTCGGGCCCCGTCGCCC
>CAZFLD010000040.1:0-37759 GCA_964519835.1 uncultured Spirochaetales bacterium
CGGCGGAAATCGGACCCGCGACAAACACTGCGGCCACGGCAATCCTGCCGGCGGTGGCCGATCCGCTTCGGGCCCCTGCGCGGCTGACACACGGACGGCGGACGCTTTATTGTATGCACTGTGTGGCGCCTGAGAGGCCCGCGAGGAGCAGTCGGAATGAAACAAAACCCAACAGCGGTCGCCGTGATCAAGGCGATTTCGGAGAAACCGATCCCGAGGGCGATGACCCCGAAGGGCAATCCGAAGAAGGCCACGCAACGGGGCTGCTTGCCGGCACCTGGGAAGGCGCGATTACTATTGCCGGGACGGAGCTCGACATAGTGCTGCACTTTCCGCGAGGTGACGGTTCGCCTGAGGAAGGAAGTCCCACCATCGATATCCCGCCACAAAACGCATTTGACTTGCCTCTGCAGGACGTTGCGGCCGACGGCACCAGGGTGCGCTTTGTACTACCGGTCAACCCACAGGGGATCTTTGAAGGCACGGTGGAGGGCGAGGTTATCTCGGGTGATTACGTACAAGGCGCGGCCGAAGGTACGTTTCGCGTGGAAAGACGCGGCCCCTCTCCAGGCCGCAGTGATGGCCCCATTACCACGGAACGGCCGGGACCGCGGCCCGGACCCGGGCCTGCTTTCGGCAACGAGGTCTCCCTACCGCTGCACAACGAAGGCGAAGGCGCTCGACTTGTCGGAAGCCTCCACATCCCCGACGGCGCAACGTCGGCGGTGCTTATTGTCCCGGGTTCGGGCCCGACGGATCGAAACGGCAACTCGCCACTAATCCAGGGACAAAACGACAGCCTCCTTTCTCTCGCTCGGGCTCTCGCCGAGTCCGGCATTGCGACGCTACGCATCGACAAGCGCGGCGTTGGCGCGAGTGTCTGGCGGGGCCTCACGGAGGAGGCTTTGACAATCGACGCGTACATCTCCGATGTGCAGTTGTGGCTGGATTACCTTAACGACCAACCGGGCATCGAGGACCTAACGCTCCTCGGCCACAGCGAGCGCGGCCTGGTAAGCTCGGTGGCCTTAAATCAATCGGCACATGCGGCGGGCTTGGTGTTGGTCGCGGCGCCTGGTCGATCCTACCAGGACACGCTTCGGGCTCAGCTCAGCGCCCAGCTACCGGATGCCCTCATGAACCGAGCCGAGGAGATTCTGAGCGAGCTCGAAGTCGGTCGCCGCGTGAGCGACGTGCCGCAGGCGCTGCAAGCCCTCTTCAGGCCAAGCGTCCAGCCGTTTTTGATCTCTTCGTTCCAATACGACCCGGCTGAAGTTGTCGCCGCTTTGGACCTGCCGATTCTGATCGTCCAGGGCACCGCCGACATTCAGATCGACGTGAGCGCCGCGCGCCGCCTGGCCGAGGCCAACGACCACGCGGAGCTTGTGATTGCCGACGGGATGAGTCACGTGTTGAAACAGGTGCCGTCGAACCAAGAGGATCCCCTCGCTTCCTACCGGGACCCGAGCTTTCCGCTACATCCCACTTTAGTGAGGAGCATCACGGAATTTGTGTCGGGCATATAAGCTCCCCGGCGCGATCGGCCGATCCGGGGCGGGGGGGCGCCGCGCCTGCCGGGCTGCACTCGCCGCACCGGACGGCCCCGCGCCGACGACGCCCGGCCGTGGTTGCTTTGCGCCGACCTGCCCGGCGTTAGCCCGGTAATAATGCCGTGGAGAACCAGGGAACGTAGGTGATCACCAACACAATAAAAAGCTGGATCACAAAAAACGGCAGAACGTTTTTGTAAATCTTTCCGAGGGGTGTTTCAAATCGATATGAGGCAAGAAAGAGGTTTAAACCGACCGGCGGTGTTATAAATCCGATACCGAGGTTGGCGAGGAAGATAATTCCGAGGTGTACCGGGTGTACGCCGAATACGCCGCCCAAAGGGATAACCAGAGGTGCGACGACCAGGATTGCGGAAAACAGATCCATAAAGCACCCGGTGACAAGCAGCACCAGGTTCAGCAGGATCAAAAACACAAACCGCGAGCTGATGTTCTGCTCTACCCAGATGGTAAGTTGCTGGGGCACTTGGGCATCGATGATGTAATACGACAGACCCCGCGCGACGGCCAAAATAATCAAAACGCCGCCGATGATGGGAAGCGCCTTGAGCGCAACCTGCGGTATCTCCTTGACCTTGATCTCGCGGTGGATCACCACCTCTACAAGCAAGGCGTAGATCACGGCAATAGCCGCGGTTTCCACGAGTGTGGCGAGACCGGTGAAGTAGGCGAGGACCACAACAAGCGGCAACAGGATTTCCCATATGCTCTCGAGAATTGCCTTGCCGGCCGCGCGCGGCTCGAGTTTCACAAGAGGTGTCTTTCTTCGGATCGCCGCAACAACACCAAAGGCGGACATCGCCAGGACCAAGAGCAGGCCCGGCAGCAGGCCGCCGAGAAATAGGTCTATGATGCTGACCTGTGCGATCGACCCGTAGATGATGATGGCAAGGCTCGGCGGCAGAAGAAGGCCGATGCTTCCTGAGCCGGTCAGTAGACCTCTCGAAAAATCTGCGGAATGCTTGCCGCTCTCGGTCAGCACATAGTAGAGAAGCCCACCGAGCGCCAGTATTGTGACCCCGGAGGCCCCGGTGAACGTCGTGAAAAACGTGGAGACCAGGACCGCCGCAATCACAAGGCCGCCGGGCAGCCATCCGAATAGCGCTCGAAACAGGCGAACCAGACGCTCACCGGCCTTACTCTCGGACAGCAAAAAGCCCGCGAGGGTAAAAAGCGGAATTGCAGGGATTGTGTCGCCTGTGAGGGTTACAAACCCTTCGTTGGGAATAACCTCGAGGCTGCCGAAAACCCGGGAGAAAAGCAGGTATGCGAGACCGCCAAGGACCACAAAAATCGGCGTTCCCAAGAATGCCGACGCGATCAGCACAACGATAAACGGCACCGCCACCGCCTGCATGACGGCGAACCACACGTCCGTAACGGAGTACAGCCACTCGGGTGGTTCCATAACCAAGGCAAACACGAGGTTGGTGAGGGATTGTAGCCCAAAAAACGTACCGACCAGAAATCCCGACGACGCGATCAACCGCCCGCGTGTTCCGTAAGGCGTGCCGAATACAAAGCGTACCGCAATAACAAGGAAGCCGAGCGGCATAGCGCCGGCAAAAACCTGGACGGGAATGATGCCTACCGTGTCACCGGGGAAAAAGGCAATAGCGGCAAAGCTTACGGAACTCCAAACAAGCGCTGTGGCAAAGGTAACGGACAAAAACGCGGCCAGAACACCGCCGGCCTTACCGATATACGTTCGCCGCTCGCCTCCGCCGGACAGCGACAGATGGCGCCGCTCCCGGCTGGTGATCATGGCGCCAAAAAACGCAATGAGGAGCACGAGGTGCTTGACGTAGGCCGATCCGTCGGGAATGGGGATACCGCCGAAAAGGCGAATAACCACCTCCACGACGGGTATCAAAGCAATGAGAAAAAGAAAGCCGACTGCTAAGGCATCCTCGCTCGTGCGCAGTACGCGCAAGACCGGGCGTTGTTTGGCGGTGTCGGTCAGGGTCGGCTCCTAACGACTACGAAAATTTTCCAGATGACGAACAATGCGCTCGTACATGTCACGGTCGAAGACGCCGCCGACGGTTGCATCGAGGGACTCTTCGACTTCTCGTCTCCAGGCACGCTCCGCCGCGGACGGGACATCGACAATATCGAGGCCAAACCGCTGCATCGTCCGCACAGCTTCCTCCTCGAGACGGGCGACTTCGTCGTCTATGCCCTGCTGCGTTTCTTCGAGGCTGCGCTCGAGCGCCGGTTTGAACTGGTCGGGAATCCGATTCCACGTCCGCATATCCATAACAATGGCGCCCAAAAAAGGCGAGATGTTCATATCGGTCATATGGTCGGTTATTCCGAACCACTGATACGCGGCGGCACCGATGGCGTTCGAGTATATGGCGTTTACCATGCCGCTGTTCAGCGCACCAAGCGTCTCCGACAGATTTACGCCGATGGCGTTAAAGCCGAGAATCTGCCACATACGAAGGAGCTCCGGTTCATCGGGATTGGTAGCTATTCGCATGCCGCGCAAATCGTCGGGATACACGATGGGCTCTCTACCGAAGAATTTCACCCATCCGGCCTGCGACCATGCCAGGATCTTAAACCCGCGCTCCGCAATAAGACCCTCCAAGTAACTCTTGGTCTGACCAAGCACGTACGATAGCTCGGCATCGTCGCGAATCAAAAACGGCATGCTGTAGGCCATAATCTTTTCGGTAAAGACCGACATACCGCTGGAAACAAACACACCGGCGTCGAGCTGGCGAATACGCATCTTACGCACCATGTCGCCCATGTCACCGGCTATTCCGTTATGAAAAACACGAAGTGTGACCTGACCGTTGGTGATACGCGACCACTCGCCTGCCAGTTGTTCCAACGCCTCGCCGTAGACCGACTGCCGGGGCGCGATGCTTCCCAAGCGCACCGTAATCGCCGACGCCGAGGCTGCGACCAGAACGACGAGCAAAAATCCAAACGTCAATATTCGCCTGAGTTTCATTCAGCCCCCTCAGTTTCGAGGAAAAAAAAGTTCTCCAAGTTATCCAGATACCACTGGGCGCGCCGCTGCGCGAGAATATTTACGAGCCGGGAATCCGGAACAGCGTCGGGATCGATTGCCAGCGCCGCCTCCATAAGCCGAATAAACTCGTCGACGTCTTGCCGGGGAATCACCACCGACGTTGCATAGCTGACATACGGACCGGCTGCCAGACCGTCCGAGATGGCAACCGCCCGCCCGAAGTGATACTCGGCTTTCTCCAGGCTTCCGCCAAGTCCTTCCGGCACGGAGGCATAAAAACTGATCAATATGTCGTGGATTCCGCCGTTGAAAAACGTCTCGTCCAGCTCGATCGCTCGCTCCAACATGTCCCTCGCCATGGCCACCGTGAGCCCTAACTCGAAATCAAATGCATCGATTGAAAAGGCGCCCAGCCACCCGGCGGACGCCCAATACAAGTACGGAACGTCTTCCGCGGTCATCTCGGTGAGGTGGGCCGCGATATCGTTGGCCGCCACCGCTTCGGTAAATCCTTCATGGCGAAGATCAACGGCGTTGATCACATAGTCTCGTCCGCGCAAATAGAGATTTTTGGCCCGCAGTGCCATTCTTCGCCGCTCATCGTAGCGCTCAGGGGGCATGATGTCCGCCGGAGACTGCAAAAAAGCGTTTGCATAGGTCACGTAGCCGGACCCGGCCGCAAGCTTGAGCCCAACGTTCTCCGGCGCCTGCGAAAGCAATATATCGTAAAGCTTTAAGGCGAACGGGAGCGCGTCTCCGACAAGCTCAGGATCGTTTTCCGACGTAAAGACATCGGCGCTGCCTTCGCCGCCGAGAGCATCTGAGATCGCGTTAATCGCGAGTTGGTCGATGGCACAGGACGACAAAAAGACGATCGTGCCTGTAATCAAAAGAAGCCGACGCATGCCGTAACTATAGTGATTCGGCACCCTGAATGCAATCAAAACCGGCGCCGACCGGCGTTTCGCCGACCGGCGTCGGGACGTTGTCGTCTACCCGGGCGCCCGTGAGCCGGAGCTCCACGCCCTGTGCGCCCGGCCGATCCTGCTACAGACCCGATAGACGGGCGATGTAGACGGCAAGGACGGCCAACACAACGACCGCGATCGGAATCCTAGTGAGGGCGGCGACCAGAACGGCCACCGTGAGCCCGACAAGAGACGCCGCGGGCGAACCGTTCACCGCTTCCACAACTCCGGGAAACAGCAGTGCGCCGATGGCCGTGTACGGGAGAAGCTCGAGGACGGAGGCGAGGCGCTGATTCCTGGCCGCTGAGGCGGGCAGGTAGAACGGGAGGAGACGTGGCAAGTAGGTCACAACGACCATGCCGACGATCACAAGAGATAGGGAGGTGTTGCTCATGACCCATGCTCCTCGCCGTTTGTCGCAGGCCGGAGAATGCCGATAACGCCGGCCGGCACCGTCATCGCAAGGAGGATCGCAACGCCGGCCTCGACGCCGGCCCAGACCAAAAGCGTATGAGCTAGGGCGGCGGACGCGACCGCGACTACGTACCGGAGCCGGCGAAACATGCCGGGAACGATGATCGCCACAAACATCGCGTAGAGCGCGATTCCCATAGCTTCCTGCAGACCGGTAGGAAGACGTGAGCCGACCAGCAGGCCCACGATCGTCCCCAAAACCCAACCTGCGTATGCCGGCACTCCCACTCTTAGTAGTTCACCATGACCTATAGGTCCCTGGATTGTTGCGACGGCGGCAAAAACCTCATCGGTAACAAAAAATGCAGCGGCCGGGCGTGGAAAGCGGCGCCCACCGAGTCGCGCCGAAAGCGTGAGCGACATCACGATGTGGCGAAGGTTGAGCATCATGACCGCCACCACGACGCTCGGCGGCGATGCAGCGATAGAGAGGAGCTGCACCGCCAGAAACTGACTCGCACCGGCGAACACACATACACTCATCGCGATGGGCACCCAAGTGGGGAAGCCGAGCGCCTCGGACGTGACGCCAAACGCCACGGCAATCGAGAGATAGCCGAGGTGAATGGAAAGACCAAGCTGGCCGGAACGTGAGAGGGACCGTCGGATCATGAGTCGATTCGAGCTACGCGCTCACCGCCTGTTTTTGGGCATACTTGATGTACGGGATTACGGCGGCGTTTTTGTCACCCCCCGTACCATCATAGGTGAGAGTTACAACGGGCACGCCGATTGCTGTCTGAATCGTGTCGGCCAAGGCTTCCGTAACCAACGACGGGCAGCAGAAAGCAGGACTCGCCTGCACAAAAAGCGCGATGTCGTCGTAGCGCTCAACCAAGCTCATGATCTTGAGCACGTTCTCGTATGACTCGCCGTGCTGTTCGATAATCATGCCAAAGCGCCGGAGATCGGCCTCGTTTCCGGCCCGGGTCCACGGGAGGGCCGGGCCCAGATGCGGCTCGACGATGCTCCGGTACGACGTTTCAACCCGTTGGATCGCCGTAGCGAGGAGCCGATACTTGGCGTTGCCCGCAATGTCCCGTTCTTTTCGAAACTTGGCGAACTGGGCCGAGGCGATAATCTTTACGTAGTCGCTGTACGGCGTCGTGACCGCCTCGCCTCCGGCTGCTTCGATGGTTCGAATCAGATCACGGTTCATTACGTCGTTGTCGCGGACGTAGAGATCTCCGAAGATCGCTACCTTTGGCCTCTTGGTACGCCGAACCGGGATCGCGGCGAACGCCTCTGTCATGTAGCGTAGCGCTCGCTTCCGACCACGGCCCGACTCAAACGCGCGGAGCAGGCGCCCGTGGACTTCGGCCGCAACGCTGTCGGTGTGCCCGGGCTCCTCTTCGTAGGGTCTGGTTCGACACGTCAGAAGGCGCAGCCAGCCACCGAATTGGTAGGCGAAGTAGGTACCGACCAGCGCCCGTAGAGTCAGGTCCGTGTACGTTACGTCGCCCACATACACACCGAGGCGCCCGAGATTTTCTTTTTCGAAGAGGTCCTTGATAAACGCCGGATAGCGCGGAATGCCGCAAGACCAATCGGACTTGACCAACCACAAAACAAAGTCACCGGCGGGTCTGTTCGCGGCACGAACATAGCGAAGCGCGTCCTCCGCGATGATGTTGACCGGCAGGCACTGGCCGCTGTTATGTCGCATGCTTCGCCGCAGGCTTGCTTCGTCGGTGGGAAGAGAAACGGCATCAACGCCCACGGACCGAAGATTGGCCGCAAGAAGCGGCACGGTGATGGGATCCCAGTTCGGCAACAGCAGAGTTTTTTTTCCAATCCGCTCCGTCAGCTTTCGCCGCGACACCGGAGCGACGCCGACAATGTCGGCATCCCTGTTTGGAGTCCGCAGGGCAAAGTGATTGCGGAAGGCTCGGACCGCGGCCTCGATGCGTGTCTCGTACCCGAGGTTCGAGTCGTGCTCGTCCAGCTGCAGAACCAGGTAGGGCTTGTTCTGCCGGTCGAGAAGATTCTTACAGGAGTCGAGGGTAAAGGAGTCCGGAGCGCACTTGAAGCTTGTCACAAAAACGGGATACAACCCCGGCGTTTTAGCGGCGTATTCGGCGCCGGTGACCATCTCTCCTGCGTAGCGCCAGTGCACGCGCGAATTAGGTACAACGCCGGAAGAGTTCATCGCCGCCGGCGGCAACATATCCTGGAAGAACACCCGCACCCCGAGCTTCTCGAAGAGAAGCGGAATACCCTTGTTCATCGCGGGGTCGAGCGCCGTATAGGGACGACCGAGGAGCACGACATCCACATGATCTTCACGGACATGCTCGAGGTAGAGGCGCCTGAGATCAGCGGCGGACTTCTCGACCGCCACGTTGGCTATCCGCCAGGCATGGTCAACGTCCGTGACGGACACGTCGAAATGAGCAGATAGAGCGCCGTGCAGCTCTTCGACGGGATCACGCTTTCCCGCGTACACAGCCGGTCGTAGCAAGCGGCCCGCCCTCTCTTTCCCAAGGGATGACTCGAGCAGAGACGGGCTAAACTGCGTGTAGTAGCAGTACGATTTTTTCTCACCCGTGTTGGTGTTCCGCTCGAGCATGTAGGGAACAAATACAAGGTCGGATGCCTCGAGGAGGTCCGCAACCTGCCCGTGATAGGCCGCCACGGGAGCGCAGAACTCGGCACCCTCGACCTTCTTTCCGGCCGCCACGGACGACGCGCCGTTTTGTGGCGTTATCGTCCTTATACCGAGCTCCGCAAAAAAACGATAAAACCGGAGGTTGTCTTCGGCAAGGTGGAGTCCGGTCGGCAAACCTACGGTCTTTGCGTCGAGACCGGACGTGGAATTCGTGTTCCGGCGCGGTCCGCGGAGAGCATCGAGCACACGTTGTGGTCGAGATCTTCGCGGCGACGTGTACACAAGAGCCTCCCGGAAAACGTTCCGGCGAGAGGCCAACAAATCGAAGCCACTCTTGTTCGCCGACACAAACGACGTCGACTCTTGATCCCGACCGCACAAAAACCCGTACTTGACCACGTTCGCGCCCACCGTCGCGGTGCGGATCCGGCAGTGGTTTTTGCAGAGATCACATCGCTCCTCACCAACCGGAACGTCCATTGAGGCAAGGCCTAACCCTACAAATCCCGACTTTGCCACACCCTCGTCGCGACACACCAACGCGGCACCCAATGCGCCGGTCACATGGCAATACCGAGACACGGAGATGGGAACGCCAAGCGCCTGCTCGAACGCCGCAACAAGGGCGCGGTTTTTGGCGGTCGCCCCTTGGAAACACAGGTGCTTTCCGATCGACGAGCGTTCGGCAACCTTTTGCAGATAGTTCTCTCGGACCGAGTGGAGAGCCGTCGTAAGGATCTGGTCCGTGGAATAGCCGGCAGCCACAAGGTGATTGATGTCCCGCTCCATAAACACCGTACACCGATCACTGGCAAGCGGCGTCGCAACGCCAAAACAGCGGTCCGCGTAGTCGGCTACGGCAACGCCGAGACGTTCGGCCTGCTCCTCGAGGAAGCTTCCGGTTCCCGCCGCGCATACCGTGTTCATCTGGCTGAAGGTGACCCGACCGTCCCGCAAGGTTGTAAACTTGGCGTCTTGGCCACCGATTTCGATAATGGTGTCCGTAGACGGATCGAGCTCCGTCGCCGCCCGGGCGTGAGCGGTAATCTCATCAAGCACCAAATCGGCTCCGACGATTCGTCCGATAAAGCTGCGACCAGATCCGGTTGTAGCCACCCCACGAGGCGGACCGGACAGGGCGCCGACATGATCCACGGCCTCGAAAATGGCTTGGACCGCCTTGAGGGGTTTACCGGCTGTTCGGGTGTAGAAGGCCCAAACCGGCAGGCCGTCGTTGTCGGTAACTACCGCCTTGGTGCTCGTAGAGCCGATGTCGATACCGACGTAACCGGTAGGCGCCGGCGAGTCCGCCGATCTGTGAATCTCCACCGGCACAGACTGGTAGCGGTCGATCTCCACAACTTCCGCGGAGCCCAACGTCGCGGAAAAGGCCCACGCCTCGTGGTCGGAGAAGCTCGGGTAATTCTGCGGTTCCGCGAGGGCCGCGTGGAGGATATCGGTCCGCACCGTGGGCTCAGCAACACGGGCGCCCGTGTTGCCGGCCTCCGATGTTCCGGCGTTGGGTTCTTTGCCACCGCCGGCGGCAAGCACCTGCTGCAATTCTTCGGCGGCGCCCACTGCGCCCACCGCCGGCGCCCACTCCGGAACCTCAACCGGCCGCCCGGAGATGGCCTCGACGTTCCGCATCACGGCCTTGTTCCACGCAACGCCTCCGCACGCGAGAATCGGGCCCGAGGGCAACTCCGATTGAGTTCCGGAGGCGCCGAGGGCGTCGATCAGATTACGAGCGAGCCCTTCGCACAGTCCGGCACATATCTCAGGAAGTGCGTAGCCCTCCTGTTGCGCGTGAATAAGGTCCGTTTTGGCAAAGACGGAACAGCGGGATGCAATGCGCGGCGTCTCCCCCGAGGCCGCCAGGGCCGTCGCCGCGAGCTCGGCTGCACCGGAAAGGCCGAGTCGCCGGGCCTGTTGATCCAAAAAGCCGCCGGTGCCGGCGGCACAGCCTGAGTTCATCCGACTCGACCGGTAACTTCCGTCTGCATTAAACCGGACAAGGGCAAACCGCTCGCCGCCGACTACGAGGAGGGCGTTGATGTCTGGAAACCTGCTCTCCCGACAACCGATGTGGGCGGACAGCCAGTCGGTCCGGTAGGCGTCGGGCAAGACGTTGGGCGATGACGCGGTAATCGCCGTGGGCATGTCCTCGTCTACATCGAGCTGCAGAAAGACCCTCCGCACCGTCTCCACAAGGCGGCCTTTGTGCTCGGCATAGGCCCACTTAGGAGGGGCGCCGGCCTCGCCGATGACGGCCGCTGCCACGGAGACTGATCCAATGTCCACCCCGAGGACTTGTGAGTACGCCATTCGGCTACTATTTTAGTCGGCAGTAGCCGCAGGTGCCAAGTCCCAGCCGGCACCGACGCCAACGACTGCGAACGGCGCGCCGACACACCTTACACATCTAAATGATGTGGATGTCCGTGATGCGATTCACACGCACCTCGAGGTCGGTAATCTCGTCGTCAAAATCGTCCACGGGCATGGGAAGCTTTTGTCCCTCTTCAAAGACCGCATCGATGTGTTGAATAACCGCGTACAATCTGTTTGTGACCGAACGACTCAGGAACCGATTGAGCATAAAAATGATTGCACCCGCCGTCACGAGGCTGGTCGCCATGATAACAAGCTCGAGACCGTCTATCAGGTCGCCGGCGCCGGTGTTCGAAAAGACCGCCTCTTCAACTCTCAGCTCGGTGGAATGTGCGGCACGGAGGGGAGCCGTGGCATCCGCAAAATCCTCGGGGAAGACAAGAAATCGGGTTCGCCCAAACATCCCGGCCGCTTCATCACTCGGAACCGCTCCATACTCGTAGTCCACGCCGGCCTGATCACGCAGACGAACGTAGAGCACCGTGTTGTCGTTTAAATAGGCGTCCCTCCGCGAGTCCACCAAGGACTCGACAATAAGCCGATGATAGGCGAGGTTTTCCGACGCCAGGAATCGATCGACAACAAAGGTCACGGTAACGGCGCCGGCAAGAATCACAATCATCGTTACCGAGGTGATTGCCAAGTAGAAACGCGTCTTGATGCGCTCTCGTGTCTCCTCCCCAGTCATGCTCAGCATCTTGAAAAGGCGAACCAGCCGGAGAAGCCGTACAAAACGGATCAACCGTGCCATTCGCAGGGCCTGCAGTTGCTGGAATACCAAAAAAAGAGGTGAAAGAATCGGCAAACAGGCCAAGAGATCGATCCACCCGAAGTCTCGAAAGAAATAGTGACGGCCGAGAAAGACCAACTTCAGAAGGAACTCCAGCGTAAACACGGCGATGATCACGTAGTCCGTGATCTCGAGCAGTCTAAGCGTCTCCTGATCCATCTCCGCCAAGCGGATCACAAAGAGGAGTACAACAGAGGCGGCGACCAGAAGGCTAACCACCAGGTTGAGCGCCCTGCCGCGAAGAAGCGAACGCATCACGGAAACAAATCGCGTCTCTTTCATCGTCTCCCCTTTTTGTCGGCCCATGCCCTCTTTGTCGGCCCATACTTTGTCGTGCCGGGCCTCGGCGCCGTTTACCTCGGCGCGAACACGGCGGCAGCACTCCGGCCGTTCGTCTCGAATGTAGACCGGAAGACCCTCCCGAGCAAGCAAGCATGGCCGCTGCAATACCAACGGCACTCCCAATACGGATATCCTGCCAATCGATTGTACCGATTGTGTCAGGTTTTCCGGGTAGACCAAAGCACGCGGCGGACCTATGCTGGGATTCAGCTTCCAGGAGGCCCGCCATGTCCGAACGTCTACCACTTTTGCTACTACCGGCGGTGATTGCAGCAGCTCTAATTGCTTCCTGCAACACCGGTTATCAAATCGAACACAACGACTCCGCCTACACGGAGGAGCTCGCGCGGGTGGTCAGCCACGCGACAACCGGTCTTATCGCTCCGGACGCGGACATCACGGTGCGTTTTGTCAATCCCGTCGTGGGCGAGGCTGCGGTTGGGAAGGCACTACTCGACGTGTTTGCCTTCTCGCCGCGCATTCGTGGAACGGCTGTTTTCCGGGACAATCGGACCCTGGTCTTCTCGCCGGACCGCCCTCTACCACTTCGCGCCGAGTACACCGGCGCCCTCAGACTGGAGAGGCTCGCCGAGATCGCAGACGCCCCGGAGCTTAGGGCCCTGGACGATCTGGTATTTTCGGTCATAACGGCAGGGCGGGAGGTCGTCGGCTTGGAAGGGAAGCTCGAGACCGACCCGGCGGATGCCTCGGTGCTCTCCTACGAGGGCCGCGTCGCGTTTACACTTCCTCCCGAGTCGGATGCCTTGGACCGTGCCGTGGCAATTACGCTGGACGGACAACGCTTGAGCTACGACGTCCGTGCCGGTCGCGGCGAAAACGAGTTTGTGGTCCGCACCGAGAGATTTGTGCGGCCCGACGTCCCTTCCGACCTCGAGTTCCGGTTGACGGCCGGGGCATTGGATCTACAAAACGACATAGTGGAGTCGATTACGGTACGGCCCGTCGACGACTTTGCGCTTTCCCGGGTGCACCGTGTGATCGACGGCGAGAGTACCGCGATTCGCGTCGAGTTCTCAGACGACTTGGACCCAAGCCAGAACCTCGAGGGTCTGGTGTCGGTCACCGGCGTCGCGCGGACCGATCTCCAGCCCCTTGGTAACGCGGTCCTGGTACATGGTGATTTCAAACATGGCGACACCTACACCGTTCAGGTTGCCCGTGGAGTAAAAAGCCGCTATGGCGCGAGGACGGTGACACAGGCACAACGTACCGTGGACATGGAGGATATGGCGCCGGGAATCGAGTTCCTGAGCTCGGGCGTCTTTTTGCCCTCCACGGGCGAGCGGCGTATTCACTTCCGAACGGTCAACGTACGGCGGGTCAACGTGGAAGTGGTGCAGGTGTTTGAGAACAATCTCGGCCAGTTCCTGCAGACCGAGCGTTTGAGCAGCGCAACCGACAGGAACCAGCAGTTCAACAGCCAGTACATCAACCGCGTGGGCGTGCCGGTCGCGAACCAGGTACTAGAGATCGGAGCGGAGAAAAACCGTTGGCTCCTCCACGAGCTCGATCTGCGACCGCTGATCGACCCGACCGACCAGGGGCTTTACATCGTAAGTCTCACATTCGAACGGGACGCCATGCTCTACGACGATTTGACGGAAAATCCGCAGTACTACTACGGCGACGAGTACTACTCAAATCCCAACTCCTGGGGCTATATCCAAGCAAACGGTCGGGCGTACAAACCGGTGGTCTTGAGCGATGTCGGCCTTACGTGGATGGCGGGTCCCGAAGAGCACACCGTGTTCGCGACGGACATCTTAAGCGCCTCGCCGCTGCGGGGCGTGCAGGTACAACTGCGTACCTACCAAAACCAGCTTATCGCCGAAGGCTACACCGACAACGAGGGCCGAGTTCGCTTTCCGGAGGTGGATCAGTCCGTCTTTTATATTGCAGGCGTCCACGGGGGCACTCGCAGTGTTATCAAGGCCAACGAGATGTCGTGGAACATGTCGAGCTTTGACGTGGGAGGCACCTCTCCCGGCGAAGGCGGCACTCGGGCCTTTATCTACACCGAGCGAGGCGTCTATCGCCCGGGCGACGACATTCACCTGGCGGCGATTTTCCGCAACCAACACGGCGAGTTTCCCGACGGCCACCCGGTCGAGCTCGAACTCACCAATCCTCGGGGCCAGACGACCTATTCGACCACAAATTCCGACGCCAAAGACGGTCTCTACTACTTCCCACTTGCCACGGCGGAGAGCGACCCCACCGGAACGTGGCGCGCGGAGTTGACCGCCGGTCCGGCGACCTTCTCGCATCAAATCAGGGTCGAAACGATTGTCCCGAACCGACTGCGTGTGGACGTTGTTGCAGACCCATCGGAGGTGGGTCCCGACAACCGGACGGTGGATCTGACCCTCACCTCGTCGTATCTATTTGGTGCGCCCGCCGCAAACCTCGAGGCGGAGCTCGAGGCCGTTCTCGAGCACCGGGACAAGACCTTCTCGAACTATCCGGGCTACACCTTTGTAAACCGATCGATCGAGCAATCGGCGCGCAACGAGCGTATCTTCGACGGCACGCTTAATGCCGGCGGAGTCGCGGAGCTTACCTATCGAATTCCCCAAACCGGCAATCCGTCGTCGGCGCTCGATTTACGTCTAGACGCGCGAGTCTTGGAGCCGGGCGGACGCGCCACCGTGGGATCCACCGTTGTGCCGGTAGACCCGTATGCCACCTACGTCGGTGTTGAAGTCCCGGAGTTTCGCTGGGGCTACGCCCAGATTGGCTCCGAGCTCCGGGTACCGGCGGTGCTGGTGGACAATAACGGCACCAGCGTGTCCGGTCGGGAGCTTACCTACCGGATCTACCGCAACGAGCGGTACTGGTGGTGGGAGTACGAGAGCTACGGCGCCTTCCGCGCCCGCTATAAATCAGACAGCAATACCGAGCTTATCTCGGAGGGCCGCGTGACAAGCCGCTCCGGTCCGGTGGCGGTCTCATTTGAGCCGGATGGCTGGGGCGAGTACCTCCTCGAGGTACAGGATCCCCGCTCCGGTCACAGCGCAGGCTTTTTCTTCCGCGCCTCGTCGTGGGCAACACAGTCCGTCGGTGATGCCGAGGGTATCCTCGGCGTGCAGACCAACCGCGACAGCTACAATCCCGGCGACACAGCCGTGGTTACCGCGGTTACACCGCCGGAAGGTTCGCTCCTCGTGGCCGTTGAGCGCGACGGAAAGCTTATCTCGAGCCGTTGGCAGCGCACCAACGAGGGTGAGACGCGGATATCGATCCCGATCACGGAAGAGATGATTCCCACAGCCTACGTGACGGTGAGTCTCCTCCAGCCTCATGCTCAAACGGCAAACGACAGGCCGCTTCGTATGTATGGAGTCGTGCCGCTCAATGTGGAGGATCCAAGCACACGGCGCGAGCTGGAGATCATCATGCCCGATGAGCTCGAGCCAAAAGAGCCGTTTTCGGTCACCGTCCAAACCGCGGCGCGGCAGGAGACCCAATTGACGGTGGCGGTGGTCGATGAGGGGCTCCTCGACCTAACGGCGTTCAAGACACCCGATCCATGGAACAGTTTCTACGCCAAACAGCAGCTGCGTCTTGCTGCCTACGACATGTTCGGTCATGTGCTCGGCGCGTTTGCCGGCGACGTCTTCCGTGTCTTCTCCATCGGTGGTGGTGACTTCGCAGGGGCGGCGCAGCCGGGAGAAGACGAGACCAATCGGCGATTCGAGCCGGTGGCTCTCTTCTCCGGCCCGGTTACAACCGATTCACGCGGCCGCGCCACGGTCGACTTTACCATGCCCAACTACCTCGGCTCGGTGAGAGTCATGGTGGTAGCAGCCGACGGCACCAGCTACGGAAACGCGGAAAAGGCGGTGCCGGTGCGCTCGGACGTGGTAGCACTACCTACCTTGCCCCGCGTCCTCGGGCCGCAAGAGGACTTCCTGGTACCGGTTACACTGTTCGCGTTGGCGCCGGACCTCGGCCCGATTTCGGTGACCGTCGATACCGAAGGCCCCGTTGCCGTCTCAGGCCCACGACGGCGCAGCATCCGATTAACCGAGGGGCGTGACGGCGAGGTGAGCTTTAACCTGGTGACCGAGCCGGCGGTAGGCCCGGCGGTCGTTCGCTTTACCGTAGAGGCGGGGGACGAGCAGACGGTTCTTACCACCAACATCCAGGTTCGCGCATCGTCGCCACCGCTGTACACGTCGACCCGGGAAACACTCGAGCCCGGTGACGGCGCCATGATCCGGGTACCGGACGGCGGCATCCCCGGCAGCAACGCGGCAACCCTCACGATCTCCGCCGGCGCCGAGCTCAAGCTCGACACCCGACTGCGCTTTTTGATCCGCTATCCCTACGGCTGTATCGAGCAGACAACAAGCGCCGTATTTCCACAGCTCTTTCTCAGAGACTTTGTAGAGAATACACGTGGTGTCGAATCCGTAGACGGCAACATCGCAGCGGCAATCGAGCGGCTTCGATCCTTCCAGGTTGCCTCAGGAGGCTTTGCCTACTGGCCGGGGGGCAGCTCCGCCTCGACTTGGGGCACCAACTATGCAGGACACTTTTTGATCGAGGCAAAAAACCTCGGCTACTCGGTGCCCGACGACCTCCTCGCGGAGTGGATCCGGTTTCAGTCGTCGGCGGCGCTTACCACGCGGGACAACATGATGGAACGGGTCTACCGTCTTTACCTCTTGTCTTTGGTGGACCAGCCGGCCGTGGGCGGAATGAACCTTATTCGAGAGTCGAGCCTGAGGGAGCTTAGAAACGTCGAACGGTGGCTCTTGGCCGCAGCCTACGAGCGTGCAGGAATGAGTCGCGCCGCCGAGGAGGTGCTCGGCAATGCCGGTACGGACGTGGAGGAGTACCAAGAATTCGGCGGGACCTATGGGTCGAGCCTTCGCGATAGGGCGATGATCCTCGAGGCGGCATTGGAGCTCGACCGCATGGACGTGGCCGACGAGTTGTACTATCAGCTCGCCGAGCGCATGTCGAGCAATGACTGGTATAGCACCCAAACCACCGGTTATAGCCTGCTTGCCGTCGGCAAGTATCTCCGGAAGGTTACAACCGATCGGGGCGACAGACTGGTGGGCACCGTAACAATGCCGGACGGCTCCGAGGAGAGCTTCTCCACCACCGATCGTGTTGTCAGCTTTGGCTTGACCGAGACCGCCTATGCCGAGGGCCGGCGTAATCCGACGGTGGAAATCGAATTGAGTGCGTCGAGCTCTGTTAGCCGCGCCTTTGCCACCATGGAGTGGGAGGGTCTCCCGGCGCGGCCTGAGGTGGACGCGGTCTCACGCAACGTGGCTCTCCAGACGCGTTACTACGACGAAGACGGTCGCTCGCTCAACCCACGACGTATCACGCAGGGTGAGCAGTTCTGGTTGCGTCTGACAGTCTCTCGGAGCTCCGATCTCCGGCAAACGATGGAAGAGATGGCACTAACTCAGGTCCTTCCTTCGGGTTGGGAAATCGTAAACACACGGTTGATCGGCACCGGTCGTCCCAATTGGATGTCGAGATACAACCTCGGAAACGAGGAATACGTTGACTTTAGAGACGACAGGGCCAATTGGTTCTTCGACTTGCCGCGCTATGCCGGTTCCTATGACTTTGTGGTGAAGCTGCAAGCGGTAACCGTGGGCTCGTTTGCCCTGCCGCCCACGACCGTCGAGGCGATGTATCGGCGTGAAGAGTACCGGGCGGTGGTTCCCGGCTTCGACGTTGTCGTCCTCTCCCGACGCTAGTCGGGAGGGGCATCGGCCGGGCCCCGCGAACAACCACGCCAAATACGGCCGCATGCCGCGGACGGCAGTGTGGTCCGCCGCGCGAGCGCTGCGCGCCCGGGTCGTCGCCTCGGCGGTCGTGTGTTTTGCCCTCACCGCCGCCGGATATCTGTCAATCCCGCTCCCGGACCCACTGTTCCCCGCCGACTACAGCTTTGTGGTCCAAGACCGCCATGGCCAAACACTTCGTGTATTCCTGAACTCAGACGAGCAGTGGATTCTGCCTCCCGGACCGGCCGCCACGCCGGCGGCGCCCAAGTCGCCGGCTACTCCGTTGGAGGCGAACGTGCCCGAGGTGCTGCAGATCGCGGTCACACAGTTCGAAGACCGGCGCTTTTGGTCCCACGGGGGCGTCGACCTCTTCGCCGTGGGGCGGGCGCTGGTACAGAATACCCTCGCGGGACGCCAAGTAAGCGGTGCAAGCACTCTCACGATGCAGGTGGCGCGGCTTATCGAGGAGAAGCCCCGTACAATTGGAAGCAAGATCATAGAGATACTTCAGGCGATAAAACTCGAAGGAATGTACTCGAAAGGCGAAATCCTATCCCTCTACCTCAATCACGCTCCGTATGGAGGCAATACACGCGGCTTTCGAACCGCCGCGTACCGCTACTTTGGCAAGGACGCGTCCCGCCTGACTTGGGCGGAGGCTACAACGTTGGCGGTATTGCCCAACGCGCCTGCAACTATTTCTCCCGTTGGTTCTTCGCGAACTCTGACCACTCGACGCAACCAGCTGCTGACACATCTCCACGCCCAAGGATTCCTGGACGCCGGAACGCTCGAGCTCGCTCTCGAAGAGCCGGTCCCGAGCGGCGCGATATCATTCCCCGTCCACGCTCCCCATCTGGCCGACCGCCTTCGTATTGAATCCGCACGGACTTCCCCGAGGGAGTATCGCGCGACAACTACCGTTGATCTGGAGATCCAACGACTGGTGGAGCGGCAGGCCGAGTACCACGGCCGGTATCTGCGAGGACAGGGCATATCAAACGTCTCCGCGCTTGTTGCGGCTACGGAAACCGGCGAAGTCTTGGCGTACCTGGGAAGCCAGGACTACTTCGACGACTCGATCAACGGCTCGATCGACGGAATATCGGCCTATCGGTCCACGGGATCGATACTCAAGCCGTTTTTGTACGCTCTGGCAATGGACGAGGGTATGTTTTTGCCCCAGACGTCTTTGGAAGATGTGCCCGTGCAGTTCGGCGCATACTCCCCGTCCAACATCGACGGTGAGTTTCGCGGATTGATCAGCGCACATGAGGCCCTGGCACAGTCGCGAAATGTTCCGGCGGTGAGCATCCTTCACGAGTACGGTTTGACAAAGTTCTACCGCTTTCTGAGAGAGGCGGGGATGGAGGGGCTTTTTCGCAGTCCCGACGACTACGGCCTGCCTCTTATCTTGGGCGGTGCCGAAGCGACGCCCTTCGAAATGGCCACGATGTATCGGGGCCTCGCGTTTGGTGGTCGGTTTGCGGAATTGCGCTACACGCTGCCTGCCCCGCTGGACGGCTCGGACGCCGGAGTGCCGGCCGGAGTGCCCACACCCAGAGGGGGAACGCAGCTGATCAGCCCGGGAGCCGCCTACCTCACCCTCGACATCCTAACCGACGTCGCGCGCCCGGGGGTGGAGCAGTTTTGGGCGGCGTATCAGGGATCTGTGCCGGTAGCGTGGAAGACCGGCACCAGTTACGGCCGTCGCGACGCCTGGGCCATCGGCGTTACGCCCCGGTACACGGTACTGGTGTGGACGGGCAACTTCACGGGCGAGGAGAACGCAAACCTCACGAGCACGGTAAGCGCCGGTACCCTCCTCTTCGACCTGTTCAACGCCCTGCCGGAAAGCAGGGGCGCCGGAGAGGAGTTTCGACCACCGGCCGGTTCTCTTGTTGAAGTCGAGACCTGCCTCGAGACGGGCTACCGGGCCACCCGCCACTGCGCGGACACAACCCGCGCTTTGGCCCCCGCGGACGCGCGCGCGCTTGCTCCGTGCCCCTACCATCGCACTATCTACACAAATTTGGACGGCTCGTACCGGGTCGACTCTTCGTGTTGGGTTCAGGGCGAGTATCGTGCCCGGTCACAACTCTTCTACCCGCCTGCCGTGTCCCAGTACCTGCGAACTCGTGGCGTGGTCGTGCGTGCCCCGCCGCCCTTTGCCGAGGGCTGTGCGGGAGACACCTCACCTAATTCCTTGACGATTGTCTACCCCAACAACGAGGCGCGCCTGGCAGTACCCCGCGACCTAGACGGCGGCCTTCAACGCGTACTGCTCCGCGCGGCGCACCAAGAGGCCGCGACACGCCTCTTTTGGTATCTCAACGGTGAGTACGTGGGCGAAACCGCCGACCCCCACGTCCTGCCGTGGACGTTTTCGACCGGCGAGTATCAGTTGACGGTAGTGGACGAGCACGGCAACCGCGCGGAGTCGCGGTTCTACGTGGCAACACGCGAGGGGCGGTAGCCGGCGTAGGTCTTGAGGCACCACCGCAAGAACGCCTGATCATTCGGCCGAAACACTCGGTAACAAGGGACATCGTCCTCAGGAACCGCGGGCAGATCGACCGAGGTCTCTTCGTCCGGAGATAGCGTTAGGCGCAACATTGTGCCGTCTGGGGCGCTCACCTCTACGACCTCGCGTTCTTGGTAACCGGGTGCGAACAGCCCCACGGGCTCGTGGGCCAGAAAAGCGCGGCTTTTTGCGTTGTCGAAGCGAACCTCGATGTCGCCGTCACCGGCTCGCAGAAGCTTTAGCGCGCTATCGTCCGCCTCCAAGCGACGTGTTGCCAACAGCGGCGCAAGACGTTGGGGTGTTGCGAACATAAAAAACACAAGCCCCGCTATGAGAAGTATGGTGGACAAAAAACTAGCGATAACACGAATTGTCTCGGGCAAGCCCGCGAGTGCGCCCTGCGGCGCAGAGTCGCCCGGGGCGCCCGCTTCAGGGCCCTCTGTTGCGGCCGCGCGCGTCGCCGTTTCTTCGGCGGTCCCGTCCACCGCCGCCCCGCCGCCGGCTACATCGGCCGGCCCCTCCGGAACGCCGACGAACACAAGAATCAGCACATAGACAAAAAAGAGATAGCTCACCAGCACGACCGGCAGCGTGACGTAGAAAAAGCCGCGCCCCAATGGAATCAAACGAATGCCGCGTCGACGCCGAGCCGCCTCGTTGATAAAGCCGGCGGCGATCACAAGCCAACCGAGGACGGCAACAATCCCCCAAATGATCTCCGGAATCGTCATGTTTCTTTCACCCGATCGGACAAAGCCACTGCCGACCTATACCGGCAGGTCAAGCCGATTGGTCTGCAGCTCCTTGACTTCGGCTGCCGCTGTCTCCACTGCCTGCGGTCCTGCCATCACAACGGTGGTTGCTCGATCGAAGGCCGACAGCAGCCGAACCGCGGCATTTTTGATGTCGTCGGGACCCGCGCTCAGGTAGGTGTCGAGAAGATTCTGACGCAGGCTGTCCGTCACGCCGCGTAACGTTCGGCGGAACGACGCCGCCCCTTTTTCGGCGGGAGAAAGGGGTCTGAACTCGCCGCCCAGGATGCCGGCTACGGCAAGATCGATTTCGGTTTGGCTGATCTCACCGTCACAACTCTCTTTAAGAGCTTCGCGATAGGTCTTGATGGTGCGAAGAGTGTGTGGATCACGGTAACTCGCAAATGCAAATGCACCCTCGAGACCGTAGGCAGACGCAAAGGCCCCATAGGCGCCACCCTGCATCCGTATCTTCTCCCAGAGGTAACTGGTGCTCAGGAGGTGTGCCAGAATCCGCTCATGGCCATGTTGGGGAGTGCCGAGGAACGCCCCGGGGATAACCGTTGCTACGTAGGAGACTCCGGCCGGCAGCACAAGCGATTCGTAGCTCGGCACGCTCAAGGCACCCACGGTCTCCTCGCCCGCAACAGGACGTCCGGCCGGGAGAGACTGAACAAAGTCCGACACTTTGTCGAGGGTTTCGTCCGCGGCCTCGGGCGAACAGGTGATGTTCACCGTAAGGCGAGACCGATTCAGAAGCTCCTTTTGGATCGACGAAAGCAGCTTACCGACCTTGCCACCGTCGCGCTTGCCGTCGAGGCCCGCCAACCACAGGTACTGTGTCACACCGCTCCAGGCCTCGGCCAAGGCCCGGGACCGAGACACTCCCCGCGCCGCCCGCGTAGCGGCGTAGTTGTGCCCCGCGGGAAGCAGCGAGGACTTCATGTCGTTTCGAACTTCCTGGAGGATTTCGCCGATGCGTCGCTCGTTGTCGAAGCTTGCCTCGAGGAGCAATCGCCGTACGAGATCGAGTCCCTCTTCGAGCGATCGCTCGAGGACCTTCATCCGGACAAAGAGGTGCCTGCCGACCCGCTCCGGATGGCCGACCAAGGCGGACGCTTCGGCGGAGGCGCCAAGGCCCCCGAGCTCGAGCGACAGCTTGCGCGCCACCTTGTCGTAGGGCATTCCGGGTAGTCCCACGTCGTCAAAGGAGGCGGTAAACATCGGCAAGGCCTTGATAAGCTTCTCGGGCAGACCCGCCATGTCGAAGGCAAAATCCAGATACACAATCCCGTTGGTGAATACCGGAACGAGGTACGCTTTAGTGTCGTCGCCGACGCTAATCTCTTCGGTCTCGATTGTCTCAATTTGTGTCGGCAGATTAGCCTTCTTGAGAAACGGAATCTTTGCAACGGCTTCCGACGGGTCGGGAACGTTTTGGTAATCCTCGAGACGCTTTTGGGCAGCCTTGACACTTGCCACGACCTCCGGGCTCATTGCGGCGGCCCGACTATCGAGATCGGCACGGAGCGCCTCGTCCTGGCGCTGCTGCAAGCCGGGTTCCGGCCGCACCACAACCGTACTTCGGTGGGTGTTGTCCAGAAAAAGCCGCTTGATCAGGACCTCGAAAAACCGCGGCTCCGATTCGACGCGCTTTCGCACTTCGGAAAACACGTCGGCAAACACCATGGTCTCGGTGGGCTCGGCACCGTGTACCCAGCCGCGCAACGACCGGAACAGCAGTCGCAGCCCAAACGGGCCGCGCCCTTTGAGCTCCCGGTTTCTAAACTCGATTGTGCGAAGCGCACCCTCGATGATCTCAGGATCAATTCCGTTCTCCGACAACCCATGTAACGTTTCGAGGATAAGCTTCTCGACGTTCTCTCGCTTGTCCGGGTCCGTTCCGCGCAGTCCCGCCGAGAACACAAGCTGCTTGAGATCCGCCTCCAGTCCCGTAGGTCCCGATAAATCCTCCCCCAGGCCGGACTCGATCAGGGCTTTCTGCAGTGGCGAACCGGAATTGGCGAGGAGGATTTCGCTCAAGGCATCTATGGCCAGTGTTTGAAAGCGATCGGGAACGGGACCGAGGAGCCAGTTCATCGTCACCGAGCTTTTGCCGGTAGTGTCTTCGCCCTGTTCCGCGGGATACACGTGCTCTTCGACTCGCGGCGTCTTCCACGCGGCAGGCTCGCCGGTCTTGAAAGGCACATCCTGCTTCTCGAATTTGGACAAAAACTCCCTGTCCAAAAAGGACAGGTATCTCTCCGTCTCGATATTGCCGTAGAGAAAAATCAGGGAGTTGGAGGGATGGTAGTAGGTTCGATGAAACTCTCGAAATGCCTCGTAGGTAAGCTCAGGAATGACCATCGGATCACCGCCTGAGTCATGGGCGTAAGCGGTGTCCCGCAACAAGGATCGGTATGCCCACTCGCCGGCGATGCTATCGTGGCTGGAGTAGTTGCCCTTCATCTCGTTGTAGACGATACCTGTCAGCTCGAGCTTGCCCTCGTCGTTGAACTGCGTGCGATGCCCCTCTTGCCGGAACATCTCCTCCTTGAGGAGAGGGAAAAACACCGCGTCGCCATAGACCTTCATGATATTGAAAAGGTCCGCCTCGACGATGGAGGAAGCGGGGTAGACGGTTTTGTCGGGGAAGGTCATGGCGTTTAGGAAGGTCTTCATGCTCCCCTTCAGGAGAAGCAAAAACGGATCCTTCACAGGAAAACGTTGGGAGCCGCAGAGCACCGTGTGCTCGAGAATGTGGGCAACACCTGTGCTGTCGGTGGGCACGGTGCGGAACGCGAACCCAAAGAGGTTCTCCTTGTCGGTATTGTAGACGTGATAAATGTCGGCGCCGGACTGCAAGTGGGTCGCGCGGACCCCTAGCGAGCGGAACTCAGACAACTCATCGATGGCTTCGATTGTAAAGCCGGCGACGATGTCGCCGACAGCAAATCCGACCTCGAGGTCTTGGTCGTCCTTTTTTGTCTCGGACATGTTTGATTCCTATTGACCGGTACTCTCAACCGGGAGATGTAAGGCCAATAGCATCGTAAATGCGCGCGGCGGGGTCAAGCGGGCAAGTGCCGCGGCCGGCCGCCTCATCAGCGGGGCTGAGAGGAGACCGGCCGGGACCAGACGGAAGTTTTAGTTTGCTTGGTAGCCGGTCTCCTCAACGATGACTGCGATGCAGTTATCGATGCGGCCCGGAATCTCCACAACGTCACCAACGGCGGACTCGACGGCGTCCGCCGCCTCCACGATGTCGGCGTGGTAACCCTCAACTGAATCCAAGACCGACTTCAGCTCATCGATGCCCGGAAGTGACGGGATATCGATATCGAGTGCGTCGAGTATGGGATCGATGATGGCTCTTGCCGCACGCGCGACCACGCCACGGGAAGACCCAAGGGCATCGGAAACGGAGAAGCTCCCAACAAACGGGATGCTTATTTCACGCGTGAGAGCCGAATGGATGCGATCGGTAACACCTTTTACGCGATCGAGGGGCCTCATGAGCCGCTCGATGCCGCCGCTTACCTCGTTGACAAGGTCAACGGCGCCGGACACGTCTGCAAGGCTGTCCGTTGCGGAGGCGCGAGCCTCGTTTACGTCCCTGAGCCCGATTGTTAACGTCTCGATAGCCCCGGTGAGTCTGACTACTTCCTCACGTACCACGGTGATGCTATCGGTATCCTCCATCACGGCGACATACTCGTACAGGGTTTCCCCCATGTCCTCCGTCCGGCTCAGGCCGCCGTCGATCGCATCGATGGCCTCGACGACACGGTCCACATACTCTTTGGTTGATGCGAGGAGCTCCCTGCTGGGCGTAATAAACGGCCGGCGAACTCGATCGATCGTCTGGGCGGAAGCATGGACCGGCTCGCGGACGTAGGTGATCGGAGTGGCAATAGCCCGAATCGCAGTCCCAACCACGGGCACCGCGCCTAACACGGTTAGGGTGTCGTCGAGCACAAGAAGCTGGCGATCGAGTTGCACGATCTTATCCGCGATGAAGTTCAGTCGTTCCATGCCTTCATGCGCATTGTTCACCATCGACGACAACTCGAGGATCGGCTCGCTGGTGGTGGAAAACTCTTCGCGCGCGGTTACCGTAGCACCGGTGAACGTGATGAGTTTGTCTGCAACGTTCAGCCGATGAACGTGGAGTGCGGCGTCACGATACTCGGGCACCCACTCCTGGGCGCTCTCAAATGCCACGATGGCAGCTGCGACGGACTCCGGATCGGTATAGGCCTCCGATGACTGCACCCCGTCCGTGTAGTAGATATCGGCGATGGAGTTACGAGCACGGTTGTTGGCCTCAACAGCCGATTCATTGTCGGCATTGTACCCGATTGCCATCTCGAAGTAACTCACGGCTTCGGTTAGGGATTCTAGGTCCCCACGTCTCTCGAGCGCGAGCCCACTGTCCAAGTAAACCTGCGACACCTCGACATGCGCCCGTCGGAGTTTGTCGGGGTAGGATTCGTTGGACCCGTCGTAGGATTCCGCAAGCTCGAACGCCGCGATCGCGACCAGCAGCGATTCCTCGTCGTTGCTACCCAGACGCGCGTCTCCAAAATCGGCAAAGGCGTCACCGATGTCGATGCGGTCGCTCGCCTGCTGCTCGGAGCCTTGGTCCGCGAACTTGGTAACGGCCTTGCCAAACAGCTCGTCGGCGGCAGCAACGTTGCCCTCGTCGAGACTGTCGTAGCCGGCGGTCAAGAACCCCTCACGTGCTTCGGCCCGCGCGGTCTCGAGGTCCGATCGATAGTCGCGCATCGGCGTGGTCCACTCCCAGCCGGGAATAATGCCGAATAGTTTTTGTCCTTCGGTGATTGGAAGGCCAATCTGCTCCAGATTGTCGTAGAGAGTCGTAAGGCGGCCGTAGGTGTCGTAGCGGCGCTCCAGATAACCGGGATCGGTAGTACCCGCGGAGCCTGCCAAGAAGTCCTCTATCGCCGCCAGCTCCTCCGTACCGTGGTCACGGAGAAACGCCTTTGCGCTCGTCAGCTTTTCATCCTGAAGAAGCGCCTCGGTCGCGTAGATCAGTGCGTCCAGCGGACGCCCGTCTTGAAGCGCCTCATTTGCCAGATGCAGGGTTTCTTGCGCGGGAGTAGCGCATCCCGCAAAGCCCAGGACCAACGCCACCACAAGTGCCAAAACCAAAGTCCTGCCGAATCGAATTCGCCGTCCCGACGGGGTGGTTCCGTCGACCGGTGAAACAGCTTGTCCTGCCCACGCGTGGCGGGCCGCTTGGGAGCCGCCGGGGCTCCCAGAGTACATGTCTTTATGCATGGCCCGCAGATTGGAGAAAAGAGAAAAAGTTGTCAATGGAGTAATTTAGTAATTTTTAGGTAACTGGGCCGTGTCGTCCAGGCGGTTCTATGGAGTAGTCAAAGCCGACAGCGGGTTCGCCGTACCGGTTTGCGCCCTCGAACCGTTTGAGCAGTGCGGCGAGTAAGCGGGCACCGCCCGCAAGGGCCGCCATACGACGCGTTGACTTTGCCGACGTTACGGGCAGAATGCCGCCACGATGGGCACTCGGATGCCCACCCATCGGTCACGCTCCACTGTTGACCTTTGGCTTTAGATAGTCGAGCTTGTCCAGACCGTTGGGTGTCGCGGGATGGCCTTCGACAAAACCCACTTCACCAAGGCCGAGGGATGGGTGGCGTCGCCGACACCAACGGTTACACGCACACAGTCGGGTTCAAGCCGGTACAGATCTTCGATTGTGCCTTCACGCTGCATCTCGGCCTTCTCCGTTTTCCCGGGGGAACAGTTCAGAGCTGATCGGCACCACGTTGCGGGAAAAGATGTCCCGTACGTGCACGCGCTACTCCTTTTCGAAGTGGAAAATGCCCCAAACGAGGTGTCCATTCGCGCCACCGTCGATCCAATGCCGCAGGCCCCTTTTCATCCGTTCGAGATACTCCTCACTCACTCGACCGCTCAGCGGAACGGAATGGGCCTCCGTTTCGGACAGCACTCGAGAGTAGTGATTAACAAGCTGATTGGTCTGATCCTCAAATGCGATCTCCCGGCAACCAAGACGGGCGAGTTCCCGCCGGTAAAACCCCGGCGAACCAAGCGTCTCGAGATGAATTCGATCCAAAATAGGCTGGAGGACGCCTCGAGGACAGTCGTCTGCCATCATCGGGTCGGTAAACACAAACCGCCCACGGGGCGCCAAGACGCGGGTCGCCTCTTCGAGGACGCGCCTTCGATCCCCGCTGTGAAGGAGTGCATCCTGGGACCAGACGACGGAGAACGACTTGTCGTCGAAGGGAATCTCTTCGAAACTGGCGTCGACAACCTCAATCAGGTGTTCGAGTCCCTGTTCTTGATTGATCTCCCGGTCGCGTTGATTCTCCACCTCGCTGAGATTGAGCGCTACAACCGGCGTCCCGTACGCCTCGGCGAGATACCGCGCGGCGCCGCCGTAGCCGGCGCCGATGTCGATGATACGCGTATACTTGCTTAAGGACATACCGCCGCCCCCGGACAGTCCGGGTAGGCCCGGCCCTCCCACCAAATGTGCGGCCATACGCTCGACCGTACGCCTACTTGCCTCCCGGATCGGATCGGCTGCGGACTCGTATAGGCCGATATGGATGTCCTCTCCACCCCAAATCGTTGAATAAAACGTGTCGGCGTCTTGGGAGTTGTAGTACTCCCGTGCAACGGTGACAGGTTCTGAATATCGTGTTCCCATCTGTGTCTCCTCTTTTGGTGTGCAGGCGGTCGCTTAGTCCTGCCAAAGGCCCGGCTGCGCACATCCCGCGCCGTCCTTTGGCCTACTCCGGCTCGTAACGCTTCTCCGCGACATGGATAAAAAAGTCGGGATCATCCTCGTGATAGGTCTCCTGAAAGTCCCCAAAGGTCGAGATCGATTGGAAGCCAACCTCATGCATCAAGCGTCTCACGTAGGCCCTTCGCAGGGGATACATGTTGAGGAAAAACTCTTCGCCGTCCTTGAAGCGGTAACGGAAGCGAGCGAGCCCGTCGTCTACGTACGCCGGCTCTGCCGATACGTTCTCGCCACAGTAATAGTAGGTGTGCTTAAACGAAAAATCGCTGTCGAGGATAGCGTCGTAGTTTCGCTGGTCAAGAATCAGAATCCCGTCGTGCTTGAGCATAGCGTAGAACTCGGCAAGAGCCTTGCGCCTGTCGCGCTCTTCAAAGAGGTGGGTGAAAGAGTTTCCAAGACATACAATCGCGTCGTACTCTCCGTGAACATCGCGGTTGAGCCAACGCCAGTCAGCCTGCACGGCCCGAAGGATAAACCCCGCGTCGCGGGCATTGTCGAAGGCCTTTGACAGCATTTCCGCACTGCCGTCGGCGCTTACTACCGGGAAGCCGGCCCGAAGAAGGCTCACCGAGTGATACCCGGTGCCCGTGGCGACATCCAGAACCGACTTCACACCATGGTCTCGAAGGAGATCGATAAAAAAACGTCCCTCGCCTTCCGCGCGTGTACGCCAGTCGATTAGCTCGTCCCACTTTTCTACAAACGCGTGGACGTATTCGAGTGTGTAGTGGTCCGATTCGCGTACCGCCACGGGATCGATCCCAAAGGACTGTTTGTGATCCGTCGCCGATTCGACTTGGTTTGTTGAGCTCATCTGTGGCCTCCTAGTACTTGTAGTGTTCCGGCTCGAATGGTCCGGACGGGCTAACGCCGATGTAGTCCGCCTGGTCTTTGCTTAGCTTCGTAAGGTGCGCCTGTGTTCGATCGAGGTGCAGTCGCGCGACTTCCTCGTCAAGCTCACGGGGCGGTAGGTAGACACCCGGCTCGCGCCGGTTCTTCCAGAGGTCGATCTGCGCGAGCGTTTGATTGGTGAAGGAGTTGGACATGACAAAACACGAATGACCGGTGGCACAGCCGAGATTTTCCAGCCGCCCTTCAGCGAGCGGGAAGATGCTATGGCCGACGTCGCCGTAGCCGCATACCAGAGCGGTCTTGCCGGCGTTCACGCCGGTGGTGGTCTCTTTGCTGACACCACGCCGCTCGGAAACCATGCTGTGCCAAAGGTCCGGATTCTGGTTGAGTGTCTCTCGCAGCAGCTGGTTCACAACCGTCATCTCCCTCGAGGAAGTAGCTTCGTCGAGGATGGACGCGTCCTCTTCCGCCCGAAAGCCGCGATCAATCAGGAGTGTAGCGTCTCCGCCGTCGGGCCAGGTCAACCCTTGTTTTGTGCACAACCAATGCTCCTCAAGGCTCTCGCCTTTCCAGGCAAATACCGGAGTACCTTCCGCGACGCATGCCGTCGCAGCCTGGTCCTGGGTGGAGAAAATGTTGCAGGATGCCCAGCGCACATCGGCTCCAAGTTCCTGAAGAGTCTCGATGAGCACGGCTGTCTGTATTGTCATGTGGAGACTGCCGGAAATACAAACACCGTCGAGCGGCTTCTCTTTCGAGTACTTCGCCCACGTCACCATAAGGCCTGGCATCTCCTTCTCCGCTGTTTCGATCTCCAAACGGCCGGCCGGTGCCGGCTCGATATCCCGGACTTTGTGGTCCTGGCTGGAACGGGCCTGTGTCTCTCGACCCTCTCCTACTCGTCTAGACATGTAATCTCCCTTCTCGCGATTTTTGCCGTCGAGGCACCGCGGCCTCTCTGCTGCCCGGCCTCCCACAGCTCTTGCAGGCTCTTACGCAACCGGCTGCGCTGCGGGCGCCTCCGCCGTCCAACTTCCGTTTTGACAGGCCCGTTGCACGCCGGCTCGGGCGTCCTTGGTAAACTGCGCTCCCGTTGTTTTGATGATCTCCCCGGAAACGTAGGAGGCGAAGCATCCGGCCTCTTCAATCGATCCTCCCTCGGCCAGCCCGTGAAGAAACCCGGCGGCATAGGTGTCTCCGGCGCCGCTTGTATCGACCGCCTGCGCGGCTGTCGCGGCGATGCGCGTCGCCGGGTGTCCCGCGGGCTGCACGTACGATCCGTCGGCGCCGTTTTTCACAACTCCAACGCCGGCGATCTCAGCAAGCCGTCTTACTCCCTCGCGCACGTCGCCGCTACCCAATAAGATCTCCGCCTCGCGCCGGTTTGCTAGAGCTATGTCGACGTGGTTTTCGATAAGCTCGAGAAATGCCGCTCGATTTCGCTGCACGGCAGCCGGATCAGCCACGTCAAACACGATACCGGTATCATGCGCCTCAGCATGCTCAATCGCCGCACGCACCGCTTCTTTCTGACTGTCGGTATCCCACATATAGCCCGTGAAGTAGAGGTAATCCGCCTCTGCGAGGGCGTCGCGGTCCAAGTCGTGCTTCGAGAAATGCCGACATACACCCAAGTGGGTGTTCATAGTTCGCTCCGCATCGGGCGTGACGAGGATAATGCTCGTGCCCGTCGGGCCGGTCCGGGTCGCAAGCCTCGACTCGACCTGGTTAGCACGAAGCCGGTCCGCGTAGATTTTGCCAAGCTCATCCAGGCCGACCGTCCCGGAGAGCGCCGATGTTGTTCCAAACGTCGCCAGGGCGATCATTGTATTCGGGCAGGACCCGCCCGGCGAATAGAGTCTTTCGAGGTGCGCGAGTGAAGACAAGATCTCCTCACCGCGATAGGGTTCAATAAGCGCCATCGTGCCCTTTTCCAGCTCGAATCGAGAAAAGTCCTCGTCGCTCAATCGGACCAAGACGTCCATTAGCGGGTTGCCGATGCCGTACACGCATGCCGCGCTCATACCGGCTGCTTCCCTTTGCTCGCCTCAACCTCGACCTGGCTCCGTAGGTCTTCCACGCGATCGGCCTTCTCCCAAGAAAAATCCGGGAGCTCTCGGCCGAAATGCCCATAAGCTGCGGTCTGTCGGAAAATCGGGCGAAGGAGCTCCAGCGTTGTGACAATGCCGGCGGGGCTCAGATCAAAGACCTCTCGGACCGCCGCTTCGATCACCGGTTCCTCGAATTCACCGGAGCCAAAAGTGTCAACACGAACGGAAACCGGAAAAGGGACGCCGATAGCATAGGCAAGACCGACCTCGGCGCGTTCGGCAAGTCCTGCGGCCACGACGTTCTTGGCGACGTAGCGCGCCATGTAGGCCGCCGACCTGTCCACCTTGCTTGGGTCCTTGCCGCTGAAGGCCCCGCCTCCGTGCCTGCCCATGCCGCCATAGGTATCGACGATAATCTTCCGTCCGGTCAGTCCGCTGTCACCGTGGGGTCCGCCCACGACAAACCTGCCGGTCGGGTTTACGTAGAACGTTGTATCCCCTGCGGGGAGCCCCGTCTTTTCCAGCACCGGGCGGACAACGGATTCCACAACGGTGTTTTGAATTTCGTCGTAGGAAACGGTCTCGTCGTGCTGGTGGCTGACCACAACGGAGTCAATCTTCTTTGGTACGTCGTCCTCGTAGACCACGGTTACCTGGCTCTTCGCGTCGGGACGCATCCACGGGGCTTTTCCCGCGTGACGCAAACGCCTGGCCTCAAGAAGGATTTGGTGTGCGCAGGTCACCGGAAGCGGCATGTAGACGTCGGTTTCGTTGCAGGCATACCCGAACATCATGCCCTGGTCTCCGGCGCCCTGCTCGTTGTACAGGCCCTCACCATCAGTAACACCCTGCGAAATGTCGGGACTCTGCGAATGAACCGTCGCGAGAATCGCCATGCTGTCGGCATCGAGACCGTAGGCCGGGCTTGTGTAGCCCACGTCGCGGGCAACCGCGCGGGCGAGCTCCTCGTAGTTCGGTGCCGCGGTCGTAGTGATCTCACCTCCGACCAACACCATGCCCGTTGTGGTAAAGGTCTCGCAGGCCACACGCGAGTGTGGGTCGCCGGACAGGCAGGCATCGAGTACCGCGTCTGAGATTTGGTCGGCAAGCTTGTCGGGGTGCCCCTCGCTCACCGACTCCGAAGTAAAAAGGTATCTGTTCCCCATCGAATTCCTCCCCGGCCAAGGCCGATCTGTTTCCTGAAGCGACTTTTGGTGCTCCATTGGTTTCTGTCGCGATCTTTCGTGTTGCAATAATAAGGCATCGATGTTTCGTGTCAAGGCCACCACGGCCGAAACTTCGTTTGGATTACTTGCATTCGCCGTCAATTGACCGGAGCGGCAATCCTAATTACAATTTGGATAAGGAAGTAGCGAATGTCGGGAAAAAACTCTCGGCCTCGTTCCGAAAAGCTCGTCGATCCGCTATTTGTGAGCGTGACCAAGCGGCTTCGGCAGATTTCACACGAGATCGACAAACATTCTAAGTACCTGCAAGAACGGCACAACATCACCGTCCCCCAAACAATCACTCTGCGAGAGATCTACGAGCACGGTCCTCTTTCCTTCACCGAACTCACCGAGATTGTCTCTCTAAACAACAGCACCGTCACGGGCATAGTCGACAGGCTCGAACGTCAGGGTTTTGTCCAACGTGTACGCGGCGAAAGTGATCGTCGGAGAATCGATCTGACCATCACGGACGCGGGAATCGAGCGCCTCGAGCACACGCCTCCACCCATTCAGGACAGTTTTATCGCCGGGCTGGCTCGGATGGATGACATCGAGGTCCAAACGGTCAATTGGGCTATCGACACGATACTCGCTCTCCTTCGAGAGGAGGCGCCGCCGGAGATTCCCGACACACAACTCGAAAGAACAAGCAGGGGGCTCTAGCGCGGTTCACTCGTTTAGGGTGCGAACGAGCCTTAATGTGTTCTCGCCCGAGGCCGCCAGCACACGACTAAACCGGCCGCGGATGTCTTCCTCCACCTTGTCTGAAACGGTTCGCAGGCTCAGAAACGGGATGCGGTGCACCGCCGCCACAAGAGCCACGGCCGCCGACTCCATGTCGACAACATCACCACCCAACTCATCACGAAGAATCCTCGCGAGCTCAGTATCCGCGGCAGCCACAAACCGATCTCCGGTCAGAACTCGGCCTGTGTGCAACCGCCGGGCGTCCGCCGGCACAACCCGCTTGGCCTTTGCCAAGAGCCGGGAGTCGGCGGCGAAGACCCTCATGCCGCTGTGTGGAATCTCACCGCGGGCAAAGCCAAAAGCACGGGCGTCCACGTCGTACTGCATGCAGTCGCCGGCGAGTACGGCATCTCCAATGTGATACTCCGCTGATAGCGCGCCGCCGAGCCCGGCACACACAATTGCGGTCGGTCCAAAGCGGTCGACAACGGCTTGGCTTGTCATCGCGGCGAGGGTCTTTCCAACACCGGAACACGCCACCAGGACCTCTGCGCCGCCAATAGTGCCAAACACACATCGGCGACCGGCGACCGTCTCCTCGCGAGCCCCATCGAGTGCGGTGACCACGGCTGAAAGCTCGCCTTCGAGGGCGCCGATTACGGCGAGCATGACGACTCCACCGGGGCGTCTATCATGCGCCGAGTCATAGCACCGCGACCAAACGGCTGCAGGCCTCTTCCAACGTTGCCCGCGGGCAAGCGAGATTGAGGCGCATAAATCCCTCCCCTCCGGGTCCAAAGTCCTTGCCGGGGGAGAGCCAGAGTTTGCCCTTCCCCTTGATTCGGCGCTTGAGCTCGGCATTGTCTAGCCCAAGCGCGCGGAAGTCCAACCAGGCAAGGTAGGTGCCCTCCGCCGGCGTAACACGCACCTCGGGAAGCGACAACAACAGCTCGCGTTCCAGGAAGGCTCGGTTGCCGTCGACGTACTGCAATACCTCATCCAGCCACGTATCGCCCTCGCGAAATGCCGCTTCCGCCGCAACAAGGGCCAAAACGTTCGGCATGCCCACACCGGCACGCGAAATCTCGTCCTTGAGGCGGCCGCGCATTGTGTTGTCCGCAACAAACAGGCCGGCGGCCGGGAGTCCGGCAATGTTAAACGTCTTGCCACCGGAGAGACAGGTGACGGTGCGCGCGGCGGCGGCGTCATGTGCGTCGGCGAAGCCCAGGAAGCCGCGGGATCGATCACTACCCTCCGCGGACCCATCGCCGCCACGGGCCCCGTCCGGCTTCGGGCCGGCGAAGCGGGGGACCGCCCCGAGAGCACGCGGCGACAGAAGATCGCAGTGGATTTCGTCGGTCACAACAACAAGATCCTGCGCCGCGGCAAGCGCCGCCAGGTCGGCAAGCTCCCGCGCGCTCCACACGCGCCCAACCGGATTGTGAGGCGAACAGAGGAGGATCATTCGCGTCCGCTCGCCGACCTGCGACTCGAGAGCACCTACGTCCATCCGATATGCCGCACCGGGAGCATCCTGCACCAGGCGGTGTACCAACACCGACCGGCCCTCATCCTGCGCTACCGAGAAAAACGGCGGATAGACAGGCGCTTGAACCACAATCTCGTCTCCGGGATTGGTGAAGGCACGAATCGCGGCACGAACACCCGGCATAATGCCGGAGGCAAACACAAAGTGCCGAGGATCGAGTTTCCGGCCATGGCGCCGGAGGTGAAACGCGACCAGAGATTCGACAAACGATTCGGTCACCTGTCCATAGCCGAAGATACCGTGGGCTACCCGCGCCTCGAGTGCCGCCCTGACCGCCAACGGAGCCGGAAAGTCCATGTCCGCCACCCAAAGCGGCAGAAGATCGTCGTTGCCAAGATCCCACTTCACGGAGTTGGTGCCTCGACGAGGTATTACGGTGTCGAATTGGAAGCTCACCGGGGCAGTATAGGTGGTCGTTCCACAAGCTGCTACACTCACGATCGGTGGATGCGCAGACTGCAGAGCTCCGAAGTGAAACCCTCCGCCTCATCCGCGCCTTTTTCTACGAGCGTCGCTACCTCGAGGTCGACCCGCCGCCCGTAGCACGAAAACCGCTCCCGGAATCCACTATCGAGCTGCTTCAAACAGAGCTGTTGACCGCCGACGAAGGGGCGGCACCGGATCGGCTTTTTCTCCTTCCCTCTCCCGAGCTTCCCATAAAGCGCGCGATCGCATACCTCGACCGAAGCGTTTACTGCATCGCCCCGGCGTTTCGCAATGCCGACCCATACGACCGGCTCCACGAGCCCGCGTTTTGGATGCTCGAATGGTACACAAAAGGCGCGAATGCCGCAGACTCGATACCTGTCTGTACGCACCTACTCAACCACCTGGTCGGCGGACTGGGAACCCGAACTCAATTTGCCGCGCGGCCGCAACGGGTCGTTTCGCTTCCCGAGTTGTTTGGTACACATGCCGGCGTCACGATTGCTGCCGACACCTCGAGGGACGACCTTGCAGCGGCCGCTCGTCGAATCGGCCTCGAACCACCTGCCGACGAAGGCTGGGCGGACCTGTTTTATCGTCTTTTTGTGACCGTTGTCGAGCCGGCATTGCCGACCGACGGGTTGATCTACGTTACCGACTGGCCCGCCCGCATCCCCACCCTGGCCCGTGAGCGCGAGGGAGCCGGCGTTGCGGAGCGGTGGGAGTTGTACGTGGGCGGAGTCGAGCTTGCAAACTGCTACAGTGAAGAGCTTCGGCCGGCGAACGTGGCGGCCTTCCTGGAGTCCGAGGGCCGGAGGAAGGCCGATGCTCGTATTCCCCACGACTACGACCCCGATGTTGCTTATCTGTTTGACAGAACCCAATCCCCAGGTACGATACCCGCGTACTCGGGCGTCGCGTTGGGAGTCGATCGCCTGATCATGCTCCTTTCAGGGGCCCAGTCCATCCAGGGGGTGATGTACTCCCCCCTTTCAGATATGATTTAGACAAAACAGGTAAGGAACCTCGAGGAAAGCAATATGATCAAGGCCGGTAGTATTGGTAAGGGCATGTGCCTGCTTATCAAGGGAGAGCCGTATCTCGTCGCCGAGCGGGAGTTTGTCAATCCGGGCAAGGGCGCCGCCTTTGTGCGCGTCAAGCTCAAGAACCTTCAGAGCGGACTCGTCCTCCGAGAGACAATCAAGACCAGCGAGTCGGTCGAAGAGGCAGACGTATTCGACCGCGACGCCCAGTTCTTGTTTGCCGACGACATGGGATTTCACTTTATGGACGCCGAGACGTTCGAGCAGTTTGTGATCGAGCGCGAAGGTGTGGAAGAGAAGGGCAACTACCTCAAGGAAGGCGACACGTACCGGGTGGTGATGTGGGAAGAAAAGCCCATCGACATCTCCATCCCCCTCAAGATGGTCTTTGAGGTTACCGAGGCGGAAGACGCGGTTCGTGGAGACACCGTCACCGGCGCGACCAAAACCATTAAGGTGGAAACGGGCCTGGAGGTAAAGGTTCCGATTTTTATCAAGCAGGGCGAAAAAATCATGGTCAATACGGAGAGCGGTGAGTACGTCGAGCGGGTAAATTCATAGCAAATTTGGAAATTTTGGATTGAATTTACAGCTAGCTTGATTATAATAGTAGTGTTTACCGAACATAGGAGAAAATAATGCGAATCACGACAAAAGGCCGGTACGCCTTGCGTGCCATGGCGAATCTCGCGCTCTCCGCGTCCGATCGACCAAAACCGATTAAGACAATCGCCGCTGAAGAAGACATCTCACCTGAGTTTCTCGAGCAGATTTTCTTTAAGCTCCGAAAGTCGGGCATCATAAGCTCGGTTCGGGGCCCCGGTGGAGGGTTCCTTCTGGACCGCGACCCGGCAACCATCTCGGCGAGGGAGATTTTTGAAGCTGTAGGCGAGGGTCTCGAAATCACCCCGTGCTCGCAGGCCCGGGAAGACGGCACCTACGATTGCGAAAAAACCGACGAGTGTGTGGTACACGACGTGTGGCGCGAAGCGAGCGACTACATCACCGGGTATTTCGAGCACCTTACGCTTGCCAAGGTACTCGAAAACCAAAAGGACCCCGATTACGAACCGGTACTCTCCGGTTCCGGGTTCGAAGTAGCCGCCGGCAACGACTGAACGTAGAGGTCCATCTGGGGAAAGGGGATTGTGATCCCCGCCCCTTTTAGGGCCCGCCATATCTCGAGGTTTACCCACGCCCTCGCTTCGAGCTTCTTTTGTGCATCGTAAATCCACGTATACAAGCCCATCGTTATTCCCGAGTCGTCAAAAGACACAACATAGGCGGTTGTGGGTTTGCCCGGCATCCGATGGGGACTGTTATCGCCGACTCGAGTGAGCACCTCGCGGGCATAGTCGAGGTCCGTCGTGTAGGCGACCTGTACCGTGTTCACGATGATAATCGACGGGTCCTCGTAGGAGTTGTTGTGCATTTGCCTGTCGATGATGTGGGCGTTTGGCACGATAATCGTTTCATTGATGATTGTGTTTACCACCGTCGAGAGCATGCGTATATGGACAACGTTGCCCTCCAAGTCGGCGAGCTGAATTCGGTCGCCCTCTTTGATCGGTCGGGACACGATGATCACGATACCCGCAAAAAAGTTGGCGACCACGGTCTGCAAGCCAAACCCGAGGCCAATACCAAGCACGCCGAATATCACCGTCAGTGCGGAGAGATCGATACCGATAATCGACAATCCGATCAGCAAAGCGATTGCCAGCACAAAGTAGCGAACCAGGTTCGATATGGAGAATCTGCGCGATGCGTCGAGGTTTAGGCGCTGGTTGAGCGTGCCGTCGACAAACCGATGGGTGACCTTCGCAAGGCGACTTGCCAGGTAGAAAATCGGCACCATCAGAATAATCGTTACAATCGAAATCTGGGTTTGCCCCGAACTAAAAAACGGC
>CAZFLD010000041.1:0-37701 GCA_964519835.1 uncultured Spirochaetales bacterium
GCAAAAAAAGCCCCCGAAACTCGGGGGCATGCTTAGCAACTTCCGACCGCACCCACCCGCAGGGACAGGCGCTTTGGTCGCTTGGTGGCGCCAATAGACGGCGCCGAGTTCGAGTTCTACTGGAACCGAAACAGACCGCTCAGGCCGATCTTTATGTCCATGTACTCGAGAGCGTTGTCCACCGCGGCCATGCGGAGGAAGTCAAACCCGGTGATTGCGTTCAAACGTATCACGACGGGACCGAGCGCCAGGTCGACATTCGCGCGAACGCCAAGGCCGAGGCCCAACGGTCCGGCGCCCTCTTGAAACTGCGGGTCGGCAGGTCCACCCGGGGGCGGAAAGTCAAAGATCATGGTTGGTCCTACGGCCGCACCTATTCTTACGATTGCCAAGTCAAACAGAATACCACCAGTGATCAGTGCTTCGATCCCGCCGGGTACCGTGTAGCCGGCCACGGTGTTCCCGGGCCTAAAATCGATAATGCTGTTGATCTGGATGGGACCGAGCACTACACCGATGTCCGCACCAAACTTGAAGTCCTCGATGCCGACGCCTCGAAAGGCCTCTAACTCGTCGCTAGCGGCAAATGGAAACCTAAGCATTGCCGACACACCGGCCTCGAACGATTGAGCGCTTGCCGCTGTTGTCAAACTTGCTGCAAGACCAACCACAAGAAGGAACTTTTTCATACTACTCCTCTCTGTTGGGCGACTTAACGCCATGGATTCTGATCGTACGATCAGTAAACGGGAGTATAGCCCGAAACATTAAGATTTCACAGTAATTTGATAAGAAATAGAAATGCATCGAGCGGTGCTGAGCGCGACCGGACTACGTGGACATGCGCTGATCGTCCTCCGTTCTTGTATCCGCGCCCGCGTCACGCTGCGGTGGTGCGTGAGCGCGCCTTGATCGAGGCGGCCAGCACAAAAACGCCCACAAAAAGCGCAGCCCCGACAAGGGCCGTAATGGCGACGGGGCGGACCTGGTCCCACTGGCGCACCACAATGCCGACGTATGCATAGGCGTATACGATGGGGAACACGGGATCGCGGAATACGAGTGTGAGTGCCGAGCCGAGACCGATGCCGATGATTGAGATGATAATGGCCCAAGTCTCGTAAGCGATGCCAAAACCGTCCCAACCCGCTGCAGCAAGTGCTGCCGCGACGTTAGCAATTGTGGCAATGGTCAGCCACGCGGTGTAGATGCTCACGGCGATCTTCAGGATCTTCTCAGGCAGCGGAGCATCCGGGGATCGACCGGCGCGGAGCCAGGCGTTTGCAATCACAGCCGTTACCAGGATGGGTACGATCGCTAAAAGCGACCAGCCAAAAAGCCGAGCGCCAAAAATCGCTACCCACGCGGCGTTTAGGACCAAATTGATTCCCAGCATAAGCACGCCGGCACGGTAGCGAGGATTTGTTGCTTGGGAGGGCAGCGCCTGATGAATGGCGAGTCCCACGATTCCCAGGTAGATCACCGGCCAGAGTGTCGTAAAGACGTAAGTGGCCGGAAAGAAGAAAACGGTGTTGTTGAACGACGAATTGGCGATGTCGCCGGTGTCCGTTCCCGCCATCGCCAATCCCAGGATGTTGGCAAGGACCGTTCCTACCACAATCAGTACGAGTGAAATCACCTGTCGTGCGATGTCGTTACCTGTGCGAGCGTCCGCTGTACTCATGCTCGTGCCTCCTGACGGGAAAGATACTACCTTGATCAACCTGGTGTCGTGCGGGTCTTCCCACCGCGGTTGTCGTGCGAGCCTATAGGCGCCTCGCACTGGAGACCGCCGTGCCCCCACCCAAAGCGCTGTGGCAAAGCACGGTGGTAAAAAAAGGGCACCCGACGGGTGCCCGATATGTTAACCGGGTTACACTCGCAAGTGACCCGGATCGTCTTCGCCGTCGCACTCCGTAGCGGCGGTCACCGCGGAGAAGACGCAAGCCTCGACGGAACGCTTGGTGTTAGTAGTCGGACCGGTTTTTGTCCTTGATAGCCCCGACGAGTTTTTTCACGCCGCGGTCGATCTGAGGCTTAAAAAACCAGCCAATTCCGATACCGATAAGCAACCAAAAGATCACGATTTCTTCTCCTTCGCCGAAGACTCCTCGACCTCTTTCTCGATGTTGACCTTGACCGTCTCCTGCTCAGGCGCCTCTTCGTGTGGCGGGATGGTGACCCGGAGAATACCGTTTTTGAAAACGGCCTTCACGCTGTCGCGGTCGAACTTATCCGAAGGGGCGTAGTACTTCTGGCCGCTGATGTCTTTGAACTTCAGGCGGCGTTTGAAGTATTTGACCTCTTGGTTCGGAGAGGCATCCTGCGGTGCGGTGGCTGAGAAGACAAGGTAGTCACCTTTGAACTCCAGATTAATGTCTTCCTCCCGAAATCCTGCGAGAGCAAACTCCAGGACCATTGTCTTGTCGTCCTTTATGTACACATTTGTGGGAGGATAGGAGTAGGCTGGATAAAAATCCTTGCCCCCTTGCCAGTTCCAGCGGAAGCCATGCTTCCATTGCCGCCCCCCGCCCATTGTGTCGGTGAAGGCGTGAGTGAAGTCCTCCGCGGCAGCGAAGATCTCATCCATGATTTTGCCGATGTCGAATTCTCTTTCGCCCATAGCAAGCTCCTTGTAGTCGGCGGTTGTTCCGCCCGAGTGCAGCCCCTCATACGAGGCGACTGTGCGCCGATCGACTGCTGCGATCGCTTACCGATCGACATAGTCCAATCGGCCGGGGCCCATACGGCGCCCCACCTCTACTCCAGCAAGTCCAATGCCAACAAGTCGAGGAATTAATTTGCTGTATTGAAGACAGTTACGCGATCATCGCCTGGACGTCTTTGTGTGCTGTGTCAAAAGGGCTCAGATTTGGTCCCGCCGGCCCGAAAGTTGGGTCGGAGCGGGCGCCCGGCAGCTCCTTCAACGCTTCTGTGTACACACGTCAAACACAGTCTCTATAAGGTGGTCGTGCAGATGGCGAGCATTGTTGACGCGGAGGGGTTTGTCAATTTGGGGCATACGAAGGTATCGGACGTGTACGGGCACTGAGCAGGAGGTGTCGCGCCACAACGACCGACTCTCCTGACCAGACTCAGCGGTAGATTGAGTTTCGAGCGCCGTAGATGATGTCTGGAAGAACGGCCAAATGCAACATCTACTCTGCTCTTCGATACGCGTCGCCAAGAGGGCAAACTGATTGTGAAGCCGAAAGAGTAATTCTTGGCTCAACTCCCAGGTGTCTCGCCACGCGCCGCCGGCAGCGCCTCTGCTCCCTCGTAGGTCTTCCGGTACTCCCCCGGAGTCACACCGACGGAACTCTTGAACATCTTGATAAAACTCGACGCGTCGCTGTAGCCGACGTTCCACACTATGTCGGTAAGGTTCATGCTGCTGGTCTTCAGGAGACTCTTAGCCTTTTCCACACGGAGCGACCGGACATAGCTGGAAATGCGCTGCCCAGTGTGCTCCTTGAAGAACCTACTGAGGCGGGGGAGAGTCATAGCAAACCTATTGGCCGTGCTCTCAACCGAAAAGTCTCGCCGATCGAAGTTTTCGTGCACGTAGCGAGTTATCTCTTCAAGGAGATAAGAGCCGGGATCGTTATCCAAGAACGGCTTGCAGATATCCGAGCAGATATCCATCACCAACGTCGCCAGCTCGTCGACGGTTTGGAACTCAACCAAAGAGAGCGCGTCGGTGTACTCGTTCCTGACTACTCCAAGTGTCAGGCTCAACTGGTGGGTGCACTTGATCACGGTGTTTATGATGTCGAAGCAAAGGCACTTGGCGCGGTAGAGCGGTACTTGTCTCTCCTTGACGAACATCAGGATTTCTCGGATAGTGGCCGAGATCTTGTCTGCATCCATTTGCATGATGGACAGCTCGAGAAGCTCGAGTTGATTGCTCGGATAGTCATGGCTCCTGGAGTTTTCAACTATTTCCTCGAAAAAGATGACGGTGTTTTCGCCTTTGATCAGCTTGTAGTCGACTGCGCTGCTGGCTTGGATAAAGGACTTACCAACATCTTCGAGACGGGGCTGTCTGTCTCCAACTCCCACTGTAGATCTGACTCCCCAAATCCTGATTACCTCCTGCTGGATGGAGGCAAGAAACGACTCCAGCAGCGAATCACTCATTTCATCGTGTGAGAGGAGAAAGGTAATAATGCTGCCGTCCACGCTCTTTTTGCCGTATCCCTGAATCTCCGGTGGAAAACAGCTTTCGACCATCTGAATCACTCTATCTGTGTCAACGACAACACCGGCCGCTCGTGAATTCAGTGACATGATAATCACGCGGAAAAACGGTTTGGTGAGGATAATGGTTGTGGCCTCATTTACCTGATCAATCTCGGCGATAGAATCCACGTTCCCCTGGAGCAAACCCAGCAGGACATACTCCTTTACTGCGAGCTCATTGGACACCAGCCTCTTGCTTAGCAGCTTTTCGGATTGTGAGAGATGTCTAATGGCCAATCGTGCTGCTTCAATCTCGTTGGTCTTCCCTGGAATGCCACCATAGGTGGCCTGTGCGGTTTGGCGGAGTCTCCCGATGGGCGAGTAGTTGATATGCATAAAGATCAAGATGATGATAATGCCGCCTAAGACCAGACCTACCGTCGAGTAAAGCACCTTTGTCTTTGCGCTCCTGACACTTGCAAGCGCGTCGTCGGAGGGCACAAGGGTTACGTATTTCCAGCCGCTGAGGCGCGCGCCGGCAAAGCTGATCAGGTACTCGACGCCGTCTAGTTCGACTTTTTCAGTTCCGTAGGGCTCGGAAACGCTAATGGTGTTGAGAAGCTCACCCGATGTAATACGTTCATCGTCTTGCAGCGAGACGACTATCCTACCGTTACTATCCAGTACGACCGTGTTGTCCCGGTCACTTCGGATCGTGCCACTCAGCATGCTCCGGATGGCGTCGGCATCAACAATCAAAATGACGGTGGCATACGGAACGGTAACGTTGCCGGGAATCGGATGCACAATGGTAATAAGTGAGCTCTCGGTGCGCCCGTTTGTTACGACTCTCTCAGCAGGACGCACCATTGTTGCGCTTGCGTAGTTTATGTCGTGGTAGAACGCGTTGGCGCTCCAGCTGGAATACCGGTAGATGTAGCTCGTGAAGGTCGAAAGCGTGTACGTCGATTCCGAGGAGTAGAGCGTATCATCGCCACGGAGATAGAAGACGACCTCGCGGAGTATGTCGTTAGTGACCGCGTAGTCGTTGAGCTCTTTCCGTGCCTCAATGACGTTGGGCGGGTTGTTCTCCAAGTAGAAGGGCCGAAATCTCTCGTCGCTCGCCAGCCGTACCGGTATCTGGTTTAGCGAGCTGATCTGAGCTTCCACGAAGTTTCTGGTCTTGATCGCCGTGTTGAGATTTTCTTCAATAACGGTGTTCTCGAAGATTGTAATTAGATGTCGGTACGCGAACGCGCCCATTACAAGCAGCGGGAACAGCAAAACTACAAAATACGAACCCAAAAACTTGAAAAAAAAGCTCGTGTTTTTCACCGTTCGGATACCCGCCTCAGCTTCGCTACCCCTTGATTGCGCCTATCATAACACCTTTCACGAAATACTTTTGCAGGAAGGGATAGAGCACGAGAATCGGTACGCTCGCGACGATGATCACCCCGTACTTGATGGTCTCCGCGATCATCATTTGCTCATCGGCAGAAGCATCAAAGCCCATCTCCATTCCCTGCAGCTGCGAAGCGGAGATCAGAATGTCCCGAAGAATGAGTTGGAGCGGGTGGAGATCTCTGTTGCTGATAAAGATCAGCGCGTCAAAGAACGCATTCCAGTGAAACACACCATAAAAGAGCACAAGCACTGCGAGGATCGCCGGCGAGAGTGGTAACACGACCTTCGCGAAGAAGTTCGCATTGGAGCACCCATCCATCAGCGCCGCCTCAAAGAGCTCCTTGGGGATCGTGGACTGAAAGAATGTCCGGGTGATGATAAGATTCCAGACAATCACTGCGTGTGGAAGGATGATTGCCCAGATCGAGTTGAGAAGTCCGAGGTTCCGGACGAGTAGGTAACGGGGAATGAGCCCCCCGGAGAACAGCATAGTAAAGACGAGAAGACCCATCACCAGGTTTCGGCCCACCAGGTCTTTCCTGGACAAGGCGTATCCAGCAGTCGTTGTTAACGCCAGATTAATGGCCGTGCCGGTGGATGTGTACAAGATGGTGTTCCTGTAGCTTGCCCACAACTGAGAGTCCGTGAAAATTCGTCTGTAGCCGTCCAGGGTGATGCCCCGCGGCCAGAGTACTACCCTCCCGAGATTGACAAAATTGGGATCGCTGATGGAGGCAATCAGGATGAAGTAGAGTGGGTAGAGAACTATCAATAACACAATCGAGAGGATGGTGCAGTTGGCGATGTCGAATGCCTTGTCGGTGTTTAAACGCGTGGATAGCGCCATTGCCGGTCCCCCCTCACCACAGGCTGGTCTGGCCGAGTGATCGTGCCAGCTTGTTGAAGGTGAGAATGAGTACAAGATTTATGACGGAATCAAACAAACCAACTGCGGTGGAGAAGTCATACTGTGCGTTCAACAGTCCAACCTTGTAGATATACGTCGCGATGATTTCCGAAGTCTCGAGATTGAGCGCCGTTTGCATCAGGAATGTCTTCTGGAAACCGACACTCATCAGTCGTCCCATGTTGAGAATCAAAAGAATCATTACGGTCGGCATAATGCCGGGAATGTCGATATGCCGTATTCGTTGGAGCTTGGAGGCCCCGTCAACGATTGCCGCCTCATGCAACGCCGGGTCGATCGAGCTCAGAGCTGCGAGGTAAATGATTGATCCCCACCCTGTGCGCTGCCACACCTCGGAGCCTACGTACAGACTCCGGAACCACTCGGGTCTCGCCATGAAGTTCACCGGATCACCGCCAAATAGCTCCACGAAGTGATTAACAACGCCGCTTCTTGGAGACAGAAACACAAACAGCATGCCGACCATTACTACGGTTGAGATGAAGTGCGGTGCATAGGTGACCGTCTGGACAATTCTTTTGAAGCGCTTGAACCGCAGTTGGTTGAGCAGTAATGCGAGGATGATTGGGGCGGGAACCCCTGCAACAAGTTGGTAGACGCTTAGTAGAAGTGTATTTCGTATTATTGTCCGGAATTGAAAAGTGTTAAAAAAACGTTCGAAATGCTCGAATCCGACCCACGGGCTGTTCTGAATCCCGTGGATCGCCACAAAGTCCTTGAATGCAAGTTGCAGCCCGTAGATGGGCGCATAGTGGAAAACGGCGAAATAAGCGAGTGTGGGGAGCAAGAAAACATAGAGCTGGTAGTTGACTATAAGCCTTCTCCACAGTGGAGTCTTACGCAGTTTGCCCGTGCTACCGAGGTTCATCCTGAAATGCTTACACGGTACACGCCAATTGTAAATGAGCAAGTTTTTCAACAATTGGTGAGTCTTTACCCGCGCAACTGTCGCCGACGATGCAAGAACTACCTATATACAGACTCCGAAACTGGCCATAGCCTCGAAATAGCACAGTGGAGCAGCGGCCTCATGAAGAGAGCCCTGTATCCATTTGCTTCATTTGCAAGGAGGATTTGCATGGCAATCAGGAAAGTGATAGCGGTTCTGGTGCTGATGGCAGCCGCAGTCGCAGTGGTTTCTGCGGGTGGTAGCGAGGAGTCGAGTACCGACGGCACCGGTGAGACCGCCGTAAACCCCACAGGGTTTCCAATTACCGATGACCTGGTGACGTTGAGGGTTGTGACACAGTTGCACAGGAATAACGGCGATGTCCCCTCGATGGACCTGGTGCAGGAGTTTGAAGACAAGACCAACGTAAGGATTGAGGGCGACTTTATCCCCGGCGACCAGTATCAGGAGCGTAAGAACCTAATGCTGGCGAGTGGCGATCTCCCCGATATGTTTTTGGTTGGCCTCAGCGATCAGGACATTATTACCTATGGTGCGCAGGGTTACTTCGTAGACCTCAATGATCTCGTGGACACTTGGGCTCCGAACATACAGTCGCTGTTTGATGCGCGACCCAACTACTACGCGTCATCGCTAACGCCGGACGGAGAGCTCTTTGGACTGCCCCGGATTAACGAGTTTATTGACCGAGAGAATGCAGACCAGAGCTTTATCAACACGACGTGGCTTGACCAGCTCGGGTTGGCGATGCCGACAACAATCCAGGAGTTCTACCAGGTCCTGGTGGCGTTTCGGGACAACGACATGAACGGCGATGGTGATCCGAACGACGAGATTCCGTTCAGCTTTGTCTATCCGACGCCTGCCAAACACTTCTCAATCTATTCGATGTTCGGTTCGTTTGGTGTTCTTGATCATTCGTCGCATCACCTGATGATCCAAGATGGTGACGTACTGTTCGCGCCGATGCAGCCGGGATATCGGGAGGCGCTTGAGTTCTTCAATCGGCTCTATGCGGAGGGGTTGATAGACGCAGAGGCATTTACTCAGAACCGGCAGCAATATATTGCGAAGGGCAACGCCGAGGAAGCCTTGTACGGTGTCATGATGTCATGGTACCCGGCAAACGCAACGACAATTGAGCGAGCTGCGAATGACTACGAAGTGATGCCTCCGCTCGAGGGTCCGAACGGCCACCGAATGTGGAACCGTTGGCCTAGCACGCTCTTCCAGAAGATTAACACGACAATTACTACGGCAAACGAGTATCCGGAAGCGAGCATGAGATGGCTCGATGCCCTATACGAGACCGAAACTTCGATAGAAATGGGATACGGGAAGTTTGGCGTTGTCATCCAACGTAATCCGGACGGCACCTACGAGACGTTGGATCCGCCTCCGGGAATGAGCTCCAACGAGTTCCGAATGACCAACGCCCCGGGCTTCGCCTTCCCGTGGGCGATCCTCGCAGAAACATCTGCAAAGATTCAGCTCTCTGCTGAGCAGACGCGGAAAACTGAGGACCGTCTGCAGTTCGCACCGTATTTCCCCGAGGAGGTCTATCCGAATCTAACCTTTACTCTCGAGGAAACCGAACGGCTCGCCATCCTACGGACGGATATCCACAGCTATGTTGAGCAGATGACGGCGAGGTTTGTCGTTGGAGAGGATTCGATCGATGAACAGTGGGACGCCTACCTCGACCAACTAGAGGCGATGGGATTGGAAGAGATGATGACAATCTACATCGAGGCGTACGATCGGTATCTGGCCAGCAGATAGAGTTTTGGCGCCTCAAGCCGACGGCTCGCCATCGCGGGTCGTCGGTGATTGCTTAGGGAACGGGTCGTCGTGTGCCACGATCCACTCGGCAAGTATGTTGTTCAGAGAGCGAATCACTTCGCTCCGGTCGGGACGCCCGGCAAGGTTTGATAGCTCGCCTGGGTCCGTGTGAAGATCATATAGCTCGAGTTCACCGCCGGCATAGCGGTTTAGCTTCCAGCGCTGGGTGCGCAGCATACGGATCGGATTTACCCAGCGCTGCTTGCCGTAGTACTGACCTACGACGAAGTCGCGAACTGAGGAGCGATTGTCCACCACGTACGGCAGCAGCGAATTGCCATGGGTCGCCGGCAAGTCGGCCCCGGCAATGTCGATTAGCGTAGCGAACAGGTCGGTGTTGGTCACCAAATGATCGATTGGCCGGTGCGCCGGACCGCCGAGCATCGCCGGAAGACGTATCATCAACGGCACCCGCGTGACCTGCTCGTACATAAACGGACCCTTGTAGATGAGTCCATGTGCACCGTCCATGTCACCATGATCGCTTGTTACGACTAGGACAGTCCGGTTGAGAAGTGAGAGGCGTCTCATCGTGGCCACGAGCTCTCCAACGTGAGCGTCGTAGCGCTGAGTCATTTCCCGGTACAAGGCACGGTAGGCGCGCCATTCTTCAGGGCCCGCGGCGGCCATTACGCGGCCCTGATCGCGGACCATAAACTCCCTCTGGATTGCAGGTTTGCTGGAGAGGTTGTCATGATCCGGATGCAGCCGTGTTGTCGCGGAAGAAACGCGCAAGCCCTGTGAAAAACGGTAAATGTCGTGCGGGTTGTTGTAGGAGAGGAACAATGCAAACGGTGGGCCGCCCGTCTCGGACCCGCGGGCGCGCAGAAAGTCAATAGCGTGACGGGATACGGTATCGTCATCGGTTGTCTCGGGTCCGGTGACGCCAAAGTCTTCGTCCCAACCGGCGGTCGCGATAGGCTCATTGCCCAAATGCCATTTGCCGAAATAGGCCGTCCGGTATCCTGCAGCCTGCAGAGGTTTCGCAATCGTGGCCATTTGCAGTGCCTCGCCGCCGGCCGCACCTACGTTCCCTTGCACCATCGTGGTGTGAGGGTAGAAGCCGGTCAGCATCGATGACCGGCTCGGTGAACATTGCGGGCAGGTGCAGTATGCGTGCGTAAAGACAGTGCTCTGATCGTATAATGAATCCAACGCTGGAGTCTTGAACGAGGGATCCAGATGACCCAGGGCTTGCCAATGCTGTTGGTCTGAGAAAACGAAGACGATGTTTGGTCTATGCATTTGGGTTCCTTATAGAACGTAGTGTAGTAGATACAGGAGGGTTTATGGGCTACTTTCACCTTAAGCAGATTAATAGCAAGTGGTGGGTCGCCACACCGGATGGACGACCGATTCACATGCGCGGCGTAAACCACTACGGAGATGGATCCCACCTGCCACTATCGGCCGGCGACGATGATAGGAGTCGCGCCGCATGGCGAGCATCACTCCGGGATCGTTTTTCCGAGTGGGGCTTCAACTACCTTCCACCGTCCATTGGACCGTCGGAGACCGACACCGAGCCCATTCCGCCTACTCGAGGTACCGTTGGGAGACCCAAGTGGCACGGGAACAGTTTTAGGACTCCCGAATGGACCGCCGAGCAGTTCTCCGATCTGGGCATGCCGTTTACGGCCCTCTTAGCGTTCCCGACCCAGCACATGTCGAGGAACCTCCCGGATGTCTTCTCAAAGGAATTCCGAGCCGGGCTCGACAAACGTTGCCGAGAGTTCTGCGCACCGCTGCGCGACAATCCCAACCTCATTGGATACCACTTTTGTCACAATCCGTCGTGGCACCCCCATGCCAACACCTTTTTGACTTGGGTCCACGCAATCGTTGACGATGGGAATGAGGCAAAAAACGAGTGGGCGAAACTCATGCAGCGGATCTACGGTACGGTGGAACGGTGGCGAGAGACCTACTCGATTCCGATCGAGTCGTTTGACGAGGTCAATGACCTCCCGTTCCCAATGAATGGCAACGTTTCCGCGACCAACCTGCTTCGCGACAAAATCGCGTTTATGAAGCGGGTCTGCCACGAGTGGTACAAGGTCTACTCGGAAACAATCCGGAAGTATGATCCAAATCACCTGATCTTTGGAGACCGAAACACCGTTCATCTGCAGCCGCTTTCCGACTGGGCCATTCATATCATGGCGCCCTACATCGATGTCCTGTCGATCAATGTCATGGGCCCGCAACGGGTGGCGTTGAGAGAAATGGAAATAGTTACGGCGAATTGGGACGGCCCGATTCATCTCGCCGACACGGGTGCAGGCATCTACAACGGGAGGTACCCGAAGTCAACGTTTATGTGCAAAGACATCGATGAGTTCGAGGATGTCTACAGCGGAATCGTGCGGCTTGGCATAGAACATCCTCAGGTCATCGGGTTCGGATGGTGCGGCTATTTTGAGACTAAGTCATCACGAAGCGGTCTGGTCGACGCGATCACCAATACTCCCGACGAGCCTAAGATCGAGGTCGTAACAAAGTGGAACAAATGGGCTGAATCAAAAGTATCGGTTGTGGGTCGGGAGGAGGGCGCCTAGGCCTTGCCCGGTGCGCCATCGACAGCCGAGCAAACATTGACAACCTGAGCGCCTGGGTCTTAAATGTTGTGGTGCTCTATCCATTCACCTATTCTTCGCCAGACTCCATCGAGGAGCTTCTGGGGCGACTCGCCGATGACGGCGGGAAGGCCCGGGTGTTCTCCGGTGGGACGGATCTGTTCGTGGCGATTCGCTCCGGTCTGATTCGTCCGGAGGTTGTCATCGACCTAAAACGGGTGTCTGAACTCTGCAGGCTTTCGTTTGACGATGCCGAGGGCCTTTCGATTGGCGCGTGCGTGACGGTTAATCAACTTGTCGCTGCGCGTGTTGTTGAACAGCGCTACTCGATCTTGGCTACGGCCGGCAGTGAGTTGGCCACCTTCCAACTGCGAAACCGCGCCACGGTAGTGGGAAACGTCGTGACCGCCTCGCCCTGCGGCGACATGAGCTCGCCGCTCCTCTGCCTGGGCGCCCGCGTGGAGCTTGTCTCGGCGCGCGGGACTCGGGAGATGCCGTTGCGCGAGTTTATTACCGGGGTGAAGACGACGCAAATCGCCGATGACGAAATAGTCTCCCGGATCGTGGTGCCGACTGATCACAGCGACGCCGTCGGAGGCTACAAAAAACTCAAGCGTATCAGGGGCCATGACCTTGGCGTGGTGAGTGTGGCGATGATCATGCAAAACGGCACCCGTCGTTTTGCGATTAGCTCCGCCGCACCCACGCCGGTGTTGTTGCCGGACTTTGCGTCCGATGCGACGGTTGCAGACATTCAGGCCAAGGCCCAAGAGATGATCAGCCCAATCGACGATGTGCGCTGCACAAAGGAGTACCGGGCGTTTATGGTGGATGTGTTTGTTCGCCGCCTGGTCGAGGAGACAGCCGCATGAAGCATATTCGCTTAACGATCAACGGCCAGGTCTACGAGCGCGATGTAGCCGAGCACAAAACACTGCTCCATTTCCTCCGGGATGATCTGGGACTGACGGGCACCAAAGAGGGGTGCGGCGCCGGGGAATGCGGCGCATGTACCATCATCCTAAACGGCGAAGCGGTGAACTCTTGCTTGGTTCTTGCCGCCGAAGCGGACGGTGCGGATCTCGAGACGATCGAGGGCGTGGCGCGGGAAGGCATTCTCTCGGACCTCCAGCAGTCGTTCCATGATCATCACGCCGTGCAGTGCGGCTTCTGCACGCCCGGCATGATCATGAGTGCCACGGACCTCCTCCGCCGAATACCACATCCGACGCGAGAGCAAATTATCGACGGGATCGAGGGGAACTTCTGCCGCTGCACGGGCTATGAGCAGATCATCGAGGCTATCGATTCTGCCGCCAACGCCGGTGGGCGCGAGCGGGCCGAGGGCCCCGGACGTGCCGGCTCCGGAGGCCTCCGCCGTGTTGTGTCCGGCCCTACGGCGGCCGAAGCCGGCCCCGCCGGTGCGGCCGACAGTTCCGAGGAGACCGCCGATGCTTGATACTATCCCGGCTGAAAAGCTCAAACACGTCGGCAAAAAAACCGAGCGCCTCGACTCCAAGGCGAAACTCACGGGTCAAGCCGGCTACGTCGCCGACATGACCGTGCCGGGGATGCTCTACGCGCGGGTCAAAACCAGCCCCCACGCTCGGGCAAAGATCGTATCGATTGACACAAAAAAGGCTGCCGCTCTGACTGGCGTTCGAGCAATCGTGACCGGCGACGAGCTTGACTATCGGCTTGGACTCTACGTGCAGGACAAGGCGATCCTGGCCAGGGGCGAGGTGCGCCACTTTGGTGAGGCCGTGGCCGCCGTTGCCGCGGACACACTCGAGATCGCCCAAAAGGCCGTTGAGCTTATCGATGTTGAATACAAAGAACTCGAGGCCGTACTCCATCCGATGCAAGCGATCGAGGAGGGGGCGCCGCTTGTGCACCCGGACCTGGGACACTATGCCTACATGGAGGCAGCATTTACCCCCAAACCCGGTACCAACATCGCCAATCACACCAAGCTGCGCAAGGGCGACACAAAAAAGGCCCTCGAAGACTGCGAGTGGGTTGTTGAGCGAACCTATACAAATCCGTCGGTACAGCACGTTCCTATGGAGACCCACGTCGCCATCGTGCAGTGGGGCCATGACAATGAAGTGATGATCTGGTCTTCAGCCCAGTCGCCCTTTACCGTCAGGAATCTGTTCGCGATAGCCTTTGGGCTGCCTCACCAGAAGGTGCGCGTGGTCGTGCCCTACGTCGGCGGTGGCTTCGGCGGCAAGGCCGGCATCGGCATCGAGCCGCTCGTGGCGGTGCTCTCTAAAAAGGCCGAGGGCCGCCCGGTGAAGCTGACGGCGACGCGCGAGGAGGAGTTTAGCCTGCTACCGTGCCGCAGCCAGCTCACGTACACCATAAAGACGGGGATTTCCGCCGACGGCAAAATCCAGGCGCAAGAGCTGACGATGTACTGGGACGCCGGCGCCTATGCCGACTATGCGGTCAACGTTACCCGGGCGTCGGGATACTCGGCGGGGGGACCCTACGACATCCCCAACGCTACGGTAGACGCCTTCACCATCTATACCAATAAGCCCTTTGGGACCGCGTACCGCGGCTTTGGTCACGTCGAGTTCTTCTGGGGCCTCGAGCGCCACATGGACCTGGTTGCCGAGGCGATTGGAATGGAACCGCTGGAGTTCCGCCTAAAAAACGCGCTCGAGCCGGGCTCTACAACCCTCACCGGCGAGAAGATTCACACCAACACGGGCTCCATCACCAAGTGTCTTCGGGAAGCCGCCTCGGCAATTGATTACCAAGCACTTAACGACGAGGAAAAGGCTCGCGAAAAAAAGACGGGCATGAAGATCGGCAAGGCCGTGGTCGGCCTGCACAAGGCGCCGGCCATGCCGCCGTTTACCGCCACCACGGTTATCCTCAAGATGAACGAGGATGGTTCGGTTACGGCCAATCTGGCGCTCGTAGACTACGGCCAAGGGACCTATACATCGATCCGGCAGATCATCGCCGAGCGGCTGGGCTTTCCCCTCGATCGTGTGAAGGTCGCCTTCGAGTCCGACACCGATCGTGACCCCTACGACTGGCAAACCGTCGCGTCCAAGGGACTGCTCTTGTCCGGGAACGCGGCCATCCTGGCCGCCGAGGACCTCCTCAAAAACGCCTATGAGGTTGCGGCACAAGCGCTTCGCGCGCAGGTGCAGGACCTGTACCACGACGAGGACCGAATCTTCGTACGTCACCATCCGGACTCGGCGGTCACCTTCAAACAGCTTTCTATCGGCTACGCCTTTCCCAACGGAAACTCCATCGGTGGCCCCCTTGTGGGCGTTGGTCGGTACATCGCCCAGGGACTCACTCACCTCGACAAAGAGACGGGCCAGGGGTTGCCGGCCATCGACTGGACCTACGGCGCTCACGGAATGATTGTGGAAGTGGACAGGGAGACGGGAGAGTACAACGTCTTGAAGGTGGTCTCCGTCTTCGACGTGGGCAAGGTGATTAATCCCGACGAGGTGCGCGGCCAATCGATCGGCGGCATGATCCAGGGTCTCGGGACGGCGACCTGCGAAGGCTATATCTATGACCAAAAGGGACACCTGCTCAATCCGTCTTTTACCGACAACAAGATCCCCACCGCCCGGGATGTTCCGCTCGAGGTAGAGGCGATCGCGGTCGAGACTCCACAAATCGATGGGCCCTACGGTGCCCGGGGTGTTGGCGAGCACTCGATGATCGGCGTGGCGGCGGCCCTTGGCAATGCCATTCAACATGCGACCGGCGCCGAGCTGACCCACATGCCTATTCGCTACGAGGACGTATGGCGGGCCATGCAAAAGAGAGAGCCGGTGGACAACTGGATCACCAAGAGCCCCTACGGCAGCTGCCGCTCGGCCCCCGAAATCCTCAAGCACGACTGCTAGCCGGGATGGCACCTACGCTGCGGCCGGCCGGGGAGCGCGCGCTGCGGACCGCCGTGCGCCGGCCCGCCGCAACGGGCGCTACCGGTGAGGCGACGCGGGGCGCTTCCGGAGCAATGGAAAAGGGCGCCACGCCGGCGGCGTCGGATCTGCCGGGGCCAGTCGGGCCGTCGCACTGTGACTGCATCGTCCTCGCGGCGGGTCTCGCGTCGCGCATGAACCAAAACAAGTTGCTGCTTCCCGTGGACGGCGTGCCGATGATCCACCGCGTTGTGCAGGCGGCCATTAGTGCCTGCCGGCGCGTGATCGTGGTGTTAGGCCACGAGGCCGAGAGGATTCGCGCCGTACTCGGCGCTGCGCCGGGGTCAACGGACGGTTGTAGCGATGCGGGCCGCGCAGCCGGACCGGCGCCGCTTGTGTTCACAACAAACGGGAACTATCATGCCGGCATGTTTTCGTCTATCCGGGCGGGGATGCGGCTGATCGAGACGCCTTGGTTTTTTGTGCTGCCGGGCGACCTCCCGTTTGTCGAATCGTGCACGTTCCACGCGGTGACACAAGGGCCGGCAAAGCACCTCACCGTCGAGCGGCCGCCGGGCGCCGGAGCGGACGCGACCGACCCATTGCAGGCTCGCGCGGCCGACGTTCCAACCGCCGGAGCAGGGGGGCCGGTCGCCGTGGTTCCCACCTTCAAAGGCAGGCGAGGACACCCCGTGTTGCTCTCATCACGCCTCGTGCCTGAGGTTCTATCACTGCCGCCCGAAGCCGGTCCGATGCGAAACATTTTGGCCGGCCACCCAACGATCGTTGTGGAGCTTGACTCACCCGGGATCTGTCGTGATGTGGACACTCCGGAGGATTACGAGCAGCTGTAGGGCCGGCGTTGCTTTCGGCTCCGCGTCCAAGAATCGGATGACGCCTGTCCGCCCTCAGAGCTCATCTTCTTAATGATTAATAAGCGGGCTTTTGAGCCACTTAATAAAGCAACATTAGAGGGAATCGTTTTGCCGTGGATCGGCGAGTACGGTAAGAGAGCTTTCTATCGTCAGATGGCTTAGGCAAACTCCAAATACACCGATGAGGTGCCGTCTCTGTATCCGACGATTACGACACCTACCTTGATCCTGTGGGGGCGTGAGGATAGCTGGATACCGCTGGAGCGTGGGGAAGAGCTCCATGGCATGATTCCGGGATCGGTTCTTCGTGTGATTGATGCTGCAGGCCACCTCGTCATTGAGGAGAGGCCTGTTGAGTATCAGACGCGTCACGTGGATGGCCTTTACGCCGCTCACGCGTTCGCTCGCGAGGCGGCCGGTACACTCCCAATGCGTTTGGTCCGATCGAGGGCTTGCCGTTCGCGTTGGCGTGAAGTCGGCTTGTCCGCGCTGTGGCCCGGCCGGGAAGCGGCCTGCGGGCCCGCGCATCCCGGGCAGGCCGATAAAACGAGGTGGAGGCAACCAAGAGCAAGTCGATGTTCAAGGGGTACCTGTGGGTGTTTGCTTCGCTGGAGAGTGTCGTCTATGTGATGGACCCAACACGCTCCACCGAGGTCATTGAATCCCGTCTGGGAACGTTTGTCGAAGGGATCCTGCTCGTTGACCGGTACTCGGCCTGACGGCGTTTCTTGGTTCCCCGCAGATCCCGATGGATAACAATGGTAGCGAGCCCATTCTGAGGATTCCGGTGGTGGGCCGCAAGAACCACTACGGCTCGGTTACCCGTTGGAGCGCCCGGCTCACTGCGGTGATGTTCAGCGTTTTCGAGACCCTCGCGCTGTGGCAGATCAACGAGCTCAAGACGATCCGCTCGATCATCAAGGAAGACACCACATGCATGCTGAACCGTAATCGCCCGTCCGGCGTGCGAACAGCTCGGATTATCACCACCGGTGTACGCCCGAAGCCTATCGAACACACCGCGCGAACCGATGCCGGCGAGGTGGTCACCTCAAAGAACCTCGCCTCGATGATACTCTCGCGAGTGAGCACCCGGTTACCCGACGGCTGCATGCAGCGCTACCGTTGTCAGGATGGAGCTTGATGAGGAGAAACGGGAACGTGGCGCGAAGACCCCGTGTCCGATACAAAGCTATCAACGATTTATCCTTTCTCCGCGCGACTCGCTCGCCGATATCGCTTCGCCACTTCCATCGCCAGTTGTTGCCGGGTTTTTATTGGTGGCCCCATCCTTCCCGCGCCTCCAAGCCGAAGGCTCGACTAGATTTTAGTTTTGAGGCAACCATCCCTCCAAAGCTAGAAAAGTTTTGCGTCAATTCGTGCCGATGCCTCGATTCTCAAGTGGCTCGAGTCCCTCTGCGTACAGCAGCAATGTGGAGTCCCGACAGACAAACTTCCGACCCCGCAAGGACTTCCCGGTCCAACTCCACATTACTGCACTCTCACCATTAATCGAGAATATGTAGACACACCGAGCGCAGCTGCTTCCACAACCGTGCGGCCTTTCGAGGGTACTCGCGGTCGGCGAGACGTTCGAGCAATTTATGGGTCTTGATGAACAGTGCTTCGAATCCTCGGCGGCAGACTTTGTGGCCGAGCGCCTGGGCGACATGCTACTTACCCGGGCAAGGGGGACCGCGCAGCATAATATTCTGGTGCTGGGTCAGGAATCGGCGGGTGACCAGGTCGCGGATGGTCTGCGGAGGTAGTGCCCGTTCGTTGAACCGGAAATCGAAGTTCTCGAAGGTGCAGCGATTGCTCAGGTTCGCCTCCCGGTTGGAGACCTCATCCTGCACGAGCGCTCGCAGGAGCTCGAGAGAGCCAAGGGCGCCTTGGTCGGCTTCCGTGAGGCGCAGATTGAGCGTCTCGATCATGCCGGGAACTCGCAGTATCTTCAGATCGTTGGTCAGCCGGCAGCGTAGATCCATTGAGGTCCGCCTGTGGTACTCAGTTCAGATACTCGCGGACGCCACGGGTCATGGCTTGTCCCGATTGCGACAGCGGCGGGATGAACGGGAGGCGGCTACAGGAGAGTTTCCCAGCGAAGGCGTACACTCGCCGTTCCTTGCCGGTTTCCCGCTCGTACCACCACCCGACGGTCCCGTAGTCGATCCGGGTTTCCTGTCTCGGCGGCGTTACCAAACGGATCGGCGCTCGGGAACTTTTCGCCTTCAGTCCGATTTCCCGTGCGTAAAGCTTGAACGTTTCGTAGCTCACCGACAGTCCGTGTTTCTCCCGCAGGATCAGCCACGCGGTCTTCGGTTTTACCGCCTGCACCGATTACTCCTCCGGACGGTGCGCATCGCCACGGTCAGGACTCATCAGCTGCACGATCTCTTCGCGGTACGGTTCATGCAGCTCGCGTTTGATTTGCGCCCGGCGATTGGCCGGAAGAAGCTCCGAGAGCACGCTCTCGAGTTCCGCCTCCTCAATCTGACTACCAGGCTCCAACCCGCGGGCCTGTATCGCTGCGATATAGCCGCAGATTGTCTTGCGATCGAAGCCTTCCTCGGGATGGATTCTGTTGATCGATTTCCCGTCGATCCATCGTCGTAGAATCGTTTTCAGTACGTGCATGTCCATCCGTCGGTAACCCATGTTGTTCCTCCTGCTGTCGATGATTGGCTGGAGGATGGTACCCGACCGACGGAGGTGGAAAATCTAATTACCCGCGACAGCTGCTGATGGCCGTCGGTATACCGATGCGCTTACCGGTACCGCGCGAGGAGCGGAACCGCGCTGAAATGATCGTCTCGCGTCAGAAGCTCCGCGCGGGCTTCTACCGTCGTCGCAGCAATCCAGATGTCGTTGGTAGGAATCGGCGTGCCCCTGCATCTGAGCTCGTTGACGAGTATGCCGTATTGACGGGCGACGCCACGCGTTACGGTTTGCACGGTAACTCCCGGGACAGCGAGAAACGCCTCCAGTTCATCGATGTTCCGGCGCTCCCGGTTGCCACCGTGAAACCCCGCGTAGAGTTCACCCAGAACAACAGTCGGAACGATGATCCCTTCCGCCCCTTCAAGAATTGCTACCGTCTCCTGATCACCCCGTTTGAAGTCGGAGTAGGCGTTGGTATCCAGGCACACGATCACCGCTGCCAAATCTCCGTGTCGATCGCCCGCATTGATTCGATTACCGCATCGAACGAATCCGCATCGGCTTCGCTCCAGGTGCCGGCGAGGTCGCTAAGGTTACGCCGTTTGGATTGGCTTGCAGAGATCCCCAGCGCCTCTTCAACCAACTCGGTCACAACGCGGTTGAGACTTGTATGGCGCTCCCGAGCACGCTCACGAATCGCGTGCTCCACTTCCTCGGGAAGATCGCGGATCGTTATTTGACTCATTCCCTCACTCCTATGAGTCACCATAGTCAAGTTTCGTGCGGACTGCAAGGTCGCAGCCGGCCACTCGGCGACTACGAGCGGCCGAGCTTCCGGAACGGCCGGGTGTTCTTGTTGACGCAGAGCATTACGTGCTGATCAACAATGTCGGTATGATCTTGGAAGCTTCTGTAAACGAAACGAGCTGTTGAGGATTGGCCGACAACCCCAGCCATGCGGCCTACTGTGCCTCCAGAGCTGGGCTTCACGGGCTCACCCGAGCGGTAGCAGTCGACCATGGTCACGAAGGTATATGTTGTTGTGCTCGTTGCTTTCCGCGCCGCATACGATGCCGCGTTTATTGCGGGACAGGTCTATACCGTTGATGGCGGAACGATGGCCCAATTAAGCCTGCCGTGATTCTCCGAGTCGATCTTGGATTACGGCACCCAGCAGATTGAGACCAATATCGCGGCTGATGTGTATGATTACTTCGTGAATCCTCTCGACGAGTTGGGGCAAGTTGATCACATCAACCTCTATCTCTACAGGAGGGGCGGTGACACTCCTGCTGCGTGGAGCCTGATCAACCGACCGACTACGCCGCCTTTCCAGCGACATCAGTCGCAAAATGGACAAATCCCTTCTCGGGTACGCCATGCTGGAACCGGGGGACCGCGTCTCCGGAGGCGAGGATTCGACGACGTTGGTCTACCTCCTGGTCGCAAAGTGTCACAACTACACGGAGCCGTTTACCGTTACGGCCGTTTATATGGCCACCGAATACGATCTGCCGGAGCTGGAGGCGGAGTTGGCCAGTCACTGCGCCGACTGGGGAATCCCCTTAGACGTGGTCCGCTACACACTTGCCGACCGGCTGAAGGAGGGTCGCAACCTCGGCTGCTACTGGTGCGCCACCCAGCGGCATACGGAGCTCTGGGCCTACGCGGAACGGAACGGCTACACCGAGATCGCCCTCGGCCCGCGCCCGACTAATTGATACACGCTGGAAGTTCCAGCCATAGGCGGCAGGGAGATACATGGGCAGGGTGCCGCGCGGCCGGCGGATGATCCGGCCGGAGACCCGCTCCCCCGCACCAAGTACAGTAATACCAATCGACACTCGCTTCGAAGACTATAGCTTTTCCAGACTGTAATCCCGCTGGAACCGGGAGCTCGACGCCATTTCCTGTCCTGCTTGTGGAACCTCCGCTTGCTTTGCTCGCCACGGCAGCTACCCCAAGTATTACTTCAGCGAGCGCATCAGGATTCTGCGCGTGCGATGCCGTTGCTGTGGCGTTACCCAGGCGGTGATACCTGCGTTTTCGCTCCGGGATACGTCAATGAGAACCGAAGATGCGGACGCATATCTCGTTGAGCGGGAGGAGGGAGCCGGCAGAACATCAGCGTCACGGCGATGTGATGGGCTTCGAGTGGGGGCACGGCACTCAAAACAACTCGACCGGATGCCGACGAGATCGGCATCGTAGCAGAACTCGCGGAGGATGTCGTAGATAGAACAAGACACGTCTGAGAACAGGCGCCGATCGTGGGGGAACAACGGCCGGAAGTTGGCATGTCCCGGATGCACGGGCGAGCAAGCGGCGACAGCCGTTGACCAGGCCGCATTCGGGGTTGGTACAGCGGATACGTTCAAAGATGGTGTGTAGGTTGTTGCGATCCCGGGGAATGTACGGGTTGGTCGCCATGGTCGCGACAAAGATTGCCGTGTTCACATAAATACAAACGGGCGAAACGAGCTTCCTGCTTCACTGAGCGTCGGGGCTCATCGATCGCAACATTACATGACGCGTGCAGAAGACGCCGTCTCGCCGCTGACAACACCTACGGCCACTGATTGGACACAAGCCCCTACGAACGCGGTAGCTCATCCGGCCGAATCACCGTGGCTTCGAGGTCGTAGCGCTCACAGATACGCTGCACCAGCCCCTCGCGCACTACTAAGACGATGCGGGCGTTACCGGTTTTGGCTACGGCAAAGAGCCGGGAAACCGCGGGTTCCAGTCCCTCGCCTCGAAGTTCCAACGGTCCGATCTCATCTATCACCAGAAACCCGGCGCTTTGCAGCCGATCGTAGGCCTGCAGCAGGTAGTCCTGCGCCTTTAGAAAGGCGTCCTTCCGAAACGCGTGGGGGCCTATCCGAATGAGGCCGGCGCTCGGGGCGTCTGGTCCATCGCTCGGGCTGTCTGGGCCCGCGGCGGCGTCGAGCTGATACCTATTGCCGTGTATCTCCTGAATGTACCGTGTGCCGTTTACGGTGGGAGCGAGGATTCCGTCCACGTCATCGGCCGCCGCGATGCGCGCGCGGCACCACTGTTCAAGACACGTGGTCTTGCCGCTGCGAATTGGTCCGGTGAGGATCACCATTGCGCGAGCAGGCTCCTCCTTCCGAGCCGGGGCTTCACGGCCGGAAGCCCAAACGCGATTCAATCCACGCGGCTGTCCGAAGCAACGACGCATCTTCGCCGAATCGCCCAACCAGCTGTACCGCAACGGGAAGACCGTTTGCCGCGACAAAGACCGGCAGGGTCACCGTCGGCAATCCGGCGTATGTCCATGGCAGGTTGATGACCGGAGAACCGGTGGCCTCGATGCCCTCCGGTGCCGTGCCGGGGGCACCGGGCGTCAGGATGATGTCCCCTTCGCCAAGTGAATCGTGGAGCCGTTTCCGCAGGGCTTCTCCCAATCGCAGCGCCTTCTCGTAGGCGGCGGCATCGACCGACCTGCCCTTTTCGACCAGCTCGCGGCTCCGAGACGAATAAAGCTCACCATACTCGGCAGACCAGGATTCGTGCACCTCGGCGAACTCCCGAGCGATCAAGAGGCCGTGACTTTTGTTGATCTCTTTGATGTCGGGGAGGAGGTCGACTTGCTCCACAGGAGCGTCTGTGGCTCGGCCGGCTTTTTTGCCGCGATCGCCGTCGCCGGAAATGCGGCCGGCGTCGGCCGCGTGGCCCGGATCGCCGCGGATCGCATGTATCACTCGGTCGACCGCTTCGCGGGCCACAGCGTCCGCCTGCGCCTCGTAGGGGCCGGTACAGCGGATAAACCGGCCTGCGGCCGACCGTGGCCGCGTGCCCGCCCGGGAAACGCCGCCGGCCGATGCAAACGGAGAGCCACAGAGGACCGCGGCGGCGACTGTGGCCGTTGCAACATCGGTTGCAAGCAGTCCCACGTGGTCCGAAGAGTGTGAAAACGGGACTACCCCGTTTGTCGGCGCCAGACCGTAGCTCGGTTTGTAGCCGACGATCCCGCAAAAAGCCGCCGGGCGGTTGACCGATCCTATTGTCTGTGTTCCGAGCGCGACGCGGGCCATGCCGGCCGCGACGGCGGCCGCGGACCCGCTGCTCGAGCCGCCCGGCGTGTGGTCGGTGTTCCAGGGGTTGCGGGTCGGGCCGGGAGCGAAGTACGCGAATTCCGTGGTGACCGTCTTGCCGACGATAATCGCGCCGGCGCGTTTTAGCCGGGTGACCGCGGGTGCCTCCGGTCCGGAAAAAAGCCGGGCCGGGAGCCGCGATCCGGCCCGTGTATCAAACCCGTCAGTGGCAAAGAGATCCTTCACGCCGATCGGAATCCCAAAAAGCGGCGGCTTCGCCGCCGGCGCCGTGCCGGAGTGCTCGCCCAGCAGTCGCTCCACATCTGTAAGCACCCTCTCCCGTCGTTCCTGCTCGGGCACATACGCCTCAATCGCTGCGTCGACCTCGTCGACGTGGTCCAAAAGCGCTTGGTAGTACGACAGAACCTCCGCCGACGACAGCTCGCGAAGGTCCGCCGCGGCGAGGGGCGCAAAGTAGTTGTGCCTGCTAGACGACGCCATCAGCCTTTAATGCGGCGATCTCCACCTCTTCGAAACCGAGTGATCGGAGTGTCTCGTCGGTGTGTTCGCCCAACTCCGGGATGGTCGGCCGGGTGGTCTCGTCGGCGAATCCACTCATCTTGATTGGATTGCCCGCGATCTTGACCTTGCCTGCGACAAGGTCATCGACGTCTACGACCATGTTGCGCGCGAGAACTTGTGGGTGCTCCATCACCTTATCGATTGTGTTGATGGTGCTGTGGGGGATTCGAGCGGCTTCGAGCAACGTGTTCCACGCGGAGGCCGGTCGCTCGAAAAAAAGAGGCTCCAAGAGCGCGTTGAGCGTGCCGAGATTCTCCGTCCGTTTGTGATTAGTGGCAAAGCGGGGGTCGGCGGCCCATTCCGGATGCCTGATCGCCTCGCAAAATGTGCGCCACAAATTGTCGTTCCCGATCGCAATCACGATGTATTCATCCGCAGTTTCGTAGGCTTGAAACGGCGTAATGGTGGGATGACGTGTGCCAAGGGGTTCCGGGGCAATGCCGGCAACCTGATACCGGGCCAGCGCATTCTCCAGGATCGCCACCTGACAGTCGAGCATGGCCACGTCGATTTTCTGTCCGACGTCGGTCGTCGTGCGTTGATAGAGCGCCGCCATGATGCCGTTTGCCGTGAAAAGCGCCGCGGTGATATCGCCGATGGAGCAGCCGACACGCGTGGGTGCGCCGCCGGGCCAGCCGGTTACACTCATCACGCCGCCCTCGGCTTGGGCCAGAATGTCGTAGGCGGGCTTACCTGAGTGAGGCCCGGTGTGCCCATAGCCGGAGCTTGCGGCGTACACCAGACGCGGGTTGAGCGTGTGAAGAGTCTCCCAGCCAAGGCCGAGTTTCTCCATGACTCCAGGGCGAAAGTTCTCCACCAGCACGTCGGACTCGGCGATAAGCTTCAAAAAAACCTCTTTGCCCTTCTCGGACTTGAGGTTGAGCGTCATACTTTTTTTGCCGCGGTTGATGCTCAAGAAGTAGAGGCTTCGCCCCTCTTTGAAAGGGCCGAAGGAGCGAGAGTCGTCGCCGGTGCCGGGCATCTCGACCTTGAGGACCTCGGCGCCCAGATCTTGCAATAACATCGTGCAGTACGGCCCGGCCAAGACTCGTGTCATGTCCAGGACCTTGATGCCCGTGAGCGGTTTGTTCATTAAAGCCGGCTACCGGGAGGCCTTGTTGGCCTCGTCGACGAGCCATTGATTCTCGGCACGGCTCACATCACCGTACTTCGTGAGCTTGCACTTGGCCTTTTTGTCCATAAGCTCTTTGTGCTCGTCGTCGTCCACAAACGCCACGATTCTTGCAACACACGATTCGCCTTGCACAAAGCGCCACGGGAAACAGCCGATTGTCACACGGCGGTTGAGCACGAGGTCGATGTCGCCGCCGATGCATTCGGCGTGGACAATGCCGTACGGGAACATTTCGAGATGCATAAGCTGATACTTGTCCGCCGTGTAGATCTCATGCAGACCCTTGCCGTACTTGTCTTTGAAATGCGCGTCGCACTCGGCCGCCTGCTGAGGCATCCAGTCGCGGATCTTGGTGTTCATAGGATGGTCGGCGCTACCGCAGTCTACGCCGAGCCAGCGGAGCTTTTTGGCTTTGCACCACTCGGCGAACGCTCGGTCCGGTCCAGGGTGCTTGACCATGTATCGCACCTCATCGGCGGTGGGCTGGTCCCACCCAAAGCGATGGTAGCCGGTGGAGATGATCAAGATGTCGCCCTCTTTTACGTCGACCTTGCTCTCGATCATTTCGGGCGTATAGATGTCGTATTCGCCGGCCACGTCGGAGAGATCGACCACAACACCCTCATGCATCAGATAGTCGAGCTGCAGCTCGGAGATATCCTTTCCGGGTGTGTAGAAGTGAATCTCGCCGTCGAGGTGCGTGCCGACGTGGTTGGAGTGGGTAACGAGCTGGCCGTTGGCGCCGTTCGGTGCCAGGCGCTTGAAATACTTGACCTGCAACGGCTCGTAGGTAGGCCACGCCGGCGTTCCAACGCCGAGGGGAATGCTCAAATCGATGGGTTTCATGTGTCCTCCAATTGCTTTCTCGAAACTGCGTACACCGATAATAGGTAAACCTATCTCTTTCAATCAACTATTTTTTACGCCAACGCCATAGTTGCAGCGTAAACGGCAGCTGGGTCCCTACGACGCGAGCGCTCCGCGAACGGCCCTTACGACGCGTAGCGCTCCGCGAACGCTCGCAGGGCGTCCTCGAAGCAGTTTTTTGGTGGCTTCACGAGGCCCGCTCCTACCATCCCGATCCCGGGATCCTTGTGCGCTATGCCCGTATTGATTGCAGGCAAGATCCCCGTCTCTACCACCCGCCTCACGTCGATCGCCGTCGGTGTGCCACGAAAGTCGAGAGCGGGGATCTGGTAGGTATCGTTCTCCGCCAAGGTAATCTCGTACATCTGCATCGTGAAGGCCACCGCGTCGGCCGGTGAGCCGCCGACAAACTTCACAATGGCCGGTGCCGCCGCCATGGCAAACCCCCCAATGCCGGCCGTTTCGGTTATGACCGAGTCACCGATGTCGCGCGCGGCGTCGTCCGGACCAAAGCCCGGCAGATAAAGGCCGTCCACGACCGACGCGGGGCCGGTGAACCACACGTTTGGCAGACCGGAGACGCGTATGCCAAACTCGGTTCCGTTGCGCGCCAGCGTGGTAATAACACTTGATCCCTCGATGCCGTCGGCGGCGTCCACGGTTGCCTTGCAGCTCGGCATGGTGAGGTTAAGGAAAAAGTGATCGTTCTCGTGCATAAACTTCAAGACTCGCGAGATGTCATCTTTGTTTTCATCGAGTCGAACAAGATACGGCGCGAGCTCTCGGATCATAAGACTGGTGCCGGCGCGATTGCGGTTGTGGCCTTCGTCGCCCATCTGAAGCACTTGGGCGATAATTGTCTTTATGTCGATGGGGCCGCGAAGCTCCAGGGCCTTTTGTAGGATCGGCGTCAAGGTAGTCTCCATCCACTTGAGACGATCGATGACCTCCGGGCCGTTAGCCCCGTAACGAAGGACCTTTCCGAGCCCTTCGTTGAGCGTGCAGTACGCTTTGTTGCCAAATGCGGCATTCTCCACTATCCACACGGGCATACTTGCCGTGACCACGCCTGCCATCGGCCCCACCGCGCTATGGTGGTGGCAGGGAGCAAATTCGATGTCACCTGAAGCCGCAAGCTTCTCTGCCTCCTTTGTTGTTGTGGCAAGTCCCTCGTAGATAAGTCCGCCCATCACCGCACCGCGCAACGGACCGCACATGTCCTGCCACTTCACCGGGGGGCCGGCGTGTAATATAAGCTTCTTGTGCATGCCCGGGATGTCGTCGACAGCACGACCAATGCCGACGAGCATGGGCTTTGCCGCAAGAAACCGCCGGACCGCCTCTGCGTTCGCAGCCTCTACGGCCGCGCCGGCGCGCGTTTCAATACGCTGAAGGGTGGCGGCGAGTGCGGCATCTCCGCCCGCCGGCGGTTTCCAGTCAACCTGCACCACGGACACTCCACGTGCCGCGAGGTTTTGGGTAAACGCTTCGAGGCCAAGACCGATGACCCGAAGCTCGGACTCAAATAACTCGGCGATTTTGTTCATGACCGTCCCTCCATGATCTTGCTCGCCAGGCGCGCCGCCTGATAGTTGGTGGGCATCACAATGCAGCCGGCACCCGCAAGTTTCGCCTGCTGGCCGGCGAGGCCCTGGGGATCATCCTCGGTGCCGGTCACCGAAACAACCACCGGCAGATAGCCCCCACGCCCCGCCGCTTTGTCCCGGGCCCGTGTGATGCTCTCCAACATCGCACCGGCCGGATCCTTATGCGAGCCGTAGCCGATCACGCAGTCGAGAAGGAGAACCGCCACCTCCTCATCCTCCGCCTCTTGATCTATCCGTTCCGTACGGGTGGACGGGTCGATCATTGGATGAGGACGCCCAACGGTAAACACGTCCTCACCAAGGTCGACAATTGTGTGGCCGGTCGACAGGTGGGGGTTTTTGAGTTGGTAAGATGGATCTTTGGAGTCGAATGAGTAAACGCCGCCGAGCGGTTCGTGCAGAACCGAAACGGCCTCGTCGGTAAGTGTGCCGCCCGTAAAAAGACCCCGCAGGAACTTCTGCTTCGAGCTAATGCCCGAGCCCTCCCTTTGCACGATCCGCTCGATTTCGCCCGGTGGTAGGTCGAAGTCCTTAGGGGGCGGGATGGGCGATCCGTTCGCCAGGGCCACGGCGGCATGAGCGGCCTCGGTGAGGTTGGGTGCGAAGTGCACGGGGCCGGGTTTCGCGCCGGTTTTGACGCCGGGGTCGGCGGTCGTGCCCGTCCCGGCGCCGACAAAGTGGATCACCACGGGCTTGCCCGTTTTTTCCGCCGCCTCGACAACCCTTGTCATCAGCGTATCCTTCGGCGGCTTGGAGACTATCACGATCACGGTGGTGTTTGGGTCCGCACCGAGGGCCTCGATACACAAGACCGTCATCATGCCGCCGACCGCCTCCTCCTTTATGTCGCGGCCGCCGGTGCCAAGAGCCTGGCTCACGCCGCTACCGCCTTTGGCTATGGCGCAGCTAATCTCTTGAAGGCCTGTGCCTGAGGCGGCTACGATCCCAATTGATCCGCGGGGAACGACGTTGGCAAAACACAACGGCTGCCCGTTGATTATGGCGGTTCCACAGTCGGGACCCATCATCAACAAGCCCTTTTCGACGGCGAGCTTTTTGAGGGCAACTTCGTCGTCGAGGGGAACGTTGTCGCTAAAAAGCATAACGTGGAGGCCCGCTTTTAGTGCGCGCCTCGCCTCCCGTGCTGCAAATTGGCCGGGCAGCGAGACTATCAAGAGGTTGGCGTCCGGAACAGCGGCTTGTGCGGCGGCGAAACTGCCGGGACGGTATTCGGATGCACCTACACCCGTGGAATTCGACCTCAACAATCCGTCGAGCCCTTCGACGGCGGAGTCCAGGTCTTGCTGCGAGTCTCCCTCGAGGACGATAACAAGGTCCATCGGGCTCGCCGCGGCAACCTCGGGTCCCGATAGACCCATGTCGGCGATAAGGCCCCGGTTCATCTCCGTACCCATCGCCACCACTGCCTCGTCGACGCCTGCTTGGGCCTTTAGCTCGGCAGAGATTTGCATCAGAAAAACCGAGTCGTAATAGGAGTCCTTGCGGACGATCGCGATCTTCATAGAAAAACGATGAACCGGTATCGCGCCCTTGTCAACTAAGCGATTGTCGGAGCAGCGGTTAGCGGGTGTACGTACCCATTACCTGCGCTTGCGCCAGTACGTGGCCCTCCATCTGAGAGACCAACTCGCTTTTGCGTACTCCCGGCTCAAGTCCCAGCGTGGTATCAAGCGCGTAAAGGTTAAAGAAGTACCTGTGTGTGCCGCCGGGTGCGTCCGGGTCGTCGACGATAATCGCAAAGCCCGCGGTGCCTTCCGGTACACCGGACCAGGCCAACGGAGTCCTCCGCTCCGAATAATATGAGTTTTCGTTTAGGTTTCCGACGAGGCATTGACAGCAATCTAACTAGCGCTATTCTCACAACCGGGGTATTGTCGGTGTGCAATAAGTCGCCCGGGTTTACAACCGTCGCGTCGGTACTCGCGGGCGTTCCGATCGGTTTTGTCGTGGTGGATCGTACGGGAACCATAGTTTCCGTCAATCCTGCTTACCCGGCGATAGTCGGCCGGGGTCCGAATCCCATCAAATCCGGTGCAACGTTTGTAGACACCTTGATCGGGGTCGCGGAGCTTGAAACGGTTCAAACCATGCTGGAAGCCGTAATCCGGGAGGGCAAAGTTCGCGAGATTGCCACCACGGAGTATGCCGCCGATGGCGAGCGCCGGGTTATTCTCCGCACCCTATCACCTCTGCGGGGCGTACACGGGCAGGTCGACGGTGCTCTTGTTTCGGCTATGAATCAATCCGCCCTCTATGCAGCTACAGAGCAGCTTGAGAAGGCCCTGGACAAGCTGAAGAAGGCGCAGCAGACAATCATATTGCGCGAGAAGATGGCGGGCCTTGGCAACTTGGTGGCCGGAATCGCCCACGAGATAAACACCCCGGTGGGCAATGCGTTCACCGCTTCGAGCATTCTTGCCGATGAGAGTGCCGCCATCGACCGGGCCTACCACGGCGACACTCTCACTCGAAGTGAGCTGGAGGATTTTGTCGCCACTACCGCCGAAAGCACGCGGATTATCCTTTCCAACCTAAATCGCGCGGCCGAGCTCATTCGATCATTCAAGCTCGTTTCGGCGGACCAGACGAGCGAGGAGTCACGGCGCTTTGCAGTCGCCCCTTACATTCGGGAAGTTATTACCAGCCTCAGGCCGCGGTTCAAGCGCAGAAGGATTGAGGTCCTATTACAAATCGACGAGCACCTCGAGGTTGTCTCGGTTCCGGGCTTGATCTCGCAAGTTGTGACAAATCTGATTGTGAATGCATTGGACCATGCATTTGGTCCGGACGACCAGGGCGCGATTGTACTCACCGGCACTGCCGAAGATCAGGGATGGAGTCTTGTTGTCGAAGACAATGGTCGTGGGATCAAAAAGGATATCCAAAGCCAAGTCTTTGATCCGTTTTTCACCACTGCCCGCGGCTCAGGCGGCACCGGTCTCGGGCTCCACATCGTCTACACCATTGTTTCCGACAACCTTGGTGGACAAATCGAGGTAAAATCACAGGAAGGGCAGGGAACGAGCTTTCTCATGCGGTTTCCTTTTGTTGAACAGGATAGGGCCCCCACGCATGTCGGGGCTGCAGCACCACCTTCGGTATCAGACGGCATGTTACCGGTACGCGACGCATGGGAGGAGTTTTCGTGAGCGACCTTGTATTTGCGATGGAAACCCCTAAGCCGGTAGCGGAGGAGCGCGAGGGGACCTGGAAGGTGTTGATTTCCGACGACGAACACGATGTCCATGAGGTAACGGTGCTGGCATTGCGCGGCATTGTCTTCGAAGGCCGCCGCCTAGAGTTTCGACATGCACACACCGCACAGGAAACGTTCAGAATTATTCAAGACGAACCGGACGTCGCGCTTATCCTTCAAGACGTCGTGATGGAAACCGACGACGCCGGGCTCGAGCTCGTCCGTCGAATCCGCCGGGACCTAAAGAACAAAACCGTCCGAATTGTCCTCCGCACCGGCCAACCGGGGCGGGCGCCGGAGCGACAGGTCGTCCTGGACTACGACATCAACGACTACAAAGAAAAGACCGAACTAACACGTCAGAAGCTGTTCACGACCGTCATCAGCGCGCTTCGGTCCTACAACGACATCCGCACCATCGAGCGAAACCGAGACGGTCTCACAAAGATCATCAACGCTTCCGGGAACCTGTTTAATTACCGATCCATCCAGGAATTCGCTCAGGGCGTCTTGATGCAGATTACCGCTCTCCTCAAGGTCGACGAGGGATCGCTTTCTCAGAGTTTTTCCGGCCTGACCGCCTCTGCAGGTTCCCAAGACGATCGGTATATCATCGTAAGCGGCACCGGCACCTTCGAAGAAGCCATCGGCCGGCCCATCGAGGAAGTGGTGCAGGGCGATGCCCTGGAAATGATCCAGGAGGCGATGGACAATCGCATCAGCTTTTTCCGCGACCACCGTTTTGTTGGTTATTGCCAAACGAGTGCGGGGTTCAAAACAATCCTTTACGTCGCCGGCAAAAAAACAATCGGCGAGCTTGATCGCAGGTTGCTCTTGACGTTCTTTTCGAACATTTCCGTTGCCTTTGAGAACCTATACCTACACAACGAGGTAAAAGAGATTCAGCTGAGCGTCATCGAAACCCTTGGCGAGGTTATCGAAAACAGATCACGGGAAACGGCCAATCACACCCGCCGGATTGGGCATCTCGCCGCTCTGCTTGCCGAGAAAACCGGGCTCACTCGAGAACAGGTGGAGATGGTACGCATTGCGGCGCCGATGCACGACATCGGCAAGGTCGCGGTTCCGGATGAGATACTGGGCAAGCCGACGGGGCTGACGGAGGAGGAGTACACCGTTATGAAGACACATACACGGGTCGGCTACGAAATCTTCAAGAACACCGATCGAGACCCGCACAGAATTATCGCCGCAATCGCCCATCAACATCACGAGAATTGGGACGGCACCGGCTATCCTCAGGGTTTGTCCGGGGAGGAGATCAACATCTTTGCCCGGATCACGACGATCGTGGACAGCTTCGATGCGCTAGCCCACAGGCGTCCGTACAAGGACCCGTGGGAATCCGATCGCGTGCGGTCGTACATCGCACAGCAGCGTGGCCGCCGGTTTGACCCTACGATTACCAACGTGTTCTTGCGGTATTTCGACCAGTTTGCGGCGTTGGCCGCTAAGTTTCCCGGGTAGCCGCACCGTGAATGATTTCGAGCCATCCCTCGCGTGTCTTGATGGGCGGGGTCGGCCCGAATTTCACCCGATTCCAGTGGCTCCAAGGCTTCAGAACCAGCCAATGCCGGCCCCAGTGGATGAGGTCCGGCGGTCCGATGTCTTTCCTCAAAAGGGCGACACAACCGGCGTCCGATGATTGGATCGCCGGGCTTGGAGAAAAAGGGCTCCGGACGAATCGTGAACTTGATCCCGTCGTCGCTTTTGGCCGGGTGCATACAAACAGTCGGTTTATGACGAAGCATAATTGCTGTCGGCAGGATGGTCTTGCCGTGGTATGTCGTCTTTCCACCATTGAAGACCGCCTCGGCCCCAGGGAAAGTCCTTGGGCGGCAGCAAGGCATTCTCGGCACTTCGTCTTGGTCCGAGCTGCTCTATCACCACGGTTACTCCTTGGACCGCTTGGCTCGGCCGGTTTTGGGCGGTGTGGTTCGTGCTTTGGCCGGGTGCACGCTTTCTCTGCGATGAGTCCTGTAGGGAATCAACAGCCGGCGAGGTTTCTTGAATGTCAGGGCGCCAAAGGCGGATTCCGCAAGTCCGTCAAAGTCCTGTTCGATTGTTGTCAGCGGTGGATCGCAAAACTCCGACACACCGGGCATCTCGTGGGCCACCACGGATACATCCTTCCCCGGCTTCACCCGGAGCTTGCGCAGGTAGTGCACCACGCGGTGGCCAAGGCCCTCACCCAGGGCCAAGACCGCCGTGATTTTGGGATCGAGCGCCGTAGTGAGTGAATCCAGCACGTTGCTCTCGACCACATCTACGTGCGTCAGGTGTATACCCCGATCAGCTGCGAGCGCATCGAGGGCCGTCTGCCGTTCCTTGCTACACCATGCAGCCGTATGGTGTCCTACGCTAAGCACTTGCTTGTGGTCCGCTTCAGCCAGAATGCCGAGAAGCTCCGCCATGCCGGCATGCTCGTCCGTGCAGACCGACGAGGTCCCGCGAACCTGGCTGTTGATCAAAACGCGTGGTATATCAAGTGACTTTCCGATCTTGGCGACGGCGGAAACGCCGTCGGGGTTGTAGACGGTGGATATCACGCCCGCGAAAAACCGATCCGGCGTGGCCGAGAGGTCGTCGAGCTGCAGAAGCTCCAATCGATGGCCACCCGACAGTGCCTTGCGGTTGATCGCGCGCAAGAGCATTTCGTGGTAGCCCGTGAGCCCCGGCTGGTTGCCGGTTTCCACCACTATGGCGTAGCAGTCGCGCGTCGCGGACTGCTGAGGTGAATAGCCAAGCCTGCGGGCAGTCTTGAGGACGCCGTCGCGTACTGATGCCGATACATGCGGCCGTCGGTTGAATACGCGCGACACGGTAGCCACGGAGACTCCCGCGGACTCTGCTACATCGTAAATGGTTGTTGCCATCGATTGTTACCTCCGTTAGGCCTACACGTCAGAAGAAAGAGTTTCAACCTTGTCTGCGCGTAAACGTGTATGGATATTGTAGTGTTTACGAGCGACAAAGGCCATGTAATCGAACAATGGTTTGTGGGCGAGGCCTTGGCGGCGGGAACCGGCGCCGTGCGTAGCTCATGGCCCGGGGAACGAAAGAGGTCTCGACAAGATCCGGGTGTGTACCGCGAAGCCATGTTACGGAGGCGCCCTCGTAACAACCCGGCTCCTCTGAAAGCGCAAAGGAATCAAAGCCGTAGGCGTGTTTGCGACGGCAGCTCAGCAACCCCTCCGATCGGTAACGTGACAAAAAGGTTTTTACCGCGGCTTGGACGGAGGTGTAGACTGGAGTTGGTATGTTTCCGGACTTGCATGTGGCCGAACCTCCGGAGTCCGGAACACCACGGTTTTGGGCAGTGGAAGAAACAAGGAGAAGAAACCATGCTACGTAAGACGAGTATTATCGTGCTACTTGCCGTCGTGGTCACCGCAGCAGGCACCGGCCAAGAGGTAAACGTTGATCCCGATCGGGTCGTACCGAGGGACGCCCTTCTGATGCTGCTTACGGGCGACGTGCAAGCCGTGGAGCAGTTCCTTGAAGAACGTAACCTTGGCGTAGGGGAAGCGTACTACATGGATTTCGGCGGCATCGGAGCGGCGTTTCCACTCCCGTTTGCGATCGGGTTTCTGGCCTTCTACTCACTCGAATACGATCGCCCCATCGACTATGCCGTCATTGCCCGTAGCGAAGCTCGAAGGATCGCTTTGCGGAACCGTCGTGTTGCCGAGTTTCTTCTCGCGGAGGGGGCGGACACCCGCGTGGAGATTTCCGAGGCGGGTGAACTGACCCCGTTGGACGTCGCGTTTGCGTTGTTTGTTGAAGGGTTTTACCCCGGCGAGAATCCGTACGCCAAGCGAGCGGCGACTGAGATTCTCTCTCCCATCGTGGACGTGGCCCTGGATCACGGCGCCGTCCTGGCCAAACCCTTCACCTCCGCATTTGGGTTTTCTGTCGCACTTTTCCTTTCCGCACCGGAATTCCTCGACGAGCTCATGGCGAACGGCCTCGATCCTGCGGCACGCTTGCCCGACCTTTTCCGGGACGGGTCGGAACCAGCGGACATCACGACCATCGAGATCTCTCTGCAGGCGCGGTATCGAGGGCGCGGCGTGTTTGCTGAGGCTGAAGATGGGGAATTGGACGAGATTCTCCGGACGGTGCTCTCTCGGCCCGCCGTCGTCGAACGGTTACTAAACCGTGATCCATACCAGGCAGACTTGTACTCGGGATCGACACCGTCGCCCTTCGGAATCCTTGTGTCCATCGGCTTTGTCGAACAGGTTCGTATGTTTATCGACGCGGGTCAGCGCCGATCCGGCGTCGAGGATGCGGAAAACGGTTGGGGTGCCGTTCACATTGCCGTCAACCAGGGCAGCGTCGATATGGCTCGCTTGCTGCTCGAAGCCGTTTTTCGCGCCGGACCGATCGGCGGTCCGGGGGATACCGCGCTTCACGCCGTTGGCGAGCACCACAGCGAGGAGCTCACATCCCTGCTCATCCAACACGGCGTTGATATCGACCACACCAATGTCGCCGGCGAGACTCCGTATGTGGCCGCCGTCCGTCACGGACGGGCTCAGGCGGCACAGGCCCTCCGCGAAGCCGGCGCTGCGAGGCTGTCGAGCGACGAGCTATTCGAGACATTGGTTTGGGCAGTCGACCAAGGTGGCTCCGGGGAAGCGGTTGCGGCGATTCTGGAAGCGGACGCTACGAGGAGCTTTGGTGCCCGAAGTGTGCTCAATCGGGGAATCGACGGCGAGGTGACTCTGTTCGGTTGGATTGTCGAGCGCACGAACCCGGGGACACCCGAGCTTCACGTGTTTCTCGATGTCGGAGCCGATCCGTTCGCCCGAGTGGGTTCCGGTCCGGCGGCCTTGGAGTCGATACTGACGGTGCTCGAACGGTTCGAACCGGGATCGCTGGAGATTGTAGAGCGCATCGTCGTATTATCCGAGGCGCGGGAGTACCGTGACCGCGATGGAAACGGTCTGGCCCATTTTGTCGCGGCTAAGTTTCCGGAAGCTGTGCCGTTTCTGGTAGGTGCGGGATTCGACCTCGATTTGCCGAATTCGGAAGGATTGACCCCGTTGGGATTTGTCGCCGCCGGAGGCGGACGAACGATCGCATGGGACCCAAGATCCGCGATCGACTGTGCAATGGCGCTGATAGGCCAGGGCGTTGATTTTGACGTCCCGGACAACCACGGCTTTGCCGTTCCAGTGCTTGCGGCGATGAGCGGAGTGCCGGATCTTGCCTGTTTTTTGCTTGACGAGGTGGGCTACGACGCCCAGGTGGTGCATACCGTGGCAAGCACGGCTGCCTACCTCGAAGAATGGGACCTTCTCGAGTGCATCCTCGAGCTCGGCATCATCGACACAGAGCTGCCGGCCGAGGTGCACGTCCCAACAGGCCGCGGTAACTACGAGCGAATCGGCGTGCTGTCGACGCGGGAGGCCGTTGAGCGTCGCGCACCAAGCGAGCTCCCCGCGTCGATCAGGCGTATCGTCTCGCCGGCTCTCACGCCGCCGGCGAGCGCAAGAACGGTTTTACCGCCGGCGCATGCCCCACGGGCCGCGCCCCGGCGGTGACCGACGCCGCAAAACAGTCGGCTCAAAGCACCTGCTCCAACGCCGGCTACAGCGTCATCGAGCGCGAGGAGCGGCCCGAGTTTGCGCGCTACTCCGCCTCCGCGAGCTGATTCTTGCCTTCGCGAAAGCTCTTGAAGTTGATCAACACGTTCAAGACGATACCGACGATTGCCGACAGGGCGAGACCGCTTAGCGTTAGCTCGCCGATGATAAAGGCCGCGTTTCCGACGCCAAGCACGAGCATGGCCGCCGAGATAATCAACGGACGCGGATCGTCCATGTTGACGCGAGCGTCGATCATGTTTCTGATTCCGATCGACGAGATCATTCCGAACAGCAGGATCGAAATACCACCAATGACGGGACCGGGAATGGTCGCAATGATGGAATTGAACTTTGGGATAAGCGCCAGAATGATGGCGAACACCGCAGCCACGCGCATAACAAGCGGGTTGTAGTTGCCGGTAAGAGCAACGGCGCCGGTGTTCTCACTGTAGGTAGTGTTGGCCGGGCCACCGATAAGGGCCGAGAGAGTCGTCGCAAGACCGTCTCCGAGAAGGGTGCGGCTAACTCCCGGTTCCTTGAGGAAGTCCTTTTTTACAACGTTGCCAATCGCGATGACGTCGCCGAAGTGCTCCACTATCGTAACGATCGAAACGGGTGCAATCAGCGCAATTGCTGTGCCCGAAAACTTGGGCAGCATAAAGTTGGGCAGGCCGACCCATGCAGCCTCGTTCACGGGCGTGAAGTCCACAATTCCCCAGATAATCGACAGGATATAGCCAAATACCAAGGCAAAGAGAACCGGCAGGGCCGACAGGAACTTCCACCCAAACTTCTCAAAGCCGATTTTCACAAAAATCCCGAAGGCAAAGGTGAGGCCGGCAATCCACCAGTTTCCGCTTGCGTTTTCGATTGCCACCGACGCGAGGAGGAGGCCGATCAGAATGATAATGGGGCCGGTTACGTGGGCCGGAAGGATCAGTTTCAACCATTTGTAGTTCACAAAGCGGAAGATGATCGACACCACAATATACACTCCGCCTGCGATCACAATACCGCCGGTAGCGTATGCAAGGTCACCGTTGGACGCGGCGGCAACTGCAAAGATAGGCGGCATAAAAGAGAAGGAACTGCCGAGGAATACCGGAACCTTGAACTTGGTTAGGATGTGAAACAAAATCGTTCCGACTCCGGCCGCAAACAACGATACACCGATATCCAATCCCGTGAGGATGGGCACAAGGACCGTTGCGCCGAACATGACAAATGTGTGCTGCATACCAAGGACTATTGTCTTTGGTGTCAGGCCTTCAAACTCTTTCCCGTCTGACATAACTCCCCCTCTGATAAAGATGTACCGCCACCCGGCA
>CAZFLD010000042.1:0-37072 GCA_964519835.1 uncultured Spirochaetales bacterium
CCTACGTACTTCATGGAAGTAATGTACTCACGGGGGCGTGCGGGGGCGAAGGGCTTGGCGCCGATGGGTGGGGCGACCGCCCGCTACCGGCCGCAGCGTGCCGGCCGCAGCGTGCCGGCTGCTGCAGCTGCTTCAGCCACGATGAGCCGCGCGTAGCAGCGGAAGGTAGGACTCGACGACCGTCCGGGGGCTTCCTTCCCGCAATGGTCGGCGCTCGAGTGCGGCCTCATGCGTGGTAAGGTGGTCGAGGTACTCCGAGACTATCGATTGCTGCGCGGCTTCGTGTGCAATATTCCTTTGTTCCCAGGGGTCGGCTTCCAGGTCGAAGAGCTGCAATCGGCCGAGCCTATGAGTCTTGATCGAAGGGGGAACGCACTCGTCACCCTCGTTCGGGATGTACTCCGTAATAAGCTTGTATCGCGGGCCTATCACCGCACGCTCCCAATAGTTGTTCTCCACAAACACCGTCTCCCGCGCGGATCCGCGCGGGTTGTGCCGTGGGGTTTCCGAGCCGGCGCGGGTATCAATCGTGTCTATAACCGGCCGAAGGCTCCGGCCATGTGTTTCCGCCGGAATACGGGCTCCGGCGTAGTCACAAATCGTGGCAAAGAGGTCGACGCCGGAGACGGGTGAGCTGGAGTCGCGTTGAGTAGTCGCCGGCCCCAAGGAAGCGGGCGGAAGGATAACCAGGGGAACACGAACACTCTCTTCATAGAGCGTGAACTTCTGGAACATCTGGTGCCGGCCCGCGGCCTCTCCATGGTCTGAACCAAAGACGATAAGCGTGGTATCGGCCATGCCCGTAGTGATCAGCGTGTTCAGGATCAATCCGATTTGCGCATCCACCTGTTCGACAAAGCGGTAGTACATCCAGGCCAGGTAACGCCAATCGAGGTCGGACCACCCGCGGGTCCGGACTAAGATGCGAGGGTGAACGACCGCCTGTTCGCTCCGTCGGAACGTTTCTTGGACAACGGTCTCCGGACGGTCAAAATTGAAGTTCCGGGGTAGGGGAGGCAAATCGGATTCCTTCAAGATTCCCTGTTGGATTGGGTCCGGAATCGTATTGTGTTCGTGGGCGTGCCCGAATTCGCAGATGTCGTGCGGGTTGATTAGTCCCACTTGAAGATAGAACGGATGAGCCGAGGTGCGACGGGTCAGGAAGTCCATTACGGCGCGCGTGGTCGCTCCGTCGTAGTACTCCGCGCCACCCGCGACGATAGGGCGTCCGCCAAAGTACAGGACATCAAAGCCGTCGTGGACGTCTCGACCATCGACGTGCCACTTGCCGGCATGGTATGTCTCGTAGCCGGCGGTTCTAAGAATCTGCCCGATATCCGGGATGTCTTTGTGCATGAGCCCACCGTTAAAGGGGCATCCCGTCTCGGAAGAGTAGCGACCTGAAGCCCAGCTGCTGCGAGCAGGCGAGCACACCGGGTTGGTGGCATAGCATCTGGTAAACGCCGTACCGGCGGCAAACAGACGGTCGATGTTTGAAGTAGTTGCCCAGTCATTGCCCGCCGCTGAATATGCGTCCCATGACTGCTGGTCGGTGTTAATAAAAATGATGTTTGGTTGCTTCATGCCGGGTTGCCTTGGGGATCTATGTCTGTCAACACAAATGCTCGAAACGTAAAGGCAACGATCGCAACCAATCCATTAGCGTCAACCCACCAGTAACTAGGCTCGTGCCCGCGTCCCGTTACGCAGAAGCCTTCGAGGGCGCCAATAGGATCGATTTCCATCCCACCGATTTTTGTGATCGAGCAATCCGTGCTCACTCGCTGAAAGTCCTCGAGCATTGCAAAGCAACCGAGTTGCCGCTTTTTTGATCTTTGGAGCGTGGGAATCAGGTCGAACAAGACTTCTCGAGTCACCATCGGCTCGGCATCTGCGAGTGAGTGGATCGGAACGGAGTAGCCGTTGAGGCGCAAACGGAGTTCTCTTCTCCCGTCGGTATCGGCGAAGCTTCCCACCGCCTCGTAACGTGTGTAAATGTCTCCGGAGTGGTTGCGGGCTTCGATATTCCAGGTACCGGTCAGCGTACGGAGCTTATCGTCGTTTACGAGAAACCGGCTTCGGCTTGATTCTCCCGTCGTCGTATCATCCACTTGAGCCCTGTACTCCCACTTCCCGGCGACCTTCTTCCGGGACAGCCTAAAGTACCCGGTCTGCAGTTCTTTGGAGTCAATTATATATCCACGCCAATAGCGCGGTAGGATAGAGTATGAGTGAGTCGTGACGGCAGGATCTGGTTTCTGCAATTTCTCCGATCCGCCGTAGGCTTGCCGTAGGCAGGATTGGAGCTTTATCTCATAGTCCGGCTGTTCCGGCCTTGCACCGTTCACCGACCAGTGGAGTCCGTTCATCGGTCGCCTGCCGTTGTTACTTCGATGTGGTGGGCTCGGAAGAAATCCCGATATTCGTCGGGCAGCTTTGCTGCGGCAATAACGGCCGAGAAGCTGTCGAGTTTGCCGATGACGGCTCCGGAGAGGCGGTCAAAGGCATCTTCGCGCGCGATCAAGACGACTCTGCGTGCCGCCCGTATCATCTGCTTGAGCAGCGATACTTCAATCATGTTGTCATGAGTGACGCCTTCGGCCAGATCGATTCCCGACGGCTCGAGCATAAGGATGTCCGCTCGTATCTCGAAAAGCGAGTTCTCCGCGACGGGCCCGTAAGTACAGTCGCCGATCCTACTGTAGATGCCCCCGAGGGCGATAACGTGAGTGCCGGGACTCTGCTTGATAGTGTCGAAGACCGCGCAGGAGTTAGTGATGATCGTTACGTTACTCGTGTGGCTTAACTGGTGCGCGATTTCGATGTTCACATGCCCACGAGGAAGAATCACAACGTTGCCCGGAGTGATCATCCCCAGCGCGGCGGCGGCCGTTTCGCTTGGAGGTGGGGTATCATCGGGGATTCGCCGGCTAATTGCGGTTGCAGGCAAGGCCTGGGCGAGACCGTAGCTTCTCCGAATACGGTGTTGTTCGTGGAGTACTTTCAGATCGCGTCGTACCGTTGCTTGGGGAACGTTTATGAGTTGCGATAGCTCGCTGACCGACACCTCGCCCCGTTGGTTTACAAAGGAGGCGATTTTTTCCAAACGATCCTCTCTCATCCCGACCTATTATACCGGTTCCAAGTGATTCGGCAAGCCAAAAAATGTTCAATTGATCAGTCTTGGTGCCCGAATGTGATCTTTTAGCACCGATTTCTATGTTCGTGCATTTCAATTAAACATAATAGTTGTCAATTGACGATTCGCAATGTATAATCAGGCCGTTGGTACGACTTACCACATGATTCCCCAAGTCATTCCAAGGAGGAAGTAATGAAGCGAATTCCATTTACAATCTTGATGGTTGTAGCGGCGGCTTTTGTAGCGTTTGCGGGCGGCGGCCAAGAAGGCACCGACTCGGATCAGGCTACGGTATCTATGATGGGTGGCGGGCACCTGGTGTCTATAGCGGAGGTTGTTCTCGAAGGGTTCCTCGAGGATCGGCCGGACATCACTATGGAGTACGAGAAGTATCCCTTTGCGGAGTATCCCACAAAGATGCGGCTGCAGCTGTCCACCGGAGAGACTGATCCCGACGTTATGATCATCCACGATTTTCTTGCACCACAGTTCGCCGGGACCGGCTGGTTAATGGACCTTACGGACCGCGTCCCTGTCGACCAGCTTTTGCCGAATCTCCAGGCGGCAACGGTGGATAGAAAAATCTACGGCGTGCCAAATCAGTCGATTGTTATGACGTATCTGTACCGGTCGGACGTGTTTGACCGTCTTGGACTCGAGCCGCCGACAAATGCCCAAGAGTACGTTGCTGTTGCGCAAACACTTCGAGAGAACGATCTCTACATCGATGCATACGACCCGAACGAAAATGCCGTTGAAGTCTATCTGATCTACCTTCATATGAACGGTGGGGCAATTTTCGACTTCGACGGCGACGTCATTCTGGACTCGCCTGAGGCGGTCGACGCCCTCGAGCAGCTTGCGAGTGTCTACGAGGCAGGTCTCTACTTCCCGAGTGATCGGTGGCAGTCCGATGAGTACTGGACGGCGATGAATGCCGGCGAGATCGTCTCGCTCTTCGCACCCAATTACACTGCAGCCTACTTTGACAGCAACATCGACCCCAACGGCAGCGGTGGTGCCGGTGAGTGGCGCATGACCTCTCCTCCCCGTCTTTCCGCCGACGGTCCCGGCACATATTCTACCAATACGGAGTACTGGGTCATCAATCAGCTTTCCGATGAGCCTGAAGCCGCTTGGGACGTTATCGAGTACCTTACCTTAAGCGAGGAAGCAGGTCAGACCTTTGCCGACATCGACCGCGAAGGCTTGATGGTACGGATGACAAACAACTACCGTCCGAGCCTGCAGAACATCGCAGGCGATTCCCTGGGATGGGACATGTTTGGCGGACAGCAGGTTCTCTCCGAGGTCGCCAACATACTCCTCGAGCAGAGCCCGCAAATCCCGTACAAGGATGCACGCACCACGGAGGCGGAGCGTCTTTTGGACGATGCGCTAAGCGAATACTTCGCTGGTAGCGGCGAGACACCTGAAGAGGTGGTATTCGAGGCGGCTGAAGCAATTCGCTCGATAGAGTAACCTCGATCTCGTCTAAAACAGTTAACTAGTGGAGGGCCCGATAACACGGGCCCTCTTCTTTGCATGCGGGAGAAGGGGATGATTAGCGAGCTTACTTTGGCCAGGCGTATTCGCCGATACGCACACTGTTACCTCTGGATTGCGCCTTTCTTTTTGGTGTTTGGTCTTTTCCAGGTTTACCCGATGATATATGGCTTTCTGGTCAGCCTGACCAAATGGTCCGGATTCGACGACCCCGTATTCCTCGGCCTGCAGAACTACGGTCGGCTCTTCCAGGATCCACGGTTTTGGCAGACCTTGCTTAATACCTTCCTCATCTGGCTCTACATTGTTCCCGTTCGCACGTTCCTCGCACTGGTTCTGGCGAGTATAGTCAACGCCCCCAACGTCCGTGGTGCCCGCATCTACTCGTTTGTATTTCTCTTGCCGAATGTGACCGCGGTGGTTGTCATTGCCATTCTGTTCCGGACGCTGCTGTCCACAAACGGCGGACTGGTAAACATTGGTCTTTCAGCCGTATTTGGCGTTGAGCCGATTCACTGGCTTGATTCCGAGGCACTGTCCAAGGTTTCCATCGCGATGATGAACATATGGCGGATGACCGGCTACTTTATGATCGTGATGCTTGCCGGTCTTCAACGCATCCCGCGAACACTCTATGAGGCCGCGGAAATCGACGGAAGCAGCCCGGTGCGCTCGTTTTTTCGGATTACCGTTCCACTAATGCTTCCGGTGATCTTTTTTGTGGCGGTGATTTCGACGATATGGATTTTTCAGAACATCGGGGATGCCATGGTACTGACAAACGGAGGGCCACGCTATTCGTCGACACCCCTGATTCTCTACATGTATCAAAACGCCTTTGAGTTTTTTAAGATCGGCTACGCCTCTGCGATAACCTACGTCTTGTTCGCAATTCTTCTTGGCATAAGCTCTGTTGTCGTTTCGGGATACCGCAATCAGACGGAGGGCCGTTAGATGAGCCTTCGAGCACTACGCCCCCGTGCCGCGGTGGTACGCATTCTGTTCTACTTGGTGCTTTGGAGCCTGGTAGCCGTAACGGTTATTCCTTTTCTTTTTATGATTCTGGGAGGGTTCAAGGAAAACTACGAAGTCCTAACCATCCGGCCGCGGTTGCTTCCGCAAGAGGGCTTCGACTTCCGAAAATACGAGGCCCTCCTGGACTACTGGCCCTTTGTTCGTAATCTCTTCAACAGTGTAGTTGTTTCGGTGTTACGGACCATCGCGGCGATTTTCTTTTGTGGGCTTGCCGGTTTTACCTTCGCCAAGTATAGGTTCCCCGGTCGCGGGTTTCTTTTTATCGTGCTGTTGTCTTCGATGATGGTCCCCATTGCCTCCCGACTCGTGCCCAGCTATTTGCTTATCCGTTCGCTCGGCGGTATTAACTCGTACTGGGCACTTATCGTGCCGGAGATGGTCCCGGCGTTCGGCGTGTTTATGGTCAGACAGTATGCCTATTCCGGTGTGCCGGATGAAATGATGGAGGCGGCACGAATCGAGGGCGCCCGGGAGTGGCAGATCGTTACGCGCGTCGCGTTTCCAATGCTGTCGCCGATTCTCATTTCGCTCGCCATTTTGACCTTTATGGCGGCTTGGAACGAGTTCCTGTGGCCTCTTGTCGTCGTAACCCGTCGACAGATGTTCACCGTTACCGTGGCCTTGCGGTCCCTTTCCGACGTAAGTCTTCAAGCCGACTACGGCATCATTCTGGCCGCGGCAACCCTTAGTGCACTCCCAATTCTGGTGATGTACGGTTTTACACACCGTCAAATGATACGCGGAATATTGGAAGGCTCAGGAAAGGAAGTGTGATGACATTGCTGAACCAAGACGAGTTTTGTGCTGCAGTGGAGCGCGCGTTGGTCAAGGCTGAACACGATCCCCTACGACCAACCTACCACTTTCGCGCGCCGGCGCAGTGGATGAACGATCCCAATGGTACTGTGTTTCGAAACGGCATCGTCGAGTTGTTCTATCAGTTTAATCCCTTTGCTGACACGTTCGGAAAGATGCACTGGGGCCACGCTCGCACAAAGGATTTCCTCACTTGGGAGCATCACCCCGTGGCATTGGCGCCCCAGCATGCGTGGCGGGAGGACGAGTGTTGGTCGGGTTGCTGCACAACCACCTCCAGCGAGGGGCCGCTTGCGATCTATACGAGTATCGAAGGCGTGTCGGGCGGGCCGATGCCCAACACCATTCGTCTTGCTCGCGGTAGCGAGGATTTTGTGGAGTGGGTCCAAGAGGAAGAGCCTGTCCTTCGAATCTCCGATGTGCCGGAATCGGTCCGAAACGACTGGCGGGACCCCTACCTATTCACCGCAAACGGCACGCATTTTATGGTTGTTGGCGCTGTCTTGCGTGGCGAAAAAGAGCAGCCGACGGTTCTTTTGTTCAAGGCTCTGGATTCCTCCTTGCGGAGGTGGGAGTATGCAGGTCGGCTCTTTGACGCGGACGAAGAGTGCACGTTTCCCGAGTGCCCAAACTTTTTCGAGCTCGACGGCAAATGGATATTGATTGTCTCCGGCAAGCGTCCCGTCGAGTATCACGGCGGATCGTTTTCTTTTGTTGCACTGCACTTTGATGTTGAGCGATCCGGTGTCATTGATTACAGCAGTGAGTTTTACGCCACGAATACGATCGTGGACGACTCCGGCAGAACCGTACTGTTTGGGTGGATCCGGGGTTTCCCGAAGGGGCGTGGATGGAACGGCTGTCTTGCGCTTCCCCGGGCGGTGCGTCTTGCCCAGGACGGATCCATGCTGCAGGCGCCGGTTCGGGAGACCGAGAAGTTACGACAGCATCGATTCGAGATTCCTTCGGAACGCCTCTGCGATCGAGAGATTATCCTGAACGACGCATCAGTCCTCAATTTGGAGCTGCAGTTGAGCTTTTGTTTGGGCGAAAACGCGTCGATCGATCTCGAGTTCGGGAACGAGGCCGATGTCGTGTTCCGGGTTACGTTCGATTGCCGAGTTCTTCGTGTCGGCGGTATCAATGTTGCGTTGCGTGAGGATCTAGGGAGCACACACTCAATCCGTCTTTTTACCGATCGCTCCGTTCTGGAACTCTTCGCCGACGACGGTCGGTACTGCGCAACCCGGGTAGTGGAGTCATTGGTATCGTGTAGTCGGCTACGCATCCGAACTTCGGGTTCCGTGGAGGTAACGGAACTCGTCTACTGGAGTATGGGACGCCTCGAGTTTGTTCGGAAGTGGTAGTATCACCACCAATGATCAACCAACTTGCACAAAACCAAGTTGCACAAGACCTGGGACTGGGGACGGAGCAAGTCAAAGCCGTGGCGGATCTGCTTGCCGAGGGTGCAACGGTTCCTTTTGTTGCGCGGTATCGGAAAGAGGCGACGGGCTCCCTCGACGAGGTGGCGATTGCAAGCATCCGGGATCAGCTATCGGCGCTTGCCGAGCTGGCTCGTCGCAAAGAGGCAATTAGAAAGTCGCTTGCCGACCGCGATATCTTGACGCCGGAATTGGAGGCGGCCGTTGCCGGCGCGAAGACGCTCCCGGTTCTCGAGGACATCTATCTTCCGTTTCGGCCCAAGAGGCGAACACGGGCGATGGTGGCGCGGGAGAAGGGGCTCGAAGGTCTTGCGCGTGAGCTCCTCGATCCCAATGTCGATCCATCCAAGACGGCGACGGCAACGGCAGGACCATACGTAGATCACGAGCGCGGCGTTACAAGCGTAAACGATGCGCTTGCCGGAGCCCGGGACATCATTGCGGAGATGGCAAGCGAAGATGCCGCCGTGCGCTCGGCTCTCCGCGAGCTGTTTCTCTCCCGGGGGGTGATTTACTCACGCGTCGGTAAGGGCAAGGAGGCGGCCGGCGAGAAGTATCAAGATTACTTCGATTGGCAGGGGCCCACGAGCCGCGCCTCGTCGCACCGTGTCCTCGCGCTCCTCCGTGGAGAGAAGGAGGGCTTTCTCAAACTGCGACTCGAGCCACCCGAGAGTCAGGCGCTTGACAACGTGCAAGCGCGATTTGTGCCCCGCGGTCTTAGCCGCGAGCAGACGGCGCAGGTAGATGCAGCAATCACCGACGGCTACAGGCGGCTCTTATCACCGTCACTGTCGAACGAGACATGGGCCGTGCTCAAGCAGCGTGCCGACACCGAGGCTATCCGAGTGTTTGCCGAGAATCTTCGGGAGCTTCTCCTTGCGGCACCGCTGGGCGCAAAAACCGTCCTTGCTATCGACCCCGGATTCCGAACCGGGTGCAAGGTCGTGTGTCTCGACCGCCAGGGGAAACTCCTCCACAACGAGACGATATACCCCCACACCGGAGGCACAGGGGCGGACACGGCGGCAGTGCGCCTGACCGCGCTCTGCAAGGAGTACAGGATTGAGGCGATTGCGGTCGGCAACGGCACTGCGGGGCGGGAAACCGAGGAGTTTGTTCAAAGCCGTGTTCTCGGCGGTGGAGTGCATGGTGAGGTAAGTGGGCGTGAGGCGGCTCAAGCGCCCGAGCGGACGATCGACGTAGTCATGGTCAACGAATCGGGCGCCTCCATCTACTCCGCCTCGGAGGCGGCGCGGGAGGAGTTCCCCCACCAGGACCTCACCGTCCGTGGCTCGGTGTCCATCGGGCGGCGACTGATGGATCCGCTCGCGGAGCTTATCAAGATCGACCCCCAATCCATTGGCGTGGGTCAGTACCAGCACGACGTTGACCAGAAGGCGCTCCGCCGCAGCCTCGACGACACCGTTATGAGCTGCGTCAATTCCGTAGGTGTGGAGGTCAACACGGCGAGCAAGCAACTCCTGGCCTACGTCTCGGGCCTCGGCCCTCAGCTTGCCACAAACGTCGTCGCCTACCGGGATACAAATGGGCCGTTTGCATCGCGACGCGAGCTTCTAAAGGTGCCTCGACTTGGGGCAAAGGCCTTCGAGCAGGCGGCTGGATTCTTGCGGATACGTAACGGCGACGTGGCGCTGGATGCCGGCGGTGTGCATCCCGAGCGCTACGAGCTGGTCGAGTCTATGGCCCGCGATGTCGGGTGTTTGGTTACGGAGCTGATGCGTCGGCCGGATCTTCGCAGCAACATCAGCCTCCACCAATACGTCGGTCCCACGGTCGGTCTGCCGACCCTTACCGATATTCTCGCGGAGCTCGAAAAGCCCGGACGCGACCCGCGAGAGCGTTTTGAGCCCTTTCGCTTTGCCGAGGGGGTCTCCGAGCTCTCCGACCTTACGCCGGGAATGAAACTGCCGGGCATTGTCACAAACGTTACGGCCTTTGGCGCCTTTGTCGACATCGGCGTCCACCAGGACGGCCTGGTCCACATAAGCAAACTCGCCGACCGGTTTGTACGCGACCCCGCAGAAGTGGTGAAGGTACAGCAGCGGGTTATGGTCACCGTGATCGCGGTGGACACGGAGCGCAAGCGAATATCCCTGTCGATGAAGTCGCAGGAGTAGGCGGCGCGGTCCGTGCAGGGCGCTCACGGCGTTCGCCCGCCGCCTATGCCCCGTCGCCCGCCGTCCGGCGGCCGCGGCCGCCGGACGGACAGGCGCCGGCTACGTGCCCGCCGCCTCCGCGATTTTCACAATATCTTTAAGCCGCTCGATGATGGGCAGATGCTGGGTGCAATCGTTCTCACACTGACCGCATTCGATGCAGCGTGCGGCCTCGTCCGGGCTGATGCTCCAGTGATAGCGAAGACGTCCGAGAAGGCCCGAGTCGTCGCCACGAAGAAGCTTTTGATTGTAGGCGTCCATGAGTTTTGGGATGGGGATGCCCTCCGGGCAGTTGTCACAGTACTGGCAGCCGGTGCAGATGCCCTCGAAGCTTGCGGACGCCCTCGATTTGATGCCGGCAAGAGTCGATGCGCCGATTTCCCGGTAGCCTTCTACCGCGGCAATCGCCTCGTCAATGTGTTCGATGCTCCCGAATCCGACCAGCGAGATTGTGATCTCCGGATGGGCGATGAGGAAGCGCAGGGCAGCCTGGACAACCGTCTCGTCCTCTTGCGTTTTTAGGAAGGAGAAGAGGTCCGGGTTTCCGGGAATCAGACCGCCACCGAGGGGATTCATTACCACACAACCGATGTTCTGAGCCCGGATCGCATCAAAGGCCTTTTGCCGTGTCGAAAAGTTGTAGCCGGAGTAGCCGAAGAGCACGCCCTCAAAGACTCCCTCGTCCAGGAGCTCTTTTATCTCGTCACCGATAAGGTGGCTGGAGACACAGATGTGACGGATAAGACCCTCGTCCTTCAGCTTGCCAAAGGTCTCCAGAACGCCGTTTGCCTTGCGCTCCCTCCAGTTGTCTAGGTTGGTGATACACCAGATGTGGTAGAAGTCTATCGAGTCTACTCCCAGACGCTCGAGCTGTCCTTCGATTTCCCTGCGGACTCCGGACTCGGTGGACTCGAAGGTTTTTGTCGAGAGGAAGTAGGGATGGCCCAGGCGTCGCAGCTCCGCGAGCCCGGCGCCGTAGACCTCTTCACTTTTTGTGCCGAAATACTTTGGTGCGGTGTCAAAGTAGTTGACCCCGCCTTCGGCCGCCCGCACCATCATGGCGATACAGGCGTCCACGTCGTCGATTTGTTCAAACCGCATGCCGCCAAATCCGAGGACGGACACACTCTTCCCGGTTGTTCCATAGCTTCGATATCGCATAGGCACTCGCTTGTAGTTGATTCTGTTCAAGTGTAGCAGCTAGGGCGAGGCGCTGCAAAGAGCGGCGGGGCCGTTCTCGAAGCATGTGGAGATACGCGAGATCCTTTTGGCATCGGACTCGAGCTCCTGAATCAATGCCTGCAAGGAGGCAAACGTACGCATGTGAATATGGTATTCGCAAAGACACCGCCGACCAACGGCAACAGGCGGCCGGTAGGCCTGCTATCCCGCTCCGACGGCACGGACGTTACAGCTCGTGCGTGTCGGCGAGCCCTCCCCACTTCAGACTGAGTGTCCAGAGCGCCTCCGCGGTCTCGCGGTCGAGCGCCGGCGGCGCGGGATTCTCCCGGGTGGTCAGACTAAAAAACGCGCCGGTGACCGAGTCCACGGCACGCGAGGCGCCTAGATAGTAGAGTGCGTCGGCCGACACCTGGGCCGATCTGAGACCACGCTCGAGTACGTTCCGTTTGAACCACCGGTATGCCGGACCGTTGTCGCTTCCGGTCTCTGTCTTTACCGCTCCGGGATGCATAGCGTTGATGGTGACGCCGCTGCGTGCAAATCGATCGACAAACGGTATCAAAGAGAGTAACTGCGGGTCTTCGCCGAACCGTAGCTGCGCAAGCCGTTGTACCTTCGCCGCTCCCAGTTCATATCGTCCAGGTGTATGCCCCACGGGGCAAATCGATGTCCCTCGGAGTTGACGAGGATAATACGGGCACACTCTTGCGCGATGAGTTTAGGGGCGATCAGGTAGTTGATAATAAAGGAGGAGAGATAGTTGACCATAAACACGGTCTCGAAGCCGTCGGCGGTCACACTCCGGCGAGTGATGTAGAGGCCGGCATTGTGAATAAGAACGTCGATCGGGGAGGAGAGCTTGGCAAGCTCAAGACCCACGCGGTGTGCATCGCCGAGGCGGCTCATATCGGCGATCATCAACTCGCACGAGGTGCCGAATTCGTAAGTAATCTCGTCGCGTAGAGCCCGGGACTTCTCCTCGTTCCGATTGACGCAGATCAGGTTGGCGCTGCGAGCGGCATAGGTGCGTGCCGTTAGGTAGCCGATCCCGGAGGTGGCACCGGTGATAACAACGAGACGATCGCTGAAGTCGACATCACAGCGCGCCGGTAGCGCCTTGGTGTTGCGCGCCATCGCGACCATGTCGGCGAGCTTGTATTCTTTGATGTACCTTCTGATCTTTCGGCTGTTTTTTTTCGTGTGCATTTGGCTGGTTCGGGGGCGACGGCTTACGCGTCATCCAAACTTTTTGTGCATAAACCGTCGATAGCGCTTTGCCATAAACGGGATGTTGTCAAAGATGTCGCCCCAAAGGTCGTAGTAGTCCCGTTGTTCGGCGATCTTGCCGTTGTTGTTGAGCGTGATCCGACTGAGGCCGTAAACAATCGACTTGGGACGCGTTTTGTAGGCGATGGACATCTCCCACTCAATAAACATGTGCGGTCCGGTGCTGCCCGCCCGTACGATGTCCATATGGAGCTCCTTGGAGCGGCGGGCAAGTCGCTCGGTCATTGCGCGGAACTTCTCTTTGCCGTGAATCTCCTGCACGCTGTCTCGGAAGTGGATGTCTTTGTCGTAGTAGGGCAGGATGTGCGACCAGTCGGGCTTGCCGAGGGTGTTATAGGTCTTAGACCAGAGATCAACGACCTGTTCGATGGAGGTGATGGTGTAGACCGTGGCGTCCGCGGGTTCTTTTGTCATAACACTACCACGAGCATAACGGTGATTGCGGCAATAATCGCGGTGGCTATGGCGAGCTCGGTTTTTATAGTTCTGGAAGAGAAGGTCCGGTGTTGTTCTTTGCCGCGCAAGGCTTTGTACTTCTCGATCATGTCGGCTCGATCATGTGTTCGACAGCTTTGTTAAACTTTTTGTCGTCTGTGACCTTCAACGAGTTCGTCCTTGGAAGCGGAATCAGCGAAACGACGGCGGCTCGGGGAAAACCTCGGTGGCCCGGGCCATCAAGGTGTCGCACGAGATCTCCGCCTGGTTGATCGGAATGAGGACAATTGGATTCATGCCCGAGTCCGCGAGCTGGACCTGGTTCGACGGCTGCCTCAGAATCTGGTGCGATGCTCCAATCACAGATTGCTCCGACTCATCTACGACATGACCGTAGAGGCCTCCGTCGGAGTGGAGCACGAGGTAGTTGTGATAGACCTCACGGCGAGTAATGTAGATCTCACCGTCGATAAAGCCGGCCATCCGGATTTGCACGGTGACGCCCGGATTGCCGTCGCCGTCGGGGTCCGTGAGATTTGTGTCATTGACATCCGTCGAGAGTGGGAGAGACGGATCGCCGTCTATGCCGAGGAGCGTCGGTGACGCCGGCCGGAAGAGGTGCCAAAGACCGTCTACCAACGTGAGCTCGACTTCTTGGTCACGCGGTTGTATGGCGCGCGTTGCCTCGTCGCTAAATATCACTTCCACCGATTCTTGGTTGATCAGCTGGTCTGCGTGGCAGAAGCGATCGACTTGCACCAACTGACCGTCTTTGATGTGGAATTCGGTGATCCCGTATGAGACGATCATGGCTCGCATCGGCGTCATCGTGCCGGAATCCTCGTAGGCAACCACGTCGAAGTGGGCGTAGCTCCCTGCGATCGCGGCCATCGCTGCATCCACGGTTTGCGGATAGTCCGCGCCGGGATTGCTCTGCGGAAACTCATAAAGCGGTGACTCCGGCCAGGGCAGTGGCGCCGCACAGCCGACAAAAAACCCAAGGAGGGCAACGGCGAGGGCATAGAATGTTTTGGTGCGTATTCGCATGTCGATTCCTGTTTGCGAAAGAGTATCATGGGAGGCCGGCTGGGACTACCTGGCCGGCAGGTCAGGGTTCTCTCAGGCGCGGCATGTAGTCCAACACGCCGGCGATTGTATCCTCGTATATCCTCGCGCCGCGGGCGTTCAGATGCACACCGTCAATAGTAAGGTGCAGCCGCCGCTTGGAGCTAAGCTCGTCGGCCCCTCCCGACGTTCTGCTTTTCCATGTGTCGAAGAAAAGTGTCGCAAGCGGCTTTGGGAGGAAGTAGTCGCGGCATTCCCTCGCACTCAGCACACCATCGAATCCCGCACCAACGTCGGCGAGCGGCACGTCCCTCTCCGTTGCCAGAGCTCTGATACCCTGGTTGTAGAGCTGCCTGCGTTCCGCCGTTGGGCTTGTCCGATCCTCGTTGATGCAACTCAATGTGGCGACAACAACCGTAGCCTCGGTCGTTGCCCTAAGCTCATCCAGAAAGGATCGGTAGGTGGAGAGGAAGCCGTCGTAATCGGGAGCGGGAATGCTGCCGCGACGCTCCATCTGCCGCGCGATCGATTTGTAAACATAGGATTGATGTTTAAAGGTGTCCAGGATCACGTCGTTATGGCCGGCGGCAATGACTACCACATTGTAGGTTTCCGAGCCGGCAAGGTGCATACATGTTCGGTTTTTAATGCCAAAAACCGTATCGCCGTCTTGGCCCAGATTGATAAGCTCGCAGTCCGGGAAGCGCTTTCCGAGAAGGGGTACGTAGCCGATGCCCAGCTTACCGCGTGTGATACTGTCCCCGGCAAAAAGAATGCGCCTGATCATGGTAGCCCAATGATAACGGGATAGGGGGCGTTGTCCCATCTTCCCGCATCGCGTACGCTGATTCTCGGAGGTTCCATGAAATATCGATATTTGGGCGCGTCCGGTCTGCTGGTTAGTCGTGTCTGTTTGGGCACCATGACCTTTGGCAATAACGAGTGGGGATGTGATCAGCCCGACGCGAGTGCCATTGTAAATGCCTTTGTAGACGCCGGCGGGAACTTTATAGACACGGCGGACTTATACAGCGGCGGAGTTTCGGAGCAGATGCTCGGCGAGGCGATCAAAGACAAAAAACGCGATGAGCTTGTGATTGCCACCAAGTCCTGGTTTCCCACCGGCAACACACCCAACGCGCGGGGACTATCGCGCAAGCACATCTTGGAGGCCTGCGACGCGAGCCTCAAGCGGCTCGGCACGGACTACATCGACCTCTACCAGATCCATGGCCCCGATCCCTACACGCCGATCGACGAAACGATGGATGCCTTAGCCGGCCTGGTGGAAAGCGGTAAGGTTCGCTACATCGGCTGTAGCAACCTCTACGCCTGGCAGATCGTAAAGGCAAACGCCGCCGCCGATCGGTCGGGCGGTCCCAGGTTTATCTCGGCGCAGCATCTCTACAATCTTATTCGCAGGGACATCGAGCGGGAGATTCTTCCCGCTTGCGACGATCAAGGTATGGGCATGATCTGTTGGAGCCCCCTTGCAAGTGGATTGCTCACCGGCAAGTACCAGGGGCAGGAGACACCGGCGGCCGAAAGTCGGCTTGGGAAAACGGCAAAACTCGCGGTGCCGCGCTACTGGAACGACGAGTCTCTGGCTCTGGTGGATGAGGTTGTTCAGATAGCGAAGGAGGAAGGGAAGACACCGGCGCAGGTAGCGCTCGCGTGGCTGCTTGGCGACCGACGGATAACCGCCCCAATCGTCGGAGCTCGAACGGCTGACCAGATTACCGACAGCCTGATCGTTGGCGACTACGATCTCCCACAGGAACAACGCAACCGTCTTACGGAGGCGATGCCCCTAGACCTCGGCTATCCAAAGGACTGGATGGTTAACTCCTTCGCCTGGACCTTCCAGCACGCCGAGTTCGAACCACGCCATGGGGAGCGGTTGCCGTAGAGGGCGGGACGAAGGGAGAACGCTTGCACGATCTGCAGTCATTGCCATATCGTAGCCCCCATGTCACGCCCGCACATTGCCGCAATCGCCGCCGCCGGTCTGCTCACAGCGGCGGCGCTTATTAGTGTCTGCCATGCCACAGTCGATTTGGGCGGGACGGTTTCCTTGCCGGCAAACGATCCGTACGCCAAGCGGGTGGAGGAATCAACCGAGCTCTTTTCCGCCACGGATTTCTCGGTGGTGGCGCTGAAGTCGTCCTCTGCGTATGAACCCGAGCTGCTAAGGAGGGTGGCGGTGGTGGCTGCCTCCCTCCACCGACTCGATACGGTTGCCTCCGTGGTGTCTGCGGTTAATGTACCGGCCTTTGAGACCGGTGGTCAGGACGGTGCTTCCCAAACGCTGATCGATGTGGACAGGCACCTTACCTCACAAGCGATCCGGGACAGGTTTGATGCCTCTTCTGATTTGCACGAGCTGTTTGTAGCGGGGAACGGGCGGGCCCAGCTTATCTTTGTGATTCCTGCAAACGCGGTGGACAAGCGGAGCTACGTTGACCAAGTGGGCGGTATCGTCGATGACCGGGGAGGTGAGGGAGCCTTTTTTGGTGGCTGGACACGTGTTGGTTTGTTGTTGGCGCAAGCCGCTACGGCCGGTCTCTTTCGCACGTTGGTTCCGGCGACGGTTTTTGTGCTATGCGCCGCGATTTTTTTGTTAAAAGGACCGTCGCGCGCGGTGATTCTGGCACTGCTGTCGCTGCTGCCTGCCCTTTGGACGCTTGGGCTCTATGCGCCGTTTGGTGTCTCGATCGGCCTTGAAACGGTCGGCGCGCCGGTAGTGGTCCTTGCCCTGTCAACCAGTTTTTCGCTTCATGTCATTCGCCATTTTCAAACCACTCGGCTTGTGGTCTTGCGCGAAAAGACCCGACAGATTGCTCCCGTCGTTTTGGCCGCCTCGGGTACAACGTTGGCCGGTTTTGCAGGACTGCTCATAAGTGACACTCCGGCCTTTCGAACACTCTCTCTGCTGGTTATGGCTGGAGTGGTGTTTTCGGTGTTTGCGGCGCTTGTCCTTGCTCCGCCCATCATCGAGACTGTCGCCACAGGCGGTTCGGCAAAGACTCTCACGTACCGGCAGAAACCCGGTATCGTCGGAGCGTCCCGTAATGTCGGCGTTTTATCGGCAGCCGGAATCGTCGCAACCCTGCTCCTTTTGTCCGGCGCCGGGATGACACGGCTGGGATCGGACTATCGGTTGCTGCGATTGATCCGGTTTACGCCGGAAGTCGAAGCGGTCTTGGCCGACTTTCGCGAGCTCGGGATCGGTTTGTATTCCGTTCAGGTAACTGTTGATACTGGAGTGGAGTTCGGCCTGGTGGAGCCGGAGGTTTTTGAAGCAATCCATGACTTTGGCGAAACAATCTCCGGCCTCCCGTCCGTGGCGGAAGCGCTTGATCCGTCCCAGTTGGTGGTCGGAGTTCATAGACGTTTAGCCGGCGATACCACGTCCTTTCCTCGCACCGACGCGGAAATAGGTGAGGCCATGGAGCTTTTGAGTAGTGGCCGAGGTGAGTTTCCGTTGCATCAATTTCTCTCTGCGGACTGGTCGGCGTTGCGGATATGGTTTCCGTTGGTAGACCAGACCGGAGAGCCACAGTCGCAACAACAAGTGGATGCCTTACTCGGACACATCATAAGCGAAGCTGAGGGTATTCCGGGGTCCCCAGATGTGTACGTAACCGGCTGGCCAGTTGAGAGTGGCCACGTCTACGACCGGACCCTAAGCGATCTACTTACTTCCGGATTGACGTTCTTGGCCTTTCTTCTGGTGCTCTTACCGTTGGTGCTTGGTTCCGTGCGCTTAGCCTTTGCTGCGCTGCTGCCCACGACGGCAGCGGCGGCGGTTTTTTTTGGATTCTCGGGACTCCTCGGCGCGCCGGTTGACCCTGTGACGTTTTTCTATTTTGCAATGGTGCTGGGAGTGAGCAGTGACGACGTTCTTTATTTGCTTATTGTTTACCGACGCGAGCGAAAGACTAGATCCGATGCTCGGGCTCTATCACACGCCTTGACGTCAAGCGGAACAGCGATTCTCCAAACGACTATACTACTGATTGCCGCCCTCGCCGGATTCCAGTTTTCAACCGATTCGCGGTCCGCTTTAGCGGCCCTGTCGGTTATTGCAGCATTTGTCGTGTCCACGGCTGTCACAATCGGCCTTGTGCCCAGGATTATCCACGTCTTGCGGCTACAGCCCAGCAGGATTAAAGGTTCGATCCGGAATCCGCGAGGCCGCGTCGGCGCTGCCGATGACTAAGGTGGTCCGGCCGCCCGACTCATAGTCCTCCATGACGGCCCGTGCAGGAATCCTAGTGCCGGCGACACTCATGTACTCCACAACACGGTATTCGCGCACTGCGTTTCCTTCTGCGTAATACTCGATATGAGTTACAAGACCATCCTCTCGATCGATGGTAAACACGCGGACGTGACCTTGGCCACCTTGTGGGCTTACGCGGATCCTTGTCCTGGATTCCTGCGGCGAGTCGTACTCGACTCGGTAGGAGTCTTGATCCACCCAGGAAAAGTCTTGGGCGCGAAAGTGTGAACTGAAAACTCTTTGGTCATTGCCTCCCGATGTTAGGCGACGGACACCACGACTTGTGCGCATCCAGCTCTGCTGTTGGCCGTCGCCGTCTCTGTGGAGGAGGAATTTTAGGTTTCGTAAAAAGGCCGGCGACGTGATCTGTGCCAGCATCCTAGCGGAAGACAAAGTGCTGCTGTAGTAGATCATAACCCCCCTCCGCGTCTCCGACTGCGGCTCCTCGATGACTAGCTCGGCTTCTATGACCAGCTCGGGAACGTTTCCGAGTACGTGTGCCGCCGCCATGTCTGCGGCCGCATCGGCAGCAACAGGCATCGTGGAGAAAAAGACCAGTAAAGATAGGGTTACGCTTCTCCTAACGGGTGCATATTTCATTGTTTGATAGTAGCATCATGCCTAAGACCGTGTTAGTGACCAAGTAGTTGTCACCCATGACTACGCTGTGGGCAGCTTTGCTATTTGTTAGACTTTGGTACAAGTCGGATCATGCGCATAAGTTACTTCCCCATAGAAAGTTGTATATTTTGGCGATTCTAAGCACAGCCGGCATAAAAAGTGCTAATACGTCTCCAAATAATCTGATCCGTAAGATTAGAAAAACCAAAAGTGCGGATCAAATCCAACAGGGGGCACCCAATGAAGGCTCTATTTCACGGTAAAAGCAAGGCAGGACTTGGCATGGTAAGTCTGGTCATCCTGATTCTTGCGGTAACAACAATCGGCTGTGTACCGCCACTGAACCCAACGCCTGATCCGGACCCGGATCCAACTCCGACCGCCCCGGATGAGACCTATGCAAACGACTTGTTGGACTTTTTGCTTACGTCCTTCGAGGCGGACGCATCATTCAGTGACGCGGACGTTGAGACATCCAAAGATGCGGGCCTTGCTGCCCTAACCGAAGAGTCCTTAAATGAATCTGAGAACTTAGAGGAGATGCTACCCGTTGCGGTAGGAGGCATACAGGGCGACGGATTTCCGCAGTTGTCGCTTTCCGGCAACGAGTTGACTCTCGCCGTTGAGATACTCGCGGAAAACGCCGTACGGGCCGTGAATTTTGAGCCGTCGGCGGGTTCCGCGTCAATCGCTTCCTCTCGCTCAATTGGTCGCCGCGCGTTGACGAGCGAGCAGATTCAGTCGGTCCTGGGGAGAGTAACCGAGGCCATCATGGGAAGCCTAGACGAAGCCGGTGCCGACTCAGGAGACGACGACGGCACCTCAACAACCGCTGAGGCCGGCATGCGGGCTATTATTCGCAATCTCGGCGACGACGGTGCAAACGTTACGCTTGCCGAGTTGGGAGATGTCGTGGACACGGTGACGGCGGCGGCGATCCGAATGTCTGCGAGCTCGGGCGCCGACTCAGAGGCCAAGGTGCGGAACTTCGTGCGACGCATCTCAAGAGCTGCCGTTTCTACCGTTACCCAAACACGGATTGCCGGACTAGACGGTGCGACGGTTGCCAATGCTGCCCGTCGGGTAGCAAATGCCGCAACACGTACCCTGAACGAAGTATCAACCGAAGTAACGGTAAACGTGGTGACGGTCGCGCAGGAGGTTACCGCCGGTGCCGCCGAGGCAATTGGAGAAATATCCAACGATGTGGGCTTCGCCGCTGATACCGGCCGAATCATGCGAGATCTCGCCGCCGGCGCCGCAGAAGCCGCCAATGACCTGGCGGGTGACGACACCGAAAAGAAAAAGCAGGTTGTAAAAGCCCTTGCGCGGGCGGCGGCGGAGGGCATTGCGAGAACCGCCGGAGCGAATGCCGGTGTGGATACCGATAGCGTCGTTGCCGATGCAATCCGGGGCTTGGCGGAAGGTGCGGCACGCGGTGGTACCTCTGCGGACGATGCCAAACAGGTTCTAAGGGAGGCAATCGCCGAGGCTAAGACCACCATTCAAGATGAAGCCTCGACCGGTGGCACCGCCGGAGAGATAACGCTCGACGACACCGCAGTCGATTCAGTAGCCAACGAGGGTGAAGCTGCGGCCGACAACACGTCACCAACCGTTGAGCTGGGTACAACGAGCGTCGGCGGCGAGGTGCTCGACGAGATCATTTTGGAGATTGTTGCTGCCGACGACGACGGCGATACACTTACCATCCAGTGGGCTATTGTCGGTTGGCCTGAAGACCTAAACCGGGCGCCGACACTAAGTGGGACGACAACAAGCACCGTCAGTTTCACGCCGCAGATGGCTGGTGTCTACACGTTGTCCGTAGCCGTGAGTGACGGCATTGCCTACCCCGTGTCGCTTGTCATCGAGATTGACGTAGACGAAGCGACACTCCCCACGCTCACCGAATCTCAGTTGAACGCGGCGTGGGAATCGTTGCTAACAAAACTACAGTACCGAGCCTATGACGATGACGGAAATTTCCTGAGTGTCCCGGAGATGCCGGACGTTGACGCGGCCTACACGCAGGCCGCGAACGTGCTGTTGACCAATCCGGACGACGCCCGATTTGCGCTCGCCTTTGCACTTATCGACATTGCCGGCATGGTCACAGATCCGCTTGTTGGTGAGTTTGCCCGCGAAGTTGCGGGTATAAGCAACTACCCGACCTCGTTGGGCGGATTGGTAGCTACGTCGATCGACGCCACGATCTCGGGAGAATTTCCAAGCGTCCGAGTCGAAGGTTCTGTCGACCAAAACGGCAACGGCAAAACAGACTCGGACGAAGTTTTGCGAGCGATTCGTGCTCGACTCAAAGCAAACTTGTTTCTAAACGATGTGTCCGAGCGCGTCGCCACTCTGTTAAACGATAGGGCGGAGACCATTACGACCTTAGTCGAGTCTTTGCCGGAGGATGCCCAAGTGTCGTTTGACTACGGCATCCTTGCCGCCACTGAATCTGACGCCATTGGCTTCGGATGGCCCTTTGGTGAAGACACGGACGACGATGGTTTTGTGGATGCAAACCCGGCTCCGGTGGTGATCGGAAAAGCCGAAATGCAGGTCATGGCGGCGCAACTTGAGATGCTGGCCGCCTTTGCCAATCTCGCGACCGTCTACGACTACACCCTCGGTCGGGATTATATAGCTTCGCTGGTTGATGCCCTTACCGACAACTCGGATGCCGGTGGACCCCCGACTTCCGATCCGCTTGCGGAAGGTTTTGGCTCTCTCCGTGCGGAGGCAACCGCCAATTTGACGGAAGCGAAAGACGCAATGGTTCGTTTTACCGATCTTGTTGAAGCCGCCGCATCAACGGTTGCCGCCAGAGACGGTTCGGACTTTACCGTCGACGCCCAGACGCTTCTTTTTGCGGATGAATGGGACAGCGGGATTGAGCCTGCTCTGCTATTCACCAGCATCCTGGCAAGCAAGATGCGCGATTCTATCGAGGACTCGACCGTGGCGCTAAACGTTCCGGTCCCGTACAACGTAACAGCCGAAGAGTACTTTTCCACCTACAGCGACGAGGCAAACTGGCCAACTACCGGACCCACTTGGGATACTGAGGGGGGCACTTCTTACTTGCCCAGTGTGATTTCAGGTTTTCCAGGGGTGTTCTTCGCAGAGCCGTTTGGCGGCATTGCTGCAGTGATCCAGATCAATGATAACACCGGCAACCCCACCTTTTACCAGTGGTCAAACGAGAGCATGTTGTCACCGATATTCTCACGCCTCACCGAGAGCCAAGCGGGCGATGCCGCTCGATCGGGTGATTGGGTGTACGTCCGGATCCAGGACATAACGATCGGAGGCACCGTACCGTTTGCAAACTACTACCCCGGTTCGGTCGCGGAGTTTAACGCCGAAAGCGGTTATGTATTGATGGTTGCCAATGCCGACGGGTCCATCTCCGCCTACTTCCCTACGAGTCCGACAAGTGTGCTTAGTGCGGTAACAACTCCTGAAAGCACCTACCACTCAGAAGCCCGCAGATGGCGGGGCCTGGGTTCTTTCTGGGGCTATTTGCTTCACAGCGGTTCGCCGCTCCCGGTCTTGTTGGGAGTCGATTCAGCAAGTACCGACATTGTTAACAGCGATAGCGCCGAACATATCAATGCGAGCTATGCCGAGGCAGGCTACTGGCGTCTTTATCGCATAGACACGAATCCTGTTGCGACGACGGTCGACTCCGTGTACCAGGGGGTCCTTGACGATTCTCTTGACGCCGGTATCGTCGCGGACGACCTATCGTCGAGCTATCCGGATGCCCACACTCAGCCGATATTGGTTTCCGTCGACGGTGCAAAGACCCTGTACTTCGTGACGCGCCATGACGAAATGGGTTCCTACTATCTTGATTTTTCTCGCCAGACTTACAAAGGAGATAGGACCGTGTACGACTATAGCCTCGGGGAGTCTGTGCCACTTCTTGACCCGGCCGACTACGGCTATGTCGACGTAGACGAATACGTTGCTGGCGAGTAGCAGATAAACCGGTGGCTGCTTGACGTGGGGGCTGTCCAGGAGACTGGACAGCCCCTTTTTTAGAAGCGAAATGTCGCCGAAGCGGTTGCCATATAGTTACCGGACAACGAGCCCAGGAATGTTGTGTTATCCCCAATAAACACCGGGAGCGACAGTACAAGACCAACCTGCGGAGTGGGATCAAGAGCAACCGTTGGCAGAATGGCGGCCGAAATGCCGTTGCTCGCGGACGTAAGGTCGATGATTCCGCCGGTCGAAAGCGATATCCGGCCTTGGAACGGCGTCCATAGAAGATTAGCGGCGATAGCCGTTGTAAGGGGATCCTGCTCATATGAGTCTTGATCCAAATCCCACACAATCCCGTGGCGAGCCTCCACCAGCCCAAAGAGGTCCAAATCGAAAAGCTCAATTGCGGCGCCGATTACCGCCTCCGTTGTGGAAGACGTCAGGTTACGGCTTTTGAAGTCAATGTCGCCGGTCTCCTCGTCCACAACGAGGTCAACAAGAGGGAGAGCGTTGTAGATTGCACCGAACCTGTGGCGGGCCTCCAGCCAGATCCTCACCGGGTCGACCACCAGCTGTGCGTGAGAACCAAAGCTCCAGGTTTGATTGTTTACCGGGGTAACTTCGACGTTAAAAAACGGATTCTGACTGGTAAGGCTGCGCGGCAGCGCCTCGACGGCGTAATTCGCTGAGCGGTCCCATCCGTAGTGTGCAAAGACACCTCCCTCAATGGGGCCGACATAGCCCCCAAACTCCAACAGACCACCAAGGTCGGCAAGCGACACGGGCGCGGATTCCCCCGAGACATAGGAAATTGAACCCAACACCAATGATGTGTCGTCGAGCGGGTAGTCATAGGTTTCCGGTATCGAGCCGCGAGGAAACCACAGGGAGTTGGGATTCAACTCCGGTGGTCCAAGCCGTCGACCACTTACCGTGGCACGAAGGTAGAAGGAGTCCACCAGGAGCTGCAATTGCAGCAGTTCCGGTGCCGCGTTACCTCGGCCGGAAGTCGAAAGCAAGTCCTCTACGGAGGGTGCGCCAAAGAGGTCCGTAAGGCGAAAAAGCTCCGCAGGACCGGGGACGTGATCAAAACGACCCAACCGTACACCAAGAATTGCTAACGGATACCAGTCAATAACAAGGCGTGGAATCTCGAACCCAAGAGCGGGATAGGCCTGCCCGGTCGGGGCCGGTATTACATCGGCGGCCGGTGTGGCCTCCGCTGCCGCCTGCAAGATAGCCTCGGCGGCAAAGGTCTCGCCGCCGCCGTAAAGCGTCAGCTCCACGTCGAAACGATGCCCATGCCGAACTGCGTCCAAATCGATTGAGCGCGAATGACTGGCTTCGCCCGCGCTGGAATCAGGCTCTGCGTCTGTGTCCTGGAAGAGCATTTGGGTCGATGCGCTGATTGTTGCCCCGATATCGATCTGAGCTGCAATTGGTTCTGCAACAAAAAGGGACATAAGTACTAGCAGTGCGATTCCATAAGAACGAATACATAAGCACCGTGGCGACGTTTCCATAGAAGTTTAATACTAGTCCTGCGCCGTCGATGCAAGTCGGCGAGCCCGCCCACGGGTGTGGTGGTCTCCAAGCGGGAGGGGCACTCCTACACGTCGACGATCTCGAGGTCTCCGATGAGGTGAAAGCCACGGATCTCGAGGATCGGACCGTTTGGGTCTTCGCCAACGCGGTCCGTTTTTATGTCTCCGATGACCGTGGTAATCTTCCGCTTGATACGCGTACCCATCGCTACTCGAATCTTAGCGTCGCCGATAATGCCCGTGAGGCGAACGACTCCATACTCACCGGGACGGAGAGAGGAGGCGTCGATAGTCACGTCACCGATCAGAGAAAACACCCGAAGAACTCCCTGCTTGCCGTCGAGGAGGCTGACTTTTAGGTCGCCTACAAAGTTGCTCATGACCGGAACGTCGTCGGAGTCGGCATGAGCCGGAACTGCGGGGGTCCGTGGTGCCGGTGCGGATACCGGAAGTTGGGCCAGATCGCCCACGACAAGCCGTAGTTCGTCATCTGAGTCGGCCTCGCTCACGCGGGCAGCGCGGCGTTCGTAGTCCTCGGTTTCCAGGCGATCCTCGGCAAATGCCTCTGCCAGTAGATCCAATGCCCACTCCCGCATACGCTTCGACGGACCGCCCGCGTTCTGATCTTGTTCGGATGGCATGGTTTGATTATCCCGATGCGCCACGGGATCGGCAAGCTCGCCCCACACGGAAACGTGCGTGCCCAGCCTCAGACGCGATCACCGACCTTGCCACGTTCCTGGGCATCTACGCCGGGACGGCTCGCCTGTGCGATCCAACAGATTGGTCCCTCGCAATCACCTCGCTGAGTGAGTAAACTGCACCGCGTGAAGGAAACAAAACCCACAAGTCGTGTGTTGGAGTCGTAGCGATGCAACCGGTCCCCTTTATTCTCGAGGTTGGTGTAAACAGTGTCCGCGGAGCGATTCGCCTCGAAGACGCCGGAGTCGTCGTGGACTGGCGTCGCTTTGATATGCTCGATTCGCCCAAGGGTCCTCTTCAGAGCATCGCAATTCCCCTCGATCAGATCGTCGACATCGATTACAAAAAGAGGCTTGGTGGCGGACGGATAGTCATTCACACCAAGACACCGGCCGCCCTCGGCGATTTTCCATTGCCGGCCGGCGACATTACAACCCTCAACGTCATGGTAAAACGATCTCACAAAACCGATGCAGGCTTGCTTGCCGCCGAGACGACGCTGCGCATCGCCGAGGGGTAGTCGGCAGAGTTTTGGCGGGAGGTACGGGCACTGCACGGCGGCGGGATTCCCGGTGATGGAACGGGCGCTGCACGGGGACCCCGCGGTTTGATTGCGCAACACGTTCCGAGCCCGTGGTTCGAAAGTAGTCGCCCTCGTGGACCGTTACCAGGGTTTTGAGCGCTGAAAAGGTCCCGCCGGTTCTCAGCTTGCCGGCCGGCTTCTGTTAAATGCAGAAGTGAACGAGGTCAGGGGAAGTTACAATCGGCATGGTGAGAATCCGCGCCTTCTTCTCGATCGACGAGAAGGCGATCCCCATCTCCTCGGCCCAGAAGTCGGTGAACGGAATACCGCAGAACTGCTTATAGCCGGTTCCCGCGCCGAGCTGCCGGAAAAGTTGGTCCTCGGAGGCTCCCCTTAGCGGCATGTGGAAAGGAGTACGACCGTGCCGCGGCTTCCTTCTTTGCGGCGTTCGAAGTCTGAGCACGTTTTCGGACAATCTGCGCTTCACAAGAGACGCCTTCGACACGCGGGGGGCTCATGGCCGTGACCGCCGCGAACTCTGGTCCGTCATCACGTATCCTCCGCCGCAACGCCGAGTACACGCGCGACTGCCGGCGCGAGCTCGGCGAAATCGTCCACCACGGTAGCGCCTGAAGCGCGCAGCGCGGCTACCTTGCTGCCGTGGCTTCCACGGTCGGCTTCGACAATCGCACCTGCATGGCTGAACCGGACACCTTTACGTGCGGCTTTTCCTCCCACATACGCGAAGACCGGTTTCGTGATCAGCTGATCACGGATCAGCAGCGCAACCTCTTCCTCTTGGCTTCCGCCGATTTCCCCGACCATCGCGATTACATCGGTATCCGGGTCGTCTTGAAAAGCTCTACACACCTCAGCCTGCCGCATCCCCACCAGACTGTCGCCTCCCACGTGGACAAGCGTGCTCAGCCCCGCCCCGCAGCGGCACAGGTAGTAGCCAAGCGATGAAGTCATGCCACCCGAGCGCGAGATGACACCGACGCTGCCCGGAGCGAACCAGTCGCGCGCGCTATCCGCCCGTCCACCAATCATCCCGAGGACGGCCTTCCCCGGAGAGAGCGTGCCCAGCGTGTTTGGGCCCAAGAATCGTACGTGGTTTGCGTTTGCCGCGGCGTAGATCTCGAGGACATCGTAAAGCGGCACCTTGTCCGGCACGATCACACACAGCCCGACTCCGGCCTCCATCGCCTCGATTGCCGCGTCGCGGACGAGTGGCGCCGGGACGAAAAGCACCGAGACATCGATCGGGCCGGCCTCTTGGAAGCATTCCGCGACCGTATCGAAGACGGGTATCCCGTGAACCAATGCTCCACGCTTTCCCGGTGTACAACCAGCTACGACGAGGGTACCGTAGTCGATCATAAGCTTCGTCCGTACAGAGCCTTCTCGGCCGGTAATCCCTTGAACGAGGACTCGGGTTTTCCCGTCGACAAGAATGCTCACCTCGTATCCTCCCCCTCGGCGGCACCCAAATCGGCGTCCGCACCCAAATCGGCGTCGTTGCCGCTCTTATGAGAGTCCGTCAATCCCGGTATCGGGAGATGGATGTAGCCACCGCCGGCACCGTGCTCCTGGCACTCTATTTCGCAGGCGAGACACTCGATGCAACGTCCGCGCGCCGCCTCTTCGCGACCGATCGCCAGAATCGGCACTCCATCGTGTAGTTTCAGAATCTGCGGTACACAGCTAGTGATACAAGCTTTGCTTCCGCACGTTAGGCATGTGGGGTGGTGGTAGTGCACGGTTCCCGCAGGCGACGAAAATGAATACGTTTCCGGCTCGTTCAACCACGAAGGTCGCGAGGCCGTACTCCTCCGGCGTTTGCCGGCGTTAGATTCGGCCTCGGCGGACACCAGCCTATCCAACTCCGCCACACACTCACTAACTCCGGTATCTTTGCCAAATCCCCGAATCGGTGCCGGTAACGTCCGTGTGTAGTGCTCCAACAGATGGATCGCTTCATCTTCCATATTGCCGCCCAGGCGAACCACCACCGGAACATCCAACCCGATCTCCAGAAACGCCTTCACGAGACCCCGTGCCGAATGCAGCTGCTCCTGGGAAGCGACCCCGGAACCGGATCCGAAGTAGCCGACGATATTCGGCTGGGAGGCAATGATACGTGCCGCACGATAGACCTTGGATGCCGGAGGATTGCCGGACGTATCGCAGTAATTGGCCGGTTTGAAGCCATACAGGGATAGGGCGTCCATGCTCATTATGGAGCCACCGCCACCGGCTCCATGGAATCCCACGTAGCGCTCTTCACGCGTGAATCCAACGGCAAGCTGCACGAAGTAAAAGGTGCCTCGATAGTCATCACGCTCTACCGCATAGGCAATGCGGTCGAGAGTGGACGGCGGATGGGGAAAGTCTCGTGCGATTTCAATACCGAGCTCCGGGTGCCGAAACACCGCGTAATCATCGACGCTGACGCGGCAGTCCGCCGCCACAAGACGTCCATCGGTCGTTCGCACGATTGGGTTGATCTCTAGCGATCGCGCCTCCGCTGCCACGGCGGCCCGAATTGCGCGGGTCACCATCTCCGAAAGCGCAAGCAGCTCGCCGCCATAAAGACCGGCGCGGCGTATGACCTCGCGCACGCGATGGATACGCACGGGCGACGCGGTATCTACCGTGGCGTGGTGTATTAACGTAGCGTCGTGTGCCAGCGCCTCTTCCACCCCACTGCCACCTCTCGCTGAAAAGAGAAACCGCGCGGTCCCCGAATCGTCGTCGACGAAGTATGAGAAGAAGAACTCCTGCGCTATGTCGAGGCGTTCTTCTACCAACACCTCGGTCACTGGAAATCCGTCAATCGTCCGCCTGCCGAGCTCCGCGATCGCCGACCACACCTCCTCGGGCGTCCGCGCGAAGCGGATCAGTCCTTGGGCATGCCGGCTTGTCGTGAACGCCTGCGCCTTAACAACCGCGGGCATGGGGATGTCGGTCGGAGCCGCGTCGGCAGCGACCTGGTCGTCCCCGACTGCGTCGGTCCCGACTACGACTCCGACCGGAACAGCGACGCCGTGACCGCGAAGAAGTTCTTTCCCTTGGTATTCATGCAGACGCGCCATAAGGCTCCTCCCGAGTGCAGCGAGGAAAAAAAAGGCGGCCCGAAAGGGCCGCCATCCGTCTAGGGGAGCCGGATACTACCGGTCCATCCAGAACTGGTACGCATACTCGCCCAATTCGCCGAACCAGATGTGACGACGGTTGTAGCCCTCCGGCACATTTTTCACGTACGTCTTGGCGATGAACAGGTCCGGGACCTGCCCGACCAAACCGATGAGCATAAGCTGCTCGGCCTGGTTGTCAAAGATGAGGGTCATAAGCTCCTCGTATTCGTCGCTCGAAGGAGGCAACTGTCGAGCACGATCAAACGCGTCTTCGTGCTCCTTGACCCACTCCGGAGGCTCCTCGCCGGGAAGGCGGCCGCCTTCGAAGTCGCCCAGCGACACCTCGCCGGATTCCACCTGGTCGCTAGCGGCAATCCAGTTGAACCAGTCGCGGGCAACAAACGAATATGCTTCGTCTTCCCCGACGGCGAATCCTTCATATTCCTGGAGGTACCCGACATCACCAATCGCCATGTCGTACGCGCCTGCGTCGACCACTTCCTGGTAGAGGTCGCCACCAACGTTTCGGATCTCCGTCCTTAGACCAACGTCCTCAAGGAACTCCTTGACGAGCTCAGGTCCTTCAATGACGATTCCGTCGGTGACCATCAAGATAATCTCGAATCGGTTGCCGTCCGGACCGAGCCGGAAACCGTCCGAATCGCGGTTTCTCATGCCGACCTGGTCGAGCAGACGGTCCGCCATAGCGGTGTCGTATTGGGCATAGGCGTCGAGCCACGCCGGATCGTACCAGGGCTCACTGGGTTTGGCCGTTGTCTGTCCCACCACCCCTTGGCCCCGGTAGAGCACGTCGTTGATCTCGTCGCGGTCCATCGCTACCGATACTGCCCGCTTGAATCGAACATCTTGGTAAAGATCGCGCTTCACCGGATCATCGTTGGTGTGATTCACCATGATCGCGACGCTGGATGCGAGAAGGCCCGGAACGGGGTAGACGGTGTAGCCGCCCGCCGCTTCATTCTGCTTGAAGAGCGTGAAGTTGTCGAACGAGGCGTGCAGATAGGCGATATCCGATTGTCCGGAGACGATATTTAGGTCGTAAGTACCAGAATCCACGATCTGGGTGACAATCGTGTCTATGTAAGGAAGTTGACGTCCGTCGGGATCTACGCCGTAGAAATACGGATTACGTTCCAACACCCGCTGATTGCTCGTCGCCGTAACGACGTACCACGGGTGCAACGTCGGCTTCATCTCGGTGATCCCGTAGGGGTTATAGTGGGCATTAAACGCGGCCTTCCAGTCTGCATAGCCTGCCTCTTCGGCCTCTTTCTCCGCATTTGAATTGTAGTCCGGGTGCCAACGGCCCAACCAATGGGACGGCTGGATGTTCATGATTTCGTTGCCGGCATTGCCTGCGAGCTCTTCCTCCCACCGAGGTTTGGGCTTGTTTAGTGTGAGCCGGTATGTCCACTCATCAAGCGCCTCGAACGCCACCGTGAAGCCTTTGCGTGGGTAGTCCAGGTTCCACCAAGTGAGCCCTTCGGTGTTCTGCATTACGTCGTAGACGATCCGCACGTCTTCCATCGTTACCGGCTCGCCGTCCGACCACTTCATGCCGCTTCGGAGGGTAAAGGTACCGACGGTGTAGTCGTCAGATATCTCCCAGTCCGACAACAGCGACGCCCGAATGTCGCCATTCATGTCCATCTGCAGGAACCGAGGACTCATCTCCGGTGCCGGCATCATGTCCTGCCATGGGTCCGCCCCCGTCGCGAAGGTGTACACGGTCCCGCCGTACTCTCCAGGTTCGCCAAGCATCGTAAGCACCGCCGGTTCGTCGGGCAGACGCTCTTCCAGCGGCGGAAGCTCTCCGGCCGCTACCATCTCAGCCAGCATCGGCGCCTCCAGGCCGGAACCTGTTCCTGCCGCTCCTGCGTCGGCCTCGCGGCCACCGGTCGCCCATGTGGCGAAGACGCCAAGTGTCGAAACCAGCAGAACCAATACTGTCCTGCGTAACAATTGTTTCATCCCTTCCTCCTCGATGTCTCTGCCGCTTGTGGCAGAGGTATTCCCAAACTGCTACATCTTCGCGTCAGCGGTATCGGCTCAACCGAAGATGATTCGCCATATTTACTAGGCCTTCTTCAAGGCCACGCCTCCACACAGTCCAGTCGTGCCCCCCGTCGTAGACGCGGAACTCAGCATTCACGCCGTGACGTCGGGAGAGCCGGTTAAAGAGCAGATGCGCCTCCACATCCAGGTCATGTAAGGCGTCTTCGGGGTCAGGGTGTTTCCACTCGTCGTCGCCGACGGCAATAAACGCCTCGACGGGATAACGGCCTCCCGAATAGTCTTCCAGTAGCGCCGGATAATTGAGGCCCTCGTAGGTCTCCGCGTCGAACAAGAGTTGTCCGTTGCCGAATGCTCCGAACTCGCGGGTACTGCTCTCCTCGGGCGGAAGCGGGGTGTAGACCGCCGGGCTCAGAATGATCCCGACTGAGAACAGATCCGCGTGGGCCAGGAGATAGCGGAGAGCACCGTAGCCGCCCATAGAATACCCGCCGACCGCCCGTCCACTTCGATGTCTTACCACCGGGAAGCGCTCCTCGATGTGAGGAATCAAGTCCGCAAAAAAAGCGGTCTCCGTTCGCTCCGCCGGAAGCGCCTTTTCATCTGCACCGGTATAGCCGCTATCCACGTAGTAGCCGGCGCGGCTTTGTGCCGGCACATCCGGCATTACCGCGATTACCGCGGGAATGCGGCCGGACGCAATCAATTGGTCCAAAACCTGCCCGGCCTCTCGCCAGGCAGCCATGGAGTCTCCCCTGCCGTGAAGCAGGTAGAGCGTAGGGTATGGTGCGTCAGAATCAAACTCGGCCGGGCGGTACACGGTATACCGGTAGTCGCGGCCGAGTACGGCGGAGGCGAAACTGTGTGACTCAAACGTTCCCTGCACCACGGCTCGTGGTTCCTCCGCTGCAAGAGAGACAGTGAGAATCATCACCGCTCCGATCGCCGTCAACCGCACTTCAACACTACCCCAGCTCTTGCGCGAGCGCCGCTAGTTCACTTCCCAGATCCACCATGTCCTCGTCCGCCGCGAAAGCCAAACAGGTTCCGGCCGGTTTTCGCGCGGCTTCAACCCAATGAACCGGGATTTGACCAAGACCATGGCGAGCACCGGCTATGGCACCCACCACGGCGGCGATGGTATCGGCATCTCTGCCGAAATTTGCCGCCCAGAACATGCCGTCGCCATAGTCCGTCTTTGTAAGGTAGGAGATACCGTAGATCTGAGGGAGCGCCTCTTCCACGACGGCATGCTCGGGCGTAAAAAACTCCGTATGCAACTGCTCCCAGACGTCGCCGACGCCTTGAGCCTGAGCGCACATCGTCCGGCCCTTTGCCATCGAACGCGCCAGCCAAGTGTCGTCCGGAATACAACTGAACATCCACTCGGCGATCTCTTCCGGTTTGCCGTTCACCATAGCAACCGCAACGGCGGATGCCACGGCCTGAGCCGCCCAGACACCACTCTTGTGATGGCTGATCTGCGCCTCGACGGCGGCTACTTCGCCCGCACGGCGAGGATCGCCGGCAAATGCCACCCCGATTGCGGCGGTACGCATTGCCGCCCCGTCGTCGTTGTTGAGCACGTTGTCGACACCCGACTGTGGGGGTCCGAGTCCACGCTCGAGATTCTGCACCGCGCCGTAGAGCGGCCGTCCACCGCGAGACGCCATCCCACCTGCGTCAATGATGTACCGCCGCCATGCGGCTTCCACCGACGCAAAGGTGATTACTCCCCGCGTGTCCAAGAGCGTGCGGGCCGTTAGCGCGGCGAACTCGGTGTCGTCCGTGCTGGCTGCGCCGGGATACATGTTGGTCACGATCCCGTAGCGGCGGCGGTACTCGTCGGAGCGTCCAATGTCCCCCATGGCGTCTCCAACGGCCAACGCCGCCATACACCCCTGAGCCTTGGAGATCAGGAGTTCCGTATCCGAAAGCAAGTCAGCTCGTGATAGCATTCTGCCGTCCGTTCTATCCCTTACTCGTCACCATAATAGACTTGGAAGCGCTACCGGTAGCGCTTTCGGAACCATCTTAGCATGATACCAAGCCGGGCGCAAGAAAATCCTCACCGGCGGCCTTTCGCCGCACGTCGGGTCGGTACGCCTACTCGACGCCCTTGAGCTGCAACTGCTCCGAGAAGTGACACGCGGCAAAGTGACCCGGCGCGACCTCCCTCAGTTTAGGAGTCGTTGTACGGCACTGTTCCTTCGCATAGCGACACCGGGGATGGAAGTAGCATCCCGACGGCGGCCGCGCCGGATTCGCAACCTCCCCCTGAAGCAGTACCCGGTCAGATTCCCGATGTGGGCTCGGTTTCGGAATGGCGGACAGAAGTGCCTCGGTATACGGATGCCGCGGTGAGAGATACGCCGCTTCAGTCTCCGCGAACTCTACAATCTTGCCGACGTACATCACGGCGACGCGATCCGAGATGTGCTCGATGACACTCAAGTCGTGCGCAACAAAGACATAGGTCAGACCAAATTGCTGCTGGAGGTCTTGCAACAGATTGAGGATCTGGGCCTGAATCGAAACGTCCAGCGCGGACACGGGCTCGTCGGCAATGATCAGTTTGGGGCTTGTTGCCAGCGCCCGGGCTATTCCAATCCGCTGCCGCTGCCCGCCGCTAAATGCGTGCGGGTAGCGCTTGATGTGGCGCACATTGAGGCCTACGACGTCCATGAGCTCCCGCACCCGCGCCTCGATATCCGCGCGGCGGGAATTGGTCGCGTGGACCAACGGCTCTCCAACGATCTCCAGGACCGTCTTTCGGGGATCCAGCGACGAGAATGGGTCCTGGAACACCATCTGAATGTGGCGCCGGATACCCCGGAGGGTCTTAGCATCCAGAGAATTGAGGTCGTAGGTCGTATCATAGGGTCGAAAGAGTATACGTCCGTCGGTCGCCTTGAGTCCGCGCATGATGCAGCGTCCCAGCGTTGTCTTGCCGCAACCGCTTTCACCAACGAGCCCCAATGCCTCGCCCTCGAAAACGGAAAGCGACACATCGTCTACAGCCTTGATAGTACCCACACGACGGCGGAGAAATCCCTTCTCTATGGGAAAGTACTTCTTTACATTGCTAAGACGCAGAATCTCTCCGGTCTCCATTCCCACGTCCTGGTCGGCAACGGGAGACGTTTGCATCTCACGCATGTGCCGGCTCCAACTCTCCGTGGTGAAGAAAACAGCGACACGTGTGCCCTGGTTCGATCTCTACAAGGGCCGGTATCCCCTGATCGCACTTCCCGGGCATCGCATCCGAGCATCGATCCATAAACGAACATCGGTGTGGCAGGTTGATAGGCGTGGGTACGGTGCCTTCAATGGCGTCGAGCCTGGTCCGTGCCTTTCGCCCCACCATGGGAATGCTCCTCAGGAGTTTGCGGGTATACGGGTGCAGCGGATTGTCGAATACCTGGACGGTGGTTCCTGTCTCGACGAGTCGGCCCAGATACATCACGGCAACCCGGTCCGCCATTTCGGCAATGACGCCTAAATCGTGGGTAATAAACAGGATAGACATGTCGAGTTGCGTCTTTAGGTCGCTCATCAGCTTCAATATCTGCGCCTGAATCGTGACGTCCAGCGCCGTTGTGGGTTCATCCGCGATGAGAAGCGCCGGTCGGCACGCCAACGCCATGGCGATCATCGCCCGCTGACGCAGCCCACCGGATAGTTGGTGCGGATACGTTCCCATCCGCTCCTCGGGCTTGGGTATGCCGACTCGTTCCAGCATCTCCACAGCAAGACGATGCGCCTCATCCTCGTCCTTCGTCTGATGCAGCAGCAACACCTCGGTAATTTGGTTGCCGATAGTGTGGACCGGTGAGAGGCTGGTCATGGGCTCTTGGAAGATCATGGAGATCAGTCGGCCGCGGACCGACCGGATCGCGTTTCCGTTTTTCGGGAGACTCGCCAGGTCGATCGGGTCCTGGTCGGCGGGAAAAAACCGAATGCTGCCACCGACAATTCGACCCGGCGGAGGCACAATCCGAAGCACCGACTGCACGGTTATGCTCTTGCCACACCCACTTTCCCCGATAATGCCCACCGTCTCGCCGCGCCGCACCTCGAACGAAACATGGTCCACAGCGGTGAGAACGCCATCGTCGGTGAAGAAGTAGGTTTGGAGGTCTTCCACCTCGAGCAACGCGGATTGCACCTGCACGATCCTTGATTCTGACTTTGCGACGATTGCTCGACGCACTACCACCCATCGGTACCGGTACCGAGACCGTTACCGACGGCTGCAGACCCAGCTTAGGGCGATCCCGACGACCTGTCAAGAAAAAGCGTCACCTACCTTGTATCGCTCTCGAGGTGTGGTCTATCCTCAGAGTACCCCTTCGGGACAGACAGGCATGACGATCAAGCACATAGCCGAACAGGCTCACGTCTCCATTAGCACTGTCTCGCGCGTGCTCAACGGCAAACCCGATGTCAACCTGGAGACGAGGAACAAAGTCCTCAGCGTTATCGACGAGCTCAAGTTTTTCCCCAGTGGTACTGCGCGGAATCTAGCCCTCCAGCGAACCAACGTGATCGGTTTCCTTGTCCGCGACATCGCGGACCCGAATTTCCCCGAACTCGCCAAGGGAATCGTCGCCGCGGCCCGCGAGCGCGACTATTCGGTTATGTTTTTCGACACCGAACTGAATCCGGAGATGGAGGTTGCGGCAACCCGGATCATGGAGAGCAAGGAAGTAGACGGCATAATCGTCCCGTTTTTTGATGAGGGCCTCGAAGAGCTGCAGTGGCTGCACAAGCAAGGATTGCCGTTGGTCCGCATCTACCGGGAGGACCCTCACCCGGAGATCTCCACGATCGCCATAGACAACGTAAGCTCAGCCGGCACCGCGACCGCTCACTTGATTGAGCAAGGCCACGTGCGCATCGCCCATATCGCTAGGGATCTGACCGCCTTCTCCGGTCGTGAACGTTTGCACGGGTACAAGACCACAATGCGGCGAAACGGACTCCAGGTCCCTCCGGAATACATTCAAGAAGCACCGCCTACCCGTGAGGGGGGATTCGCCTGCATGCGGCGCCTCCTTGCTCTTGAATCGTCGCCTACCGCGGTATTCGCCGCCAAGGACCGGATGGCCGTGGGCGCGTACGAGGCGATTTTCGACGCCGGTCTACGAATCCCTGAGGACATCTCGATTGTTGGTCACGACGATATCCCGGCGGCGACGGTTCTGCGCCCGAAGCTCACTACTATGACCACCTTCCGCAGCCAGCTGGGAAACGCAGCCGTGGAGCTCCTTTTTGAAGAGATTGAGGCCGGTCCGACCCGGCCGAGAGAGGTCTTTTTTACGCCACAGTTGGTAGTTCGAGCGTCCACCGCTCCTCCTCGGGACCACTGACCCGCGCGTCGTTCACCAACCGCCTACCTAGCGGCAGAAGCAATAGAATGGCTGTGCTCATTTCGGTTGCATCCGCGTCCGGCATGTGTTAGTGTCGGTAACGTTCTATCCCTCTCGTCTGCACTCCGGCCGTTCCCCCACGGTATGTTGTGAGTGCGTGGGAGGTTTGTTCCGTGGCAGGATACATCGTACGGCGGATGATCTACATGGTCATCCTGCTTGTCATGCTCTCCGTCGTTTCTTTTGTGATTATTCAACTCCCTCCTGGTGACTACCTCACCACCCTGATGACACGGTTGCGCGAAATCGGCGTGACGGTCGACCGAACCGTGCTCGAGAGTTACGAGGAACGCTACGGCCTCAACTTGCCGTTGTATCTTCAGTACTTCCGATGGGCGGGCAATCTGTTGCAGGGCGATCTAGGCGAGTCGTTTATCTACAACGAGCCGGTCATCGACCTCATCCGGGAGCGGATCCTTCTGTCGGCAATTATTACCCTGGGAACTCTCCTGGTCACGTACGTGATCGCCATTCCCATCGGCGTCTACTCCGCCACGCACCAGTATTCGCTCCCTGACTACCTATTCACCTTTCTCGGTTTTATCGGACTTGCCGTCCCGAACTTTCTGCTGGCGATGATTCTGATGTTTTTGGCATTTCGCTACTTCGGCTGGAGCGTAACGGGACTGTTTTCTCGCGAATTTGTTATGGCCCCGTGGAGTCTCGCCAAGTTTGTGGACATGCTGAAGCATCTTCCCGTTCCGC
>CAZFLD010000043.1:0-37002 GCA_964519835.1 uncultured Spirochaetales bacterium
TCTAAAAAGAAGTACTTGCACCGGAACAGTATAATTCATAGCATTACAGTCAGGCACTTGGGCCGGACACGACCATCAGGGAGGAAGCAATGACATCACGGCGTTTGCCAAGACGTGTGGGAATTCTCTTTTTAGTTCTGTCGGCGGTTGTTGCCGCACCGGGTTTCAGCGCTGGGATTGCGGAGCGAGTCAACGCTGCGTGGGATGCCCAATTGGAGGCCCGTCGTATGGCCGAGGAGGAAGCAGCCCGGGAGGCAGCGCAAGCCGAAGCGGAGGCGAACCGGGTCACGATTGTTGGAAATCTCTTCAACTGGGTGGACCATAGGAGTCCAACCGACAGTCTGCGTCCCGGTGCCGCGGAAAGGCAGATTAGCTTCACCGACCGGTGGGTGCTCTACGAGGACGGGCTTGCCTCCACGCCGATTGATGTAAGCGCGGTGAGGGATAACGCGGAGAGCCTCTACGGGCGCGGTGTTCGGGTTCGTGGCGTGATGGAAGGTGATATGCTCATCGCCGAGTCTATCGTGGCAGCCCCGAGGGCTGACGAGATTTCCGTTGAGGGACGCATAGTATATGAGGGAACCGCCGTCGGACCGGGGGGCGAAACTCCATCTACCGTCAAGCTGATTACAGAGACCTCCGCGGGACGCCGCGAAATTCCTCTCGAGTCCCGGCCTGAGGGCTTGCTTGGACGGCGGGTCGTTGCCGCGGGTCGCCCGTACCTGACTCGACCAACGCCGACGATCGGTATTCAGGAGATACTATTCGAGGTAACCAGCATCGAGGCGGCCGAACCGACCCCGGGCGAGATTGTCAGTCATCTGCAGAACGTTGTCCTTACCCGCCCGAATGGGAACTACACCCTCATCGACCTGGACACGGTGACGATGTATCCGGTCGAAGTTGATCTTGTGGAGCAAGAGGCACGGCGCCTTGTGGAGTACGGACAACTGTTTGCATCCGTGGCGGTGGAACGCGAATCCGACGGTTCGTTGGTATATCACCTAAGCTCCATCGGCCCTCATGAGGTTGACGGGGGACTCGCGACCGCCTATCTCAACGGCGACCTTCACGGGACCATTCTCCCGGTGGAGAACCGGACTCCTAACGCCGATGGATACATCGATGGGGACATTCTCCTCGTGAACGGCGCTCGTGTGGGTATTCCACTGGAGTCCAGTTACATCTCCCGCCTTGAGGGACATCCGGTTCAAATCAACATGGAATGGTACTTGGGCGCGAGCGAACCAAACGCCGTCGAGGTTATGGGCGGCGTTGCGTTTTCGAGCAGCGTCTGGCCCGAGTTTCCGGTCCTTATGCGGCCGTGGCGGTATGCGCACCACGGCTGGGTGGTTCCGGTAGGTGATGATCGATTCGGCCTTGTGCTGCGGACCGGCGAGGGAATCGAGATCGACCTCTCTGCGCGAACAACAATGCTGAGCGGCATGGAAGCTGCGGTGGAGGAGCTAACGACCATGGCGGAGCTCGGCGGATTTGTGCAATTGTTTGGCCAGCTTCCGGAGGAAGGACGCGACGATACCAACAGCCTCTTGGCGTTTGCGGTAACGTTTGTGCCCGGCGTCGGCGACCTGCGATTACAAGGACAGGTCGTGCAGTCCGATGAGAGCGAGTCGGGGCTTGGTCTGTCGATCGGGCGAGGGATGGATCGGATCACCGTACCCTTGACCGACCTGTCTGCCGGTGAGCGTGCGGGCCTTTCCACGGACTCCTGGGTCACCGTGTTTGGAACGCCCTTTATTCACAAACGGCAAGAGCTCGGAAACGCCTACATCGTAGGTCTGGAAGTCGATCGGGTCTGGTAAGCCCGGCCGGCGACCTGCCGTTAGAGCCACAGCCGATTTGCTGTATGCGTGAGCTCGATTGCCCCAACCGGAAATCGGTCACAGGTCGATCACAAAACGAAAAACCTCTTTCCCGCTTCGCTTTGATATACCGGTGCCACACAATAGGCCGCCGTTGCGTTCAATGATCTTGCGAGAGCCGACGTTGTCATGGTCGCAGGTGATAAGCACATCGGCAAGCTCCGGCCGGTTTTCGCGAATCCAGACGAGGGTCCGGTGGAGGGCGATTGTCCCAACGTTGCGCCGTCTGAAGGCGGGCGCCACCTCGTAGCCAATGTGACCGCCTTCCAAGCGGAGGGCGTCGTTTAGATGGTGACGAAAGCGAACAATGCCGAGGAGTTGATCGTTGGGGGAGACGACCCATAGATGTGTCTGTCGCACAAAACCGGGAGGCGCATCGGGCGGCAGCTCGCGCAGCTGCTTGTCCTCGAAGTAGCTCCGTCGCCCCTGCTTATCGAGGTCGAGGAAGTCACCATACCGGTGACCATCGTGCCGTAGCACACCCTCGGCGTAGTCCACAAACGCATCATAGCGACTCTTATCAGGCACGATTAGCGCAACCGGTGGTGCGTCCAAGGCCTCGAGCTCGGCCACCGTGAGCCGCGGGTAGAGAGGCGGCTCGAGGTTTTCAAGCATCGTGGCCACCGTCCGGCGCCGGATGTCCCACGCGAGCTCAGGCGTAATCTCGGCGACAGAGAAGGCGGGTATCCCCGACTTGTTGCTTTTGCCGTCGACGCCGCCGTTGCCTGCGGGCATGTGCGCGCCGTGCGGCTGCGTCGCGCGGCGCGCGGTTTCCGTCGGGCTCGAACACCGGCCGAGCAACAACACTCTTTGTATCACGGCGTCGTGGCGCAGCGAATCTGAAAGAAACTCGTCGCGGGTCATGCCGACCATGTACTCGATGATAAGGCGGGCTGATGTGATCATGAGTGGTGTACTCCCATCACGGTTTGCGCCATGTGGGCCACAATGCCCGGGAAGCTCCATGTGAGATAACAGGTGGGATACCAGGTGGGGTAACAGGCGCGGCGGTCAAAGACGTCGTCCGGCAAATCAGAAAACAGCAACATGAATTGTGAGGAATACGGCTTGCACAAACTTCGATCGGCACGCATACGGGCCAAAGAGTAGCCCGTGAGAGCAACCGCCGCAAGACAGCGACACGGGGGTATGGCCGCGACGTGGGCCGGAGGCGGGAGGCCGAGAACCCCGACTACGCGAAGTGCAGGCACACGGGGCGGGTTGCCTCAGTTGACCGGACAAAGCTAAGGAGACCGGAGGACTGGTCGATCGCGAATGTTACGATGGCATTGCTGTCTTGGTTGGCGGCAAACAGGAACCGGCCGTCGGGACTCAGATTGACTTCGCGCGGCGTTCTTCCGCGGGTGGACGCCCACCCGATGGATTCAAGTCTATGGTCGCCGCCGACCCGATAGATCGCCACGGAGTCGTGGCCCCGGTTTGATGCGTAGACAAAACACCCGGACGGATGCAAGCGTATCGCCGCAGTCGTGCCGGCGCCGCCAAAATCGTCGGGCAAGGTTGATATCGTCTGAATAACCGCAGGTCCTTTATGGCCCGCCCGGCCCGCCGTGGTCGCCGCGTCCGGCCGGCGCGGCGCCTCCCGGGTAACCGGCCACGAGATTACCGCAACCGTCGAAGAGAGTTCGTTTACAAGGTAGAGAAACGACCCGTCGGGATAAAAGGCGACATGCCGTGGTCCGGAGCCAGGCTCTATCGAAATCGAGAGTCGGCTCTTATCAAGTGCTCCGGTTTCGCGGTCAATCTCGTAGACCTCAACCCTGTCGGTTCCCAGATCAGGCACGAGTAAGAATCGGCCGCTTGTGTCCGGGTAGGCTTGGTGTGCGTGGGCCGCCGCTTGGCGGGCCTCGTTTACGCTGCTGCCGTTGTGTTGAATGGTAGATACCGGCCCCAAAAGCATCCCGTCCGCCACCACGCGATACGACGAAACCGTGCCGGAGTTGTAGTTCGCGGCAAAGGCAAAGCGTCCGTCATTGCTAACGGATACATAACAGGGTCCCCGGCCCCCGCTTGGGACTTCGCCCATAAACGACAGATCGCCTGCCTCAGGCGCACGAGCGTAGCAATGGATTGCCCCACCTTCCGGCCGTCCGGCTTCGCTGACGGCGTAGAGGACCGGGAGGACCGGATGGGTTGTGACCCACGACGGATTGTCCGTGTCCCCCGCAGCGGAACGCGGGGTGATCGCTCCGTTTTCCGGATTATACTCGCAGACCAGGATGCCGCATGGCGCGCCGCCGCCTATCGGGCCGCCGCCTGGTGCGCCGCCGCCCCCGTGGGCGTGTGACGCCGTGGCGTTAGCGAGCCGGGCTTGGGCCCTTCGTTTTGTGTATGTTCCGATGTATAGGATCCGTGTGGTAGCCATGCGTACCGTCGATTATAATAGAGGACACGGCGATGGGCGATGCCGGTGGAGCGATAGGCCCGTGGCTGGGGCAGGTGAGCGCAGGCTCCTCACGCTTCCACTATGGTCGGTTTTCTCGTATCTTTTCCAAAACAGCCTTGGAAGGGAACGCGCATAGTGCAGTTTTTTAGTGAGTTTGGTTGGAATCCATACGCCTTGGTCGTTTTGGCAATTGTGTACTTCAGCTCGCGTCGCGGAAGCCAGTCTCCGCCTAGAGACCAGCGGCTTTTCTACGGCCTATTGGCCTTTAACGCCATAATCTTGGCGGTCGAAATGCTCACCCGATCGGTCAACGGCGTCAACGTCGCAGGCGCCCGGCTTATCAATGAGGGCTCCAACGCCGCGCTCTTCGCGTTGAACCCGGCGCCGGCGCTGTTTTGGCTTCTGTACGTGGAGTACCAGATACACGGAAAGAGCCGCTTCTACCGGACAATCCATGTCGTTGGGATCGCGGTTGTCGTGGTCCATGGGATCGCGGCGCTTCTCTCCCCGGCAACCGGCCTCCTTTTCTCGATCAGTGACGACAACATCTATCAGCGCGGTCCGGGCTATGGTTTTACCGCCGCGTTGAACTTTGGGTCGATTCTGTTTGCGGCCGCGTACCTCATCCACCATCGTCGGATCTTTGCCGGAAAGCAGTTCTACTCAATGTTCTTGTTTCCAATCTTTCCAGGTGTGGCCGCCGTGGTGCAGGTTGCGCTCTACGAGCCCAACGTGATCTGGAGCGCCCTTACCCTTTCGGTTTTTCTGGTCTACATCAACGTGCAAAACACGCGCATCAACACCGACTACTTGACCGGGCTCCCCAACCGACGACAACTGGACGAGGCACTTGTCCGTAGAGTTCAGAGCCGAGGCGAGCCGTTTGGAGTAATCATGGTAGACCTCGACGACTTCAAGACGATAAACGACAACCATGGGCACAAGGCCGGAGACGAGGCGCTTCGCGCGGCGGGCCAGATCTTCCGCGCGATACTGCGCAGACGCGATATGGTCGGCCGCTATGGCGGTGACGAGTTTGTCGCGCTTATTACTGCAACCTCGGAAGAAGAGGTCAAGCAAACGGCGAACCGCCTCAAACTCGCTGCCGAGGAGTTTAACTCCGCCTCAGGCGCCCCGTTCCGCCTGCGCTTTAGTATTGGCTACGGCCTCTATCGTGAAGGCGAAACCCCGGACCAAATCGTGACCCGGATCGACAACAAGATGTACGAAGAGAAGAATAGACGCAAGAACAGGCGCTCCGGCGCGTATCGCCGCGGCGAGGGGTAGGCAGGCGCTCGGCCGACCGCGTTAGAGTAGTTCCAGTGCCCCAAGGGTTTTTCGTGGGCGTACAAATCGGCCGGGTAATCACGGTTCTTCGAAATCGAACCGCTCCGAATATGCACTCCGAGTATGCGCTTTGCCCGCGACTCCTGTGGGATAGCCATGACGACAAGAGTGCTCGAACATTTACGGCAGATTCGAGGGTGCTCGGCACATAAGGCGTAGTTGCCAAAGTTGTGTAGGTACCGGACGCTGCCGAAGTTTGTGTGACCGCCGTGGACCGGAATCGAGCATGAGCAGCACGGCGCGACACCGGCTCCGCGTTCCGACGCGGAGACAACCGGATTGCACGCCTTCGACAGCGGTTTCACGGTGGTGCCGGAGCGGGACGGAGGACGACGATGATCTGGTCCGGGCAACCGCAGTCTCGACGCTCAAATACTTCCTGGACCGGGCGGAAGATGTTAGCTGCGCCCGGGCAAGAGTCGCGTAGCCGCTCGCCATGCTCAGGCGAGCCATTGGAAATCGCGGCCGCAGGCGGGACACCTCACGCGCAACGGAAAAGACCACCGAACCTCCAACCCCGGGAATCCCGCCCGGAACTTGGGCTGAGATGCAAACACGCTTATTTTAGGAGTATAAGAGATAGCGGCGAACGACAATCTGGAGGACTGCCACAGATGAGCAACATTATTTTTACTCACACGGACAGCATGGACGGCCGCCTTGCGGGCTACATGGGCCATCCGGCCATGGTCGATGCCACGCCGAACATCGACACCCTCGCCGCGGACGGAACGACGTTTACACGCTGCTACAGCAACAACCCGATTTGCTGCCCGTCGCGCGCATCGATGCTAAGCGGCACCTTCACGCACCACTGCGAGGGGTGGAACAACTTCAAGGGACTCGAGGGAAACAAAACGCTGTTTGATCATCTCGGGGAGTCGGGCTACGACGTCGTGCGTTTTGGCAAGGAGGACTATCTTTCCGGATCGCACTCGATCCGGGCGCGGGTAACGCCGTGGCTGGGGCCGGCGGGAATCATGCGCCCCTCCTACAACGAGCCTGCACCCACCGTCGACGAAAGCAGCGAGCGTCGTGTGAGCACGGGCGATTGGTCGCGCGTCGACCGAGCTGTAGAGGCGATCCGCGCGCGCGGCGGGAGCCCGGCAAACGCTGGAGCCGGCGCCGCCGGCCGCCCGTCGGGCTCACGCGGCGGCCGGCCGCTCTTTTTGTACCTCGGTCTAGACCAGCCCCACCCGGGCTTCCACACCTCACGCTACTACCTCGACCGTATCCCGGAGGCTGTGTCAGACGTTCCGTCCGCAGACGAGTCCGTCCATCCGGTGCAACACTTTCAGCAGGTTCATAAAGCCTGGCGACACGGATTCTCCGAGCAGATGGTCAAGCTTGTCCGACGGGTCTACATGGCGATGATCGCCGAGGTCGACGAAATGGTGGGCGCAACCCTCTCTGCGCTTCGTGAATCGTCGATCGCCGACGACACGATGGTAGTGTTTTCCTCCGACCATGGAGAGATGGCAATGGAGCACCGACAATTCCATAAGATGAGCTTCTACGAGCCGTCGGCCCGCGTGCCCCTGGTGTTTTCGGGCCCGGGAGTTGCCAAGAGCCGACGCGTTGAGGCGCTCACTTCACTTGTAGATCTCTACCCGACCTTCGCCGAGCTTGTAGGGTCAGTAGGCGCCCAATCACCCATCGGCATTCCCCTCGACGGCGAATCGCTTGTCCCTGAGTTGCACGGTGAGCGGGCCACCCGACGGGAGTGGGTCCTGTCCGAGTTTCACGGGACCACCTCTCCGACAAGCGGCTTTATGCTCAGACAGGGCGAGTGGAAGTACGTCGCCTGGGACGGTTTCGCTCCGCAGCTCTTCCGGCCGGACACCGATCCCGCGGAGTGCCACGATTACATCCACGAGTATCCGGAAACCGCGCGGGAGATGGATGCAAAGCTCCACAGTATCGTTGACTATCGCGCGGTTGCAAAACGGGTCCGAGCCTACAATCGCCGCGCCTTCGAAGCGTTCCGCCGAGAACACCTCGAGGCCGGCGACTATCGCGAGCTCATGAGCCGCGTGTACTCGGGGTGGGATCATCCGGAATCACTGAGCATCTCGCCATGGACCGACGCCGACGAGTTCGCCGTGGAGACGTGGTTGGGGGAGGAGGACAACGCATGAGTTTCTGGAACGAAGGATCGATGATGCACGACGACTACGATCCCAGACCCGGCAACGTCCGGCCGACTCGTTTTGGCGCTCGGCGGTCGGCGCATTGGTACGTCGCCGCCTTCTTCTACATGCAGGCAGTATCGCCGGCGCTACGGGACGTGCCGGAGGCCACTGCATGGTTCGCGGCGAACGCGCGTTGATAAAAAACCGCACTCTTTCCGAGGAAGAAGCCAAGAAAAAGATGGCGAAGTGGCTCGACTGATCTGGACAGAGCCGGACCTCTCCGATCTCCAAGATGTCGCGGATTACCTCGGTCTCGACAACCCGCCGGCGGCAAGACGGTACGTACAGAAAGTATTCACCGCAGCCGAAAGACTAAAAAGGCTTTCGCGATCCGAAAGGCAGCCCGTGGAACTAACAGGGACTCCGTATCGGCTGATTGTCGCTTACATCATGAGATACGAGCAGCTGCTACGGGCCTACGTGCTTGCGGAGCGAGCGGATGAAGACCAGGATTGACAGTCACTTCCGGACATCCCGTTTTGTGTTATCACAACGCTTCGCTGTGATGTCGATGACATTACACGGCATCACTTGACCTCGACATTGTGTCTTCGGGATCCTCCTCGTAGGAGACAAGAGTGAGTCAAATAACGGCCCGTCTGCCGGACGATACGGTGAGGGCGCTCGACGCGGCGGCGGCCGCAATGCGCCGAAGCCGCGCAGAGATAGTCCGCCAGGCGATCGAACTCTACCTGGAGGACTACACCAACTTGTCCGCCGCAATGGACGCGCCGCTCACCGAAGCGAGGCGTACCGATAAGACCGAGGGCGAGGCGCCGTGCTTGAGGCACGCCATGCGTGCTCAGCTCGGTTCTTCCGGGGTTAACAACGTAAGGTTGGGGAAGTATGTCGAAAACCTGCCCGTGTCTGCCGTAGCGAGCGGGCACTTTAATACCTCGGCATGAGCTCCAATCAGGAAGTCCGGCAGGGGTGTGGCGGGAGGTAGTGAATCCCCGAAAACACCGTCGCGGAGGAAAAGCTTCCAGGCGGTGCCGCTGTCCGGGGGATCCCACCGGACAGTGGCGCACTTGGTGCGTGTACAAAGGTCCGCCGACAAGCAAACTCGAGGTCCCTTCCAAGGACGCACCAATTCCGGTAGACCCCTGCGAGAACTTCCGCCGAGGCTTCGATGCATCGAATGGTAAGATCACGGCGAAGCACTCGATTCGGAGGACGTACGTTCCGCGCAGCTCAATCCGAAACAGAAGTACCGGGACCGCCAAGCGATCCGTGTAGCCGTTCTGATCGAGTAGAGATTCTGCGTCGCTGAACGAGGCGGCTATGGCGCTTAGTTCAGACACAACCCGGCCGGACGGTTTTGATAACCCACGGAAGCGAGCGGAGCGATATTCAGAAGTTTTCCGTCTATGTACACATTTTTGCCGAGATCGACGTCACGCCGGCGGTGCCTTTAGCGTTCCCGGCCCGTGCCGTTTTTACCCGGCTCGTCGCCCTACGCTCACCCCACGCGCGCAGCCACCGCGTCGCGGAAGGAGAGCACCGTCTGTGGGTCCTGCTCGTAGGACAGGATGCCCGTACCAAGGATCGCGCCGGGCAGCACGGCAAGGTCCACGGCGGCCTGGTCGGCGACTTCGTCTCTGCGAGCGACGTCATTGATCGCCGAGGGGGCGATGTTGCGCCGGACCGCGAGGGGCGCGTCCGCTTCCCCGGGCGGGGCCGACCGCCGGTTCACAATGCCGTCGGTGCCCCGAGCAGCCCCGGTGCGCGCCGCAGCGTTTGGCGGCACGTCGGTGGGGGCGGCAGGCACCGCCAACGCCGCGGCAAACTTCGCCGCGTCGGCGGCGAAGTCGCATATAAGCGAGGTGGCACCGGTGGCAATTATCGCCGCGGCAATCTCGACCGTATCGCCGCCCATGATAAGCGGACGCACTTTCTGCCCCGAGTCGCGCAGGAAATTCATGACCTGCCGGTGACACGGAGCCACGGAAGACCCGTAGAGGCTTGGACCAAAAAGCGGCGGCGATGCGGAGCTGTCTACGATCAACACATCAAAGCCGGCAGCACGAATCATGTTACTCCACTGCAGGCAGAGACGTGTTGCGTAGGCGAGGGCGTTTGCCGCCGACGGCTCTTCCATGGCGGCGGCCACGAGAAGTGATTCGGTACCGACGAGCTTTGTTGCGATGCTCACCGGTCCGCTCGCCGCAACCCGCAAGATCGGCGTGGATGCGCTGGAGAGCGCGAGCTTGTCCCGCGCGCGCTCGGCCGCCTCGATGACCGCGGTAAAGCGCCCGACCCGACGGAAATCCGGCTCGGCCGGCTCCCGGCCCGCTGTGCCGACAGCGAACTCGGCTTCGAGATTCCACCGCGGGATCGGTATCTCCGCGGCGGAGACCATAGAACTCTCAATAAGCTCGGCACCACAGGCCTCGGCCTCCAGGTTGTACACATCTATTCCCGCCGTGAGGTAATCGGCGTGGTAGGTCTCCGCCTCGGCAACAAGGGCCTCCGACAGGAGGAACGCATCCTTCGAGACCTCGGTGGGAGTTCGACCTATGAGGGCCGCCTTGTGTTCGTAAATCGCGGGTTCCCAGATCAATGTGAGTCCTCCGCGGCGCCGAGGTAGGCCGAGCGAACCAGCGGATCCTCGAGCAGCTCCGGTCCACGACCGGTAAGCACAACACTGCCCGTTTCCAGGACGTAGGCCCGATCGGCCACTGTGAGCGCCTGCTGGGCGTTTTGTTCGACCAACAACACGGTAATTCCCATGGAGCTTATACGTTCCACAAGATCAAACACCTCGTTCACAAGGACCGGCGCCAAGCCCAACGAGGGCTCGTCTAAGAGCAGAACCTTGGGTTGAGCCATAAGTCCGCGACAGATTGCAAGCATCTGCTGTTCCCCGCCGCTCAACGTACCTCCCTGCTGGTCCTTCCGCTCCGCCAATCGTGGAAAAAGCTCAAACATCTCTTCGGTTCGAGAGGACATGTCCTCTTGAGACCTGTAGGCACCGATCCTCAGATTCTCTTTGACGGACAGGCCGGCAAAAATCCGTCTACCCTCCGGTACTTGCACAACACCACGACCGACAATCCGATGGGGCTCACGGGGCAAACGCCGGCCGTCTAGCTCGACCGTCCCCGACTTGGGCCGGACCAGCCCGCTAATCGTGTTGAGCATTGTCGTCTTCCCTGCTCCGTTCGCGCCTATAAGGGCGGTGATCTTCCCCTCCGCAACATCCATAGAAACGGCTTGGAGAGCCACGACCGAACCGTAGTTTACCGATAGGTCTCTAATCGTGAGCACGTGTCTTCTCCCCGATGTAGGCCTTTGATACCGCCGGATCGGCCACAACCGCCTTTGGTTCCCCCTCCGCGATAATCTTGCCAAAGTTCATTACGTAGACGTGATGAGAGAGCCTCATAACAAGACGCATACGATGCTCGATAAGCAAGACCGTGAGGTCGTAGCGTTCCATTAGGCTACGTAAGAGATCGACAAAGCGATCGATTTCTCCCGGGTTCAGCCCGGCTGCCGGTTCGTCGAGAAGGAGAACTTTTGGTTGACAGGCAAGGGCCCGGGCAATCTCGAGGCGCCGCTGGTGGCCGTACGAGAGGGCCTCGGGTCTGGCGGTTGCAAGATTCAACAGGCCCACCACATCTAGATACTCGCGCGCGTGCTCCACGTTGGACCGCTCTTCTCGTCCAAAGCGACCAAAGTGGACCAGGGATTCCCAGAACGTGTAGTGGCCACGGGCGTCCATGGCGGTCATGACGTTTTCGAGTACCGACAATCCCTTAAAAAGGCGGATGTTCTGGAAGGTCCTGCCTACCCCCATCTTGGAGATGTGATGCTGCTTGAGTCCCGTAAGGTCGTGACCGTCCAGCTCCACGTTTCCCGCATCCATCTTGTCCACTCCGGACAGCAAGTTGAACACCGTTGTCTTTCCGGCGCCGTTGGGTCCGATGATGCTGACGATGCGGCCGCGCTCAACGTCTATATCGACTCCGCCGACGGCCTGGACGCCGCCGTAGCGTTTAGAGAGTCCTCGCGCCGTAAGAAGAATGTGCTCGTTCGCGTGCGCACCTCCAGCGTTGTGGGCACCGGTGTTTGCGTGGGAGTTATCGCTCACGGTGTTTGCTCCCTTCGCGGCGCCCAAGCAGCGCGGCAACGCCGGCGCGGATCGTCTTCCAGATGGGAAGCTCGTACTCGCCGAAGACTCCCTTTGGCCGGAAGTTGATAATAAAAAGAACAATCGCACTGTAGATCACAATTCGCCACTCGGCGGCGGCCCGCAGCACTTCGGGCAAGGATGTCAGCACCAGCGCCGCGACGATGCTTCCCGTCAAGCTGTTGATGCCCCCAAAAAACACGATGATGATCCACTCGGCGCTAAGGGTCCACGCGAAAATCGACGGATCGACGTAGGTGGTATAAAAGCCGTACAAGGCGCCGGCATAGGCCGTAATGGCGCCGGCAAACACAAAGGCCAATAGCTTCACACGATGCACGGCGATGCCCATGGCGCCCGCGGCAATCTCGTCCGCCTTGAGGGCCAGGCACTGTCGCCCAAAGCGCGACTGTTTGAAGTTGCGGACCAAGACGATCATGATCAGAGCGGAGCCGATTGCCGTAAGCGGAGTGGTCCGCGGAGGAATACCTACAAGACCCATGGCGCCGCCGGTCACGCTGGCGGTGTTGTTGAGGATCGCGATAATCGCCTCGCCAAATCCGAAGGTCACCAGAGCGATGTAGTCCCTACGAAGGCGAATGGCCGGAAGCCCGACGATAAGGCTAAAGATCACTCCGCCGCCCACCGCCGCGATAAGGGCCGGCACATAGGGAAGCCCGAGGCGTGTTGCCAACACGCCACCCACGTAGGCGCCCACCGCCATAAAGGCCGCCTGCCCCAAGCTGAACAGGCCCGTGAGTCCCGTGATCACATATATGGATAGGATGGCAACGACGGTAATCGACGTGAAGGTAAGAACCGAGATGTAGTAACCCATAGCCTACACCTTCTCTTTGATGACCGTGCCGGCGATGCCCTGGGGCCTTAGAATCAAAAAGACCAAGAGAATCACAAAGATCACAACCGGCGACAAGCCGGAGCCGATAAACGGAACTCCGATAAGCAGTATCTCCACCAACCCCAAAAGCAGTGCACCGATTACCGCGCCGAGTATGTTGCCAAGCCCGCCGATGACAGACGCCACAAAGCCCTTCACGATAAGCCGGCCGAGCTGTGGATATAGCGTATAGTTTATTCCCAGGAACACTCCCCCGATTCCGCCAAAGATGCCCACCACCACAAAGACCGCCGCGATAATAAGGTTGACGTTGATGCCCATCAAACGAGCGGCGTCTTGATCCATCGAGAGGGCCCTGATCGCGACGCCCAACATCGTCTTTTTAATAACGACCATAAGAATCGTGAGCGCCGAAAGCGAAATCGTCAGCATAAGAAGGTCGGTGGTGGCGATGCTTAGTTTGCCAAAGCGCAGTACCGCTCGCTCAAAAAACAGCGGGTAGCTGTAGAAGTTGCTGGAGAAGAAAACAGTGATGAGGTTTTCGAGCAGAATCCCCATTGTGATGGACGACACAAAGTAAAAAATGACGGGACTTCCCTTTTTCCTAAGACGACGGAAGGCGATACGTTCCACGCCAAGGGCAAGTGTTGCGCCCGCGATCGCCGTCAACAATAGGGTAGGCACAAAACCGACGTTTAGGTTGGTGGCTATGAGAAACCCGACGTAGGCGGATACGGTCAGCACGCCGCCTTGGGAGAAGTTGGAGAACTTTAGAAGGTTAAAGACCAAGGCAAAGCCGACGGCAATAAGCGCGTAGACGGAGCCTAGGGACAATCCGTTAATAAGCTGCTGTACAAAGATCACCGGCGGTTCCTGGACCTATGAGTATGCAAAAGAGAAAAGCGCCCCCGGCCTGCGAGGGCGCCCCGATAGACGTGTTTTCTATTGTTGATGCGATTCCGGCACGTGCCGACCAATCTCCACGTATTCGCCGCCGTCGATTTGGTACATAACCATGGACAATCCAACGGGCCGGTGGGTGTCTTCACTGATGGTGATGGTACCGGTTGTTGCCTCGAGTCCGCTTGTACCTTCGATTGCCTCCGAGACGGCGGCACGATCGGTGGAACCGGCACGGCGAATGGCGTCGGCGATAATCATGATCTTGTCGTAGCCAAGGTAGGCCTTGTTGATAGGTTCTTCGCCGAACATGTCCACGTAGGCCTCTCGTACCTCCACAAGTTGGGGCTCGGACTCCGAGTAGTTGTTGGCCACGTAGATTCCGTCCGCAAGGCTTGCGTCCGGCAGAAGATCGGTGAACGGCGGAGCAAAATCCAAGCCTCCGATAATCGGCATGTCGAGTCCGACCTGTTGAGACTGCTGCAGGGTCAGTACCGCCTCTTGGATGTAGATGGGAAGGTAGACGCCGTCCGCATTTGAGTTCGCGATCTGCGTAAGCTGCGTGCGGAAGTCGCGGTCGCCGCTTGTGTAGTTGACCTCGATGGCGATACTCCCACCGTTGGCCTCCACGTAGTTGCGGAAAGGCTCAACAAGCGAGACGGAAAACGCGTTCGACTGGTCGTACATGATAGCGAGGTTTTCAAGATCAAGCTCGGTAAGGGCAAAGTCGGCAATGATCTCCGAGTACTGCACGCTCGACGGCTGCATAAGGAACATATTCTCCCACGGCTCGCCGCTTTCCTGTGAGGTTGCCCGCGGATCGATAAAACTCCCCACGATGGCAACACCCTTCTGCTGACTTACCGGCGCCACCGAAAGACCGATGTTGCTGATGGGAGGTCCCACAACGGCAACCGCGCCGTCCTGATCCGCCAATCGGTTGTAGGCCGTTATGGCTTCCTGCGGATTTAGTTTAACGTCGTAGCTAATAAGCTCGAGCTCTCGGCCTAGTACACCGCCATCGGCGTTGATCCGTTCAACGGCCAACTCGGCGCCGCGGTTAACAGCATTCCCCCACACTGAGGTGGGACCACTCAAGTCGAGAATGGCACCGATCTTGATTGGTCCCTCGCCGGTATCCGCCGTTCCGGCAGCAAACGACAAAACGGGCAGCAATACAAAAAGCACAAGTAAGAGTTTTTTCATACAAGCCTCCTTCGGCATGTCGGGTAGATCAGGCAGCCGTGTATCCGGCCGCCGCAATCAAATCATACACCCACACGCGCTGCTGTAAAGCTGCTTGCCGCAAAACTCCATTACGTGTCGAAAAAGTGCATATCCGACATCCCGCGTCTAAAACGGCGAAACGGAGGCAACCGGCGCGCCGGTAAGCTCCTCGAGCATTGCCATGGTCTCATTTTTGACATCGTCGACCCCACGCGCGTCGGACTCCAAAAGAGCCTCGAGCCAGTCTTTGCCGTTTCGAACATGATTCATCTCGTCGGACCAATCATGGTCGGCAAAAAGCTGCGACCGCATGTCGCCCGCGTCGCCATATTCCTCAAAGCGCGGCTTTTTCCGCGGCATGTAGTGTTTTTCCAAGACGAGGGTCAGATAGCAGACCCGATGTATAAAGGGCATTATGCGCGCGTTGCGAAACAGCGTTTGGTCGCAGCGGTCGGGCGCGGAGCCCAACTCGAGGAGGCGCCGAGCGCCGAACTCGGAGTGCCTGACCTCGTCCCAAAAGTGCCTCGAAAACCAGTAGGTCATGGGCCAGTTTGCCTGCATGCTGATAGACTCGTATACCACCGTCGATAGGATGGACGCGGCGTAGATCTCGTTAAAAAAAACACGAAACTGCTCTGTAATGCGCTGCTCATAGGGTAGCTTTATCTTTTCTTCGTGGGGCATAATCCCAAGCTCGCCGATGCGATCATCGAACAGAACGGAGTCGGGGAGCCGAAATCTCTGAACTACCTCGCGTACGTCCGGCGCGAAGGTTGAGATTTCCTCCATCCAACTGCGGGCCTCTTCGTCGATGTCGTCTTCGAGTAGGACCTTTGCCCAGTGGATTTGCTCTTCCAGTTCGGGAATCATACGACGTATCAGCCTAAGGTCAAAGGCATTAGCGGCTGCGTCCGCTCCTTCGGCCGTTTTTTTGTATTCCGCCAAAAGCCGAGGGAGGATCCCCAAGTACAATCCCGCCAGAAAGGCTTTTTCTGTGGGTGCGTCGATATTTCTCTTTACTGCAGCCATAAAATCCGGCGCTAGGCTCGCCTCCGGATTACCTCCGCGGAGATTGTCCAGCCGCTCGTAGAGCCATTGCGCATGCTCGGCGTGGCTAAAGGCGTGGTAGCCCATGCGGTGTTTTGTTTCCCACTCGGGAATCACGGTAAACCAGCCGGTAAGCTGACGAAGTATCTCGCGCTCCATAAATTGCGCGTTTCGATGCCGCTGCGCGAGCTCAAAAACAGACCAGCCGTTCGCCGTCGTCGTGTAGGTTTCCATTATAATCTCCTTGGTCTCGGTCCTTGACTTCTGTCTTTGTTCTCCGACCTCACTCTAGTACGGTAATAATAAAGCCGACGACGGCTGGAGGCTTTGCATTTGCGGCGAACGACACTTGGCAGTTTCGGCGGCCTGGGCGCATACTTATGCCGTGGCAACGGACGCCCCGGTTTTTGTACAACTCCCTGACTACGGCCTCGCCCTTGTTGAAAGCGTTCATGGATCGCGGTTTTACATGGAGGATCGTGCCGAGGTCTTTCACAAGATCCTGTTTGTCATTGCCGGCGTCTGTCGGCTGTACCTTCCCGGCCCGGCCCGCCTTCCCGCAGGCTCCTACAAGGCTGTTGCCGCGGGAATGGTCCATCGGCTCGAAGACAGCGATCCCGCCACCGTGCTTGTATTGTGCATGTCGCGTGAGTACGTCGACGCCCTGCCCGAACGGGCCAAAATTTGGCGGGGGTTGGTTTCGAAAGCGGGCGCCTCCCGGCCCCAGGGCATAGACGCCGCCGGCATTTACGAAACGCTCCGTCGGCTCCTTTTTGAACAAAACCATAGGAGGCACGCATCGGACCGCCTCAGGACAATCGCCACCGTGGATACGCTTTTGAGCAGGCTTGCCAAAACAGGCCGAAACGAAGCAGCCGAGGTCTCGAGCCGAGGCCGGGTCCAACAGGTGGTCGAGAGGCTGACGCAGCGGCCCTACGAGCCTCATGACGTAGCGCGTGCGGCTGCGGACTGTGGACTGTCACAGCGGCGATTCCGCGAGCTGTTCCGAGATGTAAGCGGCAAGACCTTCGGAGAGTTTCTCTCTTCGGTGCGATCGGCCTATGCCGCCAAACTCATGACCGAGCAGCTATATTCAGTTACCGCCTCCGCCTTTTCCTCGGGCTTTCGCGACCTGTCGAGCTTCTACCGGGCCTTTAGAAAGGAGTATGGCGAACCGCCCGGCGTTTACCGTCGCCGTAGTAGCACGGAATGATCTCCCGACCCCTCTCCTTCCTTCACGGAAGGCATATCCCGGAGTGCCGCGAGAACTTCAGCAAAGATTACAAGGACTACTGCACGATACAGTTCATCTCGGACGGCGCAGTGCATCTGGAGCTGGATGGGGCTGCCTTTGGCGTCTTTCCCGGCCGCATGTGGTCGGCCCGGCCGGGGCGGCGCATGTCGTTTCGCCCCTTGCGGGATGGTGGGCACTGGGACCATCGCTACCTCGCTTTCCGCGGGACGCTCGCCTATGACTGGGTTGCGGCAGGTCTGCTTCCCTCACAACCGGTGGCCGTGCCGCCGCGAATCCGGGTTGGGGAACGCATCGACACGATACTGGAGGCTGCGCGTCGCCCGGACCGTTGGTCTCAGATTCGTGCCGTCGACCGTTTGGAGCTGCTGCTTGTAGACGTGGCGGAGTTTCACCATCGGCGCACGGCGGAGCAGAACGGCGACATAAACTCGGTGCTCGAGACCCTAAACGCCCTGGCCGAAAGCGGAAATCAGGAAGGCCCCGATTACGAGGAGATTGCCGGCCACATGGGCATCTCCGCAGCGACGCTTCAAAGGCGCTTTCGGCGCCTCACCGGCCTCACGCTCCACGAGTACTATATCCAGGTTCGATTGGCCGCCGCCCAGTCACTTCTCGCCGACACGGACAAGCCCGTCGCGGACATCGCGCGGAGCCTGGGCTACCGCGACGGCTTCTACTTCGCACGGCAGTTTCGAAACCGCGTGGGCGCCTCGCCGAGCGAGTACCGTCGGAGCTTCCGCCTGCGCCACTCGTAGGCGGCACGGGACGAGACGGCCGCCGTTGGGGGCGCCCGGCGAGCCGTCTGTGCGGCCCTCAGACAATGGCCGCCTGGATGCACGCCGGTGGGCGCCGTGCTACACTCGCCGCGGAGGATGTATGATCAAGACAACCGTTGTCGGCAGTTATCCCGTTCCGTCGTGGCTTCGCGCCTACCCTACCCGGCCGCACCTTCGTGATGCGGTGCTTGTTGTGCTCAAGACCCAGGAGCTTGCGGGGATCGACGTGATAACAGACGGCGAGTTATCTCGCTGGGACGTGAACCACCCCGACACAAACGGCATGATCGAGAACTTTATCGCACCCTTGGGCGGAGTTCGTACGGCCCTTTCCCGGAAAGAGGTCGAGGAGTTTCGCACGCTTCCCGGCATGGAGTTTCGGGCCCGGCCCGCGGGCGTGGTCGAAGGACCTATCACCGAGGGCCTGCTCGACCTGGTAAGCGACTGGCACTTTGTTCGCGACCTTGCCGCCACGACGTTGAAGTTCACCTTGACGGCGCCGTACATGTTGGCCAAGACCCTGGTGGACCACCACTATGGAAATCTCCACGACCTCACAAATGCGATTGGCCGTGCACTCGCGGAACAGGTAAAGGCGATCGACGCTCCCGTTGTTCAGATAGACGAGGCAAACCTGCCGGGCCGGCCCGAGGATGCCGCGTGGGCCCATGAGCCCATCAACATCGTTCTTGACGCCATACCTTCGGGAACATGGCGAGGCATGCACTTCTGCTTCGGCAACTACGGTGGCCAGAGCATTCAAAAAGGCACCTGGGAAAAGCTGCTTGTGTTCTTCAACCAGCTCCACCTTGATCATCTGGTGTTGGAGTTCGCCCGCCGCGGCTACGAGGAGCTCGAGCGCTTCAAAGATCTTGCGCCGGCAATCTCACTCGGCGTGGGTGTGATCGACATCAAGGACAACGAAGTGGAGTCGCCGGAAACCGTGGCCAGACGGATCGAGGGCGCGGTAACGGTTCTCGGTGAAGAGCGCGTTTGTTGGGTGCACCCCGACTGTGGGTTTTGGATGCTGCCGCGGAGCGTGGCCGACCGCAAGATGCGGTCGCTGGTGGCCGGGAGGGATTTGTTTGTGGGAGGCGCTGAGTAGGCCCGGCGCGAAAAAAGGGCCCGGACGGCAACGCCGCCCAGGCCTCGACCTTTTTACATAGTGCTACGACTTAGTCGTACAGCAGAGGAGCAATGTCCTCGTTGTCCATGTTCCCTGAGTTGTAGAACTTGGCACCCGTGTCGACGTCGGAAACCGTTTCGCCGTTGGCTGCGCGGTAGGCAAGCTCCACGGCCTTGTAGCCGATCATGTAGGGGTCCTGCGTAATGGAGCCAAGGAAGTAGCCCTCGCGAACGGCGTTTTTCTGTGCTTCACCGGCGTCAAAGCCGACAACTACAACGTCGTCGTAGGTAGTATCAAGCTCGGAGCCATCGTTGGTGGCGGCCAGCACACCGACTACCGTGCCTTCATTCGAAGCAAAGATACCGCGAATGTTGTCGTCTTCGATCCGCTGGAAGACGGCGTTGGCCGAGGCCACGACGTCCTGGGTTCGTGGAGATGCGGGAACGATCATGTCGATGATCACCGCAGGGTTGTCGCTTTGTGGACTGTCGCCTGTGATGTAGGCGGGGTTACCCTGCACACGAATCATGTCACGGGAGAGGCCGTTTGCCACAAGAAGCTCGATCATACGATCGCGGAAGCCAAAGCCGCGGAACGTAACCGACTGGCTGGTGGCATCCTGGCTCAGCACGACAACGGTGACGGGATTCGAGGGCGATACGTTGCCGATGTCGCCGGAAAGCACCTCGAACATCTCGTTTGCGGCCAACCCGGCTGCAGCGGCGTTGTCCGTCGATGCGTTGGCAACGATGGCACCCGCGGGAGCGTTTGGTACACCGGAGTCAAAACCGACGATGGGGATGTTCTCCCGCATAGCGGTTCGGATCTGGTCCAGCACCGCCTGGGTATCGAGGGCGGCGAGAGCGATGGCATCAGGTCCCTCGGCGAGGGCGTTCTGAAGCATCTGTACCTGCTCCTGGATCGCTGCTTCCGACGTGGGGCCTTCAAAGACCATGTCTACGCCGTACTCTTCAGCGGCGTCTTCAGCACCCGACATAACCGTCTGCCAGAACTGGTGCTGGAAGCCCTTCGAGATGACAGGGATGTAAATCTCACCATCTTCCTCACCACCACCACCGGCAAAGACCGGAAGTGCGACGAGCACCATGACCATCAGGATCAGGATTCGTCTTGTTACTTTCATACAAACCTCCTCAGGTTTTTCATTTTGGAAACAACGTTTCCATTTCGACTACTTGTTTTGGGATTCACTCAACTTCTCTTGAATTTTTGAATCCGACTCGCGCTCCTGTCTATGGAGCCGCGCTTGCTCTTCCCGTTCTTCTCTTTTTTTTCTTGCAAAGTTCTCTTTGAGCTCTGTCTTTGCGGCCGCAATCTTGGCCTTAATATCCCCTACCGTATCGGTAGCTCCCGACGACTTGGCCTCATTCAGCGAAGTCTGCAAGCTTCCTATCTTCTCCTTCATCTCCTCGCGGTACTCATCCGCGGGACTAAGCACCCGAACCTCGGAAGCCTTCCTCATCCGGTACATATCTAGGAGAACCGCGCCGATAACCACGACACCGGTAAAGAAGTTCTGGTATTGAGACTGCAAATCTAGTGCCGGCAGTCCGACATTTAGGACGGACATAATAAGGACACCAATCAACGTGCCAAAAACGGTACCAACACCGCCCGACAATGAGGTGCCTCCGATAACCGCGCCGGCGATTGCGAGGAGCTCAAAGCCCTGGCCGGCTGCGGGAAGCACGGTGGTGTACAGTGCGGCGTAGGCAATCCCGCCGATTCCGGCATACAAGCCCGCAATCACGTAGGCGGACATTTCCCAACGCTTTACGTTCACGCCGGAAAGGCGCGCGGCCTCCTTGTTACTACCAATCGCGTAGATGTATCTTCCCATCTTTGTCTTGGTGAGTATCAAAAAGGAAATCACAACCACGGCAAGTAAGACCATAGCCCCCGTCGGTATGGACGTACCGTCCTCACTTACGTGCTTGAAGATCTGCTTGAACCATCCGTCCTCGGCCGCGCGAGTCGGGAAGGTTGCGCTTTGCACGTTGGACACAATCGCCCCGAGCCCCATGCTTATCATCATGGTGCCGAGGGTGACGATAAAGGGTGGCATGCCGACGCGGGAAACCATAATCCCGTTGAAAATGCCGAACAAAACACCGATAACAACGATCAGCAGGAGACTAAGGCCGATCGGCAAACCCCAGGTTTTGTAAGCCGTGCCGCCGATTATCGCCGCGGCCATCATTACGGTTCCTACAGACAGGTCGATTCCACCGGTTATGATCACAAAGGTCACGCCGATGGAGATAAACCCTATGTAGTAGGACGCGTCGATAATATTGACAAGCGTCACATAGCTGAAAAACCTGCGGCCAAAGATGCCAAAAAACAAATAGAGAATAACAAGGGCGGCAGGCGCAAGAAGGGCCTTGAGTCCTTTCTCTTTGAATCGCTGCCAAGCGCCCGTACTCAATCCGGTTCCCATGTTTCCTAACCTCGCGCCAGAGTTTCTTCGCGTCGCATGGTTGCGTATTCCATAATTCTCTCTTGGCTTGCCTCGGCGATGTCAAGCTCTCCGGTTATGCGTCCCTCGCACATCACGATAATCCGATCGCTCATACGCAGTATCTCCGGCAACTCAGATGAAATCATGATAATCGCCTTGCCCTCCGAGGCAAGCCGATTCATCAGGGCGTAGATCTCGCTCTTGGCGCCCACATCGATGCCCCGGGTTGGCTCATCAAAAATCAGAATGTCGCTATTCCGAATGAGCCATTTCGCCAAGACAACCTTCTGCTGATTTCCGCCGGAGAGGTTTCGAACGAGCTGATCAACGGACGGTGTTTTGATATTGAGCTTTTCTACGTAGTCCTCGGCAACTTGCTCAACCTCGGTCTGCTGTACAAACGGGCCGAGGTCGAAGTCTTCCAAGGTGGCAAGAACAAGATTGTCCGCTACGGTCAATCCGAGGGCCACGCCAAACCGCTTTCGGTCCTCCGACAGGTATCCGATATTGTTCGATACCGCATCCGCCGGAGATCCGATACGGACGGGCCGCCCGTGCACCTTGATCACCCCGTTCTGCACCTTATCGGCACCAAAAATCGCCCGGGCGGTCTCGGTTCTTCCCGCGCCGATCAGGCCCGCGAAGCCGAGGATCTCACCACGCCGGAGCTCGAAGCTTACATTTTGCACAAGCGGCCCCGCAAAGAGGTTCTTGACAGAAAGCGCAACTTCGGCGTCTTCCGCTACCTTACTCTCGGTCTTGGGTGCTTCGTAGATGACCCGGCCGACCATCATGTTAATAATCTCTTGCTTGGTGATGTCGTGTACGTCTTTTGTCCCGACGAGCTCGCCGTCGCGCATAACGCTCACGCGGTCCGCGATTTTGTGGATCTCATCGAGACGGTGAGATATATGAATCATGCCGACGCCGCGGCTTCGTAGATCCCGCATGATGGTAAAAAGCTCATCGATTTCCGTGTCCGTAAGCGCGGCGGTCGGCTCGTCTAGGATCAGAACCTGCAGATTATGGGAGACGGCTTTTGCAATCTCCACCATCTGCTGGCGGCCAACCGAAAGATCACCAAGCCTCTGAGCCGGGTCGATCTTCATATTGAGGCGGCGTAACAGCTCGGCCGTACGACGGTTCTGCTCCCTGTCATCCAAGAGCACGCGGTTTTTTTGCATGGATTCGCGGCCGATAAAGATATTCTGCGCCACCGTCAGGTGGTCCATCATGTTGAGCTCTTGATGGATGATCCCGATACCAAGATCCATGGCGTGCTTAGGAGACCGGGGATTAAAGGGCTGTCCCATGTAATAGATTTCGCCCCAGTCGGCATCGTAGATGCCGGTGAGGATCTTCATGAGGGTAGACTTACCGGCTCCGTTTTCGCCGACAAGCGCGTGGACCTCGCCCCGCCGGAGATCAAAGCTCACGGATTGGAGCGCGTGTACTCCGGAAAACCGCTTGTCTATACCCTGGACGGAGAGCAACTGCCCTCTGTCGGTCGGCGTCGATGCCGCCATGGGACCCCCCTCGTGCCTGGGAACCAAGTGTTACACGGGATCAGTGCGCCGTACATCGAGAATCGTCCACAAATAGGTCGTAATCGTACGCTGTGTTGGCGGTGGCGGTGGCGGTGGCGCGGCGGCAAGTGTGCGGTGGCGGTGGCGGTGGCGCCGGTCGGGTGGCTACGGCGACTCGATCAGCGGGAAGAGAAGCTTTTGGTTTTCTTCGGTGAAGATTTCATCCTGGCGAACGAGGACGCTGCCGGTGTGGATCACGGGATCGACACGCCTCCCACGAAGCGCTTCAGCAACGGTGCGGATGCCCAGATAGCCCATGTTAAACGGCCGCTGCACGACAAGAGCTCGAATCACGCCCTGCTCTAGGAAGCGGATTTCCTCCTGCGAGTTGTCGAATCCCACAAGGCCGACACGATCGTGGGCGTCCAGGTCACGAAGAGCGCGGGCCACACCGACGGTGGAGTTCTCGTTCAGGGCAACTATTCCGCCCAGGTTAGGATACTCCTGGACAAGGCGTCGTGTGTATTCGTACGCACGGTCGGTGTCGTTCTCTGAGAAAAACGTTGGCAGGATATGCGCCGAATCCCGGTGCCCGAGGGCCTGCCGGACACCGGCCTCCCTGTCGATCGCCGTAGCGGTCTCAGGCAAGTGAGAAACGACGGCGATTGGAAGGTCCTCGGCTACCAGCCGGTCGATCTCCGCACCGGCCTTTGTGCCCGCTGCAACGTTGTCGGTGGCAACAAAACTCACCGGCACGTCGCTGTTCAACGCCGAGTCGAGGGTGACAATCGTAATGCCCTTCTCTGCCGCCAGCTCCGCCAAGGGAACAAGGCGGTTGTAGTCCGAGGCGGCCAACAGGATCGCGTCGGGAGATTGGGCGATCACGTTTTGGAGAATCTCGATCTGTCGATCTACCTCCCGCTCCCACCGTGGTCCGACGATGGCCGGGTCCAGGTTGAACTCGGTTGCCGCCTCCTGAATGCCCGCGCGGACGATCTGCCAAAATTCCATGTGGGGGCCGATGGTCTTCAGGACCACAATGACCCGTTCGCCTCCCGGCGGTTCGGTAAATGATCGGACAAGCGGCGGAACCAAAAGCACCAGCGCCACGGCAACCACCACGACCACAGCGAGCCACATCAGACGTCGTCGGTTAATCCTCACGCGCTTTTCCCTCCGCCCGCGCACGATCCTCACCCACGCCGTCGGCACCGCCGGCGCCATTCGCGGTCACAACCGGCAGTCGCACCTCAACCACGGTTCCCCCACCCGAAGTGCCGTTGTTCGCACGGAAACTCAGCCCATACTTCTCGCCAAAATAGAGTCGCACACGTTCGTGAACATTGCCGATCCCCACTTTTGTCCGCCCCCGCGGCAGGTCCTTTAGCATGTCGGGAACGACCGACGAGTCGGCGGCCAAGCCACCTGCGGACACAGGGTCGCCGTCGAATCCGCGCACGCCCGCACTGCCGTCGGCGCCGGCGAGAATCTGTTCCATGCGGGCGGGGTCGGCGCCGATGCCGTCGTCGCTTACCAAAAGGAGGACATCGTCTCCGTGGCGCAGGCCCTCCACACGCACGCTGCCTCCACCCTCCTTGTTTTTGATGCCGTGATAGATCGCGTTCTCCACAAGAGGTTGAAGGATCACCTTTGGAACAAGAAGGTCCTGAATCGAGCTATCCACCTTGATCGCAAAATCGAGCATGTCTTGATACCGCATCTTCTGAATCGTTAGGTAGTTGCGAATATGCTGTATCTCGTCACGAACACTCACAAGCTCATCGCCGCGACTGATGGATAGCCGGAGGAGCCTGGCCAGTGCCGCAACCATCTTTACCACTTGCGAATGCTTTTTTTCCTCGGCCATCCAGATAATCGAATCGAGGGTGTTATACAGGAAGTGAGGTGTTATCTGGTTTTGGAGAGCGAGCAGCTCGCTCTTCCGCTTTGCTTCCTGCTCTTGGGCATTTCGCTCCACCAACTCCCGGATACGCCCGATCATGATGTTGAAGTCCTTGGCCAGCTCGCCGATTTCGTTTTTCTCGCTTACGTCAACCGAAATGTCGAAGTTGCCCTGCTCCACCGCACGCATGGAAGAGCGGAGTCGAAGGATGGGCCGCGAAAGATGGTGGGAGATAACCAACGCCACCAGAATTGCAAGAACTATACACGCCAGTGTCCAATACAGGTAATATCGCTGGATCGTCGGTCGGTTGCCTACAAGCTCACCCGCATAGTTCACACCGACCGTCTTCCAGCCCGTGCGGTCGGACGTGCTGACGGTGTAGATGCGCTCGCCCTTTTCGTCCGAGACCATAAACGAGCCGTGCGGCTGTTCCAGCACCCGATCGACGTATTCCTGTTCCAGGTTGCTGTAGATAAGCTCTTGCCGGGGGTGATAGACGATGCTGCCGTCGGAGGCGACGATAAACAGATAGCCACGCTCGCCTAGACTGATACTCCGCAGAAGCTGACTGATGACCGAGAAGTTGAGGTCGACGAGCATGACGCCGTAGTCGTCACCGGTGAGCGGGTCGGTGAGGGCACGGCTCAAGGTGATGACCCAACGGTACTCGCCCTCCACCACGTTCTGCACCTGGGAGGATGAGATGAGCGCTCTGCCATGTTCCATTCCGGCACGCGTGTACCACGCCTGCTCGCGAATCTCCGAAACGGGCCGAAGGTCGATGCGGGGATCGTGCGCAAGCACCTCTCCGCTCTCTCCCACAATCAGAATAAGCGAGATATCCGTTCTGGTTCCCGCGATCGACGTGAGAAATGCGCTTACTCGTGAGCCGAGCGCATCACGCTCATCGACGGCAACGCTATTGGTAAAGTAGCGACGGACCTGGTCGTTTACCTGCACGACCTCGGCCACGTTTTCCATGTGGTCTATATATGAGTCGATGTTGGCTTGCACTTGGTCTGTGAGTTGTTCGGTATACGCCCGGGAGTTCTCATACACGGCGTCGCTCGTAAGGGTGTATGAGATAAAGGCGATAATCAGGGCCGTGCCGAACACAAGGCCTGCAAACGCGAGGGCAATGGTTGTCTGGATTTTTCGGCGGGGGGCGATCATCCTACGTCGTCACCGATGTACTCTCCGCGATGGATTTGTTCTCATTCGGGCCGCCCGAACGTTCGCGGAACTCCGTGGGGCTTTGACCAATTTGCTTTTTGAAGGTCAGGCTGAAGTAATGCGCGTCACGATATCCAACCGCCTCCGCCACCTCGTAGATTTTCGCGTCCCCGGATCGCAATAGGAGCTGAGCCTTTTCCATACGGAGCTCGGTGAGATACTCCACGAGTGTCATGCCGGAGTAGGCTTTGAAAACGGAGCTCAAATAGCTCTTGCTTACCGCAAGCGAGCGGCACACGTTCCGGAGGGAGAGGTCCGGGTCCATGTAGTGTTTGTGAATAAACTCTTCCGCCGCCAATGCCTTGACTCTGGAGTGGTCCGCTTGGCGACCCTCGCGCAGCCGATGGGCCTCGTCGAGGATCTCGACAAACCATCGCTGCATCTCGTCGAGCGTTTTGGATCCGGCAAGCCTTTCGAATGGATTACGGCCGATGGCCGAGAGCAAACGGTAGTCCAAGCCGATTGTATCCAAGCTCGAAATCGTATCCGCCAAGAGTCGGTGCATCACCACGTGGCAATAGTCCAAGTCTTCTCCGGCCTGGCGTAGGGCATTTATAACGCCCACGAGGGCGGTCCTCGCCTCGCGAGGCATCCCGGCCTTGATCGCCCGAATGTAGCGGTCCCGGGGATCGGACTGGACGGGAGTTTCCGTGAGGACGTTGTCACCGCGTACTTGGTGAATTGTAATGATCTGGTTTGGGCCGAGGACAAACCTGTGTTCGAGCGCAGTTTGCGCCTCTTGATAGGACTGGGGAAGCTGGTTGAGGCCGGAAGCGACGCTACCGATCCCCACGGAGATGGTCCGACCAATCTCTCGCTGCGCGGACTCCGATACGCGCTCCGCCGTTTCCAAGGCGCGTGGCAGGGCCGCTTCCGCGCCCTCCACGGAAATGACCGCGACGGCCTGCTCCGCCGAGGTGGAAAACGAGACCACGTCTTGCGTTGAGTCCGCCAATTCGGAGAGGATGTTCTGAAGGGCTATGCCGGAAAGATGGTCCCCGTCCGCCGCCTCAGAAAGCGACGGGTCGATATCACAGATCAGCGTCACGTATTCGGGCCCGGGCAAATCGAGCCCGAGGAGCTCCAACGTCCGTTGCACATCCTGACCCCGACCGCGTAGGGCGTGCCCGTGGGCTTCCGCCGTTTGCGCCGCCGGACCTTCGGCCGCCGGCCCGTGACCACCGGCATCCACGAGGCGATTCAAAAAGCGTTCTCGATAGACCGGAAGCGCCGCCCGCAGCTGCTCTTGGAGCCGCTCGATTTTTTGCCTTCGGTTGCGCTCGGCGTCGAGCTGCGTCCGGAGCTTTTGCAGCATCTCCGTGAGCTCATCGGCCGTGATCGGCTTGAGCAAAAAGTCGTGAACCTTTAGCTTGACGGCCTCCTTGGCGTACTCAAACTCGTCGTACCCAGTGAGCAGGATCGTCTTGGTCCGCGGCAGCTCATCCGCTATTGCCCCGGCGAGCTCGAGCCCGTCCACAAAGGGCATACAAATGTCCGATATAACGACATCGGGTTTGAGCTTGGAAACCTTCTCCATCCCCTCCCGGCCGTCCCGACAGGCCGCCACGAGCTCAAAGCCGACGGCGCCCCAATTGATGTTCCTAGAAATGCCTTCCCGCACGACCTGTTCGTCGTCGATGATCAAAATCCGATACATACTGCCTTACAAGTCTACACCGGAATCGAGGATTTTGTGGCGGGCGAGCGTCGGTGACTATGCCATCGGCTCGAGGGCGCTTGATTCCATCTCGTAGCCACGGCGAACGTGAATCCTCATCATCTTCTCGGCTTCATCCGGATCACCGGCCGCAATGACTCGTATCAACGTTTGGTGCCATTCGTCGGTGTAGTCGCTCCAGTCGAGAAGGAAGGCATTCGACAGGATGATCGTATGGAGGTTTAGCCTTCGCAGCTGTATTCGAAGCTCGTCGCACTCCGACAGTTCGGCGATGCGCTCGTGGAGCTCGTAGTGAATCCGAGCCTTGTCCGTCGGGCCGACATCGTCCCGCACCAGGGTCTCGTCCACCTGCGCGGCTCTCGAAAGCAACTCTTCGCGGATGATAGGGGTAATATGTCCGGATGCAAGCCGCGCCGCCATTCCTTCCAGGGCCTCACGCACGACGTAGCGGCCAAAAATCCTCTCGCGAGTGATCTCCACGACCATCGCGCCCCACTTGGGCTCGATCGCAACAAGCCCCTCGTTCTCGAGCGATCGAAAGGCCTCACGTATCGTGATCGTGGTTGCTCCAAACTCGTCGGCAAGACGCCGTTGAGGCAGCCGGTCGCCGGGGCGAAATCGACCGGACAGGATAGCGTGCCTCATTGCCTCGTACGCCTTTTGGGACTCAGTTTTCCGACCGGACATACCTGTCTATCCTTTTTTATCGTCTTGACCTCTTTTGTCCTCTTGGACCCAAGCACGGACCCCACAAGCGACTCTATCAGTATTGCGGCAAAAGCGGTATACCAAGTATACTAGTCATCCATGAGGATCACAAACGTCAAGACTTTTCTCGTAGAAGGTATAGTCTACAACTGGACCTTAATAAAGGTTGAAACGGATGCCGGAGTACATGGTTGGGGTGAAGCGACAAACTGGCCGGGCTCGCCCCTTGTTGAAGCGGCATGTCGTCACGTTGGAGAGCTACTTGTAGGCCAGGATCCGTCGCAGATAGACTACCTCTGGACAAAGCTCTACCGGGACATGAATTGGCTCGGTCAGGCCGGTCCCCTCTTATCCGCCGTCAGCGCTGTTGATATTGCCTTGTGGGACATCAAGGGGAAAGTCCTTGATGCGCCCATCTACGAGCTTCTCGGCGGTGCCTATCGCACAAAGATTCTTTTGTATGCCAACTACTGGTTCACGGAAGGCGGCCACAACCCCGAGGACTACGCACGCCAGGCGAGGGACACGGTGGCTAAGGGCTTCGGCGCCCTCAAATTCGATCCGTTTGCGCATACGTCCTACAATTACGGGGAGCACCTTGCCGCCAACGGCTCACTCGCCGAAGAGCAAAAGCGCCGGGCCGTGGAAGTGGTCGAGGCGGTGGCGGACGCGGTTGGCCGCGGGGTCGAGATGGCGATAGAGACCCACGCGTTTATGAATGCGCCCACCGCCGTGGAAATGGCTAAGCGGCTCTCAGAGATCGATTTCACGTGTATGTGGTACGAGGAGCCGGCGCTTCCCGAGTTTACCACGTCTATCTCCGACATTCGTCGGCAGATTCCGTTTCCGGTCTGCGTCGGAGAGCGGCTGCACAGCCGCTTTATGCTGCTGCCGATTTTGCAACAACAAGCGGCGGACATTGTCATGCCGGACATCACACGCTGTGGCGGCATTAGTGAGATGCGAAAGATGGCCAATCTCGCGGAAACCTTTAACGTGCCCTTTGCACCTCACAACCCCAACGGTCCCATCAGTACCATCGCAAGCGCCCACACGATGGCGTCCGTCCCCAACTTTTTCCGGCAGGAGTTTATGCTAAAGGACGTTGAATGGCGGGATGAGATTCTCTCCCACCCACTTCCGGTCGCCGACGGATTTTTCACGCTGCCGGAGCGGCCGGGTTTAGGCTTTGATATTCATGAGGGAGCGCTGGAAAAGCACCCGGGACTCCGCCACGCGCCGGCCAACCGGCCTTTCTACGTGTGACGGAGTGAAAACTGCCCCCGGGGAGGCACACGTATGAACGGACAAACGTGGCATACCGACGAGGAGCTCTTCGCGCTGGCAAAAAAAGAGCTTTTCACCGCCGTGGTTGGAGACATTCTGGACAAGATGGGATTTCTCCATCAGTTCCTTCCTCCGGAGATCGCTCCCCTGGACCCGGAGATGGTCGTTATCGGTCGGGCGATGACCGTGCTCGAGGCGGACGCCCTGACACGCGAGCCTGAGGCGAGCGGCCGTAATCCGTCTATCGATCAGCCGTTTGGGCTGATGCTCCATGCCTTGGACGACCTCAAGCCAAACGAGGTCTATGTTTGCACCGGGGCCGCGCCGACCTACGCGCTCTGGGGCGAGCTGATGAGCACTCGAGCAACAAGACTCGGCGCATCGGGAGCCGTTGTTAACGGATATTCCAGAGACACACGAGGCATTCTCGCCCTGGGCTTTCCCACCTTCTCACTAGGACGGTACGCCCAGGACCAGGGTCCTCGCGGCAAGGTCGTCGACTTTCGCGTACCGGTTGCGATAGGCGCGGTTGACGTGTCACCGGGAGACATCATCTTTGGCGACATGGACGGCGTACTGGTAGTGCCGCGGGCGGCGGAGGACGAAGCCTTCTCGCGGGCGATCGAAAAAGCGCGAGGCGAAAAGCTCGTGCAGAAGAAGATCGAGGAAGGCATGCCGGCACTCGAAGCCTTCGAGACCTACGGCATTATGTAGCAAGACGTGGATCATCCATCGAAGCATATCGAGACATACAAAGGACAAGGCGATGAAGGTACTCATAACTAACGCGGTTCCGGAAGATCACCTGGTGCCCCTACACGGGGTTGCGCAAGTCATCCACGGCCCAAAGGAAAAAGCGACAGGCTTCGCTCGCCGCGGCGACGGGCGTTACTCGGTCGGGTCGATTACGGCCACGTCGTAGTCTTGTATCGCCGCGTCGGAAGTCATGATCGGTAGGTCCTCGACTTGGGCCTGCGCAACAAGCAGCCGATCGAAGGGATCACGATGATGGTACGGAAGCACCGCCGTTCGGAGCGCGTGCGAATGACCGATTGGCAACGGCGTAAATCCGTCCCGGAGGATTCGTGGCGGGAGAAAGGTCTCGGGGTCCTCGGGAAACTCAAGACGACCGATCGAATGCTTGATAGCGATCTCCCAACTGAGCACGGCGGAGACAAACACGGTATTTTTGCGGTCTTCCAAGAGCGCGCGTGAAGCACTACCGAGCCGTTCCGGGGAGCGGAGCCACCAAAGCCAACAGTGGGTGTCTATCAGTATCCTCACGAGAGAAACTCGTCTACTAGGTCGTCGGGTAGCGGATCATCAAAGTCATCCCGAACGATAATAAGATCTCTGTCCAAACCCGCCACCCGTGGCTTCTCGGAATCCGAATACGGAGCAAGACGCGCTATCGGCGTGCCGAACTTGGCGATGATGACCTCCTCTCCCGCAGCTACGCGCCTTAGGAGTTTTGAAAGATGCGTCTTGGCCTCGTGTATGTTCACCGTCACAGTGACAACGTAGACTTAGTCGGTAGCTTAGTCAACTCTCCTCGTGGGCCACCATCACTTTTATCGTGCGTTCCGGGTGCTCCGCCGCGAAGCCAAAGGCGTCGACGACTTGATCAAAGCGACATCGGTGGGAGATCAGCGGTTTGAGATCGATGCGGCCCTCGGCTGAAGACGAATGGCTGCAGAAAACGTGTTGCAGGAGCGGTTTACGCCGCGGACGTCGAGGTCTCGTTCGAGCACGATCTCGATGGGGAATTCGGGTCGCGGATTGCCGGGCCGGCCAACACGCACAACAACTCCTCCGGCAGCGGCGAGTTCCGGCGCGAGTCCTACCGCCCTGTCGGAGTCGGTGCAATCGAACACGGCCCCGACGCCCTCACCGTTTGTGAACTCGCGAATCGCCGCAACGGTATCGCTTTGGCTTGGGTTGATCGAGACACTTGCCCCGAGGGTCTGCGCAAAATCGAAGCGTTGTTGATTGGTGTCGACTGTCGCGCCGTACTGCACGACAGCCACCCGGGCGAACTCCGCGGGCGTAATACCCGACCTGTAGCGACTAAAAAGATCGAGCTGGAAGGGAAGCCCACTCCCTGCCCAAAAATGGGGAGCCGGTACAACGTCGGCGAACCTGTACACTTTATTGATAATCTCTACGGAGGCCATGTTGCAGCCGTTCAGGGGCAGGATATCGAGGTGATCCTCGGCGGAAACCTCCCGTAGTGCGGTCTGGATCTCGTCCACGTACAGCAGATCGCTTGGCGAGGTCGATTTGTCATAGCAAATCCCACCCCGCGGGCCGCCGCCGTGGTCCCATAGCATAGGATGCTGATGCATGGCCGAGGGATTGCGACTTCGGGAGTACTTCACACAGTCAACAAGCGTGGGGGGATTGCCCAGCTCCCCTTCCCAGTCCTCGCCGTCTCCAAAGTCGGTCAGGTGTTCGGAAGCGATGGGCGTGTCCAGGGTGGACTCCGGGCTTGAATCAGGCCGCACTTCAAAGAGCCTGGTGTCCGCCTAATTGCCTCTTATTCTTGCGTCTGAATCCGCAGATCGTATCGTGCTCCGGGCGCGTGTCACCGGTGAGATAGGGAACCGCAATGCTGTGCCACGTCGCTCGCTCTATTCGTCGCAACGAGAACACCCCTTGACTGTCGCAGTAGACCAGAAGCGCCGCCATCAGCGGACAGGGCGCAGCCGCGGGCCATAGGATTTGGCCAAGCATTGCCGCGGGCATGACTCCTTCGGGGTAGTCCCAGAACATGGCGAACAGATCGATCCCGGCCCCGCCCCGCCGGCCATAGTCCGACACGCTCCTAAACCCCAGAGAACCAGCTCACGGAACTGTTGAGCAAACAAGCTCCGATCATCCGACGTTAGGGCGACAAAGCGACCAAACCCCGCGTGTTCTTCGCACGGTGGGTAACGATCTGCTCATACTGTCGTTCGTCCAGATATACTACCCTGAGCGATGGAAGAGTGTGGCCCTAGATTAGCTTTACCGTGTCCTGATCGCTTGCTGCCGCGGCAATTGGGCAGTATGGAGACTGAGTGACGGAGATCGCGTCACTTTGTATGTCCCCAACCTCGAGGATTCGATGATCTGCCCGCGGTCGTCGATCATCTTGATTGGGTTGATTGGGTTGGCAACCGACATGCTGTAGCGTTCCGCACCCGTTCTTATGTTCCAGTATTGAATGGTCTCGTGTTTGTTTTCCGCGCAACCAGCTGCGATCCGGCTGCCGATCCGGCAAGTTTTCCAACTGCCGTACCACGGAAAAATCGGTTGACAGACGCCCGGTCAACAAGAAGATATACGCATATAGACTCAGACCTCGGCTCTTTGTGCATGAATACCACGTTGATAGGGAGATCACAACCATGCTACTGGACTGCTTGCCGCCTACAGATTTGTTCCTGCCGCCCGAGCCCTCCTGGGTGGCCCAGGTGGGCTTGTTGGCAACGTCTACGGCGCACTATTCTCCGGTGTGGACGAGGACCGGCGTGCCGGCACGGAGCGCAGCTCCTCACGGCGAGACAGAGTAGGGGTGCTGCCGGACCCGGCGCCGGTTGTTTATGAACCGGATACTCCCCCGATTGCTGAAGTGCCTGATGGTGAAGTCGCACGGCTCGATTATTTCTGGAACGCGGTAGGTGGGAATTCTACGGCAGCCCTCGCAGCGCTTACAAACGCGGGGTTCGACCCATCGGTCGTAGAAGCGAGGAACGGCGAAACCCCAATTACATTCGCGATTACACAGCGGTCGTTCGCCGTCATTCCTGATCTCCTTGCCTTGGGTTTCTCAGCCGCAGAGGCAAACGCCGACGGGAACTCCCCGACGCAGCTGGTCCTGCGGGCGTGGTCGAATCGCCGGAGTTTGCCAGGCGAAGAGGGACGTCATTTGTATATTGCGATCAAGGCTTTGGTGGCGGCTTCGGCCGACTACTTGGTTTCCCAAGGTGCCGACCCGAACCGCGCCGACTGGGTTGGTCAAACCGCGGTCCATGGTGCGGTCCTGAAGGAAGATGAGGTTCTCCTGTCCATGCTCGTCGAAGCGGGCGGCGACATGTACCAGCGCGACGAGGAAGGCGAGGCGCCGCTAAGTCTACTTCTGGACTCCGGCAACTTCGCGGTTAGCGTGTTCGAGACGACAAATCTCGGCCTCCGGGTGATAAACCAAGATGATCCCCGCGATATGATAGAGATCCTTAACGCCCCTGAATCTCAGGAAACGGTTGATCGTATTCTTCGCGACGCGGAACGAATGAACCGGAACATCGAAGAAATCAACGACGAGATAAGCGATTTTCTCGGACTGCCGTAGGACCGATAGGCTTTCCGACTCGGATTCGCGTCACCGGTCGGCCCTGGCCGCCGGGAACGCCCTGGCCGCCGGGAACGCCCTGGCCGCCGGGAACGCCGGACAGGGCACAGCCGCGGTTCCGGAAAGAACCGCTCCGAGGCAACACGGGGTCGGCACGCCTACCGTGCGCGGCCGGAGCGCGCTACACCTCAACCACCGGCATCGGCCCACGCATCAAGGTGGCGCTGGGCTTTGGCTTGTAGAGCGAGACGCCCGAGGAAGCGCGGGCGGAGGGAAAGCCGATTCCGCCGCCGGCGCTTACTCCCGACGATACACCACCTTCCCGTGAGCCTTGATCCGGTCGCGCATGTCCGCCGGCAGGCGGTCGAGGGAAACAAGATCCACGGAAAACTCCGCATCTTCAGCAATGGCCTCGGCGGCGTAAACGTCCCCTCCGTCCAGAGCAAGATCGATGTCGAAGTTGACGTGTCGCGGTCCGTCGCCCGCGAGGGATCCAAAAAGGTAGATCGCTTTTGCCGATGGATCTGCTCCACCGATTCGACGCGCAATCGTCTGCGCCTCGGCACGGGCCCGCTCGGTGCCTTCTTGAATGCAAGCAGCTTCCCGGGCATTCTGCCGGCGTAGTCCGGCGGCGTAGGGTTTCGGATCGAAGGCGTCCGACTCAGAGGGCATCGGCGATGCTCTTAAGCTTGGCGGTGTACGCCTGGTGAAGCTGGGGAAAATCCGCAAAGAAGCTGCGAACCGTCTCTTGGATTTCCGAGGTCTTACGTGGATCGAGGTCTTCGCCGCAAAGGTGGCGGAGCGAAGGGATCTCCAAATGCATGCGCTCAACAAGGCTGGTATGCCAACGACCCGCTTCGAGATTGTTCTCGAAATACTTGCAAATTCGAAGGAAGTAGCTTTCCAGCACGCCGTACAGAGTTTGGATCGTGAAGCCCAGGGCACCCCAGTCCACAGGGTGATCGGCCCCGTGTTGGATCCGTTCCCAGGCGGTGTTGTTCCTATCGAGAAGACGGGCGATCCCTCCGGCATCGGACTCGAGTTCTTGTATCAACACCTGTATCGAAGCGCGGGAGTGCATATGTCTATGGTACTCGGGGTGGCCTCCCCTCGCAATCGTCTTGGCGAGTGGGTACACTTTGCGCCGTGGAGAACAAGCATCTCGGCGGCGAGCTGCGACGACGACACATCGCCGCGCTTTCGAACCTCGGGAATCTCGAGCTCAAGCCAAGCGACTTCGCAAGTGCCGATGAGGCTCTTAGGCCACCACACTCGCGATCGAGTGCCCGGGTAGTTCGACCTTGGCGCCCGCGGCCCCAGCGGACGATTGTCCGTTCTCCGCCATCTGTTTGATCTCCACCAGCAGGTCGGCATCGGACTCATTCAGGAGAATCGTTACCGTGGCTCCATCGGGAGTCTGTACGCTGAGATGGCTCAGGCCGGGCGTTGGATTCTCCTCGGCGGAGTCGAGGCGATGCGAGCCCGGCGGAATAAAGCGGCTGAAGTGGCCGATGTACCAGTAGGAGCTGTTGTGGTGGACTTCGCCGCCTGAGGTGTCGACGATAATAGGCGCGTCGCAGAAGTTACCGACGTGGTTCGGTCCGCCGGTCTCGTCCAACACGATATTCCAATCGATCCAACCTTCCACCCAGTTGCGAAGGTCGCCAATAATGTTCCTCGCATAGCGTTCGCCCGTCGACCAATCTCCCAAGTGGACGCCACCCTCCTGACATCCTTCGGTAAAGATTAGGTGCGTGTCGGGGTAGGCCTCGTGGACACGCGACAGGTTCTCAAACTCTTCGCTAAGGTACCAGTGGTGCGCGACACCCCACACAAAGCGTGCCGCCTCCGGGTCGGAGAGAACGGCCTGCGCCCGTTCAAAAACGATGTCACGATTGTGATCCCAAACGAGGAGCTTGAGATCCTTAAGGTCGTGGGCGTAAAGCGTCGGGCCCAAATGATCCCGGACGAAATCTCGTTCCTCCTCGCCGGAGTAAAGGCAGGAATCCCAGTTCTGCACGGCCGCCGGCTCGTTCTGCACGGTGATTGCCGAAAGCGGCAGGCCCTTTGCCTTCATCTCCTCGGCGTAGCGGGCCATGTAGCGCGCCCAGGTGTCACGGTGCTCGGGGAGGAGTTTGCCGCCGTTGTTCATCTCGCCGTTTGTCTTCATCCAGCCCGGCGGACTCCACGGGGAGGCCAGTAGAAACAGCTTCTTGCCGGAGAGCTGATCGGCGCGACGGAGTGCCGGAAGCACGTGTTTCTCTTCCCTCGCCATGTCGAAGCTGTCGAGGGAAGCGTCGCCCTCATTTATATAGGTGTAGTTGCCGAGGCTGAAGTCACACGAATGGATGTGGAGGCGAGCCATGGAGTAGGCGTGGCCCGTGTCCACATTAAAGTAATCGGCGAGCACCCGCTCACGAACCTCCTCCGATACCCGCGATAGAGTGTAGGCTGCGGACTCGGTTAGCGCACCGCCGAACCCCCGAATTGTCTGATAGCGTTTCCGTCCGTCGACCAGTACTTGGGCATCCGCGCCCCGATTGCCGTCGACTGGAGCGTTGACGGACGCAAGGCTTTCTCCCGTGCCTTTGCCCGTGCGTACGATTCTGGAACTGTTCATGATTGCATGGTAGACCCGCGTCACCTGTGCGACAAGTCGGTCGTATGCTTGCTCGCAGTCGTTCTTGCCGAGAGGTAC
>CAZFLD010000044.1:0-35935 GCA_964519835.1 uncultured Spirochaetales bacterium
TGTCAGTATAGGGGAATAATTCGTTCCCCTCAATCGTTTACCCCTTCACTCCGACGAAAATGTCGTGCACCCGCGTTGAAGACGGAGTTTGACTCTTTGCCGCCGGAGTGCTAAAGTGCGCTTTGCGAAAGAGGTATGTGTCCCGGCGGCCACGCCGGGACCATGGAACCGGACCGAGGAGGACGATTGGCCACAAAGGAACTCAATACCAATGAACGTATTCGATCGCGCGAGGTGCGCCTCGTCGATCAGCACGGGAATCAGCGGGGCATCGTGCCCACAACGGAAGCCATGGCGCTTGCGCGAGACGCAGGTCTCGACTTGGTTGAAGTAGCGCCTCAGATGAGGCCGCCTGTTTGTAAGCTTCTCGACTACGGCAAGTACAAGTTCGACCTCGAGAAGAAAAACAAAGAAAGCAAGAAGAAGCAGAAGCTTCTGAAGATGAAAGAGATCCGGATGCAGCCGAAGATCGAAGAACACGACCTTCAGTTCAAAACCAAGCATATCCGGGACTTTCTGGACGAGGGAAGCAAAGTAAAGGTTACCGTGCGGTTCCGCGGCCGGGAGCTCGCTCACACCGAGCTCGGGAAAGTGGTCCTGGACAAAATTATCGAACGCTTAAACGACGATGGTGGCGTTATCGTCGACCGCCCACCACAGATGGAGGGGCGGTTTATGTCGGTGATTGTCAGCCCAAAAGCAAAGAAGTAACTTCAAGCTTTACGACAAGCCAACCTATACTCACGGAAGAGGTTTAGATATGCCCAAAATGAAGACACGTAAAAGTGCGGCCAAGCGATACCATAAAACGGCCGGCGGTAAGTTCCGCTACAAAAAGCAGGGACTCCGGCACATCCTCTCGAAAAAGCGCACCAAACGGAAAAGGAATCTGCGCCACCCCGCAATTCTGTCCAAGGCTGAGGAAAAACGAGCCAAGGTGCTACTTCCCTACGGTTAGTAAGGACCCTACGGTTAGTAAGGAGTTGATCTAATATGCCACGCTCAGTAGACGGAACAAGAAGAAAGGATCGACGAAAAAAGATTCTTGGCCAAACCAAAGGTTATTGGGGACGCCGAAGCAAGGTATTTCGCCAGGCGAAGGACGCCCTCAAGAAGTCTTTGAGCTATGCGTATCGCGACCGCCGTACGCGCAAGCGAGACTTCCGGGCTCTATGGATCGCGCGAATCTCCGCCGCGGTCCGCAACGAGGGTATAAATTACTCGCAATTTATGCACGGCCTAAAAAAGGCCGACGTCGCGATGAACCGAAAGGCGCTTTCGAACCTTGCGATCGAGGACCCTGCCGCGTTCAAAGAACTGGTCGAGACCGCAAAGTCTTCGCTTGAATCAGTAGCGTCATGATTGGCCGCGATCAAATCCACCGCCTTGAGTCCAAGGTACAAAAGGCCGTGGAATACATCGATCGCCTCAAAAAAGAAAACGAGCGCCTTCGTAGCAGCCTCTCCGCCTACGAGACTCGCATCGATGAGCTCGAGCGGCGTATTGACGAAATACGCGCCGACCAGAGCGAGATCGAGCGCGGAGTTCTCGCCGCCCTCGACCAGCTGGAACGTGTCGACGAGCAAGCCGCCGCCGGCCCCGCCGAGTCGGATGCGGTAGTTTCCGCTCACGGGGAGGAGAGCGAGGATGGCGCCGAGGCTCTTGAGGCGGATCCCGGCCGTCTGGTCCGGGCCGTCGACTCGGAGGATGGTTCCGCCGCCAAAGAGGAAACCGCCGAGTCACCGGTCACCCCAGGTGACGAGCCGGCCAACCAGGAAGCCAAACTTCGCGAAAAGGGCCCCGACCCACGGCCCAAAACACGGCCAGAAACACGGCCAGAAACACGGCCAGAAGAGCCGGCGGAGAAAAACACGGACGACGATGCCGACGGGTCCGTCGGCGATGAATCGGCTGAGCAGGAAAACGAGCTCGACATTTTTTGATGTCGTGGCTCGGGGCGAGGTTATTTGAGGATCGAGTTATTCGGGACAGCCTTTAGTATTCAAACGGACGAGGACCCCGAATACCTACAGCGCGTTGTCGATCACTTTCAAAAACGTGCGACGGAAATCCAGTCGTCGGTGGGGACGTCGGATTCCCTCAAGGTTGCGATATTGACGGGCCTGCAGGTCACCGATGAGCTTTTCAAGGCGCAGGAGCAGCCCGAGCTGAACAGCACGGTTGACCGCCTTATCTCCGCTATAGACGACATTCTTCCGGACACCCCGTCGCCGGCCGATCCCGCCAATCGGGAGTCACCGGAGCATTTAGAACCGGAAGCCTAACTTGTCAACCGCTTCGTAATCGCAGGCCTCCACGGCAACAATCGACGCCGCAAGCCGATTTGCGACAATACCGCACTCTTCCGGCGACTTGCCGGCGATTAATCCAAACAAAAAGCCGCCTGCAAATGCGTCTCCGGCACCGGTCGTGTCCTTTGGTTCCACGGTGATCCCCGGAATCCTTACGACCACGCCCTTGTGCAAAATCAGACACCCGTCCTTCCCGACCTTTAGGGCCACCGTGTGCGCCAAGTCGGCGGCAGCGCGAATAAGGGACTCGGGTTCGTCGTCACGCTCGAGGAGACTCGCAAGCTCTTCTCGATTGGCAAACAGCAGATCGACATTGCCTGGAACCCACTCTTGGAGCTTCTCTCGATATCGGTCGGCGACAAACGGATCCGCCACGTCAAACGAGACGGTGCCGCCCGCGTCGCGACACCGTTTTGCCGCTTTTATGGTCGCAGCCTCTTGGTTTTTGGTGTCCCACATGTAACCTGTGGTGTGGAATATGCCACAGGTCGAGACCGCGGCGACGTCTATGTCGGTGTAAGCGAGCTCGCGAGACGCTCCAAGGTTGGTGAACATGGTTCGCTCGTGATCTTGGGAGACGAGTATCGCCGAGGTGCCGGTGTGGGCGCTTTTGATGGAAAGATGAGGCTCTACCCCCGCTCGCTCGAGGAGCGAGGAAAACAACCTGCCGTCCTCGTCGTTGCCGACACACCCGGTGTAAAGGATGCGCCCACGATTTCCCGCCAGGCGGTTGAGGAATGCCACTGCTCGTACGGTGTTGGAACAACTCCCGCCCGGAGCCCGGTAGTAAGCTTTTGTACTCCGAAGCACTTCTGCCTGGCGTGGGCCGTCCACTAGGTTCATCGAGCCGGGAACGGCTCCGAGGGCGTTAACGCTATCGAGGCCAACATGTGCGATTAGGTCGACAATAGGATTACCAAGTCCATACAAGATAATGGTTTCTGAGCTCAAGGAACCGTCCTATGATTGGTTTAGGTTGACAGCGGAAACTCGCACAGCATACATTACGCCTACGACGAATGTCCATCACAACAAGCCAGCAAATCACTCGCTATTTCGAAGAGTACGCTGACACCGAGGTTACCTTTACTCGAGACGTCATTAAGGCACTACGCCTTCATCCCAAGCAGGTCTTCCTCAAGTGCCTCGGCTACCAATGGCCCTGTATCATCTACTCTTCTTCGATGGTTGGCGCAAAGGTTATCGTGAACGTGCGGACCACGATTCGGGCGGTTGTCAAAAAAGCCAACAACCTCGTGTCGCTTCGCTTTAGCTTTATCCAGCCGGACAAGCCGGATCCCCTCGCTTTTTATGTGTCCGCTCGTATTTCCGGATATACGCCGTACGGGCAAGAAAAGCCCGACTTGAACTTTGTTACGCTCAGTTTTACTCAGAGACCCGCGGACGATCTTATTGAAGTCCTCGGCAGGCTGATCGATGCGAATGCAAACGCCAAAAAGCGCCGAGAGGAGCGGATTCTTATTACCGCGGATACGCTAAAAAAGATCGGAATTGCAGGGAAGAACACCACCCTGTCGATCCAAGGTGTTCCCCGTAAGTGCATTTTGCGGGATCTCTCGTTCTCCGGGGCCAAGGTCATTGTCATGGGTGTTGCGAAGTTTTTGCTCGGCAAAGAGGCGGTCCTCGAACTCGAACTCGTCGATCCTGACGAAAGGATTTCTATTGCCGGCAAGGCCATTCGCTTCGAAACGGTAGAGGGGCGCACGGACATTGCGGCACTGGCAATCAACTTTGATGACAACCAGGTTCCAGTGAACTACAAGCTCCGGCTCAACAACCACCTAAGGACCATCAAGCCTCAGGCTGCGCCTCCCACCCCGGATAACGACCTTAATAAAGGCGACGAGCGCAGCGAGGCAGGTCACGAGGAGAACGAGTAACATGTCTGAAGATACACCTGACGATACAAACGACAAGCCTCCCCTTCGAAATATTCTGTACGTGCAAGTGCCGCCGAACATGGAGCAGGAGATCGGTGGTCTGACGATCGATCCTGATCGCCTGCTGCCTGTGGAGGTAGAGGGGCCCGCCGACTCGTGGGACATTTCCGAGTTGCGTTGGGAAATGATACTTGCCGCTATGCTGAAGATCCTGGCGTACGCTCCCGACCATGACGACGCGGACTACTACCGGCAGTTTGTACTCGCGGCAAAGCCCTCCATCATCGACGAATTGTCCGAAACGGGTGTGATCAAAGCGAAAAACGGCGACTTCGACGTTGCCGAGGAGATTTTCCGGGCATTGGTGGGACTGTTGCCGGCGGATCCACGGGTGCTAATGAACCTCACGTTGGTGCTGGAGCGTCGTGCCGAGGCCTACGAAAGCCTTTCAAACGATACCTTGGGACAACACTATCTGGATGCGGCATTCGACGGTTACAAATCTCTGCTGGCGATGGACGATCTACCTCCCGAAGTTCACCTAAACGCCGGAAACTTCTACGTCAAGCTTAACAATTACGCGAAGGCGCGAGAGCAATTTGAAATCTACACACAGGTCGGAGACGACAGAGACCACCTGACTCATGCAAAAAGCGTTATCGAGAGCATAGACTCTCGGAATCTCATGGATGAGCTTTTCAAAGGGGCCTACGACTACATTCGAATGGGGCGGGAGCAGGACGGTATCGAGCTGATCGGTCGGTTTATTGAGAAAAACCCGGGCGTCTGGAACGCTTGGTTCCTGCTCGGTTGGGCTCATCGACGTCTTGGCGACTACGTGGAGGGGCGTAAGGCATTCGAGAAAACTCTTGCCTTGGGTGGAGATGAGCCGGACACTTTAAACGAGCTCGCGATTTGCCTGATGGAGCTAAACGACGTCGTAGAGGCAAAAAAGCACCTCCATCGCGCACTCGAGATGGAACCCGAGAACGTGAAGGTCATATCAAATCTCGGCGTGCTGGCCATAAAAGAGGAAAAAAAAGACGATGCCGCCGGCTTTTTTCGAACGGTTCTCGAACTTCAGCCCGACGATCCAATTGCCAAACGCTATCTCGACGATCTAAATCGCGCGGAGTAGCGCAAGAACGGCAAACACACCCATTCCGACAAAACCAATTGCCGCTGTTGCGGGCATGCGCCACAGTACGGCCTGAGCGAATCCTTGGAGCAGCCAGGTCAAAACGTACATAACCAGCAGGGGGCCGGTAGGCACGGCAAGCCCGCCGACCGCAAGTCCTACAACCAGACTCATAACACTCGCCGCAAAAAACCAGCCCAGAAAGTTGATAATAGGAATGCCAAAGTAGCGACCTTTTTTGTGCCACGCCCAGAAGCCCCACGCTACCATCTGCGGATCCAAGTAAAGATCCCAAGCCGTAAAGGCCGCGCCTGCGATACATGCCCGAAGCACTATGTGGCCGTTCGGCAGCACTGCATCGGCCACGGCCCAGGCGGCGGGAGCCATCATAAGCCAAGCGACAGGGATAATCACCGGGACGCCACCGATCTGAGGCTGCAGGGCTTTAGTGTACGAGTAGTCCCCGAATGGGAAACCGGTTCGGGAGCCTAAAAACTCGACAAGCCAGCCGCAAAGCGGAACCAAAATGACCGCAGCGCCTACATTCAACGGTCCCCATGCCGTCCCCAAAACCGACACTGCAGCGGCGGCCTGAAGGAGAACCGTGATCGACACTCCGCCGGGTATCGCTTTTGCTCCAACCGTCCACCGTAGGATCGGAAGCGAGACCATGCCGAGGAGCCAGACTCCGAGGATTACCAAGACGGCAAGCGGCAAGTCTACAACCGACTCGTAGAGGTATTGCAGGTAACTCATCGACCATTCCCTTTCTTTGTGATGTGCTTCTCGACTAGGCCCTATATCTTACCCAGGACGCGTATCCTGAAAAACGATTTAACAAACGGGCCCCAGGGGACGGTGGACATAAGCCGAAGATTCTCCCCAAGGCTCGCTTCCTCGTCTAGAAAACGAAACAGACGATCGATGGGATTCTTGGCAAACATGTCGGTAAAAACCCGCTCGCTCAACTCACCACGCCGGTACAGTAGCTGGAGAAGCATCGAATCGAACAGGCCGTACCGCGGCGCGGGTCTGGGAGCGCCAAACGGATGACCATGCTGTTCCAAGGATTGCACAATCCGTCTGGAATCCAACTGAGTACGGTGGAAGGCAAAACCCGTGGAGGCTTTAACGCGCCCGCCCTTTGTGCCGGTGTACATAATGCGGCTGCCACCGGCGCGGGGAAACGGTTTATCGGTCATCGGGATAATGCCGTCTTCGCGGTCCACGATCTTGTAGGGACCCGGAGCCAAAACGCCGTCAATGTAATCGACCAAGCGCCGCTTGTACTCGTCCGGGCTCAACAGGTCGTGGGAGAATAGGGTGAATTCCACAAGACCACGATCCTCCGCGAAGGGCAAAACGTACACAAATCGCATCTCGCCGTGCTGAGGCGTACGAAAGTCAAATAACGTAGCGACGGAGGTGTCGAAAACGGGTCTTGAGGTCTGTATCTCCCAGCCCAGGAAGTGCTGTTTCAAAAAGTGGTACCGAGTTTCGTCCACGACAAAGTCCTTGGGCAGGAATAGGCTGTCGAAGACAAAGTCTGCCGAGAATGTGCCCTGGTCCGTTTTGATAAACGCCGCATTGCCAGTTTCGTAAACCGATTCGACCCGCGCTTGAAGAAACTCCGCGTTCCCCTCCTCCGCGATAACTCGTTTGGTGAACTCGTAAAAGTCGATTCCCCGCAGCATCTGGTAACGGTACGGTGCTGTCGGGATGACAAGATCCCGGCCTCCCCCGACAAACCGTACGTTGGGCCACGATATGTGGGCTATCTCGTCGAAAGGCGTCTCTCCCTGTACCCATGAGCACCAAGTGCGATCGTTTTTTTTCTTGTTGTCCAAGTCAACAACAAGAATCCGTTTTTTTCTGAGTGAGCTCCGCGCGATTGCAAATGCCAGTCCCAGGCCGGCGGAGCCGCTGCCGGCGATGATGTAATCGTAGTGTGTCATTCAAATCTCAATATAAACACATCAGTTCAAGTTTATGGGGGGGATTGCCGAAATTCGGAACGAGGAAGGTCTTGCATGCGTGAGCCGTCGAAAGGGCATAACCCTCCCTATTTCGATTGTCGGCATTAAACCGCGGGGCCTTAGCAAAAAAACCGACGTTGTCGGCCGGGTTAGTTACGGCGCGGATTGCACGTGTCGGAAGGAGGAGGAAGAGGTCGGATTACAAGAGAGCCGCGTTATCGCACTCCACCAAAACAGGCGGCAAGGACGCCGCGTAGTCACATTTCACGGAGGAATACATGATTATCAACCACAACATGAGCGCGCAGTTTGCCTCGCGGACGCTCAACAACAACAACAGCGCTGTTCAAAACAACATCGAAAAGCTGTCTTCCGGTCAACGGATCAACAGGGCAGGTGACGATGCTTCGGGTCTTGCCGTTTCAGAAAAGATGCGCTCTCAGATTCGTGGTCTTCAGCAGGCCTCGCGGAATGCTGCCAACGGTATCTCTTTTATCCAGACTACCGAGGGCTACCTTCAAGAGACCGGTGACATCATTCAGCGCATCAGAGAGCTCTCAGTTCAGAGCTCGAACGGCATTTACACAACCGAAGACCGTATGCAAATCCAGGTCGAGGTATCACAGCTGGTAGACGAGATCGATCGGATCGCCTCCCACGCGCAGTTCAACGGGATGAACCTGCTCACCGGTCGATTCGCCGTCGATACCGGACAGAACACCGTTACCGCGTCTATGTATTTCCACATCGGGGCGAACATGGACCAGCGGGAGCGTGTATACATTGGAACCATGACCGCAACATCACTTGGTATGAAGGATGCGGCCAGTGAAATCCTGAGCTTGTCGACGCCGCAGATGGCCAACCGGTCCATCGGTCAGCTCGACGAAGCGCTCCGGACCGTAAACAAGCAGCGCGCAGACCTCGGTGCTTACCAGAACCGTCTCGAGATGGCTATCACGGGCATCGACATTGGCGCGGAGAACCTGGCGGCGGCAGAATCCCGGATTCGTGATGCCAATATGGCGGATGAAGTCGTCGATTTCACCAAGAATCAGATCCTTCTTCAGGCGTCTACCGCGATGCTCGCTCAGGCAAACGTGCAGACCCAGACTGTGTTGCAACTTCTCGGGTAGAGTAGTATTGTTGAAGAGCGAGGCTTGCGCCGAAATATCGGCCGAGCCTCGCTTTGCCGCTCAGAACAGTCGATCTTTGACAGTTTAGTCACCCTTCTCCGCTGCTCGTGACAGCGATCTTGCGGCTTTGAGCAAGCCGTTATTTCGGTGTTGTGGGAAAGCAGCCGGAGCCGACGCGCGAAGGAAGCTCCGCCTCGCCCACGAGCGCGATACGAGGCACGGATGCCTCGAATAGGACAAGTCAAGGAGGGTGATATGATTATCAACCACAATGCGAGTGCCGCGTTTGCGTCTCGCACGCTGAATGCCCGAGTTAGCCAGGTCGAAAACAACGTAGAGGCCTTGAGCTCGGGGCAGAGAATCAACAGGGCCGGCGACGACGCGTCGGGCTTGGCCGTATCGGAAAAGCTACGAAGCCAGATCCGCGGTCTGAACCAAGCCGAACGAAACGTCCAGAATGCGGTTTCCTTTATTCAGACAACAGAAGGCTATCTACAGGAAACACAAGACATTCTGCACCGGGTCCGCGAGTTATCCGTCCAATCCGCAAACGGCATCTACAGCAACGAAGACAGGATGCAGATTCAGGTTGAAGTGTCGCAGCTCGTCGACGAGGTGAACAGAATCGCCTCTCATGCCCAGTTCAACGGCATGAATATGTTGACCGGTGGCTTTGCCCGCGATAATGCAGCCGGAACGATTATGCAGTTCCAAGTAGGTGCCAACGTGGATCAGAACGAGCAGGTGTTTATCGGAACGATGACCGCGGCAAGCTTAGGCCTTATGAACGGCCAGCAAGGCGGCAGCGGCGTTATGTCGATCTCGACGCCGGAAACGGCCAACATCGCTATCGGACAAATTGACGAGGCACTTCGCATGGTTTCCCGGCAGCGTGCTGATCTCGGTGCGTATCAAAACCGCTTCGAGATGGCGCAGCAGGGAATTGCGATCGCGTCGGAGAACCTTTCGGCGGCTGAGTCACGGATTCGCGACGTAAACATCGCGCAAGAAACCGTGGACTTTGTTAAGAACCAGATCTTGGTTCAGTCGAGCACCGCGATGCTGGCGCAGGCCAACACGCAGCCACAGTCGGTTCTCCAGCTACTCGGCTAACAAGAAGCCTCTGGACGTCGCTTCTTGGGTGGGATCGAGGGGAGTTCGCGCCTCCCCTCTTCCGCTTGCCCCGGGGCTTTGGTCCCGGAACCCACGTGATAGCATTACGAGAGGTGAGAGTCGGCATGACGCGATTGCGTACACGGAGGTAGCGCAATGTCCATGGAGATCAACAGTGTCGGGCAGACATGGAACGTCAACCAGCCCGAACAAAACACCGCCGATGACAGTCAAGTTCGTCGGCAAGCAGTAGCTCAGCAGTTAGCCGAGGCCAACCGCGAACGCGAGCAGCAACAGGTCGACATTCGATCTGCGATAAAAGAGCTCGAACAGGTCACATCGGCGTTTAATAAACGTCTCAAGTTTAGCCTCAACACAGAGATCGACCAGGTTGTGGTCAAAGTCATCGACGCTCGCACCGATAAGGTCATTAAGGAACTACCCCCAAGGGAGTTACAGCGAGTGTATGCACGTATCAGAGAGGCCCTCGGGCTGCTTTTCGACACGCAAATATAGATTCCTCATTATCGTCGCGGCGGCTGCGGTCGTAGCACTTGTCAAAATGCCGGTGCGCCTGCACGCCCAGGCCGGTGGTTTTGACTTCAGCATTCCCGGCGTAACCAGCAGAATAGACACCTCTGAGATGGTGGAAGAGCTTATGGACGCCGAGCGGATTCCACTGTCGCGCATGCAGTCCGAGTTGGAGCGCCATCAAGAGCGGCAGAGCGCCTGGAACGACATCGGACGTCGCTTGGTCTCGCTGCGAGACGCGGCGTCGATCCTATTTGGATTCGAGAACCCGTTCAGCGGTCGCATGGCAACATCCGATAATCCCGCCGTTGTTACCGCCACAGCCGGTCGAGAGGCACCCGAGGGGGAAATCACCGTCACGGTTAGGCGTACCGCGTCGCGGGATCGTTTTTTGTCCCGCAACTTGCCTATGGACTACGAGGTACCCGAGGGTAGATACGGTTTTCGCCTTGGTGATGATGAGGAGTTTGTCCGATTTCGCGGCGGCACCGTGGAAGAGTTTGTGGCGCGGGTGAACGACCAGGCTCAAGATCTCCTACGACTCAGCAACGTGCGAAACACTGCGGACTCCCAGGTGATTATGTTCGAAGGCTTGCGCGAAGGAGCGGAGAACGCCCTTGTGTTCCTGGAAGATGCCGAAGACCTCGCAGTCGAAGCCGGCGTAGTGCGAAGAACCGGCGTCTCTACGGCAGATATCCCGATTACTTCCGGCGCGGTCTTCGCGTGGGGGGACCTACCGGCCGGACAAGTTCAGCCATCAGGAACCGGCGACGGCAACGTTCTTGTTTTTGAGCCCGAATCGTCTATGGCTCTCTCGGTGACCCTGCCATTCCCCCTCGAGGAGGGCATGGTCCTCGAGCTCGAAGCAAACGTAGAAAACTTGGGTCGTCCTGAGTGGACGCCCCCACAGCCGCCGCCGGGACCCAGTTTGCCCGATGTACCCGGTGCCGGCCTCGGCGACATCGAGGTCGAGAGTGTGCCGTCGCAGATAGACCTTCCACCCTGGCGCGCACCGCAACCACCCCAGCAGATAACCGATTTGTCCGTGCTTTTTGCTGAGGATTCAGGAAACGTCACGCCGTTGCCAAATCTCGAGGATACGGACGGTTTTCGGACCTTTCGTTTCCCGATCGCCGAGCTGGTAGATAACCTCGACACTCTCTACGTCCGGAATCGGAACACGTATAGGCAAGTACAGATAAAAAACCTCCGAGTCTTTGATCCGGATGTTCGTGGTGACTTCGAGCCTGTAAACCCTATGTCTACGGCCGGAGACGCCGAGTTGCTCTTGAACGGAATACCCGTCACCCGACCGACCAACACGGTGGACGACCTGTACGCCGGAACATCCCTCCAACTGCACCGAGCATCTTCCGACTCGGTTTCCATAGTGATCGAACCCGACCGCGAAGGCGCAAAGGACGGGATTATCGAGTTTGTTGGGTTCTACAACACACTCCTCACGCAAATCCACATCCTTACACGCGACAATGAAGCCATAGTCGACGAGATCGAGTATTTTACCGACGAAGAACGCGAGGATGCCTTGGAGCGACTTGGTCTTCTTCAGGGTGACTCCACTCTGTCCACACTTCGGCAACGGCTTCAAACATTTATGATGAACCCATACTCAACGAGTGAGGGTCGTGAGCTGACGCTTCTGGCGCAGATCGGCATCTCGACCAATGCGGCGACGCCCGGTGCGCGCGGCTTTGAGCCAGGACGCCTTCGCGGCTACCTGGAAATTGACGAGAGTGCGTTGGATGGCGCGCTGTCCTCAAACTTCCGCGCTGTGAAAGAGCTTTTTGGCATGGACACGGACGGCGATTTTGCCGTTGATTCCGGCGCCGCCTATTCCGTGGCCAACTTTGTTCGGCCGTTTGTGCAGTCGGGAGGTATCGTAGCAACGCGCACGTCCACGTTGGGTACCATGATCTCGCAATCCGAAGAAGAAATCGAAGAGTTCAACGGCCGCCTGGAGCGCGTAGAGGCGGAATACCGGTCCGATTTTGCCGAAATGGAGGGGGCCATGGATCGACTCCAACGCAACTCGCAGTCTTTGCAAAATATCCAGAACTCCGGCGGTCAAAACCGGTAATTCTTGACTATCGGCAGGGGTCTGTCGATAAGTTAAGAGGGGTCATATGAACATACTGGTGAATGAGAAACCCTTGGATGTCTCCCTGGAGGCGGAGACGGAACTGGGCGAGGTTTTAGCCGGGATCGAAAGCTGGCTGGTCGAGGGCCGTATGCGGATTACCGACCTGGTTATCGACGACTCGCCCCGTCCGTTGACTAAGCCGGAGAGCTGGAAGCACGAGCCGATTAACAGAATCGACACAATCTCCATCACCGCCAAACGACCGAGCGACATTTACTACGAGCACCTTGTTACGGTGCGGGAGTATCTTCGTGAGCTCTTGAACCTGGACACCTCCAAAGAGGAGGTTGACTGGGCACAACAATCCGACGACTTTGGCTACGTCGGTGAGGCCTTGTCCACACTCGTACCGGACTTGTTCGCAAACGACGATACGCCACGGCAGGCGCTCGGCAGCATATTGGAACGGCGCGCCCACGCAGACAAAATAGCGCCGTCGGCAGCCGATAAACGCGACGGTGCGCTTGCGCAAGCCGTGGCGCCAATTCTGTCGGTCGTCAACACGCGCATTGCGGAAGTGGAGGAGCCCAGACGCCAGGCCCTCGCGGCGGCCCAGCTTTTGGCCGAGCTGTCACCCGAGCTGGAAAACCTTTCCGTCACCCTCCAGAGCGGAAAGGCACGTGATGCCATGGCCCGCATCGTGCAGTTTTCCGAGCTAACCGCCAAACTCATCCGCGCTTTGGGTCATCTCAACGATGTCGATCCGAACGCTCCCGCCGGCCATCGCGTGTACGAGCTGACTAACGACCTCAACCAAGTACTGTTGGAACTTGTCCAGGCGCTCGAAGCCGACGACTACGTGCTGATCGGGGATCTCTGCGAGTACGAGATCACCCCGCGCGTTCGTGATGTGACGGATGCCGTCATTAACCTATCTCACGGAGGTCCCGGCGGGTGAAGCTTCTCCAGATCTCCTCGGACTTTTTCGCCCAACCGGATTTCGGAAATGATTGGCTCATTTGGGTCATCGGCGGCATTATCCTTCTGGTGATCATCGTTGGTTCGATTGCAGGCAGGCAAAGCGGATCCGGAAGCAAATTCAGCGGCATGGCGTTTCGGCGGAAGGCTCTTTCCATTGGATTGACCCGGGACGAAATACGGCTACTTCTCAAGATCGCAAAAACACCGCGCGTCGGCCGACCGATGCAGCTGCTTTCCAATCCCCAATACTTCGAATCGATTTTGCGAAAACTGGTACGTGAGATCGACGCATCTGAGATGCCCGACTCCGAGCGAGAAGGTCGAAAACACGTTCTGTTCCGGATTGGAAGGCTCGTGGACGCCGCGGCGACGCCTCTGCGCTCTATCTCTTCCACAAAGGCCGTTCGCCCAGGAACGGAGGTGAGACTGTCCTCGGAGAAGGGCGATAGTCTCGAGACCGAGATAGACGGACAACTTCAAGAAGGGTTTGGTGTATCGGTTCCGTTTCCCGGCTCCGGACCGCCATTTGGCTGGAAAAAGGGAAAACGTCTTCAGGCGACATTAATCCTCAACGGCGATGAGGTGTTTTCCTTCTCTACAAAGATCATTAATTACGTCGAAGCCAAGGGTGAACGAAGCCTGGTATTAGAGCATGTGACAAACCTGCAGCAGATCCAAAAGCGCCGTGCGCCGAGAAGAGAGTACAGTCGACCCACATATTTTTATCCCGTGGACGTTGTCTCCAGCGGCACGGGACGAAAAGCCGCAAAACGCGCCGTCGTGAACAAAAAGCGCCGCGGCTTGGGCCGCTTTGTAGATGTTTCGGGTGGCGGCTGTGCGGTACAGGCGACAACGCCATTGCCAAAGGGGACACTTGTCAAGCTGGAGTTTCAGGGCTCCTCGGGAGGAGACATATCCGCCCTCGGAAAGGTGGTCGGCACCCAACGCACCCCTCCCCGCGGTGGCCTGATGCATATTATGTTCACTCGTATGACCCGGAAAAACCTTAACGAGATCGAATCCTACGTCTTCGGTGCGGCCGAAGAGTAAGCGAGGGATGTTTGTGGAACTCTTAGGATTTGAGGAACTGTCTCTTCGGCCGTCCCCGATCTCTTATCGACGGACCTACGACGTAAAGGCATCAATACGCGTTCAAGCCGGATCGAGTTTTCTTTGCAGCGCCGTTGCCACTGTTGAACAAAAAGCGGTGGGTGATACCGACATTTCCGTGCATCTTACCGAATCACCAAATGCCCCAACCATTCCCGTTGTTCAGTGCATCCGTCGTGGGCTCGTGCAATTGGAACAAAAAGGGGAGCTTCCATAGTACGCTGCGCGACCACCGACGAGACTCTTGCCTACGGTAGGCACCTCGGGTCAATGATCGAGGCTCCGGCTCTATTGTTGGCCAGGGGCGGACTCGGCGTTGGAAAAACGGTCCTGGCGCGGGGAATCGCCGACGGCCTCGGCGTGTTGGACCCGGTGACCAGCCCTAGCTTTACGCTTGTCAAAGAGTATGTGGGCGCCGGGAGCCGCTTTGTCCATATTGATCTCTACCGGGTAGTCGACCCGCTGGAGCTTGTCCACCTTGGCCTCGAAGACTACATCGAAGCCGACGTTGTTTGTTACGTTGAGTGGCCTGAGATACTTGAGGCTACGGAGTCCCGGCTTGCCGATGCGGTACCTACTCTACAGGTTTCGGTCTACAACGTGTTTATGAGCATAGAACCGGATCAATCTCGAAACATCGTTCTAGAGGGCACAAGGGTTTGAACTGCATAGCAATCGATGCGTCGACGCAAAACCTTGGGCTCTGTGTGGCGGAGCTTTCAAGCAACGGCGTTGTAGAGCGGCATGCCGAGCAGAACATGGCGACGGGCGGCTACAGCTCGCGAAAGATCCCTCTACTGCTCCAAAACCTCTTGAGTGAGGTGGGCTTTAAGACCGCGGAAGCCGACTTTATCGCCGTCACAAAAGGCCCGGGCTCGTTTACCGGGCTCCGGGTTGGTCTGGCGGTTGCCAAGGGGCTTTCGCTGGGCCTCAACGTTCCGGTTGTTTCCGTAGGGACGGGCGCCTTGTTAACGTTCTCCTTTGCCGATACTCCTCTCCCCGTTCTAGGGTTGTTGGATATCCGTATGGGCCGGTACTTTGGGGCCTTGTCATACAACAGCAAATACCACGAGATAACCGACGTCGAATCCGGCGACCTTCTAGAATTCTTGTCGACGCGCCTCGGGAGGTCAAAGCGCCCGGTGTTCCTTACCGGTCCGGATGCGGCGGCCCTGAGGCCCTCTATTGCAGCGAGCTTTGCTACGGTCTTGGACCCGCTTTATGGCCGGGGCCGAGGATTACCCCTTGTATTGCTCGGCTACGAGAGGTTCTCAAAGGGGCTGTTCGAGGAAGCAGGTGCGTCACCGATATATGGGCGGGATCCCGCAATCGGGACGACCAGGCCACGCCGGTAAGACACTCCGTAGATTGGCCCGTGTTAAGTCCCGCCGGCGTCCGGATTCGTTTTGGGGTCGTTTGTATCGTTTCCGCTGTGCGGCGCCCGGCCCATCTGCCCGTCTCGGTCCGATTGTTCCGGATATCCGGTCCTGTTTATCGGCTCCCGCTTGAAAAGCGATTGAATTTCCGGGATTGCATCGGCTCCGGCGGCCTCCCGGTTTTCCGCAAGGATCTCGTCGTAAACCTCTTTGCGAAATACCTTTACCGACTTCGGGGCGTCGATTCCGAGTTTGACCTGATCGCCTTTGATTTCTACGACCGAGATCTTGATGGTATCGTCAATAACAATTGCTTCATCGGTCCTTCGAGCAAGAACAAGCATTACGTGCTCGCACCCAGCTCTTCGAGGATGCCGTGCTTTGTCTTCCATCGCGGTTCAAGCGAAATACATTGCTTGGCGAGCCGCTCGCTGCGATTGACCACGATCGGGCCTTGAAGGTTTGCCGTCATCGCTCGAACATTTCCTCGCGGAATCGTAACGATAGCAAATGCCAGCACGTCTTCTTCGAGCGGACTCCCAATCTCCTCCAAATCTGCCGCGGAAACATCCAATACGTAATCGGACCTGATCACGTAGGGATTTACCAGCACAAAGGCCGTCTTGACGTCGTCAAAGCTCTGCAGCCAGTAAAAGGGCGGCTCTTGTGCGTCGATTAGTGCGTAGAGCCGCAGCCTTTCGAAGCCAAAGACGCCCTGGGTAAACCGCAGAATCTGTTTCTCATCGATTTCGATTGTGCCGTACGCCTTTGTTTCTATCCTCATAGGTCCACGATTACCGCAAGAAGTTGAGGAGCGTCGGCTGAATAACCCTCGCGGTCACGCCTAGGGTAGCATTGTGGGCGTACTCCAGCATACGTAATTCAGTGACCGCGCGAGGTAGGTTCGGGTCCGTCTCCGCAGAGCGGCGCCCAGACATCTCCAGTAGCTCGTTGTCCGTTCGACGTCCCGCCAAATCCAACCGGTGGTTGATCGCACCAATTCTCCCAACCTCGGAGAGGACGTTACCAAGCGCACTATCGATTCCCTGAAGGGCCTGCCCACCCACGTCGAGCACATCGCCCCTGTACAGAGCATCCCGCATGCGAATCATCACGTCAAACATCGAGCCACCAAAGACTGTCGCGTCGTTCGGGACATTGTCCGGTGGTTCGCCGCCGGCCGGAGCTATCAATCCGAGGTCGCGGAACACCGTGGTCCCGGACGCCTCTTCGAGCCATATCTGTCGCGGTGAGCTGGTTTCCAGGGCAATCGAATTCTTAACCGGGTCGAGCCGGGCCCGTACCCCGGCGCCCGCTTCGTTGATACGTGAGATAATGGCAGGGGTTGTATCACCCCGCCGGACCTCCACCTCTACTCCGTTGACGTATAGCATACCGTCTGAATCCACCTGGTAAGCCCGGGCGTCGGTGTCGGAGATAATGGTTTGGTTTTCCGCCCAGAACGCGGCATTCCCGGGCAGGTTCAACGGCACATACGCGCCGTCGGCAATTTCAGTCTGCCTTTGCCCGATGTCCCCAATGTACGATACCTGGGCGGCCAAGAGCTCCCCTGAACCGGGGACACGGCCCTGTAGGACGCGGAAGGGTTCCGTACGTACTTTGTTTCCGGAAAAGACCATGGTTCCGTCTCCGTTTCTCCCATTGGCGACCTGAATCAGCTGTTCGAGGAGTTGGTTTACTTCGCCCGCCATGTACCGGCGGTCCTCCGTGCTAAAGGTTCCGTTGGCTCCCTGCACGCCGAGCTCTCGGACGCGCTGAAGAATGTCGACCGCCTGCATGAGGTAGCCTTCCGTTATCTGGTTGTTACTCTGGGCAAAACCAATATTGTCGGAGAAGCGTTCGAGGCGATTCGAGTAACTGACATATCGCGTGGCGTGAGCCGCACCGATGGGATCGTCCCGCGGGTTGACTATTCGGGATTGTCCGGCCACCTGGTTGGTCAATCGATTCATGTCGACTTCGCGATTACGCTGGTGGAACTGCATGTTTGTGTTGGTCAGGTTTGTGGTTACTCTCTGCAAAGACACGCTTTACCTCACTCTAAAGCCCGAGCCGGTTAATAACCGTCTCCAGCATTTCGTCAATAACGCTGACAAAGCGGGCGGCCGCGTTGTATCCGTGCTGAAATTTCACCATTTCGGACAGCTCCTCGTCGATGTTGACGCCGCTGAGCGACTGTCGGAGGTCCTTTAGGTCTTTTAGGATCATCTCGTGGGTGTCAAACGCCAGCTGGGCCTCTTGGCCGCGCAACCCGATGTCCGCAATCGAGTCGGCAAAGTAGTCGTCGAAGGTTGCGATGCGGCCGACCATGACCGGTTGGTTTCGAAGCGAGGCGATCTCGAGGGCCGCCTGACCATCGCCCGGCTCTCCCTCCTCGCCCTCTACGGTGGAAAACGAGGCCGCAATCGAGGCCGGCTCCCGCGCTATTCCGGGATTAACCTCGATCCAACCAGATGGGTGTGAAAGCGGCGCCACCGCGTAGCTATCACCGCCGCCGCGAAGCCCAAGCACAGCGTCCGACTCCGTCCAAGTAAACGCACCCGAAGGGCCTGACTGGGAGAGGATACCCGTATAGTCTGTAAGGAACCTTCCGTTGTCCGAAACGTAGCGAATCACAAAGTCGGGGTTTTCCTCCATTTCGGAGGGCGCCGCCTTTAGCTCCAACTCACCGTTCCTGTTCAAACGTGCAACAACCTCGGCACCGGAGTTGTTGATCCGCCCAACAACGTCACCCACGGTATCCGTGGGGAAGTACCGTACAACAACGTTACCCCTTGCGGAGTTCAGAGTCATCTCGCCCTGGAGGCCAATCTGCTCGGTTGCCTCGAGACGGTTAACGCCTCCGATCCGAAAGATTCTTGTCTGGTCGAAAACACCATTGCCGTCGGAATCGTAGTTGCCCCGTGTGTTCGCCACGTAGGGATGGGTGACAAAAAAATCCTGTCCGGTCCGGCGGTTGATCCCAAAGCCCTCTTTGTGAATCTCGTTGACGAGGTCCATGAAATTTACGGCCATGTTATCGAGATTTTGAACTTCGCGACGAAGATCGCCGTCGCGCAACTCGACAAACGCCAAAAGCCTTCCGTCCCGAAACAACGCCTCCTCTCCGGAGTCGGCCCACCGCACGTCGGAAAGGCCTTCGTTCAGAGCATTGGCCTCGATGCTAAAGCGTCTCGCAATTCCTCCCTGAACTACAATGCGTCCGGCCGTGTGGATGTGAAACTCGTTTGGATCTCTGTCGTCGATTGTAACGTCGATGTACTCACCCAACCGCCCGACAAGCAGGTCTCGGCGGTCGAGAAGATCATTGGGACTGTCGCCGGCCGCCTGCACGCGCTCTATTTCGGTGTTGAGATCCGCAATCTCACGGGTCAGCTCGTTGATCTGAACCACGGCGCCGCGAATCTCGTCGTCGAGCATGGCTCGAATGTCGTCGAGTCCTTGATAGCGGAGTTGAACGCCCTCGATAAGAGCTTCGCCGCGCTGCAGAACCGCCTGCCGAGACGCCATCTGCTCGGGGTGTATCGAAAGCTCTTGCCACGAGTCCCAAAACCGGTCCATGAGGTTACGCACGGAGAGGTCGCTCGGCTCGTTGTAAACCTGCTCAACCATCAGCAGGTATTTATCCCGCTCGGCCCAATAGGCTTCAGTACCGGCACCACCGACAATCCGTCGCTCGAGCAGCCGGTCTCTGACGCGGGACACGCGGGCAACATCAACTCCCTGGCCGATTTGTCCGGGCCTGTCGGCGCGAGCTGCGCCGGGCCGGTCCAGGGAAGGCGATGCGCTTAGCTCCACTCTCTGCCGGCTATACCCCTCACGCGAGGCATTGGTCAAATTGTGACCGGTTGTATGGAGGGCGACTTGGTGGGCAAGAAGACCACGCTTGCCGAGTTCGATGCCGGAAAAGGCGGATTGCATAGAAAACCCCTTAGGATACCCTGTCGACCACCAGGGCGGTGTGCCCCTGCTTGTCGACGGAGCCGGTTCCCGAGTAGATTTTTCCTCGGCGCTCCGGGAAGAGTTCTTCGATGACGCCGTTTAGCGTCCGCATCGTGGACGTTACGTACGCGTCGATACCGTCTGTGATACTGCGGACCGCCAGGACGGCTACTTTTAGCTCACGATACAGGGAGCTGAGTCTTGACCGCGTCGGTGGCGGCACCGCGGCAAGAAGGCCGAAAAAAGCATTATTGCCCGCTGCTCCGATTCTGCGACAGCAGTCTTCAAACACATCGTGCCTCCTGGACTCTGTTGCTACTATCTCTTCGGACACCAGCTCCATACCACGAATCGTTTCGTCTACGGAGGCCCAATCTCGGCCTATTACGGCCTTTTGAAGGCGCCGTTCCGCTGCGGCCATGCCCTGAAGCAGGACGATCTCTCGTTCAATGAGCGTGATTAGGTTGTCCACGCCTACGGTTTCCGCGTTCATCTCGTTCCTCCAGAACCTTGGGCAGAATGCCGGGCGAAACCCCGGGCACATTTTCGAGTCATACGCTTAAGAGAATCGGCGGAATTCCTTCCGTTGTTTAGAATAGTCTCTCCAACAAGCGTCGCGAGCGGTGGTTTACCGACCCCTCTCCCACCGATACTATCGCCATGTGAGAGCTTTTTTGTCGTTTATTGTGTTTTGCGCTCCGATCATGCTCATTCCCGCTGTGCCGGTAGTCGCGCAGGTAGAGGCGCCGCAAAAAGCGGATGTGCCTGCATTCGAGGGCACCTTCTGGGAGCTCGGGGGCTCGCCCGACGCCGCCGAGCGGCTTTTCGAGCAGATGAGCGTAGGGGAACGGGTCGCGCAGCTGTTTTTGGTCGGGTGGCAAGGTGAGCTCCCAACACAAGAAGCAATGGACTGGATGAGGACACGCAACCTCGGAGGCATTAAGGTCTTTGGCTGGAACGGCCGGAGTATTGCCAACCTCACGCGGTCCGTGGCGGAGTTTCAGGAGGCGGCATTAAAGACGCCGCACGGAATTCCTCTCTTTACCGCCACCGATCAGGAGGGCGGTTGGGTGCGTCACATACGCGACACTACCTCCGAAACTCCTGGAAACATGGCTATAGGGGCGTCCGGCCTGCCCTACGACTCCTATACGTCGGCCTACTACATCGGTAGGGAACTGAGGGCTCTCGGAATCAACATGAACTTCGCTCCCACGGTGGACGTGTACACCAATCCCGACGCTACGGTGATAGGACCAAGGGCCTTCTCGGACGATCCCGCGCTCACCGGACTTCTGGGTCTGGCCTACTTCAGGGGCATGGAGGACAACAGTATTATTGCTACCGCCAAGCACTTTCCCGGCCACGGCAACGCTGACGGCGACTCTCACGGCATGCTTCCCGTGATCAAAGACGACCTAGACACCTTGTGGCACCGGGAGCTTCTCCCCTACCGCCTGCTTATTCCGGAAGGGCTGCCGGCCATTCTTAGCGGCCACTTGGCATTTCCAACCATCACGGGAAGCGACAGACCCGCGTCGATGTCTAGTTTTTTTAAGACCTCTCTTTTGCGCGAAGAACTTGGATTCGACGGCATTGTTGTGACGGACGATTTGTACATGGGCGGAGCACTTGCCTTCGGCGCATCCGATGGATTGAGCTTCCCCGAGATTTGCGTGGAGGCCATACGGGCAGGCACGGACCTGATTATGCTCTCGGAGACGCCCGCGGTGAACGGAACGATATTCCGCTCGGTAATCGATGCGTACGAGTCCGATCCGGAGTTTCGGACCATAGTAGATGCTGCCGTGATTCGGATACTCAATGTGAAGTATCGCTACTTGTACGACGAGGACAGAGTGCCCTTTTCACCTCGCCTCGAAGATGTTGCTGACTTGGTTCCGGATCCGGAAGGAGCGGAGTATTTCCGCGAACAAGCCGCCCGAAGCGTCACGCCGATTGTGACCGCCGGCGAGCCGTACACGCCCGCTGACGGCGAGAGCATACTGTTGGCAAGCCGTTATCGAGCCTTTTTTAGCGCTGCTTGGGAGCGGTACCCGGATGCTGCGGCCTTTACCTTTGACGGTGATTCGTTCTACTTCTCGTCGGAAAGTGACCAAGAGCGTTTGCGGAGTGTTGTGGAGCGCTACGACACACTTATCTACTGTCTTTCGGACGTGAATACCGCCGAAGTGCTCGCTTCGATCGGCGATCCATCAACCCGAATAATCGTTGTCTCCACCCTCACACCGGCTTACTTGGCGGACTTGCCCGCGGTAGATATCGCCGTTGCCGTCTACGGAAGAACTGTCGACAGTTTCCGAGCGGGATTGTCGGCCGTGGCCGGGGAGTACGAGCCGGTCGGAAGGTTGCCGTTTGTGCTTGTGGGTTCGGATGACGACTCGTAGCTACGCATGGTCTATGGTTCGCGAGCCGGACCTGGACCGCGTAATGGACTTTCTTCTCCCCGTGGAGGAGCGCTGTGTATCGCTCACTTCACGCCTAAAGCGGTCGGGTGCTGCGCACCTCCCACACAAGCGCAATGCCCGCCTATACGCACACGCGTCGGACGATACTATAGACGGCGTCGTGTTTCACTCAAACTTGGGCTTTGTGTATCCGGTCCTCTCACACCGCCTCACTGAGCGAGATGCGCGGGAACTCTTTGAGGCCGCATTTTCGGGCTTGCGGCGGGGTATTGGACGGGTCTACTCCGTTATGGGGAGCCGTCGTGAAGTCGAGTTTGTTGAAACTGCCCTGGGTCGGGCGCCGGGCACTCGAATAGACTATCATCTGATGGCTCCCGAGGGTTACGCGGACTCAAACACAACTCGGCGGCCGCCGCCGGCGAGGTTTCGCCTGGGCACCGCACGGAAGGAGTTTTGTGTTCGACGTGCAACAGAACAGGACCTCGACGCGCTCTACCCGCTCCAGGAGGGCTACGAGAAAGAAGAGGTGATCCTCGACCCCGGCAGCTTCGACCCCTATGGATGCAGACATCACCTGAGGCGATCTCTTATCAAACAAGTGGTCTACCTCGTCGAGCATCGAGGCAAACCAATTGCCAAGGCGGCAACAAACGCCCTCGGCTTTTCATGCGCACAAATCGGAGGCGTTTACACGACACCGCGGTTTCGGGCGCGAGGTATCGCGGGCCTTGTGATGGAGGGATTGCTCGATGACCTGTCACAAAAGGGCCTTACTCCGTGTCTATTTGTGAAACAGAACAACCCGGCGGCAATTAGGCTCTATGAACGGCTCTGTTTTAGCGTTCTGAGCGACTTTTGTATATCATACTACCGGTAGGTCAAAAAATGATTCGTTTCTCCCACGGCGGGATCCGTCGTGTCCTGATGATCACCAGCGAAGCCGTTCCTTACGCCAAGACCGGCGGATTGGCGGACGCGGTCGCGGCGCTGAGCGACGCACTCTGCGCACGTGGCCACGATATCCGAGTCGTGCTTCCGCGATACTACTTCACCGATAAACGGGACCTATACCTGAGCATCAGCGACCTGGAGGTGGATTTCGCGGGCGAAATCAGAACTGCCGCAGTTTACGAAACAAGGCTCGGCAAGCACGACGTTCCATGCTTTTTTGTCGACCACGAGGAGTTGTTCGGGCGTGACGGCATTTACGGCACGCGTGCCGGTGACTACAAAGACAACCACAAGCGGTTCGCGTTTCTTGCCGAGGCGGCAGTTTGTCTTTGCAGGCGCCTCGCATGGCAGCCACATGTGTTGCACAGCCACGACTGGCCCGCCGCCCTTGTTCCCATGGTCGCCCGACAAGAGGGTTTCCTTGTGGAAACAAAGACGGTCCTTACCGTTCATAATCTGGCGTTCCAGGGGGTCTACCCGGCAAGCGTCGTTGAGGAGTGCGGCCTTTCTTGGGAACTCTTCTTACGGCCTGGAGTATCACACGGCGGGATGTTCTCTTTTCTTCGGGCCGGACTGGTCTACGCCGACGGAGTCGCCACCGTTTCCCCCAATTACGCTGCCGAAATACTCACGCCGGAGTTCGGTTGCGGCCTTGATTCGCTGCTGAGGAGGAGATCGGCGAGCCTCCGAGGCATACTCAACGGCGCCGATTACCGTGAGTGGAATCCGGAAACCGACGTTCGGATTTTCCAGACCTACGGAGTGGACAGTCTCGAAAAAAAGGCGGTCAACAAATCGATGCTCCGGAACATACTCGGACTATCAAACGACCCAGCCGTGCCGCTCTTTGTCTACGTTTCCCGACTCACCCATCAGAAGGGCATAGAAGAGCTGTTTCACCCTGCCTTTGGCTGTGTTGAGGGCCTTCTCTCGCGGCTCTCGATGCAGCTTGCCGTCCTCGGCGTCGGAGAACGATGGTGCGAGCAGGAGCTATCTAAATTGGCGGCCCGCCACGAGAGCTTGTCGGTAACCGTGGCGTTCGACGAGACCTTGGCCCACCGGTTTTATGCCGCCGCCGATTTTTTGTTGATGCCAAGTGTGTTCGAGCCGTGCGGACTCAACCAGCTATACGCACTGCGCTACGGCACGATCCCGGTTGTAACGCCGACAGGCGGCCTGGTGGACACCGTGGTGCCGTACGACCGAGATGAGGCCACGGGCTTTGTCGCGCCGGATCGGACTTCTCGCGGCATCGATACCGCGGTGCGGGCCGCCTGCGAAGCCTACGACAAAAGCACGGGGACTATCGAAGCCATGCGGAGGCGCGGCATGCAGCAACGGTTTAGCTGGGATGTGGCGGCGAAGGAGTACGAGGCTCTTTATGCGGAGATTGGCGACCGGCCGTCCTCGCCGCCTACAGGCCCTACCGCTTCGCCGGTGGTCGCCTCGCGTTCGGAAGCTCAGAGGAAATAAGCTTCACTTCGAGCCTAAGCTTGCGGTGTGACAGGTCGTGTCGGAGTAACGGATCGTCCGCGGTCTCAAGAAGCTCAGAAACCAACACGAGGGCGGCCTTTGTGTCCCGGCGTCGATGCTCGAGCTGCACTGCCAGCTCTCGTCCGGCTTTGAGGTCGCCGAACTCCCGGTACAGGCGCGAAAGCATGCGTATGCAGTCGTCCGTTTCTCCGCGGCGCCGGTGATGTATCGCCATGTACCAGGCAGCCTCGTCGGCGCCGTCGTCGCGGCCGCCTGCCAACGCAATCGTCTGGAGTCTCCCAAGCGCGGTCGCGGCCGCGGTCGGTTGGTCGCGGGAGTGGAATCCCTCCACCAGAAGCCGTAGCAGCCTTGCCCCGTTGGCGCGGGAGTCGCCTGTTTCACCAAAAAGCCGGGATTTCGCCTCCCGCTCGAGGACCGCAAGCACCGTCACCAGGGAGTAGATGTCTTGGGCATGGTGATAGACGACCCTTTCCATATCGGCGACCTCCCCAAACCGCAAAAAACGGTTGTAAACGTCGGGAATAAGTGCACCCGGGATATCGCCAATCCGGCGGATGCCTAAGAGCTCCGCCTCCAGTGTCGAGAGGCGGCAGTCGGCAAGAGACCGAGCGTACACTCTCCGCACGGGATACAGCAGATCGATGTGCCCAACCTCGGGAGGCGAGCGCCTGTTTATTAGGGAGCGTGTTGTAAAGAGGTTCCAATCAAATGCGCGCCCGTTGTACGACACCAATACGCCGTCTCCACCAACGGCCTCGGCCACCAGGTCCAGAAACAGAGGTTCTCCCGGGAAATCCTCGAGGAGGAATTGATCGAGTTGGAGGACGCCGTTTAGCACCACCCCAACGCCAAAGAGGAATATGGTAGTACCTGCACCGGACGATAGACCGGTCGTTTCCGTGTCCATAAAGCGCAAGCGCGAAACGTCGATTTCCGACGGCAAGACCATGCCTATCCGTCCGTTCAGTTCCTCGAAGACCCAGTCGGGTAACTTCCGCGTTGTTCTCCGTGTGGAGACATTCGCACCGACCGGCTCGAAGCCCGTGAGTCGACGCGCCAAAGGAGGCTCGGATCCTTTCGGCGGCGGGGCGCTCCGCTCCGGTGCGTCCGCGTGTTGGGGTCGTGGATACCCCTCCTTTTTAAGCCGAAGGCGTTCCGACAGGTCCAAGATCGGGCACCCAGCTCTGCAAAAACGAAAGAATCGCGCTCTTTGGATCGGCTCCGATATCCGTTTGTGGATCAAATGGGCCGACACACGAGGGGCATCCCGCGTCGCAGGGGCAATTGGCAACCAATTCCAGCGCCGCGGCGATTATCTCTTCCATCCGACTCCGAAAGTTCTCCGCCAGTCCCGTCCCTCCGGGATAAGAATCGTAGACGTACAGCGCCGGCACGGCAAAGTGCGGATCCCGCGTCCGCTCCGCTACGCCTATGTCGCCCGCCTCACACAACAAAAACAGCGGCGCTACGTTTTTGATGAGCGTGCCGAGCCGCGCGATAGTCGGCCCCACCTCGGACTCGTCGAGGGAGGCAAGCGCGGCACCCGACGCTGACTCGGGCGTAAAGAGCATAACCACGGCCCGCGTGTGCATCTCTTCCTGAGGAAGCGACACTTCGCCATAGCCGACATTCTCATGGCTGCGGAATTTTATCTTTTTGTACTTGGTCACCTGTGAGCGCACGAGTATGTCGCCGACAACCAGGCCTGCGTCGCCGCGCATCTCCACCTCATCCTGGGTCAGGATCTTGATGTCCCTCTTCACAAGCGCGTCGGTGTAGTAGTTGACGTCCGTGGCTTCCACGTAGCAGCGCCGGTTAGGAAGGTCCAGATGTGTTACCACAAACTGGTCGCCCCGATGTATATAAACGGCGTTGGTAAACACCATCTCTTTGGCCGACGGACGATCCATCTCGCCAATGACCTGGTTGCGACCCACTGTCGTGTCGACGATCACCACGTTGTCGGAGGTCGCCGATCGCAAGGAAATGCCCTCGGCAGGATAACTTCGGTCGGACCAATACCACTTGTTCCCGGCATAGCGGACAACTCCCTCGTCCTCGAGAACCTCGAGGTGGGGCGTGCAGTCCACGGGAAACTCGTCGGCGTTAGTGCCAAACGGCAACTCGAAAACGGCACACTTCAAGTGGTCGTTAAGGATGTAGTCGTTATTGGGGTCCACGAAGCCGGATTCCGGGGATCGCCCAAAAAAGTACTCGGGGTGTTTGACGATGTACTGGTCCAACGGCGAGGAGGAGGCCACTAAAATCGATAGGGACATCGCCCTGGTTCTGCCGGCACGCCCCGACTGCTGCAGGCTCGAGGCGATGGATCCGGGAAAACCCGCCAGTATTGAGACATCAAGCCCGCCGATGTCGATGCCGAGCTCCAGGGCGTTTGTTGATACAACCCCATGAATTGACCCGTCGCGTAACCCCCGCTCTACGGAGCGGCGCTCGTTTGGCAAGTAGCCGCCGCGGTACGATTCGACGTTGATGCGCTTGTTGTCGGTGTATACGTTTGCGAGAGTCTTGTTTATGTAGCTTGCGATGAGCTCGGTGCGAACCCTGGATCGTGCAAAGACAATCGTCTTGATCCTGCGCGTTAGAAAGCGAAGCGCCAGCTTTTGGGCTTCGTTGACAACGCCGCGCCGAATACCCTGCACACGGTCCACCATCGGCGGATTGTACAGAATGAGGTGCTTTGCCCCCCGCGGCGCGCCGTTTTTTTCCACCAACGCAACTCGCTCCTCCAGCACCTGCTCAGCCAGGCCCTGGGGGTTACCAATGGTTGCAGAGGTGCAGATAAATCTCGGTTCCGCGCCGTAAAATCGTGCCACACGCTTTAGGCGGCGAATGAGGTTTGTGAGGTGAGAGCCGAATACTCCGCGATAGGTGTGTACCTCGTCGATGACCACATAACGGAGGTTACGCAGGAACTTGATCCATTTTGGATGATTCGGAAGAATCCCGGCGTGCATCATATCCGGGTTCGAGATGATAATCTGCCCGGTCTCGCGAGCCGACGCCCGCACACTCGTGGGCGTATCGCCGTCGTAGGTGGCCACTTTGACAGGCAGTGAGCCGGATAGGATTGACTGATTGAGAGCTGACTGTTGGTCCTGTGACAAGGCCTTGGTAGGGAACAACAATAGCGCCCTGGCCGCCGGATCAGTACTAAGCGTCCGGAGCACCGGCAGGGTGTAACAAAGTGTCTTTCCCGATGCCGTCGGGGTGACCACTACCACATGTCTGCCCGCGGCGATATGATCGTAGGCTTCCCGTTGGTGTGAATACAGCCGCGTAATTCCTCCCTTCGCGAGGGCCTTGGTCAGTTCGGGCGGCAGATCGTCGGGGAGTGGCGCGTAGCTTCCTTCCGCAGGTTCGAGACGCTCCCACCGCGTAACACACGACAAAAAACCGCCGTCGCCCTCCAGCTCGCCAATCACATGCTCCAACTCATGCATATTTCATCCTACCATGACAAAGTTTTCTTGACCGCAGTCGCCGGCTGTCCTTACAATTCACCGGGAGGCGGAGCTGAACTCACACGTACTAACCGTAATCATGGGAGGGGGCAAAGGCACTCGCCTCTATCCGCTAACAAAAGAACGTGCCAAACCGGCCGTTCCCTTCGGGGCAAAGTATCGGCTTGTCGATATTCCGATTTCCAACAGCATCAACGCCGGGTTCAAAAAAATCTACGTGCTTACGCAGTTCAACTCGGCGTCGCTCCATCTGCATCTTGCGCAAACCTATATCTTCGACTCCTTCACCAAGGGCTATGTCGAGATTTTGGCCGCTGAGCAGACCTTCGAGCGGGAAACCTGGTACGAAGGCACCGCCGACGCTGTTCGAAAGAACCTCGTTCACTTCCGAACCCAGTCGCCGTCGCACTACCTCATCCTGTCCGGCGACCAGTTGTATCGCATGGATCTAGACGCTTTCTATCGCTTCCACGTGGAAAGCGGTGCCGACGTTACGGTCGCCGGTACAACGGTCTCCAAAGATGAGACACCGGCGTTTGGAATCATCGACGTCGACCAACGCATGCGCGTCCGCGAGTTTGTCGAGAAGCCGAGGATCGAGACCAACATAAATCACCTCAAGTTAAGCCCGGACCAGCATCCCAATCGTACATTGCTGGAAGCAGGCGAAGAGTATCTGGCGTCCATGGGCATCTACATCTTTAATGCGGGAGCCCTGGAAAAAGCTTTGGACAACGAATACGCCGACTTTGGGCACCAGGTGGTCCCGCTCTGCACGGAGCACATGGATGTGGCCGCCTACGTGTACGACGGGTTTTGGGAAGACATCGGTACCATCAAGAATTTCTACGAGACAAACCTCAATCTCGCTTCAATCAATCCCGATTTTAACTTCTACGACGAAAAATCTCCCATCTACACCCACAAACGGGACCTACCCGCCTCCAAGTTCAACTCCAGCACAATTGGTCGGTCCCTGGCCGCGGACGGCTGTATTATCACAAACGCCCGTATCAACAACAGCATCATCGGCATACGTACCTTTGTTGAATCCGGCGTCGAGCTGGACGGCGTGGTTTGCATGGGCGCCGACCACTACGAAACCGAGGCACAACGCGCGCAAAACAAACAAGCCGGCATACCGGACATCGGGATCGGACCCAACACCCGCGTTCGTGGTGCGATTATCGACAAAAACGCCCGCATCGGCGCGGGGTGCCGGATAGGCTTCGACGATGAGGGGCGCGCGGACGGCGACTTCGACGGGTACTACGTCCGCGACGGCATTATTATCGTGCCAAAAAACGGCATCGTAGCGGATGGATCGGTAGTGTAGGCACACGGGACGCGCCTGTGGAACACTCGGCGACTACAGCAGTGTCACCCGCTGCAAAAAGAAGTGCACCAGCGCCACCGCCATCCCGACGCCGCCAAACAGGTTCTTGTTCCGGATAAACACCCTGTCGAGGGAATCGACAAAGCCGGTGGAAACGTTCGACCTGTCGCGGTAGTACAACAAGAGCAGAATCACGCCAAGCGACATGCCGCTAAGTGCCGGCAACAGGTCTCCGATAATAAGCAGATCCCCCGGAGCGGGCGACAGCAGCTTTAGGAAGCCAACGATAAAGGTTATTCCGCCCAAAACCACACGAAATGCCGGCTGTTCCAGCCCATTGACGTTAAAGATCAAATCCAAGCGTAGTCGAGAAGCAATCCCATCAATCGATACGGCAATACCTGCCAATAACAGGGTGATTATTGAAAGGGCGTAAATCTGATACATAGTTAGTCCTCCTCCCGACGACCTCATTCAAGAATAATCTATCGATCATGGGCGGTCAACTCGACCGGAAAGCGGCGCACGCAAACGCATCTCCGCGTTGTCACCCAGCTCGATGACCGCAACCAACTCCCGGGCCTCCCCGGTTAGGACGGTCCTCACAACGACCTCTTCCGCAACGGCACGGGGGAGTAGGTCTTGGGTTGAATACACTTCACTTTCGTCGATCATAAGGCGAAGAGAAAACAACCCAAACGCCGCCTCTTCGTCCAGCTTAGTGACCCGCACCGCGACCAGTATCTCTCCTTCGAAGGCAACCGCATCGAGTTCGGCTTGGTGTCCGGCTTCCTTTGCGGTTCTTGTATCAGGCCGAAGGAAAAAGTGGTAGATGCCAAAGAGGATCAAGATAATCGCAATATCCAGAAAAACAATCACCAAACCGCGGTTCCGCCGGAAGACTCCGCCGCGCCTTTTGCCGGGCGTCGACTCGGCAAGATCCTTTACCGACTCCGAAGCGTTCTTGAGCCTGTCGTCGCGGTTGTAGTAGAAGCCCTCGGTGCCGTCGCGCCCCTCACTCACCGGCAAGCACCTTGCCCAACACGGCCGGCAGTCCCGACGATAAAAACCACCCCTCCGTGCGGAACAGCCTGCTTCCCGACTCGATGTGAGCCAGCACGCCGGCACATGCCGCGGCCTCCGGGTCCGCACCGGCCGCGAGAAGACCGCCGATGCAGCCTGACAAGACGTCGCCGCTTCCGCCGGTGGCCAGAGCCGCATTCATGCCGTCGGCAACGTAGTAACGCCCGTTGGGGCAAACTATGTAGCTGACGTGGGCCTTGAGAACCACGTACGCGTTGTGCAAAGCCGCAAAGCCCTTGAGATGGGAAATCGGATCTTCGAGAATTTCCGCGGTTGCTCGTCCCACCAGACGAGAGAATTCACCGGGATGGGGAGTAAGCACCCAGCGGCCGCCGAAGTCAGGAATAGTGTTCTCGGCAAGCAGGTTCAAGGCATCCGCATCCAACACACCCGTGTGCTGTTCCCGTACAAGCGACTCGATCAACCTAAGCTTCTCGCCTGATTTTCCCCAGCCGGGACCAACCACGACGCTGGTAAATCCTTCGATGGTCGCCGGATCCCGCGTGTAGTCAAAGGGACGCACGATCTCGCCTACCAGACGATGTGCCAGAATGTCGTAGATCTCCTCGTCGGCGTGGACAACCACAAGACCGGCAAGGCTGCGGGATGCGGCCTCCGCGGCGAGCACCGCCGCCCCGGTCAATCCGCGGCTGCCCGCAAAGACGCCCACGGTTCCGCGCGTGCGTTTGTGTCCCGCCGGGTCGATGCGCGGCAGGAGGGCGTGCAGCCGACGTGAATCCAAAAGCTGCGCATCGGCCCCGGTCGCCGTGACCAGCTCCGGCGGAAAACCAATTGGCACCACGGATATCGTGCCACAATAGGGACGTGCGGCCGGCAGGTACATGGATCGCTTGGGGAGCTCGATTGTCAGTGTGTGGTTTGCACGAACCGCCGGGTAAGAGGTACAAAAACCGTCCCCGATTCCACTTGGAAGATCGATCGCCACGACGGGCGGCGTAGACTCGTTTATGGCCAGCGCGATTTCACCAAGCGGCGATCGCAGATCCCCCTTAACTCCCGTACCCGTCAGACAATCCACAACCAGATCCGCTTCTTCGATCTTTCGGCGCACAAGGCCACCATCGGTGGTCCAGTTGTAGAATGGGATTCCAAGTGCTCGACATACCGCTGCCATGGTGCCGGCGGTGCCCGACACATCGCTCTCGGCCGTAACAATGTCAACGCCTTCCATGCCGTTTAGGTAGGCCTGACGCGCTATGACAAACCCGTCTCCCGCGTTTGAGCCTTTTCCGCATACAACGACGAGTCGAAACCGGCGAAGATCTCGAGTTTCCGGGTGAGACTCGGCGAGAATCCCTTTGATACGGGAAAAACACTTGATGCCCGCATTTTCCATAAGCACAAGCGCCGGCAAGCCGTAGTCCTTTTGCGCGGCATCGTCTATGGCGGCCATTTCCGCCGCCGAAACAAGTCTCACCTTTGTCCCTCGTTTGTCAGAAGCCTATCACTTCTCCACCATACCACGTCTACGCGGTCCTCCCGAACCAGCATGCCCGTTAAGATTCCCCTGGGAGCGACCACAAACTCCTTGAAAATCAACCCCGTGCTGTCGAAACGCAGATTCCGGCGTCGTATGACCCGGCCGTCCGGCGCCAACAAGAGAAGCTGGGCCGAGTTCTCGGACTCGGGGCTCAAGAAAAAAAGGACACCCTCCGGTCCAGTGCCGATAAGCTCGTAGGCGTACTCAACCTCTTGGCGGGCGAATATATTGTCATCCTCGAGCACACGAACATTCCTCGGGACATCGACAAATCGTTCGTAGCGGCCCGTGCGAAGATCAAGCTCGTAAACCCGCGTTAGGATATGCTCGACGCCGAATTGCGGTGCCGGACCGGTGTTCCCTCCACGGGGGTAGTAGTACAGCATAACGTACAAAACGGGGCGGTCCGGGGCTGCAACGACGTTTTGCAGGCTTGGTATGTAGTTCCTTTGGTCGGGCACGGGTAGCCGATCGAAGGATATGTCTACCGTGGTAACCAAGTTGCCGCCGTTATCAAACCGATACACGAGGCTACCGCGAAGGCCCCGTGCCACAACGGTAAGACTACCGTCGGTGGATAGGAAAAGATCGCTGATAAAGGAGAACGGCGAACCGCCTACCCCCTCTCGTCCGATGTAGTCGCGGTAGGACCCTTCGGGGCCAAACCGTCGCACCACCCTGTCGCGGATAAGACCCGATTCCTCGTCGTAGACCGCCCGCTCTTCGGGAAGCCTATCTTCGACGAGGATGCTTCGGTCCGCCGCAACCAGCAAGTCGCCGATCCCGTGGAAGCTGTACGCCGTGGCCCGCAAATTCGTAAGCGTTTCACGCTCGTCGGCCGTATCGAGAGTTACGGGCCGCGGATTCTGATCCGGGTTGTAGATTAGAGTCAGCAGATCGCCGAAGGACGTGAATTGCATAACTTTGTCGGCATTTCCGTTTGCGATGTAGATGATGCCGTCCCGCATGTAAATCCTATTCTTATGCAGTGTGGAGACACCCTCGATCTGAAAGAGATCCATGTCGTCCTCGAGTTTTCCAATGTTGAGGCTAAACAGATTCTGTGTTTCGAGTGTAAGAATTTCTTGCCGGCGGCAGGCTCCCAGAAGGGTCAGCGCAGCAAGGCATGCGGTGCCAATCAGAATACGGCTCTTCATCGCGCTTGCCGCGCATACTATGCGCGCCGCAGCCGGATGTCAACGAACCGGCAATCTTGACCGTAGGATACCGCAAAGCTACACTTTTACTATGCTCCAAAAACTATTCGAAGCACTCTTCGGATCTCAGAACGAAAAGGAGTTGGCGTCCTTGCTGCCGCTCCTCCATGAAATCAATGCCAAAGAGCCTTGGGCCGTGGCTCTCGAGGATGAGCAATTCCCAGAGATCACCTCCGGTTTTCGCACGCGGGTCAAGCAGGGCGAGCGCCTCGACGCACTGCTCCCGGAAGCCTTTGCTTTGGTCCGCGAGGCGGCGCGCCGGCGCCTGGGGGAACGCCTCTACGACGTGCAAATCCTAGGCGGCCTTGCTCTCCACCAGGGAAAGATCATGGAGATGAAAACGGGCGAAGGAAAAACGGTCTCATGTGTCACGGCCGCGTACCTAAACGCACTGACGGGTAGGAGCGTTCACGTCGTGACGGTCAACGACTATCTCGCCGGCCGTGACGCCGACTGGATGCGTCCCGTTTACGAGCTTCTCGGAATGACCGTTGGGGCTGTTGTCTCTCAGATGGACAACGAAGCCCGCAAAGGCGTATACCGATGTGACGTAACGTACGGAACCAACAATGAATTTGGTTTTGACTATCTCCGGGATAATATGCGCTTTGACGCCGCAAAAAAGGTCCAAACCGGCCACTCTTTTTGTATTATCGATGAGATCGACTCCATCCTCATAGATGAGGCCCGTACGCCGCTAATCATCAGTGGCGCGGCGGAGGACGACACGCAAAAGTTCGCCGCAGTCAACAAAATCGTGCGCGACCTCAATGAGTGCGAAAAAGACCAGGAGACCGGTGAGTATCCCGAAGAGCCCGTGGGCGACTACAAGCTCGAGGAAAAGGGAAAGCGGGTTTCGTTCACCGACCAGGGGCTCAATCACCTCGAAGAAATACTTGTTACAAAACACATCATCTCGGGTTCTCTGTTCGTCGACGAGAACTTCGAGTATATCCACTATGCAACACAGGCCCTCAAGTCCCACTATCTGTTCCATCGCGACACGGACTACGTGGTAAAAGAGGGAACGGTCCAGATCGTCGATGAGTTTACCGGTCGTATTCTCCATGGTCGCCGCTACTCCGACGGTCTTCACCAAGCAATTGAGGCAAAAGAAGGGGTCCGCATAGCACAGCGAAATCGCACCCTCGCGACGGTTACGTTCCAGAACTTTTTTCGTATGTACGACAAGGTCTCCGGCATGACGGGTACCGCTGCTACCGAGGCTAAAGAGTTTGGCAAGATCTATGGCCTCGAAGTAGTAGTCATACCCACCAACAGGCCTGTCGTGCGCAAAGATCAGGACGACGTCATCTATCTCGACGAGGCCGACAAGTACGGCGCTATCTGTGACGAGATCGAGCGTGTCCACAAAAAGGGTCAGCCGATGCTGGTGGGAACGGCATCCATCGAGCGAAGCGAGCACCTAGACCACCTACTAAGCAAGCGCGGCATCCCACACGAAGTTCTCAACGCGAAAAACCACGCACGGGAAGCTCTTATTGTGGCGGAAGCCGGCGCCAAAGGGTCCGTTACCATCGCCACCAACATGGCCGGTCGTGGTACCGACATCAAGCTCGGCGGGAATCCCGAGTTTCGCGCGCGTAGGCGTGCCGGGTCGGAGTCCGACGAGGCCGCCTTCGAAGAGGCCTACAGGATAGAACGGCAGACGTGGAGGCCGCAGTACGACGAGGTGCGCTCCTTGGGAGGCCTCTACATCCTCGGGACGGAACGCCACGAATCCCGGCGAATAGATAACCAGCTACGAGGCCGATCCGGTCGCCAGGGAGACCCCGGGGAATCCAAGTTCTACCTCTCAATGGACGACGACCTCATGCGTCTTTTCGGCGGCGGACGGGCGAACTTAAAGTCGCTTATGCAGCGGGTCGGAATGGTCCAGGGCGAGCCCCTCAACAGCCCGCTTATCAACAAGAGCATCGAGCGGGCTCAGTCCAAAGTGGAAGAGCGCAACTTCGAGATCCGGAAGCATCTCCTCGAGTTCGACGACGTCCTCAACGAGCAACGCAAGTTTATCTACGGACGCCGAGACGAAATCCTTGCAGACAAGAATCTGAAGGAGCGGATACTTGTTACCGCCGCTGAAGTTGTTGAAGAGGCGATTGCCGATGCAGGAGAAGATGGACCGACCGGTGTGGCGATGATCCTCCAGGATCGATTGTTCTTTAGCCCGCAGTTTGGTTCCGATGTTTCTCGTGACACGCCGGGATCGGTGATCAAAAAGATCGTCCTGTCCCAAATGCGGCAAGACCTCGACGAAAAAGAGGCGCAGGCCGGGACGGAGCAATTCAACCTCATTCTCCGAATCGAATATCTTAGAAACATCGATAACAAATGGCAGGACCACCTAGAGAGCTTGGAATCGCTCCGCGAGGCGGTCTACTTACGCAGTTACGCGCAGAAGAACCCGCTCCTCGAATACAAGCTGGAGGGCTTTCAGATTTTCGACGACCTCTTGGACACTATTCGTGTAGCGATTGCTCGCAAGATATTTGCGGTCAAGGCGGATGGTTTCCGTGTTGTTGAGCGACGTCGCTCTCCGGCGGCCGGCGGTCAGGAGCAACACAGGAGCATGTCCGCGTTTGGTGCTGCTGCGGCGGGCTCAGGGCACGCGCCCGGAGGATCGCCCGGAGGATCAGGCACGGGAACCGCTGCCGCGACACTTCCCAAACAGGCACAAATCAGACGGACCGTGCCTAAGGTAGGCAGGAACGACCCCTGCCCCTGCGGCAGCGGTAAGAAGTACAAGTATTGTCATGGGCAATAAATAGGTACCCGACGGG
>CAZFLD010000045.1:0-30416 GCA_964519835.1 uncultured Spirochaetales bacterium
CGCCAGGAAGAGGGGCCGCGCTTCCGGGTGGAGCTCGTTTCGCACTCGCCTACGCCCGACGACCCGCTTGAGTCCATCCCGGATCGGCGACGGTCCGTTTACCGCCGATGGCGCGGTGGGTGGTAACCCGGTGCGAGGTAGCGCGGCCAATGTCGGTTGAAGGTCCATGCGGTGGCGCGCCGGAGGCTCGGCAGACGGAACACTGTTCGGACGAGCGGTACCGCCCCGGCAATGTACAGCGCCTGTCCCCCAAGCCCCCCGACGACCACGGCGAGCGCGCGGGCGGCTCCCGGTAGCGACGGCGCGAATACATCCGCCAGGATACCTGCCAGCCGAGCGCCCAGAACCACGAGAGCAAGGCTTCCTCCGATCGCGAGGACGGTTCGTAGCGTCGAAGTTCCGATCGCCGATTCCGGGCAGACGTTGATGCACCGATTGCACGACTCGCACCGCATGCTCCACTCCGGACGGCCGGTCACACCGTTGAGGTTTATCGCGCCTACGGGGCACGTACGTTCGCAGAGTCGGCAACTCGTACACCGATCGTCGGCGACGAAGCACTGGCCAAGAATCTGCCTGCCGGCTCCCCGGAAGAGAACGCCGGCGAAGTGTCCGAGAGCTCCGAGCATGGGTCGTTGATAGCGCGCCTCGTCTCCGGTGAGCCAACGCCGCGCGAAAACGAGCGCCTCGTTCCGTCCGCGTCCGAGAAGCACAACCCCCGCTTCCGCTGCGGGTGGCGGCGACATCTCGCGCCAGTTCTCCGGGTAGCCCGCGCGCGCCGAGAGCCGGACACGATACCCTTTTCGGGCGAGCATTCGGCTCGCGCTGGCGGCCGCACCGGCACCCTCACCACCGTCCACCGCGAGGACACCGGCCACAGCATCGCCACACGCACGCGGCAGGGCCCTGATCCATCGGCGCACCAGGGCGGGTGGTCCCCAGGCGTAGACCGGAAAGACGAGGATCAGCGGGTCGGGTGGGATACGGTCTGCTGCTTCTGCAACCAAACAGCTGCCGTCCGGAACCGGAGGTGGACCGGGTTGATCACCCGATTCGATCGAGACGAGCCGAACCTTTCCGCCGGTCTCGTCGATCGCGGTTGCGATCACGCGGGCCGCGTCGAAGCTGTTGCCCGTGCCGGAGAACCAGGCGATCGAAGTCGAGCTCATGATCGGGCCCGGCAGCGGCGAACGCGAGATCTGCACGTGCACAGGTGCGCAAGGATCATGGTCTATTCTACCATATCCCAAACCCTTTCCCATCCCCGCCCCCGTGATGTAGCCTGACCGCAAAGATGGACCACGTCGTTCTTATCCTCTCTATCCTGATGGTCACACTCACGGGCGCCGGCACGGCGGCGGCACTCGTCTTGCACATCAGACTCCGCGGTCGAATCACGCGCGAGGTAGCCGTGATTGCCGCGCTCTTCCTGCTGTCGCTCCTCGTGGGGGTTCTCTCTGCCTACCTCATGGTGATTCTGCCCGCGGAACGCTATCCAATGACGGTCTTCGCAATCATCGGGACGGTCCTGGGAGTCCTGGTGTATTCCGGGCTTGGCGCGCTGCTGCGATCGGTACAACCGAAGCGGACCTGGCTCCATCTGCTGGTGCTCGCGCCGGCGATTCTGGCGCAGGTGGGACGCGCGACAATCGGCCTCACCGGAGCGACGGAGTTGCTCGAGGCAGTGCGGCTCCCGGCGATCGGCGCGATGTCCGTGTTCCTGTTGTACGCCGGCGTGGTGTCGGTGCGCTCGGCCCCGCGGATCGCCTCGGCTACCGCGTCGTCGCTCATCGCGCGACTGGGATGGCTCCTCGTTGGTTTCGCGCCCGCTTCCACGCTTGCTTACGTGCTGCTCGCCGTGATACCGCAGAGTTACCGACCGCCGGTGTCGCTGGACTTCGTGTTCGCACTCCTCTGGAGCGTGATCCTGCTCTCGGTGTTCGTACGTTACCTGCTCAAACCCGAGGAACAACTGGAAGACGGAGTCTCCCCGCAGTTCTGTGAAGCGCACGGGATCACCAAACGCGAGGCAGAGGTTATCGCGCTCGTCGCCGAAGGTCTCAGTAACAAGCAGATCGCGGACCGACTCTTCGTCTCCCTCGCCACAGCGCGCACGCACGTCTACAATATCTTTCGCAAGACCGGCGCGACCAGCCGGGTAGACCTGCTCCGGATTATGCGTCACCACCGGCGTTGAGCCTCAGTCCTCATACTATCGTACGAGTCGGTCGAATCATACTCCCGTTCGATTGTTGCCCCAAGCTCCACGGTTCATGTTGTAGCCAAGCAACATACTGAAGGAGAGAAGAATGAAGAAGTGGATGTACCTCATTGGAACGGCGATCGTGCTCATCACTACCGGCTGCAACACGATGTACGGAGAGTATGACCCTGTCGTCGAGTCCGAATGGCCGTGGGAGACGGTTACCCCGGAGAGCCAGGGCATCGAGTCCGAAGCCCTGGCGCGGATGGTCGAGCACATCGAACGCAACAATCTCGCGATTGACAGCGTCATTATATATAAGGAGGGAACGATCCCGTTCGAGGTGTACTTCGACCCGTACAACGAGAGCACCTCGCACAATATGAAGTCCACCAGCAAGGGAGTGATCTCCGCGCTGGTCGGCATAGCGCTGCGCGAAGGTTACATCGACAGCCTCGACGAGACCGTCCTCTCCTACTTCCCCGAGTACGAACCGAGCGATGCCGAGAAATCGAACATCACCATCAGAGACTTGCTCACGATGTCGTCCGGATTGAAGTGGAACGAGAACGATCTGAACAGCATGTACACGTTCTTCGTCAGCAAGCGAATCGTACCGAGAGTGCTGGATCTACCCGTCGTTGCCGAGCCCGGGTCAACGTTCAACTACAACACCGGGTTGACGCATCTCTTGTCTGCCATCATCTCGAGGGCCTCGGGGATGAGCACGCTCGAGTTTGCCGAGCTGTATCTGTTTGAACCACTCGACATACACAACGTCCAATGGGACGAGGACAGAGACGGGGTCAACATCGGAGGGTCGGAACTGTTCCTGACGCCGCGGGCCATGACAAAGCTCGGCGTGATGTACCTGCAGAACGGAGAGTACGCCGGCAGGCAGGTAGTCCCCGAAGAGTGGGTACGGGAATCCACCACAACACAGATAGAAGGATCGTTCCACGGTGCACAGATACAGTACGGCTACCTCTGGTGGCTCGATATCGGGAATCCGCTCTTCACCTATCTCGACGATGAGCAGGCGTTCCTCGCGATGGGAGTCCGCGGCCAGAGAATCCTCGTGCATCCGCGGCTCGACACGGTGGTTGTGATCACTGCGGACCAGCGAGACGAGTCGCAGTGCGACATTCTCATTCGGGACTTTATTCTGCCGGCCCTGTAGGGGCATCTTTCCTCCTGCGGTCATCGTCACCGGATCGAGCGGTCTCGCAGATGAGGATTCTCGTGGCGGAGCATTCTATACTACCGCTCATGAGCGCAGCGAAGATCTGCCTCATCGCAATCGCCGCGGTAACCGTCGCCGTTTTCACCGTCATGTCGGTTATCGCCGACTTCCCCCTTGTCGATGCCATGTGGGCAGCCGGGGCCGTCGCCCAGTTGAGCCGCCCCGCCGGAATGTGAGGTGCTTCACCATTCCCAGCGCGCGGGATAGCTTTGAATCAACGGGTCGGGAGTGAGTATGGTGAGTCCGCGGCAGATCGCCTGGCTCACGAGGAGACGGTCAAAGGGGTCTTTGTGGATAGCGGGCAGGGTGGCCAGGTGTAACGCATCCGTCTCATCTATCGACAACGCGCCGATACCGTGGGCGTCGCGAATGCGCGGAATGTATCGCGCGGGGGCTTCGGGGAGCGGTAGCTTCCCAATCTGGTGTTTGACCACAATTTCCTGGCAAGAAGCGGCACTCAGCCAAACTTCCTCTTGGGACAAAAACAGATGCCGCGCAGTCTGGGAAAGGGAAGAAGCATCCGCGGCAATCCAGAGAAACGTGCAGGTGTCGAGAAGGAGCTTCACTCCTTCTCTCCGCTGTAGAGAGCCTCAATGTCATCGGGCAGCGGGTCGTTGAATGAATCCGGTACCTGGAGACGTCCCTTCTCCAACCCGATTGCGCGGCGGCCGGCGGGTGGAGAAAGCGGGCGGATCACCGCTACCGGCACGTTTCGCTTGCACAGAACAATTTCTTGTTCGGTATCAAGCTTATTCAGATACTCGGAGAGATGGGTCTTGGCGTCGTGTATATTGACCAACAACATAGTCATATTTTAAACCATGTTTCAGCGATACTCAACTGTGGGATCAGATCGAAACGGGAGTCTCCTGACGAGAGGCGTCCTTGAGACGGGCGCGTGCTCCTCGCCCGGCGCACCCGACTCCGGGTACAACGGCCCGGCGTGGCACGAGCAGGTGCTTTGGCGCGGCGGGGTATCCTCCTCTGTCTCGATTACTCGCTGCCCGACCGGCACCACCCGGCCTACCCCAATCGCGGGCGCCACCACGAGCTTTTTGGTCCGCGCGAGACCGACGAACCGGATGAGCGCACCTACCTCGACTACGTCCGCAGGCAGGTCACCGAACTCGTTACCAACTACGGTCCAATCAACAGCCTCTTCTGGGACGTGAACGATCGGGCTGCCGCTTTACTTCGGGAAGATCGCAGACTACGTGCGCGAAATCACGCTTATTGCCCTCATCAAGTTCGTTGTCATTCCCGGCGTAACGATTCCCCGTGGTGTACTGATTTGATCTGGATTTGGCAGATTCCGCCTGGATCATCACGACGCTTGGTCTGCTCGTCATCCTGCCGGTCCTGTACGTCCCTGTCAGTGGCGTAGCCAGTTCCTCCGTTCACTGGGACACCATTCGTGGAGTGGTCCGAGGTACCTCGCGCTTCTCGGATGAGAGTACTGCGCAAGAACGCCGCGAAACCGACTGATGATCTCGTGCACGACGCCCGCGGCCTTTCAGTTGCTCCGCAAGGTTCGCGACCGTCGAAAGCCGCGGACTCCATGACCCGCGCGACCGATGATCGATGTGCAGAACCCGCGTCCGGAGTCGGTCGCTTGACCACGCTTTAGTTACCGCACATCATTATGGTATGTCAATTACAAAGCGCCGGACGAGCTTCGCGCTCGACGAGGATACCGCCGACCGTCTTCGGCGTCTCGCCCGGAGGTGGAGGGTTTCTCAGGCCGAGGTTGTCCGGCGCGCCGTGAAGATCGCCGAGGACCATGCCGATGACCAGGCGCACTCCGTCGCCGAGCGACTCGATGCGTACCGGGCGGCTCGCCGCCTCGACGCTGCCTCCGCCAATCGGTACCTCCATCAGGTTTCACACGACCGCGCCGACTGGCCTCGTCGTCATGATTCTGCTTGACACCAACTACCTCATCCGCGCGCTGATCGCCGGGACCGGCGAGGCCGCACGCGTATCGGCCTGGATCGACTCCAACGAGGATCTCTGCACCGCGAGTGTCTCGTGGTACGAGTTCCTCTGCGGTCCGGTCGATGAAGAAGGGATCGATCTCATGCGAGCGATCACGGCACACCGGATACTGCCCTTCACCGCCGCGGCCGCGCAGGAGTCGGCGAGGCTCTTCAATGCGGTCGGACGCCGGCGGCAGCTCCGCGTCGACGCCATGATCGCCGCGACCGCCATCGTCGCAGGCGCCCATCTCGCGACCGAGAATGCCGGAGATCTCTCGCCATTCGTCGCCGAGGGCTTGCGATTGACCTAATCGTGTCAGACGTCCTGAACGGAGTTCGTGAGCGATACGGTTCGCCGTTGAGCGCTACAGAAGGGCGATAGGTAGAACCACCGAGGCCGCACCCGCGCATTCGCGTGGTGGCGGTGGCGCTGGTGAGTGCGGGAATCGTCCTCACGCTCGACTGACGCACGCAGCCCGCTGCCCACCCCCGAGCGTCTACCCGCGATACCCCGCGATCTTCGCCATCAGCTCCACGCGGTTATTCACCCCGCACTTGCGATAGACGTTGCGCAGGTGCGCCTCGACCGTCCGCTGCGAGATGAAGAGCGTCTCTCCAATCTGACCCGCCGTCCTGCCGGAGACGAGCACGCGCAGGATCTCGTCCTCGCGCCGGGTAATCTGATAGTCGCCGAGGAAGGAACCGGGCACCGACGAAGCCGCTTCCCGCCCACCGATCCACCGACCGAATACCAGGATCGCGATAACGGCCCAGACGAAGACGAAGAGACCACCGGCGAGTACGTTGGCGTAGATGAGTTGCTCGGGCCGAAGCAGACGGGTACCGACCAGCGAGAGAAGCGTCAGGGTCGTGTAGCCGATCGCCGAGTAGAGCAGGATGGGAAGCACGGGCCGCGGCGCGCGCGTACGCAAATACCGGAGTCATCGCCGGAACCGGCGCGCTCAGATACACCTGTTGGAAGAAGACCCAGCCGGCGAAGAGCGCCCAGAACCCGTAGCTCACCGAGTAGACGAGGTAGTCGCAAAGCCAGGCCGCGCGGTTCCGGTTGTAGACGATGTAGGTAAGGCCGGCGGCCGCCGACATGAGCGCGAAGCCCACGATGTCGAACCACAGTGCGAACTGATTCACGATCCCTCGCTCTTCTGGAATTGATGACAGTATACACGAGTAGGTAAGCCTACGTAATTCCCCCGCCTGGCGCATTCGAGTACTTCTGCGAATACCCTTTCCCGACTGACCGAGCGATACTTCGCGGTGTAGGAGGCTGTATGGCGGTCATGGAGACAAGCAAGCTCGGGAAGAAGTACGACGGAAGCGTGATGGCGCTGCGCGACCTGTCGATCTCAGTTGAGCCGGGAGAGATCTTCGGGCTGCTCGGGCCGAACGGCGCGGGCAAGACGACCACGGTGCGACTGCTGAACGGGACGCTCGTTCCGACGGCAGGCGGCGCAACGGTGCTCGGGTATCCCGCCGGCGATGAACGAATCCGGTCGGAGACGGCCACGGTCGCGGAGCTCGCGCAGCTCTACGAGCACATGAGCGTCGTGGAAAATCTTTTCTTCTTTGCATCGCTCTACGGGATTGATCCGAACGGCGTCGCGAAACGAGTCGACGAGCTACTCGACCTGCTCGCGATTCCGGATCGACGCGATACCCGCCTCGGCGCGCTGTCGACGGGGCTCAAGAAACGCGTGCACATCGCGCGGGCGCTGCTGCATCGGCGGCGGTTACTCTTTCTCGACGAGCCGACATCGGGGCTCGACCCGGAATCGGCGCGTCACGTGATCGGGCTCGTGCGCAATCTCGCCGAACACGAGGAAGCATCGGTCTTCCTCTGCACGCACATCAACACCGCGATCCGGCGGGTCATGGAGACCGGCGCGCACATCCTCGAGGTGCGTCGGGTGCAACCGTCGCTCGAGGAAGCGTACTTCACGATCGTGGAGGGAGAACAGAATGAATCTGTTGCGAGTTAAGTCAATTGTGCGAAAGGACCTCGCCGAGCTGCGAGCGAACAAGATGGCGGCGCTGCCGATGATTCTCGTTCCTCTGGTGCTCTGCGTGCTGCTGCCCGGAGTGCTCGCGTTCCTCTCACTGCGGCTCGACATCTCGGCGAGTAACGGCGCGGAACTGATCGAACGAATCCTCCCCTTCTACACCATCCCGGCGGTCTTCGACACGACGGTCAGGCAGATCATCTACGTCTTTCTCAACTACATGTTCCTGCCGTTCTTCATGCTGATCCCGGTCATGGTCTCGTCGATTATGGCGGCAAACGCGGTCGTGGGTGAGAAGGAACGAAAGACGCTTGAGACGCTGCTCTACACCCCGGTCACAAACAGGGAGTTCGTGGTGGCGAAGACACTCTCCGCCTTCGTACCCGCAGTCGCCGTGTCGCTCGTCGGGTTCGCCGGATACTTCGTCGTCGTGAACGGAGTCTCGCTCGCGCTCGAGGGGATATGGATCATGCAGTCGCCGCTCTGGATCCCGGCTCTCCTCCTGGGGTCGCCGGCAATCTCGCTGCTCGCGCTCACGGTGGCGCTCATGATCTCAATGCGCGCGAAGAGCTTCATGGAAGCTCAGCAGATGTCGTCGGTCGTCGTGATCCCCGTGCTGCTCCTCGTGATCGCGCAGTTCACCGGGGTTTTCGTGCTGAGCGTCTGGCACATCCTGGGTTTCGGCGCGCTGCTCGTCGCCGCGGACGTCGTGCTCATGACGAAGATCGGTCCGCGGTTTGAACGTGAGGCGATATTGAGGACGCTTTAGTCGGGGTGTCACCACGTGGCGTGGCGCGACGGATACGAGGAGCCGTCGCGCCACGGTGGGTCAAGATCCGTAGAGCAGATTCACCCCGCGAAACGCTTGGCAGCCGCTACCCGACCAACCGTGAGTAGTCTTCCACGGGCACGGAAAGATGCTTTTCTGCTTTGCGCTTTCCGTCCTTAATCGCTTCGAAATCAGACTCAATCCGTACAAGGACATCAGCCTCGTAGTACCGCTCCCCGCAGTAGTCACATTCAATGGCGGGAACCCGATGCACCACCAGCAGATCGTCACCGCGCCGGTAGACATAATCGACCAGTTTTGGGCTGAAATCGGTATTGCCACAAAAACTACACACTTCCTGCATCAACCCACTACATACACTGGCGTCCCAGAAACGGCCCCCTTGGGTCAGAGCTACGCGGTGATGCACAACAGCGCCAAAGATCGATACGAGCCACAGAGCTGAGCCCGGCCGGGCTACCTCAAGGTGGAGTCTTCAGCGAAACTTTCAGTCGATCTCGTCCGCGATCAGTTCGAAGAGCGGGCGGTCGATCGCCTCCAGCGTCTGCCCGTCGGCGTTCTCCGGCCTGTCCGTCGGCCGGTGCATCCGGCGGTAGAGCGACTGGACGAGCGACACCGCCGGGGCGAGGCCGCCGGGCGCCACGCCCCCCCGCGAAAACGGGCGCGGCGATAGCAAGAATGGTCACGACGAAAAAGAGTCGCAGCCGCTTCACGCCTCGAGCCCCGCTCGCATCACGCCTCGATCCCCGCTCGATCGCGATCTCGACGAACCCGCGCAGGAGCTCCGCGGATCGTAGAGTGAGCTCTTCGCTTATCTCCGCCGCTTCGGGGCTCGTTGCGCAGAGATCCGCCACCGCTTGGAGCGGTCCCGACAAAGTTCACCGTCCTGGAATGGGTAGACGCAGCCGCACCGGTACTCATCTTCCACCACGGCAGCGGTGATATTCCGTACTACGCGAGGGCGAAGAAGGTCCTGGGCGCGGGGAAGAGGGGCTTCGCGCCGGATCGGTCGCGCTCATCGAAGCCCTGGTGCGGGCACTACCCGATGCGAAAAGGAGCGTCGTCTCCGGCATCAGCCTGGGCGGCTGGATCACGAACCTGCACCACGCCTGTTATGACACGGCCGACGAGTACCGACCGATCTTCGCCGGCGCTGCGCTCGACCGCCTGTTCATCGATTCTGCGTGTCGCAAACTGACCGGGAAGATCAGCTCACGCTGATCGATCGGGGACACATTACCGGCTCGGGCGATAATAAAACGATGCGGCGGTTCCTGGGAGAGGCGTTCGCGGATCTTCGAGGTCGCAATCCGGCTCAGACCGGCCGATCGTGACGTCCCACGGAGCGACGGTCGCCCGGTGTCATGCTTTACAATCTGGGAGTTGAATTCCCGGATTGTAAAGAACATGATTGACCAGAGCCGCCTACCGACGTAGGATCGACTATGGTTGCTCGCACGCTCATGACCGCTTTAGAGACAGCTGTTCGCTCGTTTCCAGTGGTGACGGTCACCGGTCCGCGGCAGTCGGGCAAGACTACGTTGCTCCGCGCCGCCTTTCCAGACTACCACTACGTGAACCTGGAAGCCGTTGACCAACGCCGGATCGCTGAGGAGGACCCGCGCGGTCTCATCGGACGCCATATGGAGCGGGGCATCGTCATTGACGAGGCTCAGCGGGTTCCGGACCTCTTCTCCTACGTGCAGACGATCGTGGATGAGCACCAAACCATCGGAAAGGTCATCCTGAGTGGGGCCCAGCACTTCCTGCTCCTGGAGCGGATCACGCAATCGCTCGCAGGACGTGCCATGATTCTGCATCTTCATCCGTTCACCGTGCTCGAGTTGCCGGCAATACTCAGCGAGCCGCTGGACACCGTCATGTTCAGCGGCATGTACCCGCCGCTGCACGACCGAGGGATCGCACCGGCCGCCTTCTACCCCACGTATATTCAGAGCTACGTAGAGCGAGACGTACGATCGGTTCGTAACGTCGGCGACCTCTCCACATTCTCGCGCTTTCTCCAGCTCTGCGCGGGTCGGATCGGCAGCCTGCTCAATCTCTCCGCGCTTGCTAACGAGCTGGGCGTCGATCACAAGACGGTGCGCGCGTGGCTCTCGGTTCTGGAGGCGAGCTTCGTAGTCTTCCTGCTACCGCCGTACCATCGAAACTACAACAAGCGCGTTGTGAAGCAGCCGAAGCTGTATTTCTACGATACTGGCCTTGTGTGTTCGCTCCTGGGGCTCGAGTCGGAGCACCAACTCTCCACCCACTACCTGCGCGGCGGCATCTTCGAGAACTTCGTGGTGGCCGAACACCGTAAGATCGTCGAGCACACCGGACGCAGGCCGCACATGTACTTCTGGCGCGACAATACCGGCACCGAGGTCGATCTGGTGGTGGAGCACGGACCGGACATCGTCGCGGTGGAGATCAAGTCGGGCGCTACGCTGAATCAGGAGTTCACCCGCTCGCTGAGGAAGTTCCAGAGCTACTCCGGCATCTCGCCGGAGCGGTGCCATCTGGTGTACGGCGGCGAGTTAGAGTACACAGGCGAAACGGCACGAACATGGTCTTGGCGACATCTGCCTGAGTGGGCCGACGCCGTTTCCCGGTGATGCGCGCTACAGGAAAGGAATGAACGGAAAGACAGAGCATTGAGGTGGTCGCTTCACGCCTCGATCCCCGCTCGATCGCGATCTCGACGAACCCGCGCAGGAGCTCCGCGGATCGTAGAGTGAGCTCTTCGCTTATCTCCGCCGCTTCGGGGCTCGTTGCGCAGAGATCCGCCACCGCGCCCGACTGGAATGGGAAGGGCGAGTACATCGCCGAGGTCCGCACACCGCTTGGAGCGGTCCCGACGAAGTTCACCGTGGTGGAATGGGTAGACGCAGCCGCACCGGTACTCATCTTCCACCACGGCAGCGGTGATATTCCGTACTACGCGAGGGCGAAGAAGGCCTGGGCGGCTGGATCACGAACCTGCACCACGCCTGCTATGACACGGCCGACGAGTACCGACCGATCTTCGCCGGCGCTGCGCTCGACCGCCTGTTCATCGATTCTGCGTATCGCAAACTGACCGGGAGGGACGCGCTCGAGAACCCGGATCGGCTCACCAACTGCCTCAACTTCGAGGCAGCCTTCGCACGACGGTCGAACAAGAATGTCCACGCGCTGCTGGCGCGCTTCGACCGCTACGTCGTGCTCGAGCAACAGGCCTCGATCTACCGGGAAGATCAGCTCACGGTGATCGATCGGGGACACATTACCGGCTCGAGCGAGAACGCCACGCTTCGAAGCTTCCTGGCTGACGGCTTCGCGGGGGTCAGAATACCGCGGAAGTAACCGCGCGGTGGGATGGTCGGTGGCCGAGCAGGCTGACGTGGAGAACGTCGAGGTGATCACCCGCTCCGAGCACTTCCTGCTCAACACGGCTGAAGAGGCGATCGAATACGCCTCGCGATTCACAAGCTGAAACCTGGGTATCCTACTCGACGTCGACCTGGACGACGAAGCCCGACGGGCATGTGAGTTCGCCAGAGGCACGATTGCCCGCTGACTTGGAAAGCGTCGCAGGAGTGCGCGCACCCGGCCTGCTGATCGACGACTACACGCCGCCGGCACAGTACAACGTGCTCGACCGGCCGTGGCACCGCGCCGCGATGGAGGCAGCCGCGAAGGTTTCGACGGGGACACCGTACCAGGACGCGGTGGATAGCGAGTGGCTGGTCTCCGTGGGGAAGGCGTTTCCGGCGCGCGACGGCGTCGTCGCGATCGACAGCTCGATCGAACGTATCGTCGGTCTGCTGGAGGGGCACGGGGAGAGCTACGAGACCTCGTACAGCTACGTCGTCGATCAGACGGGAAGCGTGTTGATCCACCACGAGGAACGACATCTGGAGCGTATCGTCGATTTCGCATACTCTCACGGTTCGTCTCGTGCAGCTGTTAGTGATCAAGGGGGAATAGAATGGTGTGGAAGATAGTTGTCGGTACAGTGTTGGGCCTGGTTGTGGCACTTGTAGCCATGATTCTTGTCGGTCGGTGGGTCTGGCATACCAGGAGCAAGGAGCTACTGACGGAGCTTGCCGCTTCTGCCCATGAAGGTGGACCGCGCGAGTTTGCACTCTCGCAGCTCGAGGGGCTTCCTGTTCCGGTGCGGAAGTACCTTTCGCAGGTACTCAGCGCGGGGCAGAAGCCGGTGGAGTCCGTGAGAGTTTCCCATAGCGGAACGTTCAACATGGGAACCGGTGACCCGCAGTGGCGCCCGTTCTCGTCAACGCAGGACGTTGTTGTAGACGGTCCCGGCTTCCTCTGGAATGCCAACATCCGCATGGCGCCGGGCATGCCGGCCCGGGTTCACGATGCCTACGTGAACGGTCGTGCGGTGTTGACGGCGCGGCTCTTCGGCTTGATCACGGTGATGGAATCGCCCGACTCACCGGAGTTGGCGCAGGGGGAATTGCTCCGGTTTCTCGCCGAGGCGCCGTGGTATCCGACCGCGCTTCTGCCGAATCGAACGTTGACCTGGACCGCGCTTGACGACGACGCTGCACGGCTGACCCTGGTAGACGGAGACCTCTCCGTTTCTCTGGTCGTGCGCTTTGGCGTAGACGGCCTGATCGAGTCGGTCCATTCCGACGGCCGGTATCGGGACATAGACGGTACACAGATCAGGACGCCCTGGGAGGGACGGTTCTGGAACTACGAGGAGCGTGACGGCATGCTTATACCCCTTGATGGGGAGGTCGCCTGGCTCCTCCCGGAAGGTCGCCGGCCCTACTGGCGCGGTCACATTGACGCCATCACGTACGAGTTTGCGGAATGAGAAATCTGAACGCACACGCGTCGGTACATCGAACACTGCTGTTCTTCCTGGTGACGTTTGTATTCTCGTGGTCGATCTGGATTCCTCTGGCCGTCACGGGCTCTGAGAACGGGCTCCTGGACATCGCCGGACGATTCGGCCCGCTGGTCGCCGCACTTTTTTTGACCGGGATTTTTGACGGACGCGCGGGTCTGGCAGGGTTGTGGAAACGGATGTTGATCTGGCGCGTCCATCCCGGGTGGTACGCATTTGCGTTTCTGGGAACGGTCGTGGTGGCGCTGGGTGCGATCGGAATCCACGTGGCGCTTGGGGGCAAGACGCCGCAGTTCAACGACCTTGCACAGCTCTATCTGGTCATTCCGGTGTTCCTCTATGTGCTCTTCTTGAGCGTGGCCGGCGAGGAAACCGGCTGGCGCGGCTACGCGCTACCACGCCTGCAGGAACGCTGGGGCGCACTTCCGGCGAGCCTGGTTATTGGAGTGGTCTGGGGCGTGTGGCATCTGCCGCTGTTCTGGATGGCCGGCGACTTCCACAACCAGATCCCGTTTTGGCTCTTCCTGCTGCAGGATGTGGCTCTCTCAGTCGTGATGACCTGGCTGTTCAACGGAACGGGAGGGAGTCTGCTGCTGGTCCATCTCTTTCACGCGGCCAGCAATACAACAATCGGCGTTCTGCCGATTCTCCCGCAGGACACAGAAGGCGACATACGGCCGCTCGGAATCGCAGTGGCTCTGCTCGCGATCGTTGCTGTGATCGTTGTCGCAGCGAGGAGGTCGGGGTATCACACGATTACGGCAGCCGATGCTCATAGCAGCTATCATGCCGACGGCGCAGGAGATTCGCCCGACAAAGCCCGTTCCCGCAGCACGCGATGACGATCACGATCACCACCACGCCAATGATCGAAGTTGCGGCAAGCGCCGAGTGCCCCCGGTAGAGAACGCCGAGCGCGTATCCCCTCCATCCGATCTGTTACGGCAGTGGCCCGAACAGAAGCCAGAATACCAGGATGGGCAGGATCATCGCCGGTCGCTCGAGCAGTTAGGTCGTCTCGAATGGCCGGCGGGGAGCACACAGTGCTGGAAGAACACACGTATTCTGAAAAAGAGGCGAAGCGGACGATACCGACGTCCGTCATGACACGACACGCAAGACGTCGTCTATCTCTCGCACCCGACCACGGCAGCCGCATTGCTCGTAGAGGTCGCGCGCACGCCCATACGCTTCTCTGGCCCCAACGTAGTCCCGGGTCGCCGGCCTGATCGCCCCGCGCTCGAGCGCGAGCGCGGCCCTCTCCACCGGGAAGTCCCGTACCACCTCCAGTCCTCGCTCGACGAGCTTCTCAGCCTCATCCAGACTGTTCGCGAGTCTGAGCGTTCGGGCGGCAATCTCGAAGTTCTGCCCCTCGGCGATTGCAAGCTCCTCGAAGCATGCCAGGCCACGTCGGACGTGCTCTCGCGCCTCGCTCCTGCGCCCCGTTCGAGCAGCGACCTCGGCCTGAAGCAGGTGGGGGGAGCAAGACGGAGGCGAGTTCGGCGTATTCGCCCAGCTCACGAGCTGCGGAAGCTTACTCGGCGGCCGCTACGATCTTGTCCTGGCGCCACAAGGCGATGGAAAGACTGTTGAGAAAGTCGCCGCGAGCTTCGTCGGAGAGCCCTGATACAACCGCGGACTTGAGGAGCTTCTCCAGGGTTTCCCACTGGCCCACCGGACCCAGTCGGTCGAGCAGACTCGCGCCCCTCAAAAGCTCTGCAGCAGCAAGCTGATCGTAAGCCGTCGCTACCAGCACGGGCTCGCTCGCGACGGTGATCTCTTTCGCTGAGACCCTCAGCACACCGGCGAGCGGTCGAGCCGTCCATGATGTCCCCTCATGTCCCTTGCCAAGCAGCCAGGCACACTGCATTCTTGTAGCGCACCACAACGCGACGATGCAAGAGGAGGACGTTATGGCCGGAGAGTCGACGAAAGATGTCAAAGAGACACACCAGCGCTTCGCAATCGAAACGAACAACGCAACCTGGGATCTGATCGAGAAGGCAGACAGAACCCACGCGGAGGAGATCGAGATGGTCCACCAGGCGCACGCGTCGGCGTGGCACTGGAGCAAGGTGGGCGAGCCGGTCAATCTCGTTCGCGCCCACTATTTGGTCGCGAAGGTCTACTTCGCCGTCCACCAGGCGAAGTCGGGCAGTTTCTGGGCGAACCACGTCTGGAAGAGCACCACCGACTTAGGTCTCACGTCGTGGGACTACGCCTTCGCGTGCGAGATCATGGCCCGTGCCCGCGCCCTCGAGTGCGACAAGCCCGGCTTCGAGGATTACCACGCGAAGGCGGTGCGAACGATCGAGAACCTGGATGCGGACGACGCCGCACTCTGTCAGGGCGAGTTGGACCGCGGTCCGTGGTTCGAGATGAAGTGAAGCTGCCCCAGTTGGGCACCGCGCCAGGCGCTGATCAGATGCATCACCCGACTGGTGGAACCCTCGAGCGGTAGCGTCACGCTCGACGGGGTCGAGCTCACGCATCTCTCCGGGCGCAAGCTGCGACACCAGCGCCGGCACATCGGCGTGATTTTCCAGGAGTACGCGCTCGCCGAGCGACTCACGGTGGGGTCTTCATGCCGACGCGCGTGCTGCCGTTGCCGGCCCACGCAGTTGGAGAGGACCGAACCACACGATGACGATTACGATCACCACCAACGAGATGCCGAACGAAATTGTCTCGGCACGGAGCGACAGATCGACGAGCTCGCCGGTGGCATTGCCTACGAAGTGGAACAGGACAGCGGATAGAGTGCTCGCTCGTGTGTTATTGAAGATCCACGTATAGAGGATCGGTTCAAAGAGCGTTCCTCCCATGAACAGCCAGAATCTCGTCGTGAGCAGCCCGACCTCCTCGGCCTGGTACGTCCCCTCGATGAAATAAAGCGGAAGGTGCCAGAGCGACCAAGCGACTCCGACAATCAGACTCGCGGCAAGCGCCGAGTGCCTGCGCTGGAGACCGCCGAGCGCATACCCCCTCCATCCGATCTCTTCGGGCAATGGCCCGAACAGGAGCCAGAATACCAGCGTGGGCAGGATCATCGCCGGACGCTCGAGCAGCCAGGTCGCCTCGAACGCGGGTCCAGCGCCGCCAAGAGCCGAATCCACGAGCCCAGCGATCAGCGTCTTTGCAGGGAGGAAGAGCAGGATGACAAACCACCACCCGAGGCGGATGCGTCTCGGGTCGAGCAGACGGCTCGCAAAGTCGCCGCGGAAGGACCGGCCGTGGAGGGTGAACAGGAGGATGACAACTACGACCGTCGGCATGAGACCGCCTGCGTAGTGGAGGATCACCGAGGCACTCGGCACGAGGGCTGCGGCCCAGAAGCATGCCCAGGAGGTGGCCAACGCGAGTGCTAGAAAGCGCCACGCCTTCGCTCGTTTGTGGATCGTCACAGTCCGAGTATATCCCTACGCACACACCTCCTGCATCCTGTCACAAACGCCCCCGACGGCGTAGCCGCCGTCAATTTCGAGAACAATAGTTACTCTGTTCGGTCCGCGCCATCGACCGTTCGGCCGTCTTTGTAGCCGCCGGCGCTTTGTCGCCGGATAGCTGCTTGGCCCAGAGCCACATTTCCGGCTGTCGCGTTGCCGAGCGATCGCTGCCGCTGGTCGAAGGCGGATTGGTCGAGCTCCGTCCAAAACACTTCAAGGCGTAGAGCGATCAGAAACGCGTACGACAGGACATCGGGCACCGAAAGCGCACTGTCCGGCCGAGATACCCCGGACCTTCCCGGGCGCATCAGTTGTCGAGAAACCAATTCGTCTGCTACGCTCTGTCGACCGTCCCAGCGGAAAAGTGGACCCGCCGATCCCAATCACTACGATTGTGTATCGCGCAACGGAACGGGCCGAGACGGACTCTGCCTTTTGGCAGATCACCGGGGTATCAAAAGAATCGACCTGAGCACAGCCTTTGTACAGCCATATCAGGAAGTCGAAGTTGGCCCACAACCCCGTGCACCAAATAGGGCCGGCTCTCCAACTCCTGGCGTTGGCTTTGTGTGATTCAGCTCGCAAACACGTCAACGACTCGTGCGGGACGAAACAACTCCCGAGAAGGCGCATCCCTGCGTCTTCTGCTGTCGTGATCGATGCTTTGTGCCAGACTAAAGCTCGGTACAAACGACACGGTTGAAGAGGTCGGCCGCTACACCGCAAAATGGCTCTCGATTCTTGTGGTCCAGACCGCCCGCCATTGCCGACGGCCGGTGACAAAGCCACCGAGCCAGAACCGCGTGTTCTCCGTGCGGAACGCCAAGGGGAGCACGGACGGTGGAGGTATAGGTTCCGAAATGAAGCTGAACAATTTCGCGGCTTAACACCGCTTGGCATTTCTACCATGGAATGTTAAAAAGACTGGACATGGAGATTCAATGTTTCGACGACCCTAGAGAACTTGCGGTTTCAGCCGCCGCCTACGGCGCTGAGAGAATCCGCCGGGCTGTAGAAAGTCGTGGCGAGGCGACTATTGTGGTAGCAACGGGAAACAGCCAGATACGGGTCTTGGCAGAATTGGTGGATCGGACTGTGCCGTGGCATCTTGTTACGGCGTTTCATCTCGATGAGTACGTAGGCCTTCCGGTTTCACATCGCGCAAGCTTCCGGGCCTACCTTCGCAACCGTTTTGTTTCCAAGGTCCCCAGGCTGCAGCAATTCCATGAGATAGATGGTGAGGCCGATCCGTCTGTCGAATGCCGTAGGCTAGGCCGGCTCATCGACATGCGGCGAATCGATGTGCTTTTTGCAGGCATAGGAGAGAATGGCCACCTAGCGTTCAACGATCCGCCGGGGGACTTTGAGACGCGGGACGCCTATATCGTCGTCAACCTGGATGAGGCGTGCCGGATGCAGCAAGTAGGGGAGGGGTGGTTCGACTCAGTTCGCGACGTTCCGCGCCAGGCAATCTCTATGAGCATCAGCCGCATCATGGATGCCGCGTGCATCGTGGCATCCGTTCCGGACCTCCGAAAGGCGCAGGCGGTAAAACAGACGATTGAAGGGCCGATTGGTCCCGAGTGCCCCGCCTCAATCCTACGTCGCCATCGTGACTGTCGACTGTTGTTGGATCGAGACTCGGCATCTCTTACGTCTATCCTACCAACGCGCGGTCAAGAGGCCACGTAGAGCCTCGCGAAACAGCGGCACAACACTGCCCGTAACGCTTCCTTCAAAACGGTCCGCGACGACCACGAGATCAGGCTTCGATCCCGGTATTGAGGGGATCTGGCGTGCGGTTTCGTGGCGAACTCTCTGCAGGATTGACTGGTTTCGAAAGAATGGGCCGAATACCAGGAAATGGTCCGGAAAAAAAACAGTGTACAACTGCGCCAGGATTCGCGACACTAGCGTCTCCGCGACCACAAGCTCGTTACCACCGTCGGGATCGTTTTCCGCAAGATAGTGGCCGAACTCGTGCTCGTCTTCCGGGCAATCAGCGAAGGTTTCGCGTAGACTCGGAAGCAATGCCCACATCGCAGCAACCGTTTCGACGCAACCACGGGAACCGCACGGGCAGGCCCGGTCATTTGCTTCTTTGGCGCGCCAGTGGCCGATCTCAAGGAACGCTCCATGGGTTGATTGAAGGACAACACCATCATGTGAGTATGATGCGCCGATGCCAAAACCCCAATGGAACAGAAGCGTTCCGCCGGTGGCGAATGCCGGTCTCTCGAGGATAAGATGATCCAATTCTGCATCCGGGAATCGTGTAAGGAGGACCGCCAATCCGGTGGCCTTCTCGATAAGTTCGATGTTCAATTTCCGAATCCGTGGCCATCGTGAATTGTAGAGCCAGCGTCGGCGATTTCTGTCGACGAATCCGGGAAGCGATAGGCTGAGTCCGGTAATCTCACAACCAGCTGGGGCCAGCGATTTGAGCTCCGAGACCTGGCGTGCCAGCAATGTGACAAAATGCTGATTCGTGCACGATTCCGGGATGTGGATCGTTTTCGCCATCAGCACCGTGTGCTGCAAGTTCACCAGAACGACGCGTACCTCCCGCGACACAACGTAAATAGCTATGGCTACCAAACGACTCGGAGACAGCTCCAGCCCGATCTGCGGCCTGCCTTTGCCGGCGGGGCTACGGTCGGTGCGTTCGAGCACAAGTCCATCGTTCAGTAGCTCCTGCGCGACGTCGGACACGGTCGACGGCCTGCACGAGAGTACATCTGAGATTCCTTTGCGTGATACCCCTGGATTCTCGACAATTGTCGACAGGATCACCGCCTTTTCGGCGTCTTTGATACGATGCGTTTCGTTATTGTGGATCTGGCGAATAAAAGCCCCGCTGGTCGACACGGCAATGTCTTTATAGAGGCTCCGCTTTGGCAGGTCAATAACGGCCCATTGGATAGCATTTACAAACATATCATGTTACTATGTCTGGAATCATGTATGGCTCTGAGGCGCGGGAGCTGCCCGGATTTGTCGACCTGCAAGTAAACGGTCATATTGGGGTTGACTTTTCTTCAGAAGAGCTCGATGAGGACGGCTTTGTTGCTGCCTGCCGGGATCTTCGAATGCGCGGAACCGTAGTTTTTCTGGTTACGTTCGTCTCTATACCCATCCGGCTTCTAGAACGTAATGCCGCGATTGTTCTCAAGGCGTGTCGCATCCCTGAAATCCGCGATGTATGTTTTGGTTTTCATGTCGAAGGGCCGTTTCTTGATCCGGCCGAGGGATCACGCGGTGCCCACCTAGCCGAGAACATTCGGCCACCAGACCCGGAGCTGTGGGACAGAATTCATCGGGCCTGCAAAGGAAAATTGCGAATACTTACTGTTGCGGCCGGCCAACCTGGGATAGAGGAAGTCATCGCGCAGGCCTCCAACGAGGCCGTTGTGGTGGCTCTGGGACACCATAATGCTTCCGCCGACGCCATCTCCGCAGCGGTGGACGCCGGAGCAACGCTCCATACGCACCTTGGAAACGGTATTCCAAACCTTCTCGATCGAACAAACAACGCACTGTACCACACGATGGTGGAGGACAGGCTTATGGCAAGTGTCATCACTGATGGTCACCACCTGCCGGAGTCGTTTGTCCGAGCCGTTTGGCGGACAAAAGGCCCGGAGCGTCTGATAGTGGTGAGTGACCAATCCTCGATCGCGGGACTTCCCCCAGGAGATTATCGTACTCTTGGCAACCACGCCCGCCTCGAGCCGGACGGAAGGCTTCACAATCCTGATGCCGAACACCTTGTGGGATCAGCGACAACGCTGGCGGAGTGTATCGCACATCTCGCCGGTCTCCGCCTTGCATGCGTCGACGATCTTGTGGCCGTTGGATACTCCAATCCGTTGCGTCTTCTTGGCGCGGACCTGACTGGCCACGACCATCTCAACCATCGGGGGCCGGGGCGTATCCGCTTGACAGAAGAAACCGTCGAGGTATTGTCGGAGTGAGCCACATCACCTTACCTAGAATGGACCAAGGATTGCTGGAAATCTGGGGCGGTGGTCAGCTTTTTGCCTTTTCAGGTCTGGACGGTGAGACCGACTTCGACAATGGGATTATCGGTCGCATAGGGTTCCGCGGAACTTGTCTCGAGATTGTGCTCCCAGATCGTCTCACGGTTTTTATTGACGAGGCACCGCCACGACGCGCCCAACTAACCGGTGACGTTTTTTTTGTTCTGACAGGCGCTGGGGAAACCATTGGTGCGTTCGTAGATGCTCGGACACTCGTCATTGACGGTCCGTGCCGGATCGATTCTCGATCGGACCTGCTTACGGTGAATCATTTCAGAGATCGAACCGTAATCAGCTCGAAACGCTGGGCGGTCGCTGCCCAATGGTCGCCTTCGGCGGCTCTTGGAAACGTTGAGGACGTCGGCATGGCGGAGATTTGGGAGCGACGAACTGCGTGGCTGCGTAACACTCAGGCGAAGTACCCAAAGGCTCGGCCAACCAGCCAGGTTCTCGCCAAGGCACTGTCGCAGGTCAAAACAATGGTGTGCTCATCACAGGGCATTATCGCTCATCGGTGGACAACGCCGGACCGGTGGCCGCATCGGCAAATGTGGCTTTGGGATAGCGCGTTCCACGCGATCGGGCTTCGGCACGTCGACCCCGGCCTTGCCCGCGACGCAATTTCGTCGATGCTCGACGTCCAGGCGCCTGATGGCCAACTCCCGCTTATGGCGAGCCCCCACGAAGCGCTATACGACTTCACCCAGCCGCCGCTTCTCTCGTTTGCGGCCAAACTGGTGGCGGAGTTCGCCCCAAATCCACGGTGGTTGGAGGCGGTATTTGACCCACTTGAGCGGTATGTTGAGTGGGACCTTGCCCACAGAATCGACGAAGTGACCGGATTTCCGGCGTGGGCCGTTACCGACGACCCGATACAACGATCCGGCGAGAGCGGCATGGATAACTCGCCTCGGTTCGACGAGGGCCGCCGGGTCGGTGCTGTGGACTTGGCCTCCTTTTTGGCTATCGAATGCGAGGCGTTGGCGTGGATTGCGGGGGCGATCGGAGCCCGCGACCGGCAGACCGTGTGGCAAGGGCGTCGTGAAAACCTGATCAGAACAGTCAACAGCACATTCTGGGATTCCAGACGAGGTTTTTTTTTCGATAGGTACCTGGACACCGGGGATATGCTGGACGTGATGTGTTGTAGCGGCCTGTACCCCTTGACCGCAGGCGCCGCGAGCGCAGATCAGGCCCGGGCCCTTGTAGCTTCGTTGGAGGACCCGACTCGATTCAGAACTGCGCTGTCGGTGCCTACGATAGCCGCTGCCGACACAGACAATTACTCGCCGGATATGTGGCGTGGCCCGGTGTGGGTGAACGTCAACTGGCTTGTAGCGTACGGAGCCGCGCGATACGGCTATCACGATCTAGCCAAGCGGATTCGACAGGAGACGACACAAGAGGTCGAGCGGATGTATCTCCGATACGGCACTCTCTTCGAGTTTTACGACGATCGACGCAATGTGGATCCGCCTCGACTTCTCCGCAAAGGAGCCTGTGATCCAGGCCGCAGTCCGTACCGGCAGGTGTTCCACGACTACGGATGGACAGCCTGCCTGTACCTCGACATGGTGCTCACAGAGTAACTGCGTAGGGAGCAAGCGAGTTTGTTCCGCCAATAGAAAGGGCTGCCTGTTAGCCTGGGCAGCCCTCCGCCATTAAGAATAGCTCCTACTATCCGTTGATTTGTTCCAACATTTGATCCCCGTCGATACTCCGCCAAAAGGCCTGCCATTCCGCCATGCCGTCGGCAACCGTCATCGCTCCGATAATCATCTGAATGGCAAGTTCCTGTCGCTTGTCGCTCATGGCGGTTCGTTGCCGATCGTAGATTTCGGATTTCCCCACCGTCACGCGGTGATACGGTCCCTTGGCAGCGATTCCGTTTTGGTAAACCTCGAACTGGGCCTCCGCTAGCTGCTCCGCCCGAGCGCCAAAACTGAACGGCATGTCGACCTCGAACGGGGCCCGCACGAAGTTGAATACATTGATGGCGTAGCCTGAATCAGCAGCCACCTGTGTCGGTGTGGCTTCGCCCGCGGCGTTCACTGTGTAATGGACACCTTCCACACCTGAGTAGCGCGCAACGTAGCCTTCACTCGTGTTGAACCATTCCACAATGTCCAGCGCAGCATCCGGGTAGTCCGTTTGCGACGAGATGCCGTAGGCTCCATCGATTCCCCAGTCGGTTGTGTAGCCGGGGCCCCCGGGACCCGCGAGCCGGTAGACCGGTACGATCAACGCTCCAGGGTTGTTTTTCTCCGTCTCAATTTGGTAAGTGGTGTAGAAAATGTCCCAATAGACCGACCCAGCGGATTGTCCGGAGTACAGCTTTTCTCGCATCGTAGAAGTGCCGTTTGTCACAAACTCCTCGTCAAGTAGCCCTTCGACGTACAACTGATTCAGCCACGTCAGCGCGGCGCGCATCTCCGGGGTATCGAATCCGTCGGAAAAGTGCCCCATCGAATCCTCTACAATGTCGTCGTACGCACCGAAACTGCTTAGGAAGTACCGAAAGTAGGACATAAATCTAGCGTTGGAGAGCGGGATTATGTCGTAGACCTCCTTGAGCGTGACTGCGGCATCGTAGAACTCGTCGATGGTCGTCGGAACATCGAGACCCTGCGCCTCCAGGAGGTCTCCGCGCATAAACAACAGTAGCAGGTTGTTGCGTCCGTCAGGGATCGCGTATGTGCTACCGTTCACAACCGCGACGTTGCCGTAGATATCGCCGTAGATACCGTTCAGGACGTCCCGATCCTCCAAGAGGTTGTCGAGTGCCAACAGATATCCGCGCTGAGCAAACACAGGAACGTTGTCCATTGCGGCGTAAATGTTGAACAGGTCCGGAAGATCGCCTGAGGCCAGCATAACGCTCAATCGCTGGGAATAGTCGCTGTGTGGCGGCGCGATCATTTCGATCTGCGTGTTCGTGGCCTGCTCCATCAATTCCACGAACGCAGCCTGAAGACTCGGATCCGTAGATCCACCCCATAGCTGCTGGGCCATGGAGAATCGAATTGGCGCCGGTGCGTCCGGCTCTTGTTGAACTCCCCGGGCCCACACTCCAACGAGCACGCCGAGAATCAACAGCACTGTCAAGGTGACACGTCGTATTTGCATGTCCTACCTCCCTAGGGTTGTTAGCGAGTCCACGAACCATCGTTCGTGAACGTCCGATTCCTATCCCTTGATCGACCCGAGCATTAGGCCACTTACGAAGTGGCGCTGGATCCACGGGTAGACAAGAACGATGGGCACCATGGCCATCACCATTACGGCCATTTTGAAGTTGTTGTAGACGTGTTCTGTTCCGGTGGTGATGGATTCCGACTCAAAAATGAGTTGTCGGAGAAGAACTTGCAGCGTGTATTTGGCGGAGCTGTTGATAAACATCACCACCTCGAGATATCGATTCCAGTAGTGAACACTATAAAAGAGGCTAATCGCCGCAATGATCGGAACCGATACGGGAACAACAATGGAGACTAGTATTTGAAGCTCGTTGCATCCGTCGATTCGCCCGGAGTCGAGCAGGCTGGTTGGCACGCTTGCCATGTAGTTTTTTAAAAGAATGAGCTCGTAAGTGGAAATGGCCACGGGCACAATAAGAGCTGCGTAGGAGTCGAGCAGCCCGAGGTGTCTCACGACCATATAAAACGGGATAATCCCGCCCTCGAACAGCATCGTGAGGATAATTAACTTGAGAACTAGCGATCGTCCCAGCAGATCCGGTTGTGCCAACGCATACGAGGCAGGGATGCAAACAGCCATGGAAACGGCGGTTCCGATGACCGTAATTGCTATCGAGCGAACAAATGCGGAAAGGTAGCCTCCCCGGACAATCGACAAGTAGTATTCTAGATAAATGGTGCGCGGGATAAGGACGTAGCCCGTGCCGACCACCTCCCGATCCGATGCGAGTGAGGTAACCACGACCATCCAGACAGGCACAAGGATCACCAGGACCAGCGCGCCGAGGACCATGACGTTGCCGGCGAGAAAGACCGCGCGTCCGGGACCGATGGACCCCCGGCGGCGAATGCTCGATGTCACAATATGGTCTCCCCGAGAGCCCGTTTGCTTGCGGAGTTCAGTCCAAAGACAAGAACAAAGCTGACGATCGACGTAAAGAGCCCGATAGCCGTTGCATACCCGATATCGCCATTGAGTAGCCCGACGTTAAAGGCGTAGGTTTGAAGCACTTCGCTTACCGGCTTGACGGCATCGTTGTACATAACGATGACCTGCTCGAATATTTTCAATATGCCGGCGAGGGTAAGCAAAAGGACGGTCGCTATCGTGCTGCGCAGAGACGGCAACGTGATGTACCAGGTCTGCGCCAAGCGGCCGGCGCCGTCGACGACGGCAGAATCGTAGAGCTGCGGATCAATCGTAGCCAACGTTGCCACATAGATGACGGTGCTATAGCCGACGTCTCGCCAGATATGGGTCCCGACCAAGACACCGCGAAACCACCGTACGTTGGCCATAAAAAACACCGGCTCGAGGCCAAGGGCGCGCAGCACGTTGTTGACGATTCCGGTGGACGGCGAAAGCGCAAGAGAGAAAAGTCCACCGACAACAACCCAAGAGAAGAAGTGCGGCATGTAGACCATGAACTGGACCAACCGTTTGATTCGGGCTTTTCGAATCTCGTTCATCATCAATGCGAGGATGATCGGAAGCGGAAAGAAGGCGGCAAGATTATAAAAACTGATAATCAGCGTGTTGAACAACACGCGGCTGAAGTCTCGGGAAGTGAACAGCCGCGCGAAATTATCAAAGCCTACGAATGAAACGTTGAGGCGGTACCCGAAGTCTGTAAACGAGTACGCTATGCCCACCATCGGTAGGTATCGAAAAATGAGGTACCATACGATTGCCGGCGCGAGCAATAGATATAGCGCGCGTTGCCGAGGAGTAAACCGCCGTCGTAGCGAGGCGACATGCGGCGCGTGTGAACGTCCCACATTACTCCCCACAACAATTTAATAACATGGTATGTTAATGATATGCGGAGATACAAAGTCTTGTCAATCACAACTCGGCTATACGCATGGTAATCCCATTCCTTCCGCTCTCCGCACTGTTTCAACCTCCCCGGAAAGCGGCATGGGTCGTAGAAAGACCGTTAATCTTCGCGGCAGCTTGGGAGCCACTCGTGTTTCGAGAGCGGGCCGGGTACGGGTTCGCCGATGAACGCGAATTCTATTACGATCGCGAGTTCTCTGATCAAGTGTTTGATCGCCTGGCCGAGCAACGTTGCTCTCACATCGTCTTGCCGTTCGATAAAGGCTTCGGCCCGACTTACGCACGGGACGAGTTGGATTTCCTGTTGAAGGTCGCTGAGCGGGCACGGAGTCACGGACTTCGCATCGGCCTGTACGTCCGATGCGATTACGTTGTCCCTGACAGCATTCGAGATGATTACCCCGACGTAGAGGAATGGCTGATCGCGGAAGGCACCTACGGGCCTCAACAAGAGTTTCGGCGAAAGATAGATTTCGCACATCCGGGGACCTACCGCCGCTTGGAGGACTCCGTCCGGCTGGCAGTTCGTGAGTTCGGCACCGACCTGATTCATCTCGATGGTCTTCACTTCGCGGGTCGACCCGAACACGGCGGCGGCAGCAGCTGCGCACTTTTGGCGTTCAGGGAGTGGCTTGGTTCGCAGACACTGCCCGCTTCAGTGAATCCAGATCGTGCCGGAATCCCGAGTCTGAGCAGAGAGAGTCTACCCTCCGTCGCCGTTGGGCCCGAGATAAAGCTATGGCACCGATTCCTGTGGGAATTTGAGGCCGCCGCAATCCGCCACCTTCGCCACTTCATCTACCGACTCGATCCGGGCGTCGCCGTCACGGGAAATCCGTACTTCCTGAGTTGGGATGCCTACTACCGGCTTATGTCCCAACGCATCGAGTGGTACTTCGACTGGCTCGACGGTGTTTGGCTTGAGGATCACGAGCATTTCTTCTTCGACAGGGCCAACAGGAAATTGCGCTCTCGACTGGCCGCCGTGTCCTACGCTCGAGAACATAAGTTGCCCGTATGCCAGTACCAATGGTGGCCGGACGATCGTCGTCTCGAGCCTTCACTTGCCTTTACGGCGGCGAGCAACGGACTGCACCTCTCCTGTACTGGATTCACTTTTCGGTACATGCCACATTTTACTTTGGGGCACGAGACCAAGACCCGCTTGGCGGCGTGGGCGGAGAGAGTCTACCCGAACATCGGCAATTGGGTTCCATGGGCAGAGGTGGCTGTGTTTCGCCATGCCGAGAGTCTAGCGTGGAATCACGGGATCCCCTGGCAGAGTTACCGTCGCATCACTGACCTTCTTTCCTCAATAAATGTGCCGTATAGAGTGGTCGACCACGCGCCGGAGACCACAAGCGACATTCGGGTCCTCATTCTGCCCGACTCAGAATGCGTTAGTCTTGACGAGTTTGCGCAGCTCTCGGCTTGGGTCGAGTCCGGGGGAGCCGTCGTCGTAACCCGACGAACCGCAACCCATGACAAGAGCCGCGCTAGGCGGCCGCGGAGTCTCTTTGAACCTTGGTTTGACAAACAGATTGGCACTACGGCCTACAGCGTCTCATCGGCGTTGACGGACGAGTCGCGACCGCTACGGTGGTTTGCTTGGATATCGGAGGACTTTCCAGAGTACACGACCGATGAATTTGGAGATGCCTTCGCCGAAGTGCCAATGCTTGTGCGACGAGGAAGAGGCTCGGCTTCGTACTGGCCGGGGATTGTGCCCGATTCGGACGATCCAGATTTTACGAGTGCAATCCGGAGCATTGTCGGCCAATCCCGAGTGTCAGTCGATGGTCCGGACGAACTGCTGGTAATAGCAACGCAGCCACAGGTGCCGGACGGACGATACGCGCTCCACTTGCTAAACAGCGATCCGGAATCCGGGTCCATCGACATGCATGTTGTACTCGACAACCTAACGGTAGCCTTGGACGGCGTGCTCAGCCCGGACAGGCGGCAACCCGACGTTGAGTCCGAAGCCGGCGGAGTCCGAGTGACCAACCTTGATTGTTATGTTGTTCTCGTCTTGGACGAAGGCGACCCGAGTGACACCTCCCACAGATAGCTTGACCGAACATGATTGTCGTTTTCCGCAAGGAAGATGGTGCCCGAGTTGCCCACCGCCAGTTCATGAATCCGCGCGGGCCTCTCTCCGAAAGTGTCTTCGATTGGTCCGACAAAATCCACGTGCCCCGTCCCGACCTTCCACGAGAATAGGCGCGTGTTTCCGCTCATTCCGCCCGCTCCGTACACAGTCCCGTCCGAACCTACCGCAAGGGCCGGGAGCCTCCCTGAAGAGACAATGTGGCAGACTTTTTCGACGCGGCGATCAAAGGTATCGATTCGAGCCAAGACACCGGCGACCGTCCCCGCGTAGATGTATCGACTGTTATCAAAACACATCGAGTCGCAGAAACCGTAGTCGACTTTATGACGGGTCTCTTCGACCACAAACTCGATACCGTCTTTGTCATCGGGGTTGGAGATAAGTTGGGTCCGGTCAGATTTGCGCGGCAGGCCGATAGGCCACCAATCAAAGGAGTCGTCATCTGGATCGTAGCTGAAAATACGAACCGGATGATCGCTCAGCCTCTCGTCCCAAGCCCGGGTTTCTGCATAGGTTCCCCAGAGCCGTCCCGTAGAGTCGACCACTCCATTATGAGGCTGAGCGAGCATCAGAGAGTTGCCTACGTACGCCAGGACGCGGGTCGTCCGCGAATCGATATCATGGCGAAAAACAAACTCTGCTGGGTATGTGAATCCGTACAGGATACGGCGTCGAAAGTCCGCCGCGATCGATTGAACGTAGAGGTGCGGTACAGGTAACGCCAGTATATCGTATCGATCCTTTCCGGGATCGTATCGAACCAACTTGCCTCCCGCCGCCTCCCGCTGTTGATCCACATCATGGAGCAACGACGTTGCGAAGTATATCGATCCGTCGGCCGGATCCTTTAGGATCGTACGATGGATTTTGGAGTCGAAGGTATCGGTCCAGCGATCGGTCGCCAATGAGCGAAAGCTCGAGCCTTTCGGGTCGAACGCGTAGAGTAAGTCGCCGTCGAGGCTGTTGAGGCCACAGTAGAGGACGCCGCGCTCTGTATCCCATTTGAGTGCGTCAAAGCTGATCCAACCGTGAAACCACGTCCGATCTCCGGCCAAGTCACGGAAGTGCCATTTGCCGGCGATTATATCGTTCCACCCATCGAGTCGAACATCTCTTAGTTTGTGAGAACGAACTATTCGCGGCCGTGTCACGTTTTTGCCAACGCGATCTCAAGAACGATATTGTTCTGGTTGCCGACGAGCCCCCAGGCCGCGAAGCCGCCCTCGCAGGCTGATAGCTCCCACAGAGCCGCGTGGTCGGGCGCCGGTATGTGCGGTACCAAAAGCAGCTGTAGCGCTCTCATCGTTACCTCCATAGTGAAGCATACAGCAGGAGTGCCGATGCGGCGAGGTCCGCCACTGATTCCCGGCGAAGGGCGGGCGGGCAAGGGTAAACACTCGTATTCCCACTAACCTCTGAACGATCTTTGGGAACTCTGCTATCGCCTCTGCATGACCACCGCAACCGAAGAGAGACAGGCTACTGCACTTCGCGAAGAGAACAAACAGCTACGCCGAAAGAATAACGTTTTGAAGACCGATGTCGTGTTCTGGAAGAGTTGCCACCAGGCGGCAGTCGGGCGCGAGGAGTCGCTAAAGTAGGTGCTTGCCAACAAGCAAGCACGAATCAAGTATCTGAACCGCCGGATATACAGGAAGAGAAGCGAGCGGTCGAAAAACAACCTCGAGAGAAACCCGGAAGACACAACGGCGGCGAAGGGAGAACAACAGCCGGGCTTCCCGATACCCGCCCTCGCCCTAATCGACCGTTGATCTCTAAGCCGAGCCGGGGTACGTTGGGTATGAGGTACCCGTGGGCACGATCATTCCATTTCCCGGCAGGCGCGGCAACTCGACGCCTGTGAATACGTCGCGGTTCCCGCGACTCTTTTTGAAAGACCTCGGACTCTCCGACGACCAGATCACGACTCTGGTTGGCGCCGATCACGAGGGACGCACGACGGTGTTCGAAGTGGCGCCGCGGCTACGACCGGCGGATCGCGACGCCGCGCCGGTACTGTCGCAAACAATGGCACTGCTCACCGCGGTGCGCGGCCGCGAGCCACTGCGCGCGACGGCCCACGGCAATCTGCCGGTGGTGGTTGTGAAAGAGTTGTTTGCGGGAATCTTTTCAGACGTCGAACCCGAGTTCACCCGGGTGAACCGTGAGAGTGATAGCTCGGTGCTTTCCAGGGTCCGTCGACTTTCGCAGAAGGCAGGCCTGCTTTTGTGTCGCAACAAGACCTTCCAGCTGACCAAGGCCGGGCGGACGGCGCTGGACTCTGACGACTTTACCGAAATCTACCGGAGGCTGCTCGACGCCCACATGCGCGAGCCGCAGGCGATCGACCGGTTCGACCGAATTCCCGTGGGACGCGTGGTCGCGGAGACCGTTCCGCTACTTCTCTTCGCAGCTCGCGATACGACCGGCGAGTACCTTTACGAGGAAGACTTCAGCGGCCTCATCTGGGCGGTTCGCGACGACCTGTCGGCTGCCGGCGGAGCTCTGGACCAGGCGGTCCGCCTGCGATTCTTTGAGCGCTTCGGCGTTCACTTTGGGTTGTTCCAAGAAGGTCCGGCCTTTGATCCGCCGTTCGAGGTTCCCGTCGGTACGTTCTTCCCGCTTGCACGGTGGCGGCGGACGCCGTTATTCGATCGCGCCTTTTATTGGCACGTGCCGCCGCCGC
>CAZFLD010000045.1:30426-35890 GCA_964519835.1 uncultured Spirochaetales bacterium
GAGCACAAGCAAGGGTTCAACTCGGTATTCATGCGTGCCGCCGCCGCCCCTCGCGGTGCAACGGCCGGAAGCTGCGGCGGCAATCTGGATGTCTGAGGTGCATGATTCACCGTATCGGTTCGACGGCACGGAAGACTTCGTCGTCCGTTCTATCTGCCTTCGCGCCATCGAGCGCTGCCCAACGGAAGCGGATGGGTATGTGGTGCTCGCTCGTATCTACAACACTCGCCCCGAGCTCGCGCTCACCTTCGTCGACGCCGGCCTTGAGGCAACCACCGGAACCGTCCCGGATGTACCGGCGGACGAGTCCCCGTGGCGCGACCATCTCTTTCGCGATGTCCTTCGGCTGCATTTCGTTCGTGCGGAACTCCTGCGAGACATGGGAAGGGTTTCCGAGGCATTTACGGAGTTCGAGGAGCTTCTCCGGATTGATCCGTTCGACGGGATTGGTGCGGCCGCGTACTATTTCAAGGGGCTTATGGAAGCCGGCGACTACGAGAAGGCGCAGCATCTGCTGGATCGCTTTCCTGAGGACCAATCGGCGCCCGCCCTGTGGAACTCGACGCTTACCGCGTACGCTCAAGGCGATAGGGAGCTCGCCGAGCATCGCCGCAACAATGCCGTGCAGGCCAACCCATATGTGCCCGAGCATCTTCTTTCCGATTCGCCCCCGCAAGCACCGCATTACTACGCTCCCGGCGGCGTGGAAGAAGCGCTCATCTATGTTGACCAATTCCACGGCCTTTGGAAGCGGATCCGCGGCGCCCGAGCCTGGTTGAGGAAACGGACCCCTCCTGGACCCTAAGATGCCGTCCTGATCGTTGCTTCCGCGTCAAGCGCCAAAAAGGCGCCCTCGCCGTCGGAGGTGATCGCTGAGAGATTCTGAGGCCGGAGCCGCCCGCGTCACCGGAGTGACACCCGGGTTGTACGACTACAAGGCCAACGGGTTCGGCGTGATTGCCTGCTCCAACAAATAAGCACTCAGGCTCCTCCGGGACCACGTCCGATTAACCGATCGCCAGGCGCCCCTGCGCCGCGTTTTCCGCCAACACCGCCGCGCCCACCACGTTGGCGTTGAGGCCGCGCTCGTCCACCACACTCGGACGCAGGTAGTTCATCAAACCGAATTTGCCAAGAAAGCGCTGGGTGCTCGGACCAAAGTAGGGAAGCGCGTAGCTCGGTCTGCCGCCGAGGCAGATTGGAACAGCTTCGGGGAGTCCGTCGGCAGTCGCCCGCTTTACCATGTAGCGCGTTGCGTGGGCAAGAATCTTTCCGTAGAGCCTGTCGGTGCTCACCGCCGCCTCCACTCGCATGCTCGAGAGCTTCGAGATGTATTTTCCCGCACGCACCGGGTCACTCATCTGATCGAGTTCTTCCATATCTAAGAAGCGCTCGTAGAAGTCGTCGTCGCCGACAACCGCGCGAAACAGTCGACGGCGACCGGGGCCGCTGAGGATGATTTCCGCACGAAGCGCATCGGGGTCGCCCCCGGGTCCTCGAAGCGCATCACGATTGCCATAAAACTCCTCGGCGAGATGCTGCTCGAGGCGCTCGTAGTTTGCCCCAACCTCTGCGAACACCTCACGAAGCATCATCTTGGCGAGTGGAATCGCGTAGCCGGGTTCGCTTGTTGGGTGCAGGTCAGCATCGTCCCCGGACCAGTCGATCGCCGGATACATCACCCGCCCGTCTTTGGAAATCCACGCACCACCCCAGCCGCCGCCGAACACCCAGTACAAGAGCTCGATGCGTAGCACGCTCCACTCCGCGAGGCCGCCGGCGTTTGCATCGTTGTCGATGCCGACCGGCACGCCGTAATGGTCGGACAGCCGTGCCCGGATGTTGCGCCCCTTGAGGGCGGGAACATTCACGGCGAGCAGCATCGTACCGTCGGAGGCGAGGATCCCGGCGGACGCCACTCCGATGGCACGAAGACCGTGGTGCGTGAGCTGCTGCGCAGCCACGACGTTGTCGATGCACTCCACAAGCGCCGCACGGTACTCGTCGAAGGTGGATCCGTAGTCGGAGACCGGAAGCTCGGCCTCGGCGAACTGCTCTGTGGGCGAGGTGCAAAGGGCAATCTTGGTACCCTGCCCCGCTCCGATGTCAATCGCGATGGTGTACTCCATGGTGTGTAGCTATTGTACGCCGCAGGGATAACCGGCGCTATGGGCCGGGCCAGGTGTCGCGTACAGCACAACCCGCTACACTCGACTCATGACAGATTCACCCCGCGCCTCCTCGCAACGCGCCGTCACGGAGTACGATTGCTGTTGAGCGGCGAAGCAACAGACAGAAGGAGCGCCTTATGATCAAAGCGATAGTCGGTGACGTTCTCGGCTCGGTATACAAAGGGGTCCGGCTCAAAACCAAAGACTCTAACCTCTTTCATCTTCAAGGCCGACCGACCGACGACTCGGTGTTGACCTTGGCGGTGGCACAGGCAATTCTCGATGCGGACGGCGTGCCCAAGGTCGACAATTTCGCCGAGCGTCTTAGGGAATTCGGCGGGCTGTATCCGGGGGCGGGGTACGGTGGCAACTTCCTCCGGTGGGTGCGGAACAAGAGCATGGGGCCCTACAACAGCTGGGGCAACGGCTCGGCGATGCGCGCGAGTGCGATAGGATGGACGGCAAGCGCCCTTCCAACTCACAACCACCCCGAGGGCATCAAAGGCGCTCAGGCCGTCGCCCTTTTGGTGCTCCTAGCGCGGACCGGCTCCAAAAAGAAAGCGATTCGTGAGGAGATTTCCGAGCGATTCGAGTACAACGTGGACCGAACGATAGATGAGATTCGACCGGACTACCAATTCGAGGTCGGTTGCCAACGCTCCGTACCGGAAGCGATCATCGCATTCCTGGATGCCACGGACTTCGAAGACGCCGTTCGAAACGCCGTCTCGCTTGGTGGCGACGCCGACACGCAGGCCTGTATTGCCGGAGCGATCGCCGGGGCGTTCTTTGGCATTCCCGAGTCCATTCTTGCATGGGTCATTCCGCGCCTCGACGGCCCGCAGCTTCGCATTCTCAAGGTCTTTGCGGGGCGCTACATGGCGTCGACCGGAGTCGTGGATGTGATGGCTCGCCTGGCCGGGCACACTTGATGTCTGCCCTCGCCAAACCGGGCGCCTGCGGCAAAAGCGAGCTCGATCAGAACAGGTACACCGCGCTCTACGAGCGGCGGCTCCTTTGCAGGAAGCATGGCGAGCCAACTTCGTGACGCTATCCACTCGATACGGCAACAACACGCGACCGAGCTTGGTGGCATTAGCACCGTATGGTTCGATCCCGACAACAAATGTGAAATTGAGAAGGAAATCCAATCAGCCGAAGGGGAAGCGGCCATGACTGCTGATGAGACCCGCCGTTCGTTGGGCGTGTCTGGTTGAGGGTTGTCTGGTCCAGACAGGCACATCGGGATCTACGGTCGATATTGGACTACATCGCCGTTGACTCTCCAGTCTTTGCTGCTCGCCAGATAGGGAGAATCCTTGAGACAGAATCTGTAATCGCTGCGTTCCCGCGCGCCGGACGACGGGTGCCTACCGTTGCCCCGTCACCTTAATCACATGATACCCAAACTGCGTCCGTACCGGGTCTGAGAGGGAGCCGGTGCCCAATGTGCGGCAGGCGGCTTCGAACTCTTTTACTATTTTGCCCTCGCCAAACCAGGTCGCCGTCTTTGCTCTTGCTGGGGCAAGTGGAGTGGCGCTCCGCGAGATCCTCGAAGCGCGCGCCCTGCCGGATCTTCTGGGCGAGGTAGACCTGGCATCTGCATCGGCCCCCGCACCGGAGGCGATGACGACGTCCGCAACGTCAGGCGAAGCCACATTGGCGTTGATAGGGCACGAAGAACAGCAGGGATGTGACAGCCAGGGCACAGGCCGATCGGGCCATCGTCAGTGGCGACGACCATGGGCGGGACACGGTTCAGTTCACAGAGGACTCGTCCAGCCCGGGCGGTGCACGACCGATTCTGATGAGATGACGAAGCATATGCTTGATCTCATCAGTGTCCCGGATAACGGCAATGACCTTCACCTCGGCGCCGGTCTAGACGGTCAAAGACCCCCTTCAGCAACGGTAACACCCTATAGGTAAGAATCACCCACCCTTTTTATCCTCTTTTCGGCCAGGAGTTTGAGCTCATAGCCAGGCAATCGGTTTGGAGAGCGGACGGTTTTTTCATGCTTGCGACGAACACTGATTTCGGTAGCAGCCTCGTGGACCAATCCGGGCGTTGAAGACCCAATCGTAGCGATTTGAGCGGGTAGACCGCTGTTTAGGGTGGAAGAGTTGCTTGCCCTGAGTACCGGTTGCTGGAAATATGCGCATTGACCGGGACGCTCATTCTCGATGAAGAAGGCATCCATGATCCTGCACATTTCAACGACCGGCTCCTGTTGGGATTAGAGGGTACGATGGGTGAGGCGGAACTACATCTGATAAAAGCGCGGCTGCTCGGTGGGGTGCGAGCGAAAGCTGGGCGGGCCGAGATCCGCCTCCCATTGCCTATAGGATTTGTGCACGGCCCTGAAGGGAACGTCATCGGCGGTCCCGACGAACGGGTTAAAAGAAGCATCGCCACGGTGTTTGAAGCGTTTCGTCGAACAGGATCAGCGAGTGCGACCATCAAGTACTTCAAGGAGCACGGCCTGCAATCTCCCTCCAGACTACGCAACGGCGCCCAGAAACGAGAGGTGCAGTGGATTGCCCTGGTACATTCGAAGGTAATCCGGATACTTCACAACGTTCGCTATGCCGGCGTGTCAACAGCGGTTAAGAGTTCCGGTTTTCAACGGTTTCAGAGCTCCGCTTTTTCTTGGGGTGCAACAGGGTCAACGACCCCGATCTTCATCCGATCCTTTATCCGCTATGAGTCTCCTTTGCGGCTGAATACGTGCGTATGATAAAAGAGGCGATCCAGGGTGGCTGTCCGGATTCCTTCGTCGTTTAGAATCTCGGCCCAAGAGCCAAAAGCCTTGGTTGTCGTCACAATCATGCTTCCGAGTTCGTATCGTGCATTCACGACCTGTAAGAACAGGTTGGCCTGTTCTTGGTGAGCTCTTCATAGCCGACCTCATCGATGAGGACGATGTGGGGTTTGCGCATCCAGGTCAGCCGTCGTTTCAGTCGTCCCTGTTCCCGGGCGCGGGTGAGACCCTCGATGCGGGGGTGGTACGGATCCATAACTTTGCGGTTGGCCTTCTTGCGCTCGTGGTTGGCAACAATAACTGTGGTCTGTTCTGTCTCAGCAAGCTCAGCGGTATCCTCAGCCTCGCTGAACAGCTACTGCTGCCCGTCTTCCAGCTCTTCGATGTAGGAACGAGTCGCGGGGTCGAGTGTCTGTCGTGCAGCTTCGCTGAGCGTCATCTACGGAAAATCCTATCAGGCGGTCGCGCTCAAGAGATTTGTACCTCAGTGGCAAATGCAGCCGAAGTGGAGACAGCGACGAGTCTTGTTCG
>CAZFLD010000046.1:0-35247 GCA_964519835.1 uncultured Spirochaetales bacterium
TTGCGGAGGACGCCGCGGACGGGTGATTCATGCCGGCGGTAAGCCGATCCGAGCCTATTGGATCTCGCGGTCCATGGTGCGAACGAAATGGGAGAGGCCTTTAGAACCGGATACGTAGGCGGCGTCGGTTACCATTTTCCCCGGCTCCCAAAGCGAAGCGATGTTTGGCAGGCACGCACTCCGCCGGCGAGGCGCTCACAGAGGGCGAACGTACATGTAGTAGACCGAACCGAGTGATGTGCCGTCGGCGGCCAACATCTCGGCGCGCAGGCTCTGATCGCCCGCCTCGAGGCTCAGCTCGCAAGCGGCACCGAGGTCGTCGTCCCCAACGGGAATCTCGACCTTCTGCCCGGCGGCAGAGACTCGGACCGAAGACACATCGACGGCCGTGGCCTCGCCGCCGTCCTGGGCCCCGTACAGAGTCTCATCAACCTCTTCGTCCCACAGAAATGCCTTGGCACGATCGACCGGTGTTCCGTCGCGCGCTTTCTCGCCGGCCGATAAACCGCTTCCGCCGGTTCCGCCGGCCGGAACACTCCGCATGGCCGCGCCGGTCTCCTCGGGCCAGCGGCGGCACTCGAGGCGGTAGCGGCCGCTTCGTTTAACGAGAATCGGCCACTCACCCCAGATAGGTGCGCCGACATACACGTGCTGCTGATTCCACACAAAGGCGTCGTCGCTGTCGGGATACAGGTGCTCGGCGCAGAGGACCACGGCCGGCGACTCTGCCTCACCACCGGCCGCACATCCGACGGTCGGCCGCTCCAAGCGGTCGTCGCCGATGGTGACCTCGTCCCAATACGCCTCGTAGGCGGCCCGCATGGCGGCCACACGTTCTCGATGGGCGCCGGCGAGGTCTTTGGCCTGACCAGGATCGCCCGCTATATCGTAGAGCTCGTTGCCGTTCACAAGGCGCCACGTTCCGTGCATTACGGAGAAGGATCGGTACTTCTCCGGCACACGAATCCTCTGGCTCTCCACGACCAACATACGCTCGGCGAGAGCGCCGCCAACCCCGTCGCAGACCTCCCCGCGAAGCAGCGGCGCAAGCGACATCCCGTTGCCGTGCCGAGCCTCCTTGGACTCCAAGCCGACCAGATCGGCGAGTGTCGGCAGCAGGTCAACGTGTGCGGCGAGACCGTCGATGTCTTGACCGCGTAAAAGGTCTCCGGCCGGCCAGGAGAAAAAACAGGGTACTCGATGCCCGCCGTCGTATACTGATCCCTTGCTTCCCCGCATGCCCGCGTTGTAGACATGGTGGCCCTGCGCCGTTCCGTTGTCGGTCATAAACACGAGAATTGTGTTCTCTTGAAGCCCTCGCTCCCGAAGGAAGTCTACCAACCGTCCGAGGTTGTGGTCCGCGCGCTCGATAGAGCTGTAGAAGTACGCCGTCTTTAACGGAATTTGGTCGCGGTAGGCGTCCGCCCAATGCGGATCTGGAATCGACGTCGGATCGTGCGGAATGTAGGTAGCCAAGTAGACAAAAAACGGGCGATCGTCCTCCTGGGCGATGTAGTCCATTGCCGCGTCAAAGAACACATCTGGTCCGTACCCTGGGACCCGCTTCTTCCGACCATTGTGTATGTAGACGTCGTCCACCCGACGGTTGCCCCAGTAGTCCGACATACAGCCGGTGCCTCCGTCGCCTTGTCCAAGCCATTCCTCGAAGCCGCGGTCCATCGGGCGGTAGGGACTGTGGCCGCCCAAGTGCCATTTGCCAAAGTGACCCGTCCGATAGCCGGCGTTCCGGAATACTTCGGGCATTGTTATCCTTTCGGCCGCCATATAGTTGCGCCCCATGATGGTGTGCCACACGTTTACACGATGGGAGTAGCAACCGGTCATGAGTGCCGCCCGAGTCGGCGAGCACGTTGGATCAACGTGGAAGTTGCCTAAACGGACGCTCCGGTCGTGGAGCGAGTCCATGTTTGGTGTGTGTATGAAAGGATTTCCGTGGCAAGCGAGGTCTCCGTAGCCCTGATCGTCGGTTACCACGAGTACAATGTTTGGCCGGCTCATAGAGCTTTGTACCACGGATGCGCAAATCAATCCTTGACGAACCGCCATACTTATAGCACGATCTTATCACCAATGTCTATCGAGATACATCCGGACCAGCGGTGGCTGGTCCGTGATTCTCCGATATTTATCAATCGCTTTGCCGATCCGCGACGAATCGACCACGAGGCAGGGAACACAACCTTCGAGGATCACTTTCATCGCTTTCACGAGATTGTTGTCGTGCATGCCGGCCACGCCACACACGTAATCAATGGGGAGGAGACCGATACGTTTCCCGGCGAAGTGTTTCTTATCAAGCCGGGCATGCGGCACCACTTCAGCCGCGCCGAAGGGCTGTGCCTGACAAACGTCATGTTTATCTCGTGGCGTCTATCCGACATGCTGGACGAACTGCGAGAGATACCCGGTTTTGCCGCCCTTTTTCTCGTTGACGGGCGCGATCGGCAGGAGGGGATCGACCGCCTCGGCAGCCGCCGGCTACCGGACCGACCGGCGGCAACAGTTCCGCGCGACCTGCCGCGACTTGTACTAAATGCTTATGAGCAAACAACCGTTCGCGAGATCTGTGACAGGTTGATTGCGGAAGACAAGGCGCGAGAGCCCGGCTACAAGACGGCCCTTCGTGGCATGTTAATCGAATTGCTGGTGATGCTTTCGAGGGCGCGTCTGTCTTCCGGTCGGCCCTGCAGCACATCTTCGGAGCGGCTCGCTGTCTTGGTGAGTGCTCTCGAGGAGCGCTTTTTTGAAGAATGGTCACTCGCACGCATGGCGGACATAGTACGGTGCTCCGTCCCGTCGCTGTCTCGAAACTTCAGAGCGCAGCTCGGTACGTCGCCAAATGAATACCTCATTGCCCTGCGCACAAGCCGGGCTAAAGAGCTTCTTCTGCACACCAGCCTGAGCGTTACGCAGATCGCCGACCAAACTGGTTTTTCCGACGGCAACTATCTCACACGACAGTTCCGCGCGCGTCTTGGACTCACGCCACGTCAGTACCGCAGGGGTCAAACCCGGTAGCACGATTCGCTCGCGGCTGCTCGATCGCAGCCTATGCATCCGCTTCGGATGGATTCCCGAACCACGTCCGGTGCAAGGACAGGACTTCGTTCCGCGACTCGGCGGTCAACGATGGGACATTGTCCGCTGCCCTGAGAAACTCTTCGAGATGGTGCACGCTCCGCGTGCCGCCGATAGTGGTGGCTACTTGTGCCAGCGAGAACAGAAACGCAAACGAGAATTCAAGCCGGTCGGTTATGCCGGAGCGCTCTCGGATAGGTGCGAGCATGCGGTCCCGGAGGGTAGAGGAGAAGAGGGGCGACAAGGATTCCGGGCGGTCGACTTTGTCGCCTCCGCCGTGACGCATGGCTCCCAGGGTCCGAAGCGCAAGAATAGGCTTGCCGCTTTCAAGGACGGCGGAAAACGTTTCTTCACCGACCTCGCGTTCGAAGGGATTAAAGTAGAACATGTATCCGTCGAACAGGTCTTGCCGCACCATTTCGAGGAGCGCGCGCGAGTTGGAGGAGAAGATCTCGAGGACGTATGCACCGACGCGTCCAGCGTTTCTGTGTTCGCGCATGGCATCCCAGATCGGACCATTGTTAACACAGTCCGCGATGAATCGGCTGGGGATGGTATAGTAGCTCTGGGCGCTGCCGCACACTTGGACGCAGTCTATGCGGTCCAGGCCCAAGCGACTGCGCGTCGATTCAATGTCGAATGAAAACACATCTGCGTTGTCTCGGCGACACTTTGCGATCGTGTGGGGAACACGGGTACGGTCCTCGTCGAAGGCGCGGTTCAAGACGGCAAATGTGTCGCCGCCCGCGTAGCCGTTGCAGACATGAAACCATACGCCTGCATCCATCGCCGCACGCACCACCTTTACGTCGTCTGCGATGGACGCGAGGTTATTTGCGCCGAGGGACATGGTCCCGAAGGTGTATTTTTTAATGCCGGCCAACGGGTTCGTGTTGGTCCCGTCGTTTGCCTGCCGCATAGCTTTGTCTCCTTTGTTCTGGCCGACATTTGGCCGATTGTCGGCCGATTGTCGGGGCTCAGGGTAAACGCCGACGCATATGCCCACAAGAGGGAAATAGTCAATAATTCCCGTCGGTCTTTGGCCGCGTGGATCGTGGCGCGGCGGACTAGGCAACTACGGAAGTGCGCACCGCCATTGACCGCGGCTCACAGTCAGCAAATCGGTCCTGATGAGTCACGAGTCTACTGTTGGACCTCGCCAAACTTGCGTCGTGAATAGAAGGTATCCACGTCGGCGTCAATATCCTCCGGGACTTCGTAGCCCGCGTGGAGCCAGTCCTTGAACCAGACTTCGTCGAGCTCTCTACGATCGGCTCGACGCCCCGCCTTCATCTCCCGGACACTTGCCTTCAGCGCCGGGTCGGCGATGCGGTCGTTTCGCTCCAGCGGATCCTCATCTCGATTAAAAAGAGAGAAGTGGGCCTTCCCGTCAATGGAGTATGTCCACATTTTCCACGGTCCGTCGCAGAGCATCTTGTAGGCCACATTGGTATCGAGACCAAAGGGACTCGGACCCTGAATTATTTCGCTTTCCGTAACGTCCGAGGAGCCCATTGGGCATCCCTCGAGTACCGGGCGGAACGAAGCCGCATCGGAGCCGGCCAGGGGTCTTCCGCCGGCAATGTCGATGAAAGTTGGACCAAAATCCCTGAGGTTCACGTTGTGCTCTGCTTTTTCGCCTGCTGCTATGGTGCGTGGCAACCGGGCGATCATGGGAACACGCGCTGAGTCATCGTAGAAGCTTTCCTTGCCCCAGAGGTCCCGTCTGCCCAGTCCGTCTCCATGATCCGAGCAGTAGATAACAAGCGTGTCTTTGTAGAGCTTTGTTTCGTCCAACACATCGAGTATCTGCCCGAGGCGAGCGTCAACGTGCTCGGTGTTGGCGTAGTACGCGGGCATAAGGGAGTGGTCCTCCGTAGGAACGGCGACTCGCTCGTAGTAGTAGTCGAACAATTCCTTTGGACCGACGTAGGGTGGGTGTGGGTTGTAGAAGCCTACAACGGCCGCAAACGGTCGTTCATCCGAGCCCTTGGCGGATTCCCGCAAAAATCCGCAAGCCCTTTCGCAAACCACCTCATCCCTGAATTGCACAAAGCTCCTGCCGGAGCCCGATAGGTCGATCACCGAATACCGTGGTGACCAGTAGGAGTTGCCCGGAACGCGAGGTGTTTCCTCTTGGTTTCGGACCGGACGATTGCCGCGCCAGTGTCTCAGTTCCGCAAAGGTCGTCTCGAAACCATGAAACTGATCCGGACCCTCGAAGTGCATGCGACCCACAAGGACGCTGTGGTAGTCCGCCTCCCGCATTCGCTCCGGCCACGTGAGTATTCGAGACGAGAGGATGTCGAAGTTGTCGACCACCTGGTTTTCCGTCGGCCGTCGTCCGCTTACAAAGCTCACTCTCGCCGGAACACAAATTGGCGACGGGCAGAAGCAGTTTTCAAACAGCGTTCCCTCACGGGCCGGACGATCCATATTTGGAGTGCGAACAACGTCGTCGCCGGCACAGCCCATAACACTCGCGTTGTGTTGGTCGGACAGGACAACAAGGATGTTAGGTCGATGACGCATCGCCCGACGCTACCACGGGCGCCCCGTTTCGGGCAGCCACAATCCTCTCAATGAGCGCCGATATCGGATGATCGCGTCACCTCGGGTGGGGCCGGATTCCGCTAGTAATGCAAGGCCGCCGTTTCTCGTACTTGGTCCGCCAGTCGCAAGGCCGAGTCCCTGTCAGGTCCGCGAACATCCAACAGTAATCCCGCGCAGTCGGCGAATCGTTCGATTGTCTTGGCAAAGTACGCGTAGGGTTCTTCGCCTTCGGGGACAGTAAAAACGCGGCGGTAGCCTCGTCCGCAGATTGCGGCGACGATTGCATCGTCGGAATTGTAGCCCGACTGTGGGTCAAAGCCACGAAATCCTTTGACCCGGCTCATGACATCCAAGTTCTGCTCGTAACCCATGCAGCAGTGCAATGTGACGCCGTCGTAGGTCTCGGCCAGGCGCTCGATTGTCGGCACCGCAAACTCCTTGTACGTTGCAGGCGAGAGGAAGGCGGCATTGTCGTCACTCAGGTGAAGCCCTATCGGCAACGGGTAGTCGTGGCCAAAGCCAATCCAATTTGTTACCAGAGATCGCTGGTGGAACAGAACCTCTTCTATGGACTCGGTGATCATGGAGAGGAGTCTGTGGACTTTCTCCGGCACATCGAACATGCCCATAAGGAAAGGCTCGGTGGCGACGATTTGAGTGGCCACATCGATGGGCGACTGAGTATCACTCGGCACAAAAGGTACGTCGCCGAAGCGGCGCTCGATCTCCTGCATGCGCTTGGTGATTTCGGGGTACAGTCCGTGCTCGTAGGCGGGACGTGGTGGTGCGACGGACGACGCGGCCTGGATATCCTCGAATCGTGGCTTTGTGTTTAGTAGCTTGCCCACTTCGATGATCTCGCAACCGTAGGCCGTGGAGAGCAGCCAAGCCATGCGCCCGAAATCCACGCGGAAGAAAGGCAGATTGTCATAACCCGCCTCGAGGGCATCGACCATCTGATTGTACTGCGCCAAATAGTATTCAAGCTCGGCCTCGAAGTCGTGGCGAAAGCCCACCTGGTCCATTTCCAAATTGGCTTCTCTCCAATGTGCGCGAATCACGACCCTCTTTTCTCCAAGGGCCAAGCGCTGCATTGCCTCGTAGTTCTCCGCGTAGCGAGCTCGGCTATGTTGTCTTGGTTCCATCTTATTTGTCCTGTGCATCGACGAGCTCCGACAGCAACTCGTCGACACGCTGTGATTCGCTGTTCCACAGGTTAGTTCGCTCAGAGACGTCGGATCCGATCCGAAAAAGCATTCCTTCAGGTTCCCCGGGCCCAGGGCTTCGCCATTCCCTAATCCCGAGTGCGCCGGAGTCCACGGAGTCGATTAGTTTCCAATCGCCTTTTCGAATCGCAAAACGCCCGCGCCCGGAGTGATGGATCAGAGAGTACCGCGCCGGGGTCGAGCGGTTGTCTCCGAGGGAGGGGTAGAAGCTCAACGCGTCCTCCGCTGTTCCCGCCGGCACCGGCACCGATATGATGTCGGCCACCGTGGCAAAGAGGTCCATCAAGCAAATACAGTCCCGGCATGTGCCGGCGGCCGGTGCGACATCGGGACCGGCGATGACTAGCGGGACGCGGTGTCCGCCGTCAAATATCTGTGATTTGAAGCCGCGCAACTCTCCGTTGACCGCGTGCCCAAAGGCCTCTTGCTCGAACCCTGCGCAGTCGTGTCCGCCGTTGTCGCTTGTAACGATTACAAGTGTCTCATCCGCGACTCCGAGTTGCTCAAGAAGCGATACAACTCGGCCCACGATCAAATCCACCAAAACGATAAGGTCTCCCCGGGGCCCAATTCCCGAGCTGCCGCGGGTCTCCTCGGGGGGGAACCAGGGCGTATGGGGTGCCGACAGTGCCAGGTAGGTAAAAAACGGTCCACCGGTGTGATCGCGCGCGTCGCCCCGGCTACCGTCGCCGGTGACAGCAGCGGCTCTATCAGGCGCTCTATCGGGGGCCCCTTCGCCGATATGACGAGTGCACTCGTGGATAAAGCGCTCCGCTTCTTCGGCAAACCGCAAATCGGCGATCTCGTCATTCCAGTCGGGCACCATCAGGCCGGCCGGCATACCTTCCACAAACTCAGGAGTTCGCTCCCGCTCGATGCTTGGTATACCCACCGTTCGGTCGTTGTCGATAAAGCACCACGGCGGCTGGTTCAAGGACGCGGCCATGCCGAAGTAGCGATCAAAGCCGACATCAAGCGGGCCGCCTTGTATGGGCCGCGTATAGTCCACAGCGCCCGGATCGAGGATGCCTCCGGGGAGCAATGGACTGCGTCGCGACTGAGCGAAGTCGAGGCCGAGGTGCCACTTGCCAAAAACGCCGGTCCGGTACCCCTGTGCCTTCAAAAAAGAGGCGATGGTTGTGCGAGCCGGATCGATAAGAGGTTGTGTGTAGCCGTCTATTACTCCCCACTTGAGGCGCGACCTCCACGCGTAGCGCCCGGTAAGCAGGCTGTAGCGGCTCGGCGTACAGACGGCCGACGATGAGTGGGCGTCGGTGAAGCACAGTCCGCGCCGTGCAAGCGTGTCGATGTTTGGCGTCGGGATCTTTCCGCCGTAGCAGCCAAGGTCGCCGTAGCCCATATCGTCCGCCACGATAAGAACGATATTCGGGCTGCGTGCATCTGTTACGTTACGACTCACGGTAGGCCCCCGTCGCGATTAGATAGTAGGCGGCGCAACCCCAGTTGTAATCCGGGACGCCGGCTGAGTCGTAGAGGCATGGGTCGGTGGCGAGGTTTTCCGGAAAAGATGCTTCGCGGTCGTAGGCCGCGATGAGACGGCGTGCAGCCTCGTCCGCGGCATCGTGGTAACCTTGTTCTGCCAACATCTCGAGAAGCCAGTAGCTGATCTGTGGCCACGCCCGGCCTCTCCAATAGCCAACCGGGTCGTAACTCGCCTCGTCGTAGGCCACCGAGGGAAACGGGACGGCGCCAAAGAACTGTTTGGGATCGAGGAGAACCTTCTCGATCAGCTCTCGCTTGAGAGCGGCATCCAGATTCAAGCCGGCCCAGATCGGCCAAAACAGGTAAAAGGTCTTCACGCGAGTGTGGCGTCCCGTAGCGTGGTTATAATCCCAGAAGCGTCTATCGGCCGGCACGTAACAGACACGCATAAGCGCTTCTTGAATCGCCGCTGCGCGATTGCGATAGTGCTTGGCGGCCTCTGCGTCGTTACGACGCTCGGAGAACGCAGCGAGAGTTGTAGCGTCGCGATACAAAAAGCAGTTTAACTGGACGGACGCAATGGGCGGCAACCACGTGCAGCCGCCCATCATTCTTGCCGGCTTGAGCTCGTCCCAGAGGGGCGAGTTATCGGCGGTCTGGCCCGACCATGTCCACTCGGCAAGGCCGTCGCGATCGCGGTCGCTGAGCTTCTCCCAGTAGGCATGGTTCCGTACCAGTTTTGGATAGATCGTTTCTAGAAACGCGAGATCGTCCGGATTCGCACGAAGGTACTTGTCCACGGACCAAGACGCTACCGGTGCCTGGGGAGCGCCGATGACGTTTCGTCCCGGCACGTGATAGTTAAAGCCATGTTCGGGGCAGTAGCCTTCCTCCGTCTGCCGCACAAACTGCGCTAGTATGGCTCCTTTGGCGAGCTGGGGCGCAAAGCGAGCCGCTGCCGCCGAGGAGAAAATCGCGTCCCAGAAAAAAGCTCTGGTGAAGCCGGCGGAGGACGGGACGCAGGTCGAGGCTACGAGCGAGCCGAACTCCCCGGCGGGACCGGACGCTTGAAAGCCGGTGCGAGAAAGCGCAAAGCGGGCCTTCCACGCCTCGGCGACGGCAGTGGTGCGAGCGACCGCCGGAGCCCGCGCGGCGTCAATGCGCTCGAGGAAGGCAGTCCGTGCGCCGGCGGCAGCCTCTTCGACGTCGTGCTTGTCGCCGGGGCCACGCCAGTCGAAGTTGCCGTGCCTGTACGTTGCCACCGACAACTCCGTGACAAAAGCAAACTCGATTGAGTCCCCGTCTGCGAGCTTTTTTAGCTCACCGCCAAACCGATAAAAGGGGGGCTCCCCGTTTGCCCATCCGCCGGCGTCCCCGGCGGCCGCCCCCTCCGGTGTGCCGGCTCTTGTGGCAGCGACGGCAGGCCGCGTCCCAGCTGTGTTGTCCATCCACGGCGGCTCGGAGCTTACCGCCGGCGTGAGCGCCGGTCCGTTGACCTGCGTAATGCAAAACGCGTGCGACGGAAGCTGCGGCTCGTCCGGACTCAGGAGACCTCCCGTGACCGAGTTGTCATCGGCGGTGGCGAACATGGTTCGTGCCGGAACATCGGAGTAGCCGTAGATACCAACGGGACTCGGATCGGCACGGCGCTCCGGCGCAATCTGCCCGAGGAAGACGGGCTCCAGGTCGATAGAATCGCCGTCCGAGCAGATCGTAAATGACGAGAGGAGGCGGCTTTCGTCAAGGAATACGTGACGGGCCGTTACAACAAGCCGGACCACCGTAGTCGGCTCTGCCTCGGGCGCGACGTGAACCTCGCCCCGCTCGCGCGTTTCCCAGGGAAGGCTCACGAGCGCGCCTCGACGGAGTGGTACGAGTCTACCCGAGTCGTGGAGCCAGAGTGTCAGAAGAGCATCTGCGGCGTCTTGATGCAGGACACTCGATCGGACCTGTAACTGCCCCGGTCCAAACGGACGCCCTGCGGGAAACACGACACCGAACTGTGAGTAGCGGTCCACAAAGGGCCGTGTCGGCGCGTCGTAGGTGATGCTGTTTGAGAACAAGCTGTCGGCTGTGTCTGAGTGCATGGCTTCTTTCTCCGAGCTGGTTTGGGCGGCTGCCCTCTTGGCCATTGAAAGGTCACATTTCCCGGCTGTAAAGGTGAAAGATTCAATATTTGGGGCAGTTCTTTACATCGGCTGTGGAAATCCTGGCTCAGAGGGTAAGCTCTTACCTTGTTGCGCCGGACCGCGAGCAGGTTGTCCGCCGTCTGCTGCAAACAAGATTCGAAGAGGGTAAACATGAAGCTACCGGTATGTGCGGAAAGCAAATGAGGCTTTGAATGAGAGAGAACTGGCGTTAGTCAATCTTTGCGCGGACCGCTGTTGCATCTGGGACGATGACGAGGACAAGCGTTGTCAGATGGCGGAGCGATCGGAAGCAATCATCCGCGCGGGAGAGATACTCGGTGCCGAAACTATTCGTATTGACGCCGGTGGCCGTGACGACGAATACAGCAGTGAGCAGTTCGATTATATCGTCTCGCGATACAAAACCTGGGCCGCGCGCGCCGCCGACCGAGGCTACAGAATCGGACCGGAAAATCACTGGGGGACCGAGGTCAAGCCGGCAATAATGCGAAACCTCTCGCAGACCGTAGATCATCCAGGTTACGGTGTTCTGGTACACTTCAAACATCCCGAGGATACGCAGTTTATGGACTGGGCAATGCACACGCACATCTCATGGGACCTGGTTAACGCCAATCTCGAGGAAACCCTCGAAACGCTGTATCGCACCGGCTATTCCGGGGCCTGGAGCGCCGAGCACCATTCCGGAGAGGACGAGTACGACGAGGTTGGGATTCAGTTGGCGTCTATACGAAGGGCCGTGCGAAGAGTGACGGGCCGTGCGAAGAGTAACAAACAAAGCCGGGCCACAAAGGGCCCGGCTGAATGACTAGTCGACTAAGTTAGCGCCAGACGCGGTCGTAGGCTGCCTGTTTCATTTGAACAAAGCGCTCAAGACCGGCTCCTCGAACCTCGGAGACAAAGCGGTCCCAGTCGGAGTCCACATTCAAGTCTCCCACGATAAAGCGAACAATCGATTCGTTTATGTAGGTGTCGATGGTGCTCCAGAGCTCCTGGTACTCCTCGATCTCGTCGGGAAGGAGGGCAAGTGGTGGGACCTGTGTTTCCACGGGCGGGGTGTACTCGAGAAGTCGCAGCGTGGAATCTCCCATCTTAGCGATCGGGTCAAAGACCTCCCAATCGGCCGTTTCGATGGAGGTATGGATGTAGTACGGGTGCTGCAGGTACCAGTGTAGGTTATGGGGCTGTTGGACGGCCCACACGTTCTCGAGCATCAACGCCAGCGCCGGCTCTTTTGCACTGTTCAGCGCAATTTCACCATCTTCGACCCAGCGCCAATGCTCGCCCTCAACACCGAATCGTGCTCGGAGTGAGAGATCGTAGTCAAAAAACTGGTCGAACCAACGGACTGCAACCTCGGGGTACTCCGCGGCAACTGTAATCGACCCGCTTCCCATGCCGATGCCGGTCCACGGATTAAACGCCGCGTTGCGGACTCCGTCGGGCCCCTCGAGGGGATCGAGGTGCACGTAGGTGTTTGCCGAGTTCTCGTTGCTCTCAAAGAACGCTCCGCCTGCCGGAAAGACACCGACAATTGTCGGCGCGGAAGCCAGAAGCGTTCGCAGTTGGTTCTGGTCCTGCGTGAAGGAGACTGGATCGAGGAGTCCTTCTTCCACCAGGCTATTCATGTATGCCAGACCCTCACGGAAGTCCTCTTGGATAAAGGTAGGAACAATCTCTCCTTCTTCGACATGCATCTTCTCAATCAAGTCCCAGTTAACAAAGGAATTGAGCAGAAAAACCGTCGGGTCCATCTGCCAGCCGGTGCGGGCGCCGATCAAGGGAATCTCGTCCGCCTCTCCGTTGCCGTTTGGATCGCCGTTCTTGAAAGCCGTCAACACTTCGCGAAACTCTTCCGTTGTGGTCGGCATCTCGAGTCCGAGGGCGTCGAGCCAATTCTGGTTGATCCAAAATCGGTTTGAGGGGTCGCAGTGCGGGCACGAGCTCACGTTTGGAAAGCTGTAGATGTTGCCGTCCGCGGCGGTAATCAGGTTTGCGACCTGGGGGCGCGCCTGCAGGGCCTCCTGAAAAAAGACCGCTTGTTCTTCGATCAAGTCGTTTAACGGAAGCAGAACGCCCTGGGTGCCCCACAAGAGCTGGCCGTTGATGTCGGTGTTCTGAAGGTTGATCATGTCGGGCAGCTCGGCCTGGGCGGCGAACATAAGGTTCATGCGGTTTTTGTAGTCCTGCGATCCTACCGGTCGCAAGTCGATGGCAACATTGGTCCGCTCTTCGAGCAGGTTGGTGAGAATGTTGTCGTCGTAGTCGGCGACCCTCTCCTCGCGTGGAATCATGTAGCTGAGCTCGACGGACTCCTCGACGATTGGGAGCGTTCCCGGAGCCGTTAGCGCGACCGCTGAAGCGCCGTCGTCGGCATCTGCTGAGCCACCGGCGAACGCCGCCATCGAGACGATTACCATCAGTGTGACAAATAGTAACTTCCTCATTACTATCCTCCTTAAAGTGTTGTGTCCTTGTGACACGAATGCTACGGCGGGCCTCGGACGGGCTATGTACCGGGGCCTGCCCCTTTCTCTCTGCTGTTCTCCTCCCTCCTTTCTTGAATTCCTTGTTCTGTTCTTGCCGCCAACGACGGCTATCCTTTTAGTGATCCAATCATCACTCCTTTCACAAATTGTTTCTGAACAAAAGGGTAGACGAGCCACACCGGTAGACTCGCAACAACAATAAGCGAGTAGCGGAGTAGATTAGCCAATCCCAGCATCTGTTCTTCGAGCTCGGGATCAACCACCATCATGTCTCCGGACATTTCGTTGAGAATAAGTATTTCTCGGAGCACGAGTTGGAGCGGGTATTTCTCGGTGTCGTCCAAGTAAATAAACGCGTCGAAAAAAGCGTTCCAGTGCATGACGCCGTAGAACAGCACTAAGACCGCGATGATCGCCTTGGACAGCGGTAAGACCACCTTGATCAAAAAGTAGATGTCGGAGCAGCCGTCCATTTCGGCGGCCTCGCGTAGCTCCCCTGGGATAGTCTGTTGGAAAAACGTACGGGCGATTATCAAGTTCCAAACGCCGATTGCCTGGGGCAGGATCATCGCAAGGCGATTGTCTAGCAGGCCGAGGGAGCGCATGAGTATGTACATGGGTATAAGGCCGCCGGAAAAAAGCATTGTGAACGAGAATAAAAACATCAGGAGGTTGCGACCCTGTAGATCTTTGCGCGATAGCGGATAGGCGGCCATGACCGTCAACACGACATTTAGCGTGGTTCCGGCGACCGTATAAAAGATCGTATTGGCATAGCCGCTCATAATAAGGTGATGGCGGAACACCGCTCGATAGCCTTCCAGGGACGGCTCCACCGGAAGTAGTCGGACGCGACCGGTTAAGACCGCATCGGGAGAGCTAAACGAAGCGGAAAATATGTAGACTAACGGGTAGAGGACGATGAGCAATGCAATTAGCAAAAGCGCATCGTTTACCATATAGAAGGTTCTGTCGCCAAGACGGATCCTCTGTCTTTTTGTCATAGCGCCCCTACCACAGACTTGTTTGGCCCAGGCGTTTTGCCACGCCGTTTACCGATACGATTAAAATGAGGTTTATCACCGATAGAAAGAGACCGATTGCAGCGCCGTAGGAAAAGCTCGGCGCGGCGGATGCAAGGCCGACCTTGTAGATGTACGTAGCAATAACTTCCGACGACTGGAGGTTAAGGTTGTTTTGCATGAGAAAGACCTTTTCGAAGCCGACCTGCATAACACGGCCCAAATTGAGAATAAGAAGAATTGTGGCTGTAGGGAGTATGCCCGGTAGATCGATATGTCTGATGCGTTGAAAGCGGCTTGCCCCGTCTATGGTGGCCGCCTCGTGTAACTCCGGATCAACGGAGGATAGGGCAGCCAGATAGATTATGGTTCCCCATCCTGCGTTTTGCCAGACTCCGGAGAAGACGTATATACTCTTGAAGAATTCGGGCGCGGCCATGTAGTCCCGAGCCGGAAACCCAACTGTCTGAAGCAGTATGTTGACTATTCCAACGCGGGGATTCAAAAACTCAATGATTATCCCGACCATGACGACCGTCGAAATAAAGTGCGGCATGTAGACAATAAACTGCACGGCCTTTGTGAATCGGCGGCGGAGGCTCGAGTTCATGGCAAGGGCAAGGATAATCGGGACGGGGAAAGAGGCAACGAGCTGGAAAAAGCTAATGCCGACGGTGTTTAGGATGGTACGCTCAAAATAGAAACTGTTGATATAACGTTCAAAGTAACGAAGGCCCACCCACGGGCTTCCCAGTATTCCTTCTCGAGCGTTGAAGTTCTTAAATGAGATGATCACGCCGTACATCGGCACGTAACGGAATATTACGAGCCACACGACGGGGAGCAGCAGAAGCAGATAAAGCTGATAGTTTTTCTTGGCCTGGCCCAGCCTGGTTCGTGGCATGCCTCGCGGTCCCTCCTCTTAGTACGACTATTATTCGATTGAAGGGGGCGGAACCCAAATCTGTAAAGGTGAACTTTTTGATCTATCGTGCGGAATTCGACCTGGGCATGTGGAAATCGGCGCTTGGTGTGGAAGTGTTGAACTCAACCGACGTCGGCTGCGCCGTTGACCGACGATCCGTGGTTGCGCTGTCGGTATTCGCCGGGACTAACCCCCATAAGGCGCCGAAATGCTTTGTAGAAGGTGTTGGGTGCGGCATATCCAACCGCCACGGCGATGTCGCCTACACTCTCTTTGGTCCTTTTCAGACGTTCGGCAGCACGCTCGATGCGAAGCCGCTCCAAGTACTCAGCCATGCCTACACCGGCATTTTCTTTGAAAAAGCGTGACGCATACCCCGGCGAAAAGCCGAACTCATCTGCCAAAACGTTTAATCCGAGAAGTGGATCGGAGCATCGTTGCGCCAAAAAAGCCTGCATCTCCGAAAAGACCCGGTCTTGGCGTGTCCTAACCGCGTTTTGTGCTCGCTTACAGAGGTCTATAAATACTCCCTCCAAGGTTCGAAGACGTTCGTGGAACGCGAGCTCGCGGCGGGCCTCATCGAGGTGTGTTTGGAGCACCTTTTGTAGCTGCACATCGCCGAAGATCAGAGCGCCTTTGATACGAAGCAAAGCGCCCTCGAGCTGGTTTAGGACCAGCTCCACCGCGTGAGGGGTCAGATCGTCCGCGGCCTCCACGGACCGACGCAGCTCCGCGAGAACACGGTGGGTCTTTTCTTCGTTTCCGGCGACCACACTTCTGGAGAGCGCGATCTCCATCTCCAGGTCAAAGACAGCACGATTCTCATCGTGGTGTTTCATATCCGAATAGAGGATCGGTCCCGACTCCCCCATGATCAGCTGGTAGTCGTGAATCGTCTTGGCCTGGGAGTAGAGCGCCGAGACCTCCGAAATGGACGATCCTACTCCCGAGGCCGATACAACGACGCGAACTGAGCCTATCGGACCGAGGGATGCGCGAATCGTATCCACCGCGGGTTCGATGATACTTCGGAGCTTAGCGATTTGTTCGCCGGATAGATTGAGCAAAAACGCCGTTGCTTCAGGCTCAATGTCGGCCGGGTAGCTTTCCACGGAAATTGCTTTTCTGAAGCTCTCCTCAAGCATTGCCCGGAGAATCGGCTGCCCCGAGAGCTGCCGTTCACCCGTTGTCGCCGCAGCCTGGCGAACAACCGAGATCACACAAACTGCGTAGTGCTCGTGTTCAAAGCTCAGCCGTGCCAGTCGTCGCGCCGACTCCACCTCGGCGTCACTCTCGAATTTGCCGCTTAGTAGTTGCTCGACAAACGACGATTGAATCACGGGAGTACGCCGTTCGATGGTCTCTTGTAGTGCGTTGTTGTCTTCGACCATCGACTCGAAGGAGGCCGCCAGCATAGAAAACTCGTCCTGCAGCTCCGGCGCGCCGCCGGCATCCGACACGGCTTGGAGAAGCTCCCGGATCGGGCGCATATCTCGGATAGCGAAGTACCGGGCCAGCAGAAAGCCGACGACGATTTCGAGGCCGATGATTGCCAGAAAGACGTAGCCCACGAGATTAACCTGGTCGAAAAAAATGGCCGTTGGGATGGCCGCTACAAGCCGGAATGGATAACGCTGCGATGCATCTTCGAGCGTTACAAAGCGGCCGCCCCGTAAGGCGCTTTTGGCCTCGATGTAGCGATCGAGCGTCTCTAATTCGCCCGCAGCCGCGATGACGCGGTTTTGGTCGTCGAGGACCGCCAGGAATCCTGTGCTCCCCGTGTTGATTGCGTTCAGGTAGGAGACAAACGCCGTCTCATCGACATAAACCATGATTACGCCGCGGGGCCGAATCGTGTCCAATGGAAAGGATTCCAGGAATCGTACCATTTGAGTCTGAGCTCCCGCCGGTCCAATCGACATTGCGGGAAGTAGACGGCGTCGAAACGTCGAGGACCGGATCCAATGCTCCCACTCGCCAAAGCTCCAGTCGCCGTGGACAAAGAAGTTGTCGTAGTACATCTGTGTCCGCACCACGATTTGGGTGGTGGATACCAACACGCCCGATTCGTAGAAATACACGTATACGTCGTCGATAAAAGTGGAGGTGAGGTTGAAAAGCGGCAGAGACTCCTGGAAATGAAGGATGTCGTAATAATTGGGATAGGGGAGGGGACGTTCGATTCTTGCGACAAGTGATGTATCGGTCCCGTTGGCCAGTTGGGCCACTGATGTGTAGAGATCGTTAATACGATTGTCGAGGAGGCGTCGGGAGAAGTCCAAATCCCGGCGGCCACTTTCGATGGCCGCGTCACGGATCACACGATACGAGAGGACGTAGGCTGCCGTTGCAATAAGCACGGTAACCGCCGAAAACGCAATGTAGGTCAGAAAAAACTTTCGCGCGCGTTTTCCCATCTTCATCAGAATTGATTATCCCCCAGGGCCGTCAAGCGCGCAAGAACGACGGCCTCAGAGAGTGTCAGAACCGGACAACCTTATCACCTACTCGGACGATCCTGTTAGCACAGCCCCTGATCGACGCAACACTTGGACCATTTACGTTACCGGTAGACGGAGCGTTTTAGCACAACTACTCAACTACCCACAGATCACGTGCATCCATCGCTTGTGTTGTTGAGCGGCTTGTGTACCGGTGCGTTGCCCTCAGGTCCGAGGTCGCCCACGGTTGCGGCAGCGTTGATAAACTCGTTTGTGCGTCGTTGTAGGTCGACTTCGTCCCACATTCGAAAAATCGGTTCTGCGTGGTTCGACACGGTGAGCCCTGCGAAGGGATACATCGCGAAGATGCGAGCCGCGTCTGATGTGTAGGCGTAGTAACCGCTCCAGTCGACTTCCGGAACATCTGGGAAGTTGCAGGGTCCGTACGCCTCGGTCAAAACGGCGCACAATTGTTTTCCTCCGGCTGTCGTGAGCCGTGCAATCGCCTCGCGGGCGTAGTCGTGACACAATGCGAGCATCGCGGCGTGGTTTTGCTTGCGCGCCGCATTCCATGCGGCGGAGTAGACCGAGAGGTCGTAAGTCTCGTGCTTTTTGTGGAGTGAAAACTTGCTTGCTCCGACCCCGGCTCGCTCCAAGGCCGCCTTATCGTCATCCTGTAGCAAGAGGTCGGGCATAAAGTGTACGTCTACTATGTCGTAGAACTCTGGAACTCGGGCGCCATAGTTTTCCGCTCCGAGTGCGCTATACGACAGCGGAATACCGTCAGCCTCGATCTCTGTTTTGATTTCTTCTCCGAGCCATCGATTGATGTTGAGGAAGGTTTTGTCCAGCTCCGGTAGATCCGCTCGGAAGGAAGTCATTCCTTCGTGCCGGGTTTCCGGGTCGCTCACGCGCACCGCCTCGAGTTTTGTGCCGAGAAAGAGAGGTACTTCGTTAAGTGGGGCGAGCCAGACGACCCTCTCCAGAACACCGTCGTCCCGCATAGCAGGGATGGACCGGCACCAGGCACCCGCAATCGTGCGTGCCGCACGCTCCTCTTGGCCGATGGCCACGGTCTTTTCGGGAATCATCGTCCAGCTCTGCCATGTATCTAGTCCAAGGTGAACGCCGTGCTTCCGGCAGAGAAACGCAAGCTCCGTAACCTTCTGTCGCACGTTTGCCGTAAACCCGCCGGGCGCGCGGACCAGGCCCCATGTGGGGATGCGCAGTGCAACATCGGCCGCCTCGAAATGGACGTTGCCCGAAAGGTAGAGATTGGGGAACACATCAATACGAAGTGTGTTGTAGCCTCGTTCGGCAGCCTCAACGACGCGCCGTTCCAAGTCACTAAACGCTCCGCCGGCGTGACCGCACATAAGCCACGAAAAATCCCACATGCAGATCGTAAGCGGAGAGCCTGTCCGGGGATACTTAATCATCGCGGCCTCCCTGCGGGCGAGTCGCCGGCGCGGTCCGGTTGGTCAGGACCCCAAACACCAGTTCCCGGTGGATCGCCAGAGAATCCTCGGTGGTGGCAACGGGCCGTTTCCCGAGAAAAGGAGCCTCCCCACAGAGGCAGCGCACCGTGGCGAGCTGAGCCTCGCGCGTTGTAGACCAGGCGTTGACTCGTAGAGGCGCCAGGGAGAAGTACTGCTCGCCTATGTACGGAGTGCCGTAGCTGACGACGACCGTTTGCTCTCGGGCATAGCAGAGCGCCTCCCACACCGCGCCCCGAGTGCGTTCCCAGGTTGCGAGATCGACAATCCCAAATCCGATGTTGGAAAATGCGAAGAAAAAGAGATCGTAGTTCTGTCTACGCGTCTGCAATCCGCCGACACCAAGGGCGTTTTCAAGGTCGACCGTCATGCCGTGTTTTCGTAGGAGCTCCGCGGTAAACCCAAGATCGACTTGGTTTTGCTCGGAGGATGTCGCGACAACAAGCAGGACCCGCGGATACCTCTCCGAAGTCAACGGAAGCATGTCGGAGCGGTCGAACTCGAGATGGATGGAAGCTCCGGCGAGGCGGTGTGCAACATCGGCCGGCAGAGCGCCCGGATCCGGCCCCACGGTGGCATCCGGCGGATCACCGCCGTCCAAGCCGTGAAACGCTCGCTGTGCCTCGATACGAGTTACCGCATCATCGAGACGCGTGTGGCTGAGGCGCCCGCCTTCGGCAGCTTCAACAATGTAGTCGAGGCTTTCCTCGAGGGGCCAAAGCAGAAGGTCGCAGCCGGCTGCAAGGCAATAGAGCTCCGACTCACGACGGTCCTCGTACCACGGCAGGAAGCCACCCATGATAAGGGCGTCGGACACAACCACCCCCTTAAAGCCGAGTTCTCCTTTTAGGAGGTCGGTTATGAGCTCGCTGCTGAGTGTGGCGGGTGGTGCCTCGCCGAGAATCCGTTCCCGTTGAGCCGCGGGAAGTGCGATGTGGCCCGCCATGATCATGTGAACGCCTTCGTCTATAAGCGCAGAGAACACCGCGCCCGACCATTTGTGCCATGTATCCAAGTCTAGGGGATTTATGCTCGTGACAAAGTGTTGGTTCCGAAAGTCGAAGCCGTCGCCGGGGAAGTGTTTTGCCGTTGCACTTACACGACCATCCTGCATTCCGCGAACTAGGCTGCGAAGAAGCAGGGAAACCTGATCGGGCTGATCCCCTGCGGAGCGGACGTTGGTAATCTGGTTTAATGGATTTACGTTCAAGTCGGCGACCGGCGAGTAGCTTGCATGGGCGCCGAGGTGTCGAGCACCATCGGCGATCGCGGCCCCGTACTCGTATGCGAGGTCTTGCGAACCTGTGGCTGCCAGGCCGAGGAGTGATGTGAGCTGAGGAAGTCCTTTTACGTTCTGGCCGACACCCCACTCGAAGTCCCCATGGAAGAGGATCGGCCGCGGGCTTGCCTTGTTCAGCCGATCAACAAGCGCCCGCACTTCGTCCGCGGCGTGATCGGGGTCCTTGATAACCTCACCCCCAATAAAAACGCCGCCGATCGGATATCGCTCAAAGTAGGCTTCTAAGCCACCCATTTTGTCCGCCGTATTCAAGACCTGCTGTGAGGTCATGACTGCGGTCATGCAGACCCTTTCTCGTAACGTCATCGCTTTTATCATTGCCCCTTCCTATCGTGCCGTAGTGTGCCGGCCGACCTCACGCCTCGCCCCTCAGCCACGCGGAGTGGTCCGTTTCGCCCACAAGCGTCGGCTCCTCGTCGAACTCGAGCTTGATGATTGTCATCGCTTCATGGGGACAGTTGTATGGCAGGCCGGAGATTACCATGCGGTGGTTTGAACTCCGTTCGACTGCGAGCTCTTGCCCCGTGGCAAGCAAGGTGGCGTGGCGCGGCAGGTTTGCGAAGAGCGGAACGGTGATCTCCGGGGCGCTCCACCAGTTTACGTGGAGGTAGAGAACTTTGTCATGCCGGCTGAAGCGGCCCTGTTTGTAGCAGGTCTTGTCGATAGGGAAGCTTCGCGAGCCGTAAATTGCCTCGCCGTGAACCCTGAGCCACTCGCCCATCCTTCTCAAGACAAGCGCGTCATCGGGTATAATCGCGCCACGACCGTCGGGACCGATGTTTAGCAAATAATTGCCTTCCGAACACGCTGCTTTACTGAGGTTCCGCAGCAGCTGTCCAAGTGTTTTTCTGACTGGGTTATGCCGCGAGTAGCCCCAAGCCGATTCTTCTCCAATCGTCATACATGCCTCCCAGCCCCGGCCGGCGGCACTCGCGGTTACGTGTTGCTCGGGGGTGTCCAAATCGGCGTCGAGCGCGAGGCGATTGTTCACCAAGATGGAGGGTTGCAGCTCGCAAATTCGGTCCAGCAGCTCTCTTGACCGCCAGAAGGTGGGCATGTCCACTTCCTTTCGACCAACATCGACCCAGGCACCGTCGAACCAGAGGACGTCGATCGGTCCGTAGTTGGTGAGAAGCTCCTCGACCATTGTATGCAGGGAACTCACCATGTCTTCGCGAGACTCAGGGTACTTGTCCGGCTCCCAATATCCCGGCTCGGTCCAGTCCTTGTTCGAGATGTACAGACCGACCCGTAGACCGTGACGTCGGCGTCAACGGCAGCGCCGGTGAATGAGCCGGCGAGCTTTTTGTACTCCTCCGCCGGTATGCGCTCGCGGAACATGACCCACTCGCCACGTTCGAGCAGTGCGTACAAACCCCAATGGATAAAAAGCCCAAACCGGGCCTGGTGAAACCATCGAATCCTTTCCTCGTAGGGCAGCGCTGCCATGTGAACCTCCTCGAGATGCCGTTGGTATTTGGGTGTTCACAATAGACCCGTCGGCACTCCCTGTCCGGGACTACTCGATCAGCATCAAGGACGATCTTATCGACGGTGGCCGCCGGCGCGGGATTCGGAAGGCCGAGCAACGCAAAGGCGACGATTGCCTCTGCCGGTTCTGCCCGTGAATGGTCTCGTAGTCTGCTTTCGTGGACCGAGTCTACGACGCCCTGAGACAAGAGCATCTCGAGCAGAACCGGCAGATCGCCATGATCACCGGTCCGCGACAGATGGAGAAAAAAACCTCGTCTCGCCTAGGAGCCGGAGATCACGGTTACTACTCCTGGGATCAACAATCAGACCGTGTATTTATCACACGCGGAGCCGATGCCGTCGCGGTCGATCTTGACCGTGGCGATCGTTTATCAAGGGCTTTTTCGACCTCTACGCCGATCGCACTCGAAGCATCGTGACCGGCAGTGCGCGCCTGAGCTATGTTCGGCGAGGCGGCGACAGCCTGATGGGACGCTACTTCCTGTATCGAAAGCATTTGTTTTCGCTTGGAAAGCTTGTTCGACAAGAAGTCGGATTAAAAACCGTCCAGCCACCGCAGAGGATGGACACGCCGGCCTTCTTGGACCTTCTCCGATTTGGTGGGTATCTCGAACCCTTCCTTCGCGCGGATACTCGGCTCTACAACCGCTGGCGACGAACACGAACCGAGCTCCTCTTTCGCGAAGACCTTCGGGACCTCACTCGTATACAGGAGGCGGGACAGGTCGAGGTGCTCGGCCGGCTACTCGCGGACCGGGCCGGTCAGATGATCAACTACTCCGATCTCGCGGCCGACGAGAGAACTTTGTCGCGGCCCACATCCTCAAGGCCGTGGACTGGTGGACCGACATTGGCCTGGGAGACTTTGCTCTCCATTACCTCCGTGACAAGGCGAAGCGCGACGTAGACCATGTCGCCACACGCGACGGTCATACGTGGTTCCTCGCCGAGAAACGACCGGTCGAGGTCCCGACGACAACCTTCCTGTCACAGTTGGTCTAGGGGGCGTGCCACACCGGTGATCCAATCGTGCGGTCACATCATCAGGTGAGCAAATGATGCGAGGCAAGGAATCGATCCGCGCGATATTATCCCCTAATGCAAACAACCGGCCCGTATCTTCCCCCGATCGATGCTTCAATTGTTCCTTTTAGCCGCAAGGAAACAAACTGGGCGGTGTCCCTCGGTGGCCGACCTCCGGCTGAACCAACGCGACTCTACCTGCGCTACATCTACGGCGGCTCGTCGACGGATCTCTACCGACTGGACCTTGGCGACGGAGACCTTTACGAGGTCTACGCCGATCCGTCGCACCTTGTTGCGACTACCAAGGGGGGCGGACGTCTGGAGATTGTGGTTTCCGATCCCCGCGTGGTGCGCGTGCGCGTCTCGGGGCAGAGCGTTCGCTTCTCGCTGTCCGAGGCGTTCTCTTCGGCCGGAGACTGGCGATGGGAGGAGCTTATCCCCGCCTCATGCGCGGAGGCTGATACGAGCCGATGCACGGCGTGGCGGGCCATGATCCGCCAATGCAAGCACTACATCTCCTTGCTCAACGGTGAGGCAAGGATCGATGCGCAGTGGCGCCCCGGCAGCGAAGGATCGCACCGCCACCATCGTTGTGACCCGCTGGCCTTCGAAATAGCCGCCGGCTCGGAGATCGCTATCGAGTCCTACTCCAGCGAGTGGGAGCCGCGCGAATACTCCGTCTCCTTTGACGAGTGCGTTGCCGCCGCGGCAAAGGACTTCCTCAGATGGCATGAGGCCGGCCCGAGCTATCCGGAGCAATATGCCGCCGCGGGCGCCCTTGCCTCCTACGTTACCTGGTCGGCGATCGTGCCCGCCGGCGGCAACTTCCAGGCACCGACAATGCTGATGAGCAAGCGATGGATGAACAGCGCCTGGAACTGGGATAACTACTTCAACGCGTGGGGTACGACTCTTCGCGACCCCTCTTTTGCCCGTATCCAATACAACCTGCACTTTTCCCACCAGCATCCCCAGGGCGCCCTCGGCGATGCGATAAACGAGCTCACGATCGGCTGGACCTACACAAAGCCGCCGATGCACGGGTGGGTCCTCAAGCGTATGCTCGAGATCTATCCGTACACCGACGAGGATCTTCGTCCGCTGTACGAGCCGCTCTGCCGTTGGACCGAGTGGTGGTTTCGCTACCGTGACGACGATAAGGACGGCATCTGTCAGTACCACCACGGCAACGACTCCGGTTGGGACGACGCAAGTGCCTTCGATGTCACACCTCCGGTGGAGTCGTCGGACTTGAACGCCCTGCTTGTTATCCAGATGGAGGTCTTGGGCGATTTGGCCGAGCGCTTTGGCATGGCGGATCAGGCCGCCACGTGGCGCGGGCGAGCGGCGCAAGCCTTGCGTGTTCTTCTCGATCACAGCTTCGTGGACGATCGTTTTGTGGCCATGCAGAGCGGAAGCCACGTGCGAGTCGAGGACGGGGGCGACTCACTGCTCTGCTGTATCCCCGTGGTCCTAGGCCACCGCCTTCCGCGCGGGCACTTCGAGGCGCTTGTGGATGGGCTAGCGGACCCCGGACGATTCCTGCAGCGGTGCGGATTGTCGACGGAGTCGGGTAGAAGCCCTCATTTTCTGGAAGAGGGGTACTGGCGTGGGCCGATGTGGGCGCCTGCGGTGATGATGATTGTGGACGGTCTCCACGACGGCGGCGCGCACTCGCTTGCCGACGAGATTACGAGGCGCTTTTGTGACGCCTGCGCTTCCGGCGGCTTCGCTGAGTGCTTCAACCCTGTAACAGGTGCGCCCCTCCACGATCCTGCCTATACTTGGACGGCAAACGTGTTTGCCCTGCTCGCCGGGCAACGTGCGGGCGCACCGGTGCAACCGAAGGAGCGGGTTTATGATCGTTCATGACAACATTGAGTTTCACAACGCTGCCGAGCTTGTACCATGGGATCACCCTCGTGGGCTCGCCTTGTATCGCTATCCGCGCGAGGTACGCCGGCACCTTTCGACTCTCGGGCATCACGCGGCGGCCTGTTCCGATGGGGTTGAGTTGCGATTTGCCGGGCCTGCGAACAGGGGGGCCGTCACGCTTTCGGCTCGCTGCAACTATGCCTTTGGCGACGGAGCCTCCATTAATTGCTCAAACGGGGGAACGAGGCATTTGCCAAGGCGAGGTTTGCTCCAACAGTGTGGCGGGTGGTCGCGAACGGCGCCACCGTGGTCTACCACGATGTCGACGGCGTCGGCGCACCGATCCGCCCGCCAATACCCGTGGAGAAACCAGGAACCCGTTGGCTCGCCTACGGCTCGTCCATCACAAACGCCACACCGGGCTACGTCGAGCATGCCGCCCGCCACGTCGGCGTCGATCTGTACAACAAGGGCCTAAGCGGTTCGTGCCTCTGCGAGCCCGAGGTCGCCGCGTATCTGGCGGAGGCTGAGGAGTGGGACGTTGCCACCCTGGAACTAGGCGTAAACATGCGCGGGGGCTTTAGCGCGGACCAATTCGAGTCACGGGCGAGGGCGTTGATCGAGACTATTCGGAGCAAAGCCGAGGCCCGCCCCATGGTCCTTATCGACATATTTCCAAACTCCGACGACTACCTCATCGAGCCCGGGCCAAACACCGCCAAGAATCGCGGCTTCCGTGCCGCACTAAAGCGAATCCACAAAGAGATCGCAGACCCAACACTCCAGTACGTCGACGGCGACAGAATCCTTACTTCCTTCTCGGGACTATCCGCCGATCTGATCCACCCGAGCAAGGACGGCCACCAGCTTATGGGTCGGAACTTGGCGGAGGTGCTTCGCGAGCTGAGGGTGGTGTAGCGCTAGGCCCAACCAAAACTGCTGGGCAGCCCTCAATCTGCAAATGCCCGAGCGTGTCCCACGTACCAAGTATTCCGCCCATCACCACTGGCCGTTGGTTCGTTCCGAAACCGGGCTCGACGTTGGTCCGGACACTCCGGAGGACGAACGACGGTCGGCGTCGCGCTTGTTTGTTGGAAGAGACCACTGGGACTACGGCTTTATGTGGTCGATCCTTATCTCGGCCAACGAGTTTGGCGAGTATCGCACGCGTATGGGCCACGCCGTGTATGACCAAGGCGGTACCGACTTCCGTGACGACGCATCGGGGGCATTTGCCTCCGCCGAAGAGGTTCTGGCATTCGATCCCGTGGAACAACTCCCGAACGTGCCCTCGGCGGAGATCACTCGTCGCTTTGAAGTGCACTACCGGCATTTATGTCACCTGTATCTCCGGGCTTATCGATCTGTTTGGCTCGGACAAGCTGCTCCTTGAAGCCGGGACCGATCCGGCGGGCTTTGGTCGAGTGACCGAACGCTACTCCGAATGGATCGGCCGCTACTTCCACGCCTCGCTGAAGCCGACGTGCCGGCGGTGATGGTTCACGACGATATCGTGTGGACGAGCGGTCCGTTTATCCACCCCGACTGGTACCGGCGCTACGGCACGACTCATTTCTTTGTCGGTAACGCCGACACTTGCGTGCTCCTCTCAGGGACCCGCGATCAGATTCGCTCTGAAGTGGAGCGGTGTATGAGCATCGGCAAGGCCTGTCCCGGCTTTATCATGGCGGTAGGCAACCACATCCCCGCGAATACGCCGGTCGAATCCGCCCTCCATTATAATGAGGTATACAACAAGCTTTCGAAGCGGTGAGGCGCCGTCCCTAACCCGCCGCCAACGGATCCGCGGTCGCCTCCATGTGGACGCGCAGGCGTCGCTTGAGGTCCTCAAAAACTGACTCGACTTCGCCGGGACCGTACGGTGCACGCAGATCCACGGCGGACCACTTGTCCTGTTCCCAAACCGATTGGCCTGCCTCTTTAGCCCGCCTGTGCCGTGCTCTCCACGGAGCGATAAGGTCCACAAGCTCGTCGCCGTCGCGCTCGAGATCGAATAGCTGGTAGCGATCTATCTGCGGGTACCAGGTGAGCTTCCACCGCTTGGTGCGCAGGGCACGCTGTGTGTGGCGGAGCGTTTGTCCGGGCTCTTCCGGGCTGTAGAACTGACAGAGGACCTCGTCGCGCACATCGGACTTCTCGCCGCGGAACACCGGAACAAGGCTGTGGCCATCGCGCGCGGACGTCGGCCGTTCGATGCCGGTCAGGTCGCAGAGGGTCGGCAGAATATCGACGTGGTGCGACATTGCGCGCGAACGTGAATCCGCCGGTACGCCCGGACCTGAGACGATAAAGGGCGAAGCGATGCTGTGGTCGTACATGTTCTCTTTGCCGAGAAGCCCATGGCTGCCCACGGCCAATCCCTGGTCGCCGGTAAAAAGCACGATGGTGTTCTCGAGCATTCCACGGCTTTCGAGGTAGCCAAGAAGGCGACCGATGTTGTAGTCCATGTGGCCGATGATCCCGTAGTAGCGGGCGACGTAGTCTTTAATCGCAGCCTGTCGTCGTGGCCAGGTTTCCAGCAGTTCGTCCCGTATGACCATATCGCCGTTGTCAAAAGGATGCTCGGGCATGTAGTTCGACGGAAGAGGTATGTTCCGCGGATCGTACATCGTGTCGAAGGGAGGGGGGCTGTCGTGGGGATCGTGGGGAGCGATGTAGGCCAAGTACGTGAAGATCGGCTTGTCCCCGGGTGCCTCCGAAAGGGCCTTGACGGCCGCGTTGGTGAACACCTCGGTGCTGTGCCCGGCGACTTCGCCGTTCGCCGTCTTGTAGCGCACGTAGTGGCCGTGCTCGGCGTAGTCGTTTAGGTTGTCCGAGGGCTGTACACAGTGCGTCTGGTCGTAGCCTTTGTCGCGGGGATGACCGTCGTTGTGCCACTTGCCAACGTGGACCGTGTGATACCCCGCAGCCTGAAACACTTCCGGAAGCAGCGTCAGCCCCGGCTCGATCGGCATCCCGAACCACGGAACGTCGTTGCCGAACGAGCTTCGGCCCGTAAGTATCTCCGCGCGCGCCGGCGTGCAGATCGGGGTAGTGCAAAAATGCCGTTCGGAGGCGTAGCCCCGTGCGCACAGCCGGTCGAGGTTCGGTGTATTGATGTGCGGATTGCCCATTGCGCCGATCGTGTCGTAGCGCTGGTCGTCACTTACGATGACGAGGACGGACGGGCGATTGGATGTGCCGACACCGCGCCCACGGTTAGCGGTACGTTGCTCTTCTCCCACTGCGTGCTCCTTTTGCGGCGCGTATCGCCGCGTCTGCGTGGATGGTATTCAGGGCGAGCCTATAGCGTCTACCCGCGCGAGCCTCGAGCCCCTCAGGTGTGCACCCACCAACGGGTCCAGGGGCATCCCTCGCCCCTTTCCGCGTGACGTTTGCAATCACCCTCCCTTTGATTAATACTACACCCCATAAACTATGAAGCGCCTTCGTTATATCGCCAATCAAGTAGCTCCAGAGGGCATCGACGAAATTCAAATCCTGCTTCTGTGTAGAAGGTACGGTTTACACGCCGCCCTGGCGGGACCGCCGGGAACGGGCAAAACCGAGACGGTACGGGAGATCGCGGGGCTGGCGGGAGTTCCTCTTCACAGCAAGACCTGCTCTACGCGCACCACTGAGTCGCACATCATCTCTCATCCGACCTTGCAGCGGGACGGCGAAGCTACGGTTACGCGCCACGAGAATGGTCCCCTTGTGCGGGCAATGGAAGACGGTGCGATCTTTTATGCCGATGAGTTCAATCTCCTCAAAGAAGACACTCAAAAGCGACTAAACTCGGCGGTCGACGACCGCCGGTCGATCGACAGAAACGACGGCGTGCAGGTCTATGCGGCCGACGGGTTTTGGGTGGTGGTTAGCTACAATCCGAGCCGCGGAATGACGGCGCATGACCTGGAGGAGTCGGTAGCGGACCGGTTTGTCCATTTTCAGTACGCTCCGTGGCGCCCCACCTTTTTGGCGTACGTTTCGGCGTTAAAGGCTGCAAGGACGGCGGGAAAAGAGCTGCCGTCGGCGAAGGAGTACAATCTCAGTTTGGGTTATCGGGGTATCGACGAGCACGGGGAGTTCTATCGGGCTCATCGCGACAAAGACGGCGGCCTAACCTGGATGCCGATGTTTGGGAACGAGCGACACGACACGGAAATCATGTGGACCTATCGAATATTCGACGACAGATCCATGCTCCGTGATTCCGGAAAAGAGGCCGAGGCACTGACAAAGGCTCTCAACAAGCGGGCGTTTGGTCCTACGGAGTTTGCGCATTCCCTCGCCCGCCTCGTCGACGTGATAAACGAGATGGCCGAGTCGGGCTCGTCGCCAATTCTCAAAGAGATTGGGCTGGGCGACCTCCATCGACAGGAGGACGCCGGGCTCTTGTCGGTACACAAGGCGGGCATACGAATTATCAGCGCCGCATTGACGGTGTACGAGCACTTGCTGAGCAGGGGCTACCACCGATTTCCCGCGCAGAGCTTTGCCACTAGGCTTGTGGTGGACCAAATCTGCTACGGCCCGTTTCGAGATCGAAAACTCACCTCCATGACCAGCCATCAGCTTGTCACGACCGTCGCCAAGGGTCTTGGACTGATGGCCGGCAGTACCAAGCTAAACCTGTCTCTCGGTCGCGACAGAACCCATGCAGTTTGATCCCGACGTCAAAGCCAGGCTACGGGAGGTCTTCAGACGGAGAGCTCCGAAGTCCGGCCAGCTCGTTCGTATTCTAGACGGACTATTTATCTCCTCCGCCGAGATTCTGCGCCTGCAGGATATCCTTCGTATGGAGGAGGCGCGACAATTCCTGGAGCGTGCGCGGCGGGCGGCGCCAAAGCGGCTCGAGGGCCATCTGATCCGTGTGTTCTCTCTGGTCTACACCTATCGCGACTCAGACGAAGTTGTTACTTCCGTGTTTAGTGTTGCCGCTTCGGACGCCTACAATCGAGTGGCGCGTACGTTTTTTCATCCGCCGGCAAGCCGTCGCTTCTACGAGCAAATGGAGTCGCTTATTTTTCATGCCGCTTGTCGGGACGCCGAAGCGTGCATGGAGCTCTTAGTGTGCCTAAACAGCGACCGGTTTTTTTTCCTTCGGCGGATGTACGCCCAAGCCGAGTCGGATGCCACCATTGCCCTGGGCAGGACCGTTGTGGATTTGGGCCTAAAGGACGTGCATGCCCTCGAGGGGTTTCTAGACGCGGTGGTGCGGGAGGACTTCGAGCGATTCCGCAGCGTGTACGCCGGCGATCTTAGTCCGGCGGCCGGTTTTCGGTTTGTTGCAGACTACGTGACCACCCGTCGTGGATTGGGCGTCTTGCCGCCGGTGCTCCGCGCCATCTCCGGGCCGCGTGTTGCCGCCCGGATAAAGCGCGGTAGCGTGGACGTGACCCTTCGCCGCATCGGCGCGATTCTTCGCCGGTTTTGTGAAGTCGACGATGAGTCGGTTGTGCCGGTGTTCCTGCGTACGTATGCCGCCCGCAGAGGTTTGACGGAGCGCTACATATTCGACACGGTCCTGCGTCTGGATAGGAACCGTGCAGTCTCGCTGATTTCCTTTTTTGTCAGCGACGCATTTAACGCCTTTTTCCGAAGGTATCAGGGTGACGAAGAGGTTCGGCTTTTTATGGTGCGCAACGCAGTCCGCTGTGTCGTCGATTTTATGCCGCCACGCTTCCGGACGCGAAACTTTGGCAAATTGCTCCTCTCGATTCTGCTCCAGGGCAAGCTGCCGCGGGTGGTATTAAACCGGCGAGCGCAGTTTATGAGCTATTTCACGGAGCACAACTCCTCAGCACGCCTTACCCACATGGTATTGGAGTTTGTTTTCTATGATTTTGTGTACCTGACGCTTTCGGACCTCGTAGACGACGATCGCCTGAATCACATCGGCCGCTACGTGTCCGCGGCGCACCGTTTTTTTGCCGAATCCTTGGAAGGGAACCGTGATACGGACGGAGCTCCTATTTTCACGACTGCCGCCCGAACGGAGCTGTACCGGACGGTGATGCGTCGCCTTGCGGATGAGCTTTGGAAGCCGGTGGTCGAGCGTTTTCCCCGCGGTGCGTACTGGGTGCAGGTTGCGCGGGTGGTGGCCGAAGAGGCCGGCCAGGTGGATGGAGTTCTTGCGGCCCTCGAAGTGATAGACGAAGAGCTCCTCGAGCCCTACGTCGAGCACCTGCTGGGGGTGTGGCAGGAGTCGCCGGACCTCATCGCCGACGCCGCGCGACCCAACGCCTTCTACGCACTCCCCTTCGAGCGGGCGAAGCCGGTGATCCTCGAGTACACCTTGCCGCTGGTCGGCTCACTGCCTATCTATCCTGCGGATTGGGCCAAGACCGAAGGGCGGGCCGTCTATCTGCCGCGGACGGTGGACTTTTTTCTCGACGATCCGGAAGAGCTTTCGAATAACCGAAACCTAACGATGTACGTGTACCTCGCGCTCCACGAGTGTGGGCACCTCCTTGGGGGATCGTTTGCCATCGCCTTTGGGCAGTATTCCCACACCAAACGTCGTCCCGAGCTTCTGCGCCTTCTGTTCAACTTCTTCGAGGACTACCGAATCGAGACGTTTTTAGAACAGGCCGACCTCCACCCGGTGATACCGGAGCTGTTTGACGCCGGGCGCAGGTTTTTTCTGGACGAAGACACGCCGGAGCAGTCGATTTTTGTATTTCTGGCCGCGGTGACCGATGCGGTGCACTTCGATTTCGAGCGCTACAACCGCGACGAGGCGTGGCGGACACGGGTCGACGATCTCTTTGTATCGTCGCTACCGAGCGGACCGTATAGTAACGTTGGTGAGTTCTGCACCGAAACTGCCGCGCGCTGCTCCGCCATGGAGCTCAAAAATCCCTTATCTGCTCTGAAGCTCGCGGACGACGTGTACGAGATCGTCGAGGGATGGATTGAGTCTGAGGCGGAAGTTCTGCCGGACCAAGCCCAGAGCGCCCTTACCAATATCTTGGAAGGCTCCGGTGGCGAGGTTCTTCCCGACGGCGACCCGGACATGGATTCGCCCTCCGCCCATCCCGAGCCGTCCGGTCGGGAGCCGGCCGGCCGGACCGTTCATCCCAACGGAGCATACTCCGGCGAGCGAACCGTCACCACAAAGGAAGAGCTGGAGGAACTCTACGAAGAGGCGAACGCTCATCCCGAACGCTTTGTGGCTCCGGTAGAGCCGGTTAGTCCGTCCGAAAAACTGGCGGAACGGGAGCAGGAGCGACGGAAACGCGAGGTGAGCAGTCTTGTAGACGACATGCGCCACACGGCGGCAGACTACCGTGCCGGCGTCCGGCAGGTGGACGGCATGTCCGAGGAGGATCGTCGTCGTATCAGAGACGAGCTTCTGCAGCAGGCGACAACGATCCAATCCGACACCGATCCAGACGAGGCACGCGACGAAGAGCAACGCAAGGTCCTCACCGTGCGATCCTACGACCCATCAACACACAGACGCCTCCGGCGATCGGAGATCCGTGAGTTCTCCGTGTCCTCCGTGGACCGCGCGTTCCTGCGGAGACACGCTCGGTACGCATCAATTACTCGCCATATTCACCGGATGCTCGAGCGAATGTTCCCAAACGATGCGCCGACCCTCTACGCCCTCAACCAAGAGGACGGCGATTTGGAGATGGAGCGAGTAATCGACATTATTGCCGACTACAAAAACAGTATTGACCAGTCGATTCTGGTGGCCGAAGTGGACGAGCGACCGACCGCGGAGGTTGTGATTGGCTTGGACATTTCGGGAAGCACACAACAGGCCGTCCGACTCCACAACGGTGCCCCGGCATGGCCGGGAGAGGGCGAGGATTTAATCATCGACATGGAGAAGCACTTTGCGCTGATTTTTTTTGACGCGCTGCTCGCTCTATCCATCACGCCGACGGTGTACGCATTTAACAGCGTCACCGGCACCAACATCTACCGGCCGGTCTCTCGCGAGGCGATCAGCGGGTTTATCGCCGCGGACGCCAACCGCGACGGTGACTTTTTGCGCTACGTTGGCGACAAGCTTGTCGCGAGCGGCGCCGATCGCCGCTACTTTTTCCACATTTCCGACGGCCAGCCGTCCGCGCTAAATTACGAAGGACAGGCGGCACTGGAGGATACAATCGTGGCGATGCGCGAGGTCGTGCGAACCGGGACGCGGCTGATCTACATCAACGTCGACCCCGCGGAAAACAACTACTTCGACCTGTTTCGTCAGGAAGCACGTGCGGCGATCCGTTGCATCGACGCCGGTAGGTTGCCCGAGCTGGTGCCACAGCTTGTACACCAAGTGGCCGCGGACCTACAGTAGATGCCCGAGATCCCAGACATCGAAGCGTACCGGGTGGCTCTGCTCCACCTAATGATCGCCGGGCGCACCAAAGAACGCGCGTATGCCGCTGCCTCCGGGGGAGCGGAAACGCGCCCGCAGGCCGTCGGCGCCGGCATCGGAAACGCTTACTCGGACGAAATTCTGTTCCGCGCTCAGAAGTCACCGTTTGCAATCACAAGCGCCTTAGACGACAATGGCCTCCGAGCATTGAGTCGGCTCCTCAAGGACGACTGGCCACGCCGCATCGAAGACTTGGAGCAACTCAACGTAGCGAGGAAACCGTGACGATCTTTTTTGTGACCGGATTCTTGGGAAGCGGCAAGACAACCGCGATAGTCGGCGCCGCGAAAGCGCTTGTCGCGCGGAAGCTCCGTGTAGGGGTGGTTACGAACGACCAGGGAAGGTACCTCGTCGACCACAACTTCGTCGACGCGCAGGGAATCTCCACCGTCTCCGTCGCGGGCGGCTGTTTCTGCTGCAATTACGACGAGTTCGAGCGACACGTCTTGACTCTCCACACAGACGCCCGGCCCGATGTCGTCTTTGCCGAATCCGTCGGCTCCTGCACGGATGTCCTTGCCACGGTGGTAAAGCCGCTTCTCGACATTCAAAAGGAGTACGGAGGCAGTGTGTCCACCTTTGTGGATGCAAGGCTCTTGGAACGGCGAGTCCACGGAAAGCCGTTGCCGTTTAGCGACAGCATCGTATACATCTTCGACAAGCAGATCGAGGAGGCCCAGGTTCTTGTCGTCAACAAACGAGACCTGCTCCCGAGTGACCTCGTCGATGATCTTGTTTGCGAAACCAAAAAAGCGTACGGAGTCGATCGGGTGATAGCCCATTCCGCCCACGAGGAAGGCGACGGGGAGCTCTGGCTTCAGGCGGCGGAGGAAGCGCTCGCGGTACAGCCGGGTCCGTCGATGGAGATGGACTACGAGCGTTACGGACGGGGCGAGGCGGAGCTTGCATGGTTGGATGCGCAGCTCGAGATTGAGGGACCGGACGCCCTGCAGAGGATAAACGCCGCGCTCTCTGCGTTTCACCGGGCCGTACTTGCGCGTCGGTATCCAATTGGGCACATCAAGCTCTTTGCAAAGACCGATCACGGCGCATGTAAGGTCGGGGTGGTAAACAACGAGGACCCGTTGGAAGCGATCTCCGGCCGTCAAGCGAACAAGGTGGCCCTGACGCTTAATGCTCGCGTCCAAACCGAACCAAGTGCGCTCGAGGAACTGTACAATAGCGAGTTTGTTCCCGCGATTGGCGATGTGCTTGTGGCAAGCGAGGTCCAGGCGTTTCAGCCGGGCTTTCCCCGGCCCACACATCGTGTTCTGTAGAGATGGTCGTCGGCGCGCCATGGGCACCGGTCGTATCCACGCCACGGGGCCGGTCGTAGCGGCGCCTGATCAGGCGTCGGGGCAACAGGTTGCCGGTATGGGTTGGCGGAACGCAGATGAGTGATTCCGAGTCTCGACTGAGCTTGCGAAAAGGATGGCCCGCCGTCCTCCTTATGGCGGGGATGGTCTTCCTTGCCGCCTACTCGCGCCTTTTGATCTCCCCGCTTTTGGTGCGGATTGCTCAAGAGCTCCAAATCTCGTTTGAAGCCGCCACCGACTTCTTTTTGGCCATGTCGGGGGGCTTTGTGGTGGCGCTGCTGCTGTCGGGATACGTCTCTTCCCGGCTTTTACACCGTGGCGCGATTATCCTGTCCGGGTTTCTCACCGCCCTTGGGTTGTTCCTGTGTGCCGTGGTCGTGTCAAAAGAGGCGTTTATGGTCTGCCTGTTTCTCCTGGGAATCGGGCCGGGCATATATGCGGGGAGCGGTCTTCCCGCCACGTCGGCACTTATCCGACGGAAAGAGGTAGCAACCGCGATCGCCGTCCACGAGTTGGGGCCGATTCTCGGCTTTGTTGCGGCACCGATCACGGTTGCGCTTCTGGGTCCGGACCTGGGACGTGCCGGTGTGCTTGCCATCGCAGGCGGCGTGTGTCTGATCGTGACACTTCTGTACGTGTTCTTGGGCAAGGGAGGGGACGGCCGCGGAGCGCCGCCGAGTTTCCACACGTTGCGGCGTTACTTGGGCTCGGCACGATTTGTACTCATGTTGGTGATCTTTGTGCTGGCGGCCGCCTGCGCATTTGGTGTCTACCAAGTGCTGCCGGGCTACCTTATTGTTTTCCACGGTCTTGACCCGGAGCTTGTGAACACCCTAGTCGGTGCTTCACGTGTTTCGGGCGTTGCGGTGTTGTTGTTCTCCGGCAGGCTTGCGGATCGCATCGGAAACCGGCGTATTATCGCATGGAGCCTTGTGATCACCGGCACACTCACGCTCGGCCTTGGTCTTCTTTCCGGCGCGCCGCTGCTTGTTGT